>DATKPM010000127.1:0-5978 GCA_035524135.1 Candidatus Acidiferrum sp. | reverse complement strand
TTCACATTGTTGATGTTCTTAAGACCTTCAACATTCAGCCAGTCTTCCAGCGCCTTGGCACCCTGCTTTGCGTACACGGGGATTCCTTCCTTCCATGTCGCCCGTCCGCACAAAACACCGGAGTAGGGGGCGCCCGCCTCGCTCGCAAGCTCGAGCGTCTCAAGGAACACATCATTGTCAACGCCGGCAGACAGGTAAATGAACGGCTTCTTCGCGGATTCCGCCGCTTTGCGGAAAAGCTCCTTCGCTTCCTCGCGCGAGTAAGCCGAAGCCCCCTTGCTCGCCTTGGAACCGGCCACGTACGCCATGTTCACGGGCACTTCGACCTTCAGCACATCGACACCGTACTGCGGCTTCGAAAATTCCTCCATGCTCTTGGCGACGATCTCCGGCTTTTTCTTCGCATATTCCAGGCTCTTTTCGTCGCCCTTTTCTTCGTACCCCACGAATTCGAGGAAAAACGGAATATCGACGGCGGCGCATTCCGAGCCGATGCGCTCAGTCCACGCGTGCTTGATATCGTTCACTTCGTGCGAATCAAATGGGTTGTAATAGAGCAATATCTTCACGCAATCCGCGCCGGCGGCCTGCAATCTCCGGGCAGACCACACGTCGAGAAGATCCGGCAGGCGCCCCGGGCGGGTATTGTCGTATCCACTGTTCTCGTAGGCGAGGAGAAGGCCTGCGTTCGAAGCGCGCGCCCGCGCCGCCGGGAGACCGTATTCGGGATCGAGAAGAATCGCGCTCGCGTGCGGCGTCAAGGCGCGCGTCACGCAGATCTTGAACTCCTCGAGCATTTCCGGAGGCACCTGGCTCTTGTCGACGCCTTTCTCCTTGGCAATCGCGCTCTTGAGCGAACCCCGCTGATCCATCGCTGCAGCGGCGATCACCCCGCGCCCGTCCGAAACCGCCTTCAGGCCCTTTTGTTTTCCCGGCGTGATCTTCATCAGCGTCTCCCTTGAATAAAATTTCGGCAGGACGAAAAGAAAGGACATATTAGCACGAAAGCCCTGAACAGATGAGCGCACGAGGGCACGACTGAGAACTCAAACGAGCATTGTTAAAATCGGAAAGAGGTCAGGCTCGACTTCCCTCTGTACCCTACGTGAGATGTTCACACGGCATATGCACAGGCGTCACAGAAAGACAATCTGGTGGACGGGAGAAGCAGAGGGGCCAGAATCGCAGGGACACGCCAGCCGTGCGAGCGAGTCAAGAAGCGGCGCTCCATAGGCCGCCAGAAAAGGAAGAAAGCAGAGCTCTCGTTCTTGAAGTTCCCTACGCGGAACCAGCGAATCGAGGACTAGGCGTTCGTGCTCATCTATCACACCCGAGCGAAACGCGTCCGCCCGCGCCGCTCGCGACTTGAGCTTAAGAAACTGGTGATGGATTTTCCCTTCGGCCGTATCCCTTGCGCCCACTAGCGTCTTATCCAGCCGTTCCAGCGGCTCCGTGTACGCCTGAAGCAGACGCCGAAGAGTTTTCTCATCTTTCGCGAACCGGCTCGCGAGGCCACGTGGCAGCGCCCGCAACTCCATCCGCGAGCGCACGTTCCCCCGGTTCAACAGAATCTCCCTCACATCGAGTTCGTACTTCTTCAGCAGGCGCGCAACGGGCGGCTCGACCAAAGTGAATCCTGCCCGAGGCAACATCGCGGACATGCGTCCCAGAATTTGCCTGTACACCACTTGGGCCTGCGCCATGTAGGCGATCTCTGCAGGTCCGCCGATATAAGCCGCCGTGGGCAGCAGCGTATCCTGCACAATCGGGCGCAGAAGCACGTTGGGCGTGAAATTTTCCGGCGCTTCTTCGATTGCTGCCAGCAGCTCTTCGCGCGTGAATGATTCCGTCCCCGCAGAGAACTTTCCATTTCGTTCCCGTAGGGCCTGCCGCTTCCCCTGAACCGTGGCGAAAAGCAAGGTCGATTCTCGCGTCACTTTTACTTGAGCATGCAGGCCGCCCTGCTCCAGATCTTTCGATCTCTTGAGCAGGGCATCGCGGAGAGTCTCGGCATCCTCTACGGCCCTGCGGTAAACAGGCGCCGCCAAGCGGTGAAGACTAGCGTCGAGCGGATCCAAAAGGATCAGTCCCCTGCCCGCAAAAATTCGCGCAAAGAGCTTCCCAAACGCTGAACCGAACGTATCCGCCGAAGTGTAGGAGTCCCTCAGGGCCCCAGCGACGAAATCAACCTCCGCGCCTTCGAGCGCATCCACTGCCCTGCCGACCGTATCTGCAGCATCCGTCAGTGGGATTTCTCCCACACGCCGTCCTGCGTCGGGCTCGTGTTGCGGAACTTCGAGGTGCACCAGCCCGCGGCGCGAATTCCACAGGACGTGATTCACCTCGGCGAGATCGTGGTCTTCCGTAGCTAGCCAAAAGACAGGCACGGCCTCGACCCCTTCTTTTGTCAGCGCATCGGCCCAGCGCAGAGCGCTCAGCGCCTTATACACGCTATAGCTCGGTCCGGAGAACAAACCGACCTGCTGGCCGGTGACGATGGCCACCGCGCCCGCGGCAAGCCGATCGAGATTCCGCACCGTTGCGGTGTTCACAGCTCTGCCGGGCGCAAACCTCGCGTTCTGCTCGCGCAGGATTTTGACCACCTGTTGCCTCGTCTCCGGGTCAAGAGTAACTTTCCCGGCCGAGGCGCGGACTCCCTCTAGTGTCGGCGGGTGGTCGTAGTAGGCAGTCACGCGCGAGAAATCGTCCAAAAACGTTGCAAACAGCTTGGAGGTCTGCGGCAGCTTCGAGAGAGGAAGGGCTTGGGACTGCATCGAGGAAGTCATGATACACGCGGCCCGGGGGCTGGACAAAGGCCGACAAGACACCAACGACAACGCAGTTGCGACCGGGAATGGCGGGGCCCTTGCACAATCCAGTTGGATGATTTAGACAGGTGAGGGATTCAAATGTCTGCGCGTCAAGTTATCAATCCGAAGTCGCGGATAGTTCCGCTACCACTTGGGGAAGCGCCGCGTCAATTTCCGCCTTCGCGGCGTCGCTGATGGGCAGAAGCGGGAGGCGTGCTGGACCGCCATAAAACCCCAGCCGGTCCATCGCATATTTCAACCCTGGAATTCCAAACCGCTGGCCGAACAACTTGCCTGCAACAGCAAGCCGGTCCGCGAGGGCGCGTGCGCGGCCCTTTTCCCCGGCGCGGCAGGCCTCGTAAATTTCGCAGCACAGTTCCGGAAAGGCGTTGGCAACCGCAAGAATCGCCCCTACAGCGCCCGCTTCCAGAGACTCAAACAGTGTCGCGGCCGATCCCACAAGAGTCTGAAACGACTTTGGGGCCGCTGCAAGGATCGCCGATAAACCAACGGTATCGCCCGAGCTATCCTTGATTCCAACAATATTTGGATGTGATGCGACGCGCGAAACTACTGCCGCGTCGATTGCAACGTGGGTGAAAACCGGCACCGAGTAAAGCAGGACCGGAATCGGCGAACTATCGGCGACGCGCAGATAGTGCTCGGCCAGAAGTTCGGTCGAAATCGCCGGTTTGTAAAAGCTCGGTGTCCGAACGAGAGCTGCATCAAATCCAAAAGAAGCCGCACGGCGCGTGTGCTCAATGGTTTCGGCAGTCGCCTCCGCGCCCGTACCCGCAATCAGAATTTTCTCGAGCTTCACATGCTCACGCGCCGTCTCCCACAGGCGATAAATCTCCTCCCACCGAAGCAGGACAGACTCGCTCGTCGACCCGTTGACCACATAACCAGCCAGACGTGTGCGGTCGTAGCGCTCCAGATTCTCGCGAAAACGCTCCACAGCAAGCGATCCATCCGTGGTAAACGGCGAGGTGAGAGGCGCAAAAATTCCGTTCAGGTTCATCGAAGCCATTCTAGTCTCTTGGAACCGCTTCCGCTCTTGCCGATTTCGGCCGGTGCAAATCCTGGAGCGCCGCTACGTCAGGCTGGCGTCCCGCCATGGCGCGAATGCCGCGCGCCGCCGCACTCGCCGCCGAAAGAGTCGTGATGCACGGGATGTTGTAGCGGATCGCTGCGCGCCGAATTGATTTCTCGTCGTAGAAGGATTCGCGGCCCAGCGGCGTGTTGATCACGAGATTCACTTTTCCCGTCTTGATCAGGTCGACGATGTTCGGCCGTCCTTCGTTCACTTTGTAAACGGATTCGACCTCGATGCCCGCAGCCGCCAGCGCCGCCGTCGTGCCCCGCGTGGCCAGCACAGCCAATCCCGCAGCCAGCAGATCCTTCACAACCGGCGCCACGTGCAGTTTGTCGTGGTCATTCACGCTCAAGAATACCGCGCCCGATAGCGGCAACCGCTGTCCCGCTGCCAGTTGTGCCTTTGCGAAAGCCTGCCCGAAGGTCGAGGATATTCCCATCACTTCGCCTGTCGAGCGCATCTCCGGCCCCAGAATTGTGTCCACGCCGCGGAACTTGTTGAACGGGAACACGGGCGATTTCACTGCAAAGAAATCGCCGACGGAAATTTCATTCACTCCGTTCGTCGCGACCGAGGGCAAATGCAGGTCACGGAGCTTTTTCCCCGTCATCAAGCGCGCCGCCACCTTCGCGAGCGGAACGCCCGTAGCCTTGCTCACGTAAGGTATCGTCCGCGACGCCCGAGGATTCACTTCGAGCACGTACACCGTGTCTCGCTGGATCGCATACTGCACGTTCATCAGGCCGACTACTTTCAAAGCCTTCGCCAAGCGAGCCGTGTAGTCGCGAATCCGCTCGAGAACGGACGGCTTCAGCGACACCGCCGGAAGCACGCACGACGAGTCGCCCGAATGAATCCCCGCTTCCTCGATATGCTCCATGATTCCTGCGATCACCACGTCCTCGCCGTCCGCCAACGCGTCCACGTCCACTTCCGTCGCATCTTCCAGGAAATGGTCGATCAGGATCGGCCGCTTTGGATCAGATAACGACCCCAGTTGCGACGCCTGCGCCACATACTCGTGTACGGTCTTCAAATCGTACGCAATCACCATCGACCGTCCGCCCAGCACATAGCTGGGCCGCACCAGCACCGGCAACCCGATTTCCTCCGCCACGTGGACGGCTTGGTCCGGAGCCAGCGCCGTCCCCGCCCGTGGCTGAGGGATCTTCAGATCTTCCAGCAGCTTGCCGAAGCGTCGCCGGTCTTCGGCGAGGTCAATCGATTTTGGATCCGTCCCGATGATCTTCGCGCCGTTCCGCTTCAATTCGATCGCCAGGTTCAGCGGAGTCTGCCCGCCGAACTGCACGATTACGCCCTCCGGCTTTTCGCGGTCGATGACGGCGAGAACGTCTTCCAGTGTCAGCGGCTCGAAGTAGAGCCGGTCGGCCGTGTCGTAGTCGGTCGAGACCGTCTCCGGATTACAGTTGACCATGATGGTCTCGTAGCCGTCTTCCTTCAGCGCAAACGCCGCGTGGCAGCAGCAATAATCGAACTCGATTCCCTGCCCGATGCGGTTCGGCCCGCTGCCGAGAATCATGATCTTTGGCCGCTCGGTGACGTTCGCCTCGTCCTCTTCTTCGTAAGTCGAATACATATACGGCGTGAACGATTCGAACTCGGCCGCGCATGTGTCCACACGCTTGAAGACGGGCAGCACCTTCAGAGCCTTCCGTCGCGTCCGCACTTCCGACGGCTTTACGCACCAACGCAGCGCCAACTCTTCATCGCTCGCCCCGGACCTCTTTGCCTCCAACAGCAACTCGGATGTAACGGCATTGAAGCTGGTCGCCGCCAGCCGTCGGTCGAGCGCGACCATGTCCGCCAAATGCCGGATGAACCAGGGATCGATCTTCGTCAGCGAGCACACGTCGTCAACCGACATATCACGTTCGAACGCCTCAAAAAGCCAGTGCAGCCGGTCAGGGCCTGGAATCGACAACTTCTCACGCAGCATCACTTCGGTGACTTCTGCTGGCGGCCTCCACGCCGTGTGTGGTTCGAGCGCGCGAATCCCCTTGCACAGCGCCTCCGGAAACGTCCGCCCGATTGCCATCACTTCGCCGACCGAC
>DATKPM010000126.1:0-9133 GCA_035524135.1 Candidatus Acidiferrum sp. | reverse complement strand
GCAGCGGTCCAGGGAGGCACAACGCTATTGACGCGAGCGTAGGCGATCATCTGGCCGAGATGCTCGTGACAGTGCGTCACAAGCAGATAAACGACATCTCCTTCGTTCGCATCCGGGCCCATTTTCGGGAGAGACTTTGCCAAGTCGGCGTTCGTAAGTTTCTCCACCTGATCCTCGGCAAACGCGAACGACTTGTTCAACTCATCGATGATCTTCGCTTTATCCATGGTGGATGTTTCGAAGTCCTTCGCGTCTGTCCCCGCTGGCCGCGGGATTCCCAAGAACGACAAGATGAAGTAGTTGGCCTGCGTGACGTGCAGGAACGTCTCACTGACCGAGCGCACGCCGGGACCAGGCCGCCAGGTGTATTTATCCTGGGGAATGGCGCCAGCCAGGTCCGTGAATTTCTTCTGTAACTGTTTGAGATCCAGGAGCGCCTGCGGCTTCAGGTCGTAGCCGTTCGTGACCTTCTCGTCCGGAGCCGCCACCGCCTTCGCGCGGGCGTCCGCCGCCTCTGCCCGCGAAAATCCTGCTGCTGCAACAAGGCCCGCCAATGCCATCGTGAGCATGAACTTCTTCATGAAGTTTCTCCTCTGCTTCTCGCTTCGCCTTGCGCGCCCGGAAAATCCCCTCTATGGATAGACACTGTTACACATTGGGCGGCCGGTACCGCAAGAGCACTGACTCTGACGGCTTAGACGAAGGGAGCGGAAAAATGCCTTCCGCGCAGGCGACAATTTTCCGTCACGGAAGCAGGGTGAATTGAAGCGAGAGCGCCAGTGAAGCAGAAGGCGAAACCGCGATTTGCCAGAAGCGGCTTGCCGGTCAGTCCGGCAGGTTGATGGGCGTGAGCGTCGGGTTATTCAACACGGGCCGCACGCCGCTCAGTGACTTTCCAGACCGCAGCTTCTGCTTGGAAGCGGAAGGAGCCTTCTTGGCAGAGTTCTTCTCTTTTTCACGTTTGGACATTTTGGGCGTCAAAACGACGAGCTTTAAAGGCACTCTAACCCGTGTGCCTTGTGGACGTCAATATCGAAGGCGCGTCGGAAGAGGCGGAGAGAGAATTTTCACGGAGCCGCAACAGTTCTTCGGGATGCGAGCGGGCTTGCGCTCGCGCGTTCCGCTTCCTAAGATGGAAAGCATCAGGAAAGAACCCGGCTCAATGATGCGGAGCCGCCGCGATTACCGGAGCATTCGATGAAGATTTCACGAGAAGACGTGTTGCGCGTGGCCGAGCTGGCACATCTGGAGCTGGCGCCCGCGGAGATTGAAATTTACCGAAGACAACTGGACGAAATTTTGAATTACGTCGGGAAGCTACAGGAGATCGATGTTGCAAGGGTCGAGCCGATGGCGCAGGCGATCTATGCCGCTGCCGAGGGCGGGGATTCTGCCGACGGGACTTCCGCGGCCACACTTCGCGAAGATGTGCTGCGCGATTGCCATACAGCAGAGGAGGTGCTGAAGACGGCTCCGGATGCTGCCGGCCCATTCTTCCGCGTGCCTAAGGTGATTGAGAAATGAGCGTGCCTGCCCATTCATGGACCGTCACCAGCGTGCGAGAAGCGCTGCTGGAAAGGAAGATATCAGCACGGGAGCTGGCGGTGGAGTTCTTCAAACGGATCGATGCGCGCAATGGCGAATTGAACGCGTTTCTCGCGCTTTCACCCGAACGAGCCTACCGGCAAGCCGAAAGGATTGATACGCTGATTGCGAAAGGAGAAGAGCTTCCGGCTCTCGGCGGCGTTCCGGTAGCCATCAAAGACGTGATTAGCACAACAGGGGTACCAACGACGTGCGGATCGAAGATTCTGAGGGGCTACCTGCCTCCTTACGATGCCACGGCCGTGCGGCGGTTGGAACAGGCCGGTGCTGTGATTCTGGGGAAGACGAACTGCGATGAGTTTGCGATGGGCAGTTCTAACGAGAACTCAGCATACGGTCTCGTACGGAATCCAGTGGCGCTGGACCGCGTACCGGGAGGGTCGAGTGGTGGTTCTGCGGCAGCGGTTGCGGCGGATTTGGCGGTTGTTTCGCTAGGGACGGATACGGGAGGTTCGATCCGGCAGCCGGGAGCCTTCTGCGGAATACCAGCGCTAATGCCTACATACGGTCGCGTATCGCGGTATGGACTGATTGCCTTTGCCTCTTCGCTGGATCGCATCGGCCCGTTTGCGACAAGCGCAAGCGATGCTGCCGAAGTGCTGCGCGTGATTGCCGGAGCGGATGAGAATGATTCGACCTCGGCCAAAGTAGGGGTGCCAGACTATGGCGCGGAACTTTCAAAGCCTCTGAGCGGCCTGCGCATCGGCGTGCCGGAGGATTATTTCGGCGAAGGGCTCGATGCGGACGTGAAGGCGCGCGTGGAGCGCGGGATCACGGTGCTGGAAAAGCTCGGCTGCCGACGCGTGCCACTGAAAATGCCCCACACCGATTACGCGATTGCCGTGTATTACATCGTGGCAACTGCGGAAGCAAGCTCGAACCTGGCGCGGTACGACGGGGTGCGCTACGGACCGCGAGTTCCGGGGGCAACTCTGATGGAAATGTACCGCAAAACGCGCGAGGAAGGATTCGGCGCGGAAGTGAAGCGGCGGATCATGCTGGGGACTTACGCCCTTTCCGCCGGATATTACGACGCCTACTACCTGCGCGCGCAGAAGGTGCGGTCGCTCATCGCCCGTGATTTCTTCGATGCTTTTCAGAAGGTGGACGCGATCGTCACGCCGACTTCGCCAACCGCGGCGTTCCGGCTGGGAGAAAAAACGTCCGATCCGCTCCAGATGTATCTGGCGGACATTTATACTGTGACGGGTTCGCTGGCCGGAGTGCCGGGGATTTCCGTTCCCTGCGGACTCACTTCGGAAGGATTGCCCGTGGGGATGCAAATCTTTGGACGCCATTTCAAGGAAGGGCGCATTTTGCAGATTGCGAACGCATTTGAAAAGGCGGGCGGAGGAGCGGCGTAAGGAGCCGCATGATGACTCTTTGGCGAAATTTGGGAAGCAAGAAACTTGTCCGTGAAGTTGTAGAAATATTCCACAAGGACACTGTCATTTCATATCGGCAGCTTCGGGCGAAGGCGCAGCGACCGACGCTTTCCGGCGAGGGGAGGTGTAACTCGCTGGAAAAAGACGAGTTACAAGGTGTCCTGGCCCGTTGGTTTGAACTTCGTGGAACGGAAGCACTATTGCAGGCGTCGTTTGTGGCGCATAGGATTGCGGACAATGCAGGCGGCTCAGGAGGCTCTGATGATGCGAATCCGGTCGAGCCAGAGGTTCTTCACCGACGACGAAGTGGTTTCGCTCACGGGGATCTGCCGCGACCATTTGCTGGGCTTGGCGCGGAACAAGCATCTGGGAAAAATCGCGAAGGCTGCGGAAGCCGCCGGAGCGGGCGCCGAGAGGTGGCTGTTTACGAATTCGGACCTGATGATCGTGGCGGCCCTTCACCCGCGCTGCGAACACTAGCCAGCGAACCACCGCGGAAAGAAATCGACGTCCGGCCCTCCGGAAGATGGAGGGCTTTTTTGTTTCCCGCCGCAGCCGCACTCGCAATCGCAGCGGCAACCCTCACCCTTCCGGCGGCAGCATCGGGACAGCAACCTACCTCCCCACCTGCGGGATCACAGACCGATTCACCGCAGGCCAGCGCGACCATGCCCCGCGGCAAAAAGCTTTTTCTCAAAAACGGCAGCTACCTGCTGATTCGCGAATACCAGATCGAAGGTGAGCGCATCCGCTATTACGACCTCGATTCGGAAGCATGGGAGGAGATGCCTGCGTCGCTGGTGGATTGGGATGCGACGAAGAAAGAAGAGGAGAAGGAACAGCAGAGGGAAAACGCGCTCAACAAACAGGCGCAGAAGGAACAGATGGAGCAGAATGCCGAGCCGCTCGATATCGATGCCAGCGTGCAGATTGCTCCGAAAGTGTTCCTTCCGGACGGGATCGGATTGTTCGCGTTTGACGGGACGCGCGTCGTGAAAATGACGCAGATCAGCCCGGCGGGAAACATCAGCGCGGGCAACGTGATCGAACGCGTGCTGGTGCCCATCCCCATCGTTCCCGAAAAGCATTCCATCTTCGTTCCCGGGGCTCATGCTGCATTTCGCATCACTGCCGGCGAGCCGGAATTCTATCTGCGCACCACGGAGCTGGATCAACCGGAACTGGACCTGGTACGGGTGAAAGTGGAAAAGGGAAAGCGCCTGATCGAGCATCTGGACGAAATGCTCGGTGCGCGGTCCGAATCGAGGCACTCGGTATCGATCCACATCATGGAAATGGCGCAGGGGCTGTACCGCGTGACCGTGGAGCAAAACCTGCCCCCAGGTGAATATGCGATTCTCGAAGTGCTGCGAGGCGCGGACGGGGAAGCCGCCGAAAACCGGGGAGAGATGAACCTGTATGTGTGGGACTTCGGACTGGATGCCGCGAAGGGAAGCGCGGAAAAGTAGGGCGGCGAATCAGGAGAGACGCGCCGCGGGAGCTTCGAGCAATTCCCCAAGAAGCGAAGCAAGACTTGAAACATGAAACGGCTTCTGCAGCACGGCAGCTCCAACGGAGGCGAGCGAGCTCGCGATTGACGAATCGACGTACTCGCCGGTCATCATGACAAAGCGCGGCGCACCGGCGCCGAGCTTTGCGCGGGCTTCCTGCAAAAGCTTCTGACCGCTCCAACCGGGCAAATTGAAATCGCACAGAACGACGTCGAATTTCTCGAGTTGAAGACGCTCGTAAGCACGCTCACCCGTCGAAGCACATTCCACATTCATACCGCGTGCGCGAAGGCCATGCTCGACGATTTCGCGGATGCTCTCCTCGTCATCCACCACAAGGACGGAGCGGCCGGCAAGCGACTCGTGCGCTGGAGAAGCGTGAGAGTGTTTTGCGCCCGGCGGGGGCGGAGACGGAAAGCGCTCCTTGACTGCTGGAATTTCGGTTGCTTTGGAACGCTCGTCAGACGAAATGGTCTTCGCTTCCGCGGAGGCGGCCGGAATCAGGAAAGTGAATTGGGCGCCGCCGCCAGGAGGAGAATCCACTTCAATCGTTCCGCCGTGTTCCTTCGCGACGGCGAGACAGATCGCCAGGCCGAGGCCGCTGCCGCCGCCGGGGCGTTTGGTGGTGAAAAACGGATCGAAGATTTTCGTAAGGATTTCGGGAGGAATGCCCGGGCCGTCGTCGCGGACGGTGAGGCGCAGCTTCCCTTCGGCGTGCGCGGCCGAAAGGCGCACGGAGCCGCGGTCTCGCGCGGAAGAAATTGCCTGCTCGGCGTTGAGCAGGAGATTGGAAAGCGCCTGCAGAAGGAGCTTTGGATCGCCCTCAATCGAGGGCATGCCGGGCGCGATCTCGACGACGAGATCGATCTGTTTCTGCTTCATGCTGGATGCGTGCAGGTCGGCAGCGCGACGGACAAGGTCGTCGATGCGCAGGCCTTCCGTTCCCTTTCCTGCCTGACGTGAAAATGCCAGCAGATTTTGCACGATGGAAGCGGCCCGCCGAGCCTGCTGGAGAATGATTTCCGCGTGGCGGCGGGATTCATCCGTCGTGGCGCGCTCCCGGAGCAGATCGCTGACGCCCAGAATGGCCGTAAGCGGATTATTCAGCTCGTGGGCCGCGCCGGCCATCATCTGGCCCATCGAAGCGAGCTTCTCCTTCTGGAGCAATTGCTGCTCGACGTGCTTGGCCTGCGTGACATCGCGCGCCGAAGCGACCACGCCGCTGATGCTGCCGGCTGCGTCGAAGAGTGGGCCGGCCGTTGCGCGCAAAGTCCGCCAGCCGCCATCGGCGTGCTGCGTGCGGAATTCGGTCTGGATGTAGGATTCGCGCCCCGCGATCAAATCCTGGAAGAAGCGGGAGAGCCTTTCGCGGTCTTCGGGATGGACCTTGGCGCCGAGTTCAGAGCCCAGAAGACTCTGGGGCGGCTGGCCGAGAACATCGAAGATGCGCGGGCTGACATAGGTGTAACGGCCAGCGCGGTCGAGCACGGCGATGATGTCTGGAAAACTGGCGATGAGCTGGCGAACGAATTCCTGCTCGTCGCGCAGGCGCCGTTCCATTTCCAGGCGCTCGGTGACATCAACAACGGTCCCCTGGATTCGCGAAATACGCCCGAAGGTGTCGCGAATGACAAAACCGGATGCGAGGCAATCCAGGCGCTGGCCGTCCTTTTTCTTCAGAACGATTTCGCGGTCCTGAAACGAGCCGCGCGTGATTATCTCCTTTACGAGCGGTTCGCGGTCTTCCGGACGGAAATACATTTCGCGAAAATTGTGCTGGCGCATCTCTGCCTTGGTGTCATAGCCCAACATGCGGACCAAGGCCGGATTGGCGTCGAGAAGTTCGCCCTCGACCGTGGTGAAAAAAATCCCCTCGCGCAAGGAATCAAACAGCTCGCTGAATCTTTCTTCCGATTCCTGGAGCGGAGTGACGTCGCGCGCCCAGCCGCTGATGGACGCTTCTCCCTCGGCCGCGGAGCTGACCTGGAAGCGGCAGTCGAAGTAGCGCAGTTCCGGACTGTTCCGCAGGCGCACCTGCACGCGGCCTCCCCAGTTTCCCTCCTGCAGGAGCCGGGGAATCGCCTTTTCGATTTCCTCGCGCGTGGGGAGGCTGACAAATTGGTCGAGCGGGCGCCCAATCAGGTCCTGAAACGCAACACCGAGGCGGTCGGCAAGATAGCGGTTGGCGACGCGAAAGGAGCCATCCATGGCGAGAGAAAACACGGCGTGGTCGAGATTGTCGATCAGCTCGCGATAGCCAAGCTGCGAACGCGAGACGATCTCAAACAGAGTTTGAAGCGCTTTGTCTTCGGAGCCCATCGTTCGAAGGCCGTCTTAAAGGCGTCTTACAATTTTAGCGAGCGGACTCGTCCGGGAGGAAGAGAAACCGAGAGGCGCTTGCCAAACCGCCAATAGAACGCGCGGACAGTCACGTGGCCCTGTCCACCGGCAGGGCCGCTCCGGCCGGTGGGACAAGCCCTTTGCGTCCGAACAGAAATAAAAAAAGGGCGCGCCCCCATGAAACGAAGCGCGCCCGGTAAGCTTCAGGTTTTGGTCTAGCTTTCGGCGACGGCGTCGGTATCCTTGCGCAGGAAATCGAGCGCCGCAGCTTCCTCCGGAGTGAGCTCGGGCTCGACCATCTCCGGCTCCTCCTTGGGAATTTCGGTGAGGAGCTGGATCGAGCGGTAGCGCTCGAGGCCCGTGCCCGCGGGAATCAAACGGCCCATGATGACGTTTTCCTTCAGGCCGCGAAGGTAATCGACCTTTCCGGAGATAGCCGCCTCGGTGAGGACGCGGGTGGTCTCCTGGAAGCTCGCAGCAGAGATGAAGGAGTCGGTGGAGAGCGACGCCTTGGTGATGCCAAGGAGCAGCGGACGCCCGGTGGCGGGCCGCCCTCCGTCGTGGATCACGTGATCGTTCTCCTCGCGGAAGCGGAACTTGTCGACCTGCTCCTCGAGAAGGAACGGCGTGTCGCCCACGTCTTCGACCTTCACCCAGCGCATCATCTGACGCACGATCGTCTCGATGTGCTTGTCGTTGATGTTGACGCCCTGCAGGCGGTAGACCTCCTGCACGGAGTTGACGAGATAGGCCTGCGTGTACTTTTCGCCGAGGACGGCAAGAAGGTCGTGCGGGTTCAGCGGACCATCGATCAACGGTTCGCCGGCGCCGACGTGTTCGCCTTCCTGGACGTTGATGTGCACGCCGCGAGGAATTGAATATTCCTTGATGGTGCGCCCATCTTCGCTCTCGACGTAAATCTTGCGCTGGCCCTTGGCGATTTCGCCGTACTTCACCACACCGTCGATTTCGCTGATGACGGCGGGATCCTTCGGCTTGCGCGTCTCGAACAGCTCGACGACGCGCGGCAAACCGCCGGTGATGTCCTTCGTCTTGGTGGTCTCGCGCGGGATCTTCGCCAGAACGTCGCCCGGCTGGACCTCGTCTCCATCGGCCACCATCAAGTGCGCGCGCGAGGGCATCAGGTATTTCTTGACGCGCCCGCCCGTGCCGCGAATCTGAATGGTCGGCTGATGCTTTTCATCGCCCGGCGGCAGCGTGACGACAAGCTGCGACAACCCGGTGACTTCGTCCACCTGCTCTTCGATCGTCAGGCCGGGCTGAAGGTCCTTGAACTGGACCGTCCCACTTAGCTCGGTGAGGATTGAGAACGTGTAGGGATCCCACTCGCACATCACCTGTCCGACGGTGACGGGCTGGCCTTCCTCGACGCGCACGCGCGCGCCGTAGACGACGTGGTGGCGTTCCTTTTCGCGGCCCTTCTCGTCGACGACGGCGACCAGGCCGGAGCGGTTCATCGACACGATCGTCTTGCCGCGGCCCTCGACGACCTTCAAGTCGATGAATTTCACGAAGCCGTTGTTGCGCGCTTCGATCTTCGACTGTTCGGCAACGCGAGTGGCCGTGCCGCCGATGTGGAAGGTGCGCATGGTGAGCTGCGTGCCAGGCTCGCCGATGGACTGCGCGGCGATGACGCCGACGGCTTCGCCCATCTCGACGAAGCGGCCAGTGGCCAGGTTTCGACCGTAACAGCGGGCGCAGACGCCGCGACGCGACTCGCAGGTGAGCACGGAACGAATCTTGACGCGCTCGATGCCTGCGGCCTGGATGGCGTTGGCCAGCTCCTCGGTGATTTCCTGGTTGATCTCGACGATGACGTTGCCTTCGTAGTCTTTGATCTTTTCGAGCGAAACGCGGCCCACAACACGGTCGCGCAACGGCTCGACTTCGACGCCGGCTTCCAGAATCGGCTCGACGAAAATGCCGTCGGAAGTGCCGCAGTCGAATTCGTTGATGATCACGTCCTGAGCGACGTCGACGAGACGCCGCGTGAGGTAGCCGGAATCAGCCGTCTTAAGCGCCGTGTCGGCCAGACCCTTGCGGGCGCCGTGCGTGGAGATGAAGTACTGCAGCACGGTCAAGCCTTCGCGGAAGTTGGAGGTGATTGGCGTCTCCATGACTTCGCCGGAAGGCTTGGCCATCAAGCCGCGCATTCCGGAAAGCTGGCGGATCTGCTGCTTCGAGCCGCGGGCTCCGGAGTCGGCCATAACGTAAATCGGGTTGATGACGCCCTGCTTGTCCTGCTCTTCGAGCGCCTTGAACATTTCGTCC
>DATKPM010000125.1:0-19425 GCA_035524135.1 Candidatus Acidiferrum sp. | reverse complement strand
GGCGACGTAGCGGTGCATATCCGCATAGGCGAGTTTTTTGGCCTCAATCATGACGTGCCAGCGGTCGGCAGGGTTTGTAAATGAAGCGAAGGGAAAATTTTCCATGATGTTGAGCATCATGAGGGCGGCAATCCCCTGGCCGTTCGGCGGGATTTCGTAAACGGTCCAACCGCGATACGTGGTGGTGATGGGCTCGACCCATTCGGCCGAATAGCCGGCGAGATCGGCGGATTGCATCGCACCGCCAAGCTTTGTGGAGAGAGCGACGATTTGCGAGGCGATTTCGCCTTTGTAGAAGGCGTCGCGACCTCCGGCGGAAATAAGCGAAAGAGAACGGGCAAGATCGGGATTTTTGAATACTTCGCCAACAACCGGGGTGTGGCCGTCGATCAAGTATGTCGCCGCAAGATTTTTGTCGCGGCGGAGATAGTCCTCCGCTTCGGACCAGTAGGCGGCGTCCCATTCGGCGACGGGGAAACCGTCGCGGGCGTAGTGAATGGCGGGAGCGAGAAGCTCGGTGAATTTTTTCGTCCCGAAGCGAGAGAGAAGTTTCGACCAGCCGTCGACCGCTCCGGGAACCGTGACGGAGTTGATGCCATAGAGAGGCATTTTGTCGATGCCCTTGCTCTTGAGAAATTCAGGAGTGAGCCTGGCGGGTGCCCAGCCGCTGGCATTGAGGCCGTAAAGTTTGCCGGATTTCGCGTCATAGACAATCGCAAAGAGATCGCCGCCGATGCCGTTCATCATTGGTTCGACGACACCCATGACGGCATTTGTGGCGATAGCGGCGTCGACAGCGTTGCCGCCGCGGGCAAGAATCTGAGCGCCGGCTTGTGCGGCAAGAGGATTTTCGGCGGCGACGATACCGTCCTTGGTGATGACCATGGAGCGGGATTGCGAGCGGTCTTGTGCGC
The DNA here is from genome assembly GCA_035524135.1 of Candidatus Acidiferrum sp. GTDB lineage: Bacteria > Acidobacteriota > Terriglobia > Acidiferrales > UBA7541 > Palsa-295. The sequence goes on along the minus strand of DATKPM010000125.1, from coordinate 18,511 downwards.
GGGCGGTTGCGGCAGCGAAGGCAGAAAGCACTACTATTATGAACGCTAAACGGCGGCTATTTATGAGCATTTTGATCCTCACTCGACAGGGCTCGCGCACGAATTGCCGGGCCAGGAGTGTTGAAAGTGGTTGACGATCAAGAGCGCAGATTTGTTGCCGGGACGTAAGGCGATCGTTCCGGTTACGGAGACGAGCAGCTGCGAGTCTGGTTTGAGATTGGCGGCCTGGTAGGCATGGTCGAGAGCAGGGGCATCGCCGGTGGGGGAAACCGGCAGGGCGAAACCGGAGCGGCATTCGGTGAGGCTCGATTCGCCGGGTTTTGAATTGTATTCGCCGCTGAGAGAGAAGGATGCCGAAGGAAGGGCGGCGGTTGCGGTGCGAGTGAAAGTGGGCAGATAAATGGCGGGAACGTTGGACCCTTCCGGGGCGAGCTTGCGGATGTGGTTCCGGTCCACGATGGCGTAGGTGTCCGCGGGAGAACTGCCAGAGTGGATTTCAATCTGAGGCAAGTCGGATTTTCTCTGCCAGCGGCCGAGAGACTGGAACGTGGAAGGACGCTCTTCGTAGACCAGACGGTCGATATAGAGACCGCCGGGGAGAAACGTAAGGGATTCGTGAATGCCGGGGCAATCGGCGCAGGGGACCGTGGCGGTAAAGGTCGCAGGCACCTTGAAAGAATCTCGAGCGAGAGCCTGGGCATGAAGAGAGGTAAGACCAACGAGCGCCGCAAGAATTACGAGAGGGGCAGAAATAAAAATGCGGCGCATCGGTCCTCCTGCGGATTTGCAGGGGCACTCTAGCACAAGGAGGGAGGATTCGTGCGACTCACGTGGGCATCTTGAGAAAGAAATAGATGCCAAGGAAGGCAAAAATGGCGTCGGGAGCCCAAGCGGAAACGAACGGAGGAAGTTGACCGACGGAGCCCATAGCCTCAAATAGCGCAGACGTTGCCCAATAGACGATGCCGATTCCTACGGCGAGCGCCAATCCGCTGATGGCGCCGCGCGTGCCGACCAAAAAAGCAAACGGAGCGCCCAGGAAAACGATAATGGCCGCGATGAGCGGAAAAGAAAACTTCTTCTGCCACTGCACGGAGAGACGGGAAGTGTCGAAGCCCGCCCTTCGCAGGCCGAGAATGTATTCGCCGAGCTCGCGCGCGTTCATTTGTTCGGACTGGCGCACTTCGCGGCGGAAGTAGCTGGGCGGTTCGGAAAGCTCCGGCAGGGAATCAACCTTGAAAGGGATGTAGTTTGTGATTCGTGCGCCGTCAAAGTCGCGAATCCAACCACCGGTAAGAATCCAGGTGTTTTCAGAAGGCTCCCAGGAGGCGCGGGTGGCATAGACGCGACGGCGAATCTGGAAGGTGGAAGGATCGAGTTCAAAGACGCTAAGACCGCCGAAAAGCTGGCGGTCGGGATCATAGAGCTCGTAATTGTAGATTTTGTCGCCCTCGCCAAAAATCCACTGACGAGAAGGCTGGAGATAGGTTTGCGCAGGCCGTCCCTTGATTTCATTGCGGAGAGCGTCCTGCTGCTGATTCGCATACGGAAGAAACGTGTTGTCGAGGAGAAACAGGCCGCCGGCGAGAAGGAGACCGGCGAGCGTGAGCGGTATGACCAGGCGATAGAGGCTGATGCCGCTGGCTTTGAACGCCACGACCTCATTGTTTTTAGCAAGAACGGCGAGAGTGACCAGAGTTGCAACCAGCGTGGCAAGTGGACACAACTGGTAGACCATGAAGGGGATGAGATAGCGAAAATAATCGAGAACAGTTCCGACGGGGATGTGGTTGCGAGAGATGTCTGCTAAAAGATCGAAGAGGGTAAAAGCGTCAAAGATCAGGACGAAGCCTGCGAGCAGAACGAAGAAATAGTAGAAAAATCGTTGAAGGAGATAGACGTCGATCAACATGGGAAAACCAAAAGAAGAGCCGGCGCCGACTGCTCGTCGAATCGAGGTTGCGGGGTGCGGACGGGGAGCGTAACCGTTGGGCCCAGGGCCGCCATTTTGCTTGGTACCGTTTGGAATGATGGGTAGCGGCGGAGCAGGGGAGCGACGGATGGCACGAAGCTTGTCGAGACGCGAATGAATCCAGGCGAGAGCGCGACTGGGTTGGCGAATCTCCTCAATGCGGATGAGCAGGGCGACTCCGACAATGATGGCGGCGAAATTCGCCATCCAAATGCCGAGCCAGGGAGATAGGGAGCCTTGCTCAGCAAGGTGTGCGCCCGTGACAAAGAGAAAGTAATAGCTCCCGATAAGGACGAGGGTAAGGATCATGCCCGCAGCCCGTCCACCACGCCGCGGGCGGACGCCAATCGGAACTCCCAGAAGCGCAAAGACGAGGCAAGCAGCGGGAAAAGCCAGGCGGCGCTGAAATTCGACGCGCGATTCCCGCCAGGTGGGGCCATTGTCGTGGATTAACTCCAGCGTTGACTTCTCGGCGGCGGAAACGACAACGGACTTGGGACGGGAAGACGATGGAGAAATATCAACAGGGAAAGTGGACTCGCTGAAAGTGGTGACGTTGTACCTCTTTGGATCGCGAGGGTCGTATTCGTGGGTGCTGCCGGCACCTAACTCCAATTCGATCTGATCCTTTGAGGGGCCAGGAAGGATCATGGCGCTGGCGGCAACCGTGACCTCGGTAGGCGTGGAATCGGCGCTCGATTCAGCCAAGAACACACCGCGCCAGTCCGTGGCTGCAGCGGCCACGTCGCGCACGTATAATACGAGCTTTGGAAAGCGCTCGTCGAAGACGCGAGGTACAACGGCGTAAGGAATCTGCGTGGAGCGGATTTGATCTTCGAGAGAACGCAGGGTGCGGACCGACGCCGGACCCAGCCAGAATGTAATAGCGAGGTTCAGAAGCCCGCAAGCCAAAGCCACAAGTCCGATGGGCAGCAGTAGCCGGCGAAGGCTGACGCCGAGGGCGTGAAGGGCCACGATTTCGCTATCGGCGGAAAGACGCCCGAGTCCGATGAGAACGCCGACGAGCACGGCCATTGGAATCGTGAAGGTTAGGGCGGGCGGCAGCGTGCAGAGAAACAGCAGCGTGACGGTTCCAAACCCGCCGGAGTGCCGGACGACCAGGTCCATCAGCCGGACGAGCTGAGGGACAAAGAAAACGAAAGTGAATACGGCAAGTCCGAGAAGGGCGTGGGAAGCAACTTCGCGAGAGATATATTTGTCGAGCAGCCGCATGGGGCGAACAGAAAGAATAGCACGAGGGAAGCAGGGGAGTCGGTTGCAGACACATGAAAATAGCGAAAGAGGCGGGAGCAGATGGTGATAGGCGACGGACCGAAAGCGGCTGACCATACGGACCGGAGACGGCGCAAGGTGAGAGAGGAAGGAACCCCAGAATGAGTCGTGTGAACGTCGTCATTTTGTGGCACATGCACCAGCCGCAATACCGCGACCCGACGTCAGGCCAGTACCTGCTGCCGTGGACGCGGCTGCACGCATTGAAGGACTACTGGGGCATGGTGAAGATTCTGGAGGAATTTCCCGGTGTCCACATGACGTTCAATTTTGTACCGCTGCTCGCCGAACAGATCGAGGAATATGCGGGCGGGAGATTCAAGGAACCCTGGTTCGATATCGCTTTCGCCACAGCGGAATCGCTGCGCCCCGAGCAGAAACGCGAGGCGCTGGAGCGCGCATTCCAACTGAACGAAAACTATATACGCCGCTGGCCGCGTTATGGGGAATTGCAGAGCCAGGTGCAGTCGGCGGGCGTCGAGGCGAGCGTCGCACACTTCGCATCGAGGGACTGGAGAGACTTGCAACTGCTGTCGCAGCTTGCGTGGATGGACGAAGAGTATCTAGCAAAGGACCCCGTCGTCTCCGAACTAGCAAGAAAGGGAAGGAATTTTACGGAGCAGGACAAGGCGGCACTGCGAAAGAAACAGATGGAATTGCTTGCTGCCGTTCTGCCCGAATACCGGGAAGCGAGCGAGCGCGGACAAATCGAGATTTCAACGACGCCATATTACCACCCCATTCTGCCGCTGCTGTGCGACACGGATATTGCGCGGGTGGCAAACCCGCATACGCCACTGCCGTTTCCCGCGTTTCGACACCCCGAAGATGCGCGCGTGCAGCTTGAAAGGGCGCGAGACTATCACGAGCGAGTGTTCGGAGCTCCTCCGGCGGGACTATGGCCTTCTGAAGGCTCTGTTTCGGACGAGGCGCTCGAAATCGCGATGGAACTGGGATTCCAGTGGTTCGCGACGGATGAAGGAGTGCTTGGACGGACGCGCAACGCGGGATTCTGGCGCGACGCATCGGGCTATCCCGAAAACGCCGCGGATTTGTATACGCCGTGGAAGCTGGTGAAACCGGCAGGATCCATGGCGGGATTTTTCCGCGACCATTACCTTTCAGACCTCGTGGGATTCGTCTATAGCCGCATGGACCCGGGCGGAGCGGCGGAAGACCTCTACCGGAGAATTCGAGACGCCGGGAACCGGCAGTCGAATGGGCGGACGGCGACGGTGAGCATCATCCTCGACGGAGAAAACGCCTGGGAGCACTACCCGGGCAACGGGCGTGAATTCTTGAGGCAATTCTACGGCCGACTGGAGAAAGACCCGGAAGTCTCCCCCATGACCATGAGCGAGGCGATCGCGGCGAATCCTCAGATGCCCACCCTGGAAGGAATTTTTCCGGCGTCGTGGATCAACGCGAATTTTGACGTGTGGATCGGTCACGCGGAGGACGTGAGAGCCTGGGAACTGCTGCGGGATGCGCGGGAGGCGTATGCCAAGGCGGCGTCGCGAGCCGCGAGGTCCGTGGCGGCAATCTCGGGCGCATCGGAAGGCCCATTGAAACGGGCCCATGAAGCCGTGCTCGCAGCAGAAGGAAGCGATTGGTGCTGGTGGTACGGTCCTGAGCATGGGACGGCGAACGACGCGGAATTCGATGCGATCTACCGAAAACTGCTGACGGAGATCTACGCGGCGATTGGCGACACGGCTCCGAGCGCGCTCGCGACGCCGATCAAGCGGGCGCCGGTGCGGGCGAAGAAGGCTGCGCCGGAATCGTACATCGAGGTAAAAGTCGACGGCAAAGAGAGCAGCTATTTCGAATGGCTCGGCGCGGGCCTTTACGCCACCGAACGCCGTAGCGGGACGATGCATGGCAAGAATTTCGTTCTCGGTGAGATGTACTACGGGTTTGGGCAGGACAAATTTTTCGTGCGCGTCGACCCGATCGAGAAGGCTATCGCCTTGCTTCCGGAGTTTCAGGTGCGGCTGACCGTATGGGATGCGCGGGAGACGCGCATCACGCTGCGAGTGAAGAAAAACACGATTTTGGGAATGGTGGTCGAGCAGAGCGGCTCGTGCCTGCTTCATCCAGAAGGAAGTGTTGAGGCGGGATACGGGAAGATTCTTGAGGTGGGCATTGGCAAAGAGCTTTTTGATCTGCGGGACCGAAAGGCGCTGCTGGTGAGCGTGGCGCTGTGGGAAGGGGGATTGCCCCTGGATGTCCTCCCCGTGGAAGGAGTGCTCGAAGTAACGCTGGGCGAGGAAAATTTCGCGTGGGCAAGCGAGGCGGCGAGGAAGTAGAGACCGCAGCGCCATGCTCACAGACAAATGCATCTTACGTAATGGCTCTCGTGAAACCGCTCTGAGTCACAGCCTAGAACCGCTCTCAGTCCCACAAAATGTAGTTCTCTGTCGAAGTTAACCCCGCATTTCGTTGACACCCTCCGCACGCGGTGCGACGGTTTAATTCCTTCGAATCGACCAAAAAATTCAAGCAGCAGGAAGTGGTGTGCGCAAACCGCGATGGCAGATGCAGCGAGGGAATCGGTCCTAAGGAGGCGCAGATGCGGAGGGAGTTGCGAGCAGCCTTGCTGGTTATCGGGGGAATTTTCGCACTCGCTGCGGTCGGCCAGGGTGGATTTGTTGGCGCAACGGGCAAAAAAGACGGGCACCAAAGCAAAAGGTTCACGAAAACTCTCCCGAGCGCGGCGACGGATATGCACGGGTTCGAGATCCCCCTGGGCTTCGAACCAACTCCGGGAACAAAGACACAGAAATACCAGTTTATAGCGCAAGCGCCTGGCATGGCCGCAGCCTTGGGACGTGAAGGAATTTCGATACAGATTGCACCGGTGCCTCAAAAAGGTATAGCGACAAGGGGGACGCTTGATATTCGCTTCTCAATGAACGGACGCGAGGTGTGCAAGCTGCGGTGGAAGGGTCAGGAAAAGCTGAGCGGTGTCACAAACTACTTAATCGGCCGTGACAGAAAAAATTGGCGGCTTGGCGTCGCGAAATATGGGTCTGCCGATGCGGATGTGTCTCCGGGCATTTCCGCGAGGGTGTACGGGAAGGGCGGCGAGTTGGAATATGACCTCGGCATACAGCCGCGAGCAAGCGTGGCAGACTTTGCCATCGAACTCCGTGGCAGCAAGAGCTTGCGGCTCGATAGGAACGGCAATTTGTGGATGAGCGTTGCGGGTCGTTCGCTCGAAATGAAAAGACCAAGGATTTCTGAGCTGCGAGGCCCGAAAACAACGCCGGAAAAGGAGGCCGCAAGCGCAACGTGGATTTCAACCGGCGAGCGGGCAGAGCAGTCTGCCGGAGGCCGGGAAATAGCGGGCGGGTATGTCCTGCGAGAAAAAACGCGCGTTGGATTTTGGATCGGCCCTCACGACAGCCGCTCGACAATCGTCATCGATCCGGCACTTACGGTGAATTACTCGACCTTCCTGGGAGGGCCCGGCGGCGCAGACGCAAATAGCGTTGCCGTTGACTCTTCCGGGAACGTGTATGTTGCGGGTGTGAGTCAAGCACCCGAACAGTTTCCCGGAATCGGGGCTCAGTCCATCGGCGCGAGTGGGGCGAGTTCCTACCTATTCGTTGCGAAGCAGAATCCCCAGGCAAGCGGAGTGGCTTCGCTCGAATGGCTGACGTTTCTCGGCGGAAGCGGCAGCCAAGGGGGCGGAGCCCTGGTCGTCGATTCAAGTGGGAATGCGGCGGTCGCTGGGACAACAACGTCACCCGATTATCCCGTCACGGATGAGAGCACGCTTGGCGCTGGTGGTAACAGTGCCGTTGTGACCGAGGTCGACCAGAAGACAGGAGCGACGCTCGAATTTTCCACGATGCTCGGCGGAAACGGGAAAGAATGGAACGAAAACGGGGGCGGGGTGGCCATCGACGGGAGCGGAAGGCTCTACGTCGCGTCGGACACGACGTCGACCGATTTGTGCGCCGGTGAGGCGACGTCTTCGCCGTATCAGCCGGTGTACGGAGGGGGCTCGCGCGACGGGTTTTTCGCGCTATACCAGCCGGGAGCCACGCCGCCGCTGCGATATTGCACCTACCTTGGAATTTTCGCAGAGGTTGGCGTAACCGGCCTCGCGGTAGACACCAAGCAAAATGCCTATCTCGTAGGCTTCACCTCGCAACCGGTGAATCCGACGGAGTTTCCCTCAACAGCAAATGGATTTCAGGCGAGCTACGGCGGGGGAGACTATGACGCATTTGTGGCGAAGCTCTCTCCCGCCGGAAACGGCGCAAGCGACCTCTCCTACGCAAGTTATCTGGGCGGGACAGGCTCGGACAAAGCGGAGGCCGTCGTGGTGGATTCGTCTCAGTATCCCGCCACGGCGTACGTCGCAGGAACGACCGATTCGAAAGACTTTCCGACGGGCGCCGTAGCCGGATTTCAGACGACGCAGGGTTCAGGACTCGGAGGAACGAACGCTTTCCTGGCAGTCGTGGCGCAGTCCGGGTCCGGAGCAACCACGCTTCAATATGCAACTTATTTAGGAGGTTCTCAGAGCGACGCAGCGGCGGCCGTGGCGGAATTGGCCCCTGACGAAGTCTTTCTAGCCGGGAGCGCAACGTCAGCCGATTTTCCATGGCGCGGGAACCTCCAACCGCTCAGCGCGGACACAGACGCGTTTGTGGCCGAGCTAGATACGACGATCCCCGGAAGCGGTGGATTGCTCTTTGCGACGCCGCTTGGCGGGACGCCTTCTCCGGGCCTCCTGGGAACAACGTCTGCCAGCGGACTTGCCGTAAGGAATGCGACGGACCAGACCGGAAACCTGGAACTGATTGCCGTCGGGCAGACGAACACTCTGGATTTTCCCCAGGCTCCCGGCACAACCGGAAATGGAGCTGAACTGACTTGCGCAAGTTGTCCCGCAGCGCCCAGTGGTTTTGCCGTTGAACTCGAAGAGAATCCATCGAGCGCGCCGCCTGCCGTTGAGTTCGCACCGGGAGTCGTCCGATTCAAGGAATCGGGGCCAACGACGCCCGTGCCTGTGGGAATCAAAAATACGGGGGGAGCGGAACTGACGATTTCCTCCATCACATTGAGCCAAGCAGGAAACGATTTTTCGCTGTCTCCCACGAGTCCGTGCTCGAATCAGTCGCTTGCGCCACAGAGCAGCGACCTGTGCTCGTTCGAGGTGCTGTTCTCGGGAACGGGGGACGCAACGGAGGGGGCGACGATTGTCATTGCAGATAATGCGCCAGGAGGAACGCAGATTCTTCAAGTGGCGGGAATATCGGGAAATCCGGACGGAGTGCTGAGCCAGACCTCGCTGAATTTTGGGAACGTGATCGAGGGAACGTTGGGAGGGCCACTTTACGTCAATCTCACGAACAACGGCAGCCTTGCGCTGGACGTGACGCAGATCTCCGTTTCGTCCGGCGAGTTCATCGTTCAAGCCACGGGAGGGGCGGGCGTCGGCGCGGGTTGCTCGACGATTCCTTCGGGGATGTCGTGCCTTCTTGGCGTGGAGTTCAAGCCGACCACGACAGGGATGGCAAACGCCACGCTATCGCTGACGGATAATTCGGGAAATATCCCGGGGACTGTTCAAACCGTCACGCTGACGGGCACAGGCACGAGCGGCCAGCCCATTGCGAACATCGAACCTTCAACGATTAACTTCGGTCAACAATCTGTCGGGACGACAAGCGGCGCACAGATCGCGACGCTCGCGAACACAGGCACGTCGAATCTGGGCCTGACCAGCATTGCCATCAGCGGGAGCGCGTTTGCGATTGCGACGGGCTGGTCCAACGAATGCCCAACGCAGGGAGGAACGCTCGCTCCTGCGACCAGCTGCGTGGTTCCCGTGACGTTTTCTCCGCAGACGACCGGAAGCGCGAGCGCCAGCCTGAACTTTCATGACAACGCGTCGCCGGGAGAGCAGAGCGTCGCCTTGAGCGGCACGGGGCAGGGAACGATTGCCGCGAGCGTCACTCCGGCGAGCATCTCGTTCGTCTCGACAAGCGTGGGAACGAAAACGGCAGCAACCGCGGTGACCGTGGCGAACAAGGGGACAGCGACTCTGGAAGTCACCTCCATTTCGGTTGTGGGGACGGAAGCAGGGGATTTTCCGGAAACAACGAACTGCGCGGGGGCTGTCTTGCCGAGCCAATCGTGCACAGTCCAAGTGGTTTTCAGCCCGACTGCCGGAGGCGCGCGGAGTGCGACGCTCCAAGTTCAAGATAATGCTCCCGGGAGTCCGCAGAACGTGGTCTTGAGCGGGACGGGAACACAAGCGGCAGCAACACTGTCGCCCGCGAGCCTGAATTTCACCCCCGCGCAACTGCTGGGGATCGCAAGCGCGGCGCAGACCGTGACGTTGAGCAGTACTGGAAACGGAGCACTGGCCGTAAGCGGAATTGGTCTTACAGGCGCCGATGCGAAGGACTTCTCAGAAACGAACAATTGCTCTGACGTGGCAATTGCCGCCGGTAAGAATTGCACCATTCAAGTCACGTTCAAGCCCGTAGCCCAGGACGTGCAGTGTGGAGCCTCGGCGACCAGCCGGTGCGCCACATTGAACGTCTCGGACAATGCGTCGAATGCTTCTCAGACTGTTGCTATCACGGGGTCGATGATGGATTTTGAAATCGAGCCTCCGGCAGGCGGGAGCTTCGCGCAAACCGTGACGGCGGGTGGAACTGCAACCTACAACCTGGAAGTCGATTCCATCGGAGGGTTCAGCGGAAGCGTAACTCTCTCCTGCCCGGCAACTCTCAGCGTCGCGGCGACGAGTTGCAATATCTCACCTGCGAGCGTCAACGTGGCTCCGGACGCGGCTTCGCCATTCACCGTGACAGTTTCTACAACCGGGGACAGCACAACCGCCGCGGATGCCCCTCGGCGCGGCGGAGCGGATGTGGTCCCACTTGCATGCTTCGTCGGGGCACTGCTCCTGGTGCTTGTGTGCAGCCAGAAGCGCAGGAAGCTCGCGGCACCGGCGATGGTGGTTGCGGTGATTCTGTTATGCGGATCGTGCGGCGGTGGCGGATCGAACAATGCAAGTTCGGATCCCCCAACGGGGACACCCTCCGGGACCTACGCCAATGCCATTACAATAACCGCGACGACGGCCGTCGGTTCGACGTCGGTACAAAGAACGGCGCAGTTGACTCTAGATGTGCAGTAACAGGCGAAGTCTCGCCGCCAAGAATAAATGGCTAGACGGGCACGGTAACTAGGAACGGCTAGGACGCGGGGTGGCGATATCCGCGAAAGGCAAAGAAGATGATGTAGATGTAGCAGAGGATGGGAAGGAAGAAGGCGTGATGGATGCCGATGCGGTCGGCGAGAGCGCCCTGGGCAAGAGGAATAACGGCGCCGCCGACGATGGCGGCGACGAGCAGGCTTGAGCCGTCGCCGGTGAGCGGGCCGAGGCCCTCGATGGAAAGCGTGAAGATTGTGGGAAACATGATGGAGTTGAATAGGCCGACGGCGATGATGGACCACATGGCTTCGCGGTGGAAGGTAAGCATGGTGATGCAAACCAAAAGGGCGGCCATGATGGCGCAGACGCCGAGAATTTTGTTGGGCGCGATTTTTTGCTGCAAGGCCGAGCCGATGAAGCGGCCGACCATCGCGCCGCCCCAATAGAACGTGACGAGACCCGCCGCAACTTTTTCCGAAACATTTCCGATATCAGATTGGCTGAAGTAATTGACCAGGAAACTGCCGATGGCGACCTCTGCACCAACGTAAACGAAGATGGCGATGGCGCCGAGGACGAGATGGCGGTGATGCCAGACGGAATCGTTGACGCGAGCGCCGTTGCGTTCGACGCCGGGGATGTGGGGAAGCTTGAAAAGGGCGATGACGACACCAAGCGCGAAAAGGGCAAGAGCGAAGCCAAGGTAGGGGAGCTTCACGGAGGAAGCTTGAGCGACGCGATAGGCTTGCTGCGCCTCCGGCGACATCTGGCGGAAAACATCAATGGCCACCGGGGCGGACGAAAGAATCAGAAGGCCGCCGATTGCGGGAGCGATGAAGGTGCCGAACGAATTGAAGGCCTGGGCAAGATTCAGGCGGCTAGCGGCGGTTTTTTCGGGCCCGAGGACGGCGACGTAAGGATTGGCGGAAACTTGGAGAATCGTCATGCCCGCGGCGAGAACGATGAGTGCGGTAAGAAAAAGCGGAAACGAGGGAACGCTGGCGGCGGGAAGAAACAGCAGGGCGCCGACGCCCATGGTGAAAAGGCCAGCGACCATGGATTTTTTGTAGCCGACAATGTCAATCAATTTTCCTGAGGGAAGAGAAAAAACGAAGTACGAGCCGAAGAAGGCGAATTGAACGAGCATGACCTCGGCGTAGTTGAGGTCGAAGATGGATTTGAGGTGAGGTATCAGAATGTCGTTGAGGCAGGTGAGGAAACCCCACATAAAAAAGAGGGTGGTAACCATGGCAAGAGCAGGATAGTTGGTGACTTCGGCGTGAAAAGAAGACTTGGGGGATTCCGTGGGCTGGGCCAGTGCCATTTGTCATTAAGGATTGTATATCGAGGGAGGAGAGAGTCAATGAGGTTCACGGAGGGGGTTCCCCATCACCATTCGCCATAACCGCTCGAACGCATGCAATCCCGCAGTAGCCGTTGAGTTTTCGGCGAGCGCCTTGAGTGCCTTCAGAAGAGTTTTATAGCCAAGTCGCGGGGCTGGGAGCCAACGGGGATCAGCGTTATCAAACTGGCCGTGCGCGTGCGAATCACGGCAAGGTCGCCGGACGAAGAATCCACAACCAGCAAGATATCGCCTCCCGGTGTGATGCCACACGTAGAGGGGGCCTGGCCGACAGATATGGGCGGAAGGACATGACGCTCGTCGATGATGATAGGAACGATGTGGTTGGCCGCAGAATCGGAAACATACAGCGTATTGGCATCCCGCGAAAGCACGCCTGAAACAGGAGACATTCCAAGGAGCACGAAATCGCCGACTTCGTTGGAGGCTGTATTGACGATGAGGAGACCATGCGAAGCCGCGATAGGAATATAGAGTTCGCCGCCGTCGGGCTTGAGGATCAAATCGCTCGGCGTACCTCCGAGAGACAGATTGGTCAGGAATAGCTTGCGGCGAAGGTCGACGACAGAGATCTGCGGGGAGGAACCGGACGTGATGAAAGCTTTCGAGCTGTCGGGAAGAATGGCGATTTGCTCTGGGTCGGGCGCCACGTGGATTGTGCCGAGCGAGGCGAGCGATTTCCCATCGAGCAAGGACACTGTCGAATCCTCGCGATTCGAGACGACGACAAGATGGCCATCCGGAGCGGCCCGGGCGATCCAAGGGCGCCGCCCGGCACGTTCACTGGCGACGATCTGGCGCCTGGCAGTGTCGATGGCGACGACGGAATCCACGCCGGAAGCCGCGACGTAGGCAAGCCGACCGTCCGGGGAGAAATCCAGCGCGTAGGGTTGCGAGCCAACGGGAATCTTGGCGACGATTTGATTGGATTTGCAATCGAGAACCCACGCATAACCGCCAGCCGTGCTTAATCCCCATATTTCAGGGCGCGTGGGATGAGCGCGAATGCCGGACGGCACCGGGCCAACATTGATCGTGGCAATGGGAGAAAGCTTAACGAGGTCAATCACCGAGAGCGTCCCATCGGCTGTATTGCCGACGTAGGCGAACAGATGCAAGCCGGGACGGAGAAACGATGGGCGAAGCTCGAGAACCACCTCACGGATGGCAAAGCCCGACAGAATGAAAAGAAGCGCGAGGAGGCGATAGTTGAGGCGAATTTTCAATTGAGCGAACGGTGAAGGACTCCGGCAATCTGGCGGGCTTCACCGACGAGCTGGTCGAATTCGGCAGGCAGGATCGATTGCGGACCGTCGGAAAGGGCGCGATCCGGATCGTGGTGGACCTCGACGAGAATTCCGTCGGCGCCGACGGCGACAGCAGCGCGAGAAAGCGGAAGGACTTTGTTGCGGCGGCCCGTGCCGTGCGACGGATCGACAACGATGGGCAGGTGGCTCCGGCGCTGGACGGCCGGTACAACGGAAAGATCCAGCGTGTTGCGCGTAAAGTCGGAAAAAGTGCGGACGCCGCGCTCGCAGAGGATTACGTTGTAATTGCCTTCGGAAAGTATGTATTCGGCGGCCATTAAGAATTCATCGAGCGTGGCCGACATGCCTCGCTTGAGGAGAACAGGCTTCTTGGCACGGCCCGCGCGCTTGAGCAACGAAAAGTTCTGCATATTGCGCGCGCCGATCTGGATCACGTCGGCGTGCTCTTCCACGAGGTCGAGCGATTCATGATCGACCGCTTCCGTGATGATGCCCAATCCGAATTGATCCCGTACAGAGGCCAAAATTTTCAAGCCTGGCTCGCCGAGCCCCTGAAAACTGTAAGGGGACGTCCGCGGCTTGTAGGCGCCTCCGCGGAAGAGACGCGCCCCAGATTTTTTCACAGCCGCGGCAATCGTAAAAGTCTGCTCGGCGGTTTCCACGGCACACGGCCCGGCCACCAGAGCCACAGATCCACCGCCGAATGCCACGTCTCCGAGGGGAGTCGGCACGCGAACGACCGTGTCGTTCTCCTTCACGTCCCGGCTCACGAGCTTGTATGGCTTGCTGACAGGGATGCATTCGACAACTCCCGGCATCCCTTCGAGCGACGTAAGGTCAATCGCACCCGTATTTCCCGTGATTCCAATGGCGGTGCGGCCGGCGCCGGGAATGGGATGGGCCTTGTACCCAAGTGATTCAATCACGCCGCAGACAGCGCGAATCTGTTCATCGGTGGCGTGCGATTGCATGACGACGAGCATTGCGAGAGTCACCCAGAGAAAACGAAACTCACAGTGTAGCGTAGAGATAGGAGGGAAAGAAAGTGGAGGCGCGAGGCGGAATCGAACCGCCGATAAGGGTTTTGCAGACCCTTGCCTTACCACTTGGCGACCGCGCCAGCGAGAGCAAAATCATAGCATCGGAAGCTGGCGCGAAACACACAGAGTTCAGAACTTCCCGATGGGGATGCGCGGACTGGTCAATGCACCCTTGCTCAGCCGTGGAAGGACGATTTGTCAGGGTCGGAAGCCGTGGCCCATGAAGATGACGAACGCAACACTGAAAAGAATGCCCGCCACAAACCAGGCAGAGCTGAAAGGAACGGCTGCAAGCGAGTTCTCGGCGGAAGGTCCGTCGGAGCCAAGACTTCCCTCCTGAGGACCGCCAGCGCTTGTGGCAGCGGAAACGCCGGCGAATCGACTTACAACACGAGGAACGGAACAGAAACCGATTGCAATACCAGCAGCCATGGAAACGCCATCGTACAGAATCAGCGAAGGACTGACTGGATTGAAAAACGAAGCGATCAAATACAGCAGGCTGCCGGCCACGCATGAGGGGTAGACGACACGCGGCACGTCGGAAGAGAGCAGGCTGCGTTTCCCAATCAGTGAAAGCAGGTCGCGGGCCGCGAGACCAACCGTGCGGCGATACCCCCATGCGCCGAAAACAATCAACGCCGCGCGATAGAGCCATGCCGGGCGAAGTCCTGCAATGACATAGGCCGAGTCGCCGAAGTTAATCAGGCCGGAGTATAGGATGTAGCCAAAGCCAAGGAACAGGTTTGCGAGCGTGAAGATCCAGAGGAAATATCGCAGTGGAGTGAAACGAGGCATCTGCCGGAGAATCAGGAGAGCGACTGCTCCGAAAACAAGGTTGGAAAGCGGCCCGGAAGCAGGAATCAGTCGTGATCCGCCGCTTGTTTGCATCGCGGTGGAAGATACGAGGATGACTTTCGCTCCGACGAGCCAGGCGGTGACGGCGTGGCCAAGAAACTCGTGCACAAACGGCTCAAGAGAAAACGCCGGCAAGGAAATGGAAACTAGCGTAATGGCGGTCAGCCGCTGCGATCGAGGCAGGTTCATACGGGGCGCCACTATACCTCAGAGGGCGCCAAAGTAAATAAAAGCCGCGCGAAACAAGCCTCCGTTTGCGGAGTCATCTTGAATCCGATAAAATACAGTCCAGACTGAGGGAATGTCCGAGGAACAACACAAGATTCTGACTTACGACGACGCAGACGAATACCGCCCGGAACCTCCTCCTGCCCCTGAAATACCTGCCTGGAAAGATGGAAGCATTCGCATTGGAATTCATACCTCGATTGCCGGAGATATAAGCGGAGCACTCGAGATCGCGCACGGGCTGGGGGCGAATGCACTGCAGATCTTTTCCGCGAGTCCGCGCATGTGGGAGCGGGGAAGCTCGCGCATCGCCGAAGCGGACGCAAAGAGATTTCGCGAGCGCCGGAAGGAACTGAGACTTGGACCGCTCGCCATCCACACCAATTACCTGATTAACCTCGCATCGCCAAATCGGGTGATGCGCGCCCGCTCCGTGCAGGCGTTTCACCAGGAAGTCGTGCGAGCGCTGGCTCTGGGAGCCGATTATCTGGTCACTCATCCGGGAAGTGGTGTTGGCGGAGGGATGCAGGAAGCGATTGCGGCAATCGCTGATGGGCTGCGGCAAGCAACACGGGGAATGAAGCTCGGAGATCTGCGGATTCTTCTTGAGAACACCGCGGGACAGGGAAGCTCTGTAGGGTCCAGGTTCGAGGAGCTTCGCGCGATCATGGATCTCGCCCCGGAGCTGGGGTTGGGAATTTGCCTCGATACGGCGCACACCTTTGCGGCAGGATGGGACATCCGCACGGGAGAGGGCCTTGAAAAGGCGCTTCAGGATATCGAAAGCGCGGTGGGTCTGGAGCGAGTGATGGTGGTGCACACGAATGATTCGAAGACTCCGCTCGGCTCGAGAGTCGACCGGCACGAACATATCGGCAAAGGCAAGATCGGTCTCGAAGGCTTCCGGCGGATCCTGAATCACCCACTGCTGGCGGGCAGGGCCTTCCTCCTGGAGACTCCCATCGACAAGCCAGGAGACGACCGCCGGAACGTCGCCGCGCTTTGGCGATTGGTCGGAGTGACCATCAAGGCCACCGGACGTGATGGGATGAAGCCACGGCCCAAAAGAGCAAAGAACAGCAAACGCACTTATAGACAAAAGCGAGGGAAGTGACTTGGCGGAATACGACGCGCAGGCGATCGAAGCGAAATGGCAGGAGCGATGGGAAGAGGAGGGCGTATTCCGCGCAATCGATTTGGATGCGACCCGGCCCAAGTATTACATGCTCGAAATGTTGCCATACCCCTCCGGCACGATGCATATGGGCCACATGCGCAACTATACGATTGGCGACGCTGTCGCTCGCTACAAGCGCATGAGGGGATTCAACGTCCTGCACCCGATGGGATGGGACGCGTTCGGGTTGCCTGCAGAGAATGCGGCGATCAAGAACGGTGTCCATCCTCGCGCCTGGACAAACGGAAATATCGATGAATTCCGCCGCGTGCTGCGCCGCTTCGGGTTCAGCTACGACTGGACGAGGGAGATTTCCACCTGCGAGCCGGAGTATTACCGCTGGAACCAGTGGTTTTTTCTGCGGATGCTGGAGAAGGGAATCGCCTTCCGCAAAAAAAGCAAGGTGAACTGGTGCCCGGCCTGCAATACGGTGCTGGCGAACGAGCAGGTGATCAACGGCTATTGCTGGCGCCACGAAGATGTTCTGGTGGAAAGCCGTGAGCTGGAGCAGTGGTTCCTGCGAATCACGCAGTATGCCGACGAGTTGCTCGACGACATGAAACAGCTCGAGGGCGGCGGATGGCCCGAGCGTGTCCTGGCGATGCAGCGCAACTGGATCGGCAAATCGCAAGGAGCGCGCGTGCGTTTTGATGTAGAGGAAGTCGCGGGACTGTCGCTTGAAGTGTTCACTACGCGCGTGGACACGATTTATGGTGCGTCGGCGCTACTGATTGCCGCAGGGCATCCGAAGATCGCCGAGCTCTTGGCGGGTGTTCCTGGCGGCGAGGGATTGCAAGAGCAGCTCAAGGCGATGCAGCAGCGCAGCGTGAAGGCGGAAGAACTCGCGACGGCAGAGAAGGAAGGATTTTTTACCGGACGGTACGCCGTGAATCCCTTTTCCGCCGAACGTGTGCCGATCTGGGTCGCAAATTTTGTTCTGGCCGAGTACGGCACCGGCGCGGTGATGTGTGTGCCGGCGCACGATGAGCGCGACTTCGAGTTCGCGCAGAAGTTTCATTTACCGGTGAAAGTCGTGGTGCAGCCGCCAAGTGGAGAGCCGCTGCGCGCGGACCAAATGAAAGAGGCGTATACCGAGTACGGAAGCTCCGTCAATTCGGGCTCATACTCGGGCCTCGCAACCCCTGCCGCAATCGAGAAGATGACCGCCGACGCCAAATCAAAGGGATTCGGCTATGGCGAGACAACGTACCGTCTGAGAGATTGGGGAATTTCGCGGCAGCGATACTGGGGCACCCCGATTCCGGTAATCTATTGTGATAAAGACGGCATTGTGCCCGTGCCGGACGATCAGCTCCCGGTAAAGCTTCCCCCCGATGTGAAGCTGACTGGCGAAGGGCAGTCGCCGCTGGCAACCGATCCCGATTTCGTCAATGTGAAGTGCCCGAAATGCGGTGGCCCTGCGCGACGCGAGACGGACACGATGGACACGTTCGTCGATTCGTCCTGGTACTACATGCGCTACTGCTGTCCCGACGCGGCCACGATGGTCGATAAGCGCACGGCGTACTGGATGCCGATGGATCAGTACATCGGCGGCATCGAGCATGCCGTTCTGCATCTTCTCTATGCGCGCTTCTGGACGCGCGTCATGCGCGACCTCGGCCTCGTTTCATTCGACGAGCCGTTCGAGCGGCTCTTCACTCAGGGGATGCTGCTCGCACACTGCTACTACCGCGAGGACGCGAGCGGCCGCAAGCGCTGGTTCTATCCGGCCGAAGTCGAGCAGCAGTTCGATGAGCGCGGTGCACCGGTGAGCGCCATCGCGAAGGAAGATGGCCAGCCCGTGCTCTATGGCGGCATCGAGAAGATGTCGAAGAGCAAGAACAACGTCGTCGAGCCGGGCGCATTCATCGAGCGCTTCGGCGCGGACACGGCCCGTGCCTTCGTGATGTTTGCGGGGCCGCCCGACCAGAGCGCTCCGTGGTCCGATGCGAGCGCAGAAGGCGTGCATCGCTTTCTGCGGCGGCTGTGGAGCTTCAGCTACGGTGAGCGTACGCGGATAGAGGGCGCGGCGTCGCTCGAGATCGCGGACCTCGATGCGGGTCTCAAGAAGATTCGCCATGAGTTGCACGCGGCCCTGCACCAGGCGCGCTTCGACTATC
>DATKPM010000124.1:0-5295 GCA_035524135.1 Candidatus Acidiferrum sp. | reverse complement strand
CTGGCTCGACTCGGGCGACCTCGCCTATATCGCCGATGGCGAGATTTACATCACCGGCCGCGCCAAGGACGTCATCATCAAAGCCGGCCGGAATATCTATCCTCACGAAGTGGAAGAGGTCGCGGGCCGCGTATCCGGTGTGCGCACTGGCTGCGTGGTCGCTTTCGGCGCTCCGGATGCGCGGAGCGGTACGGAGCGCCTAGTAGTAGCCGCAGAGATCCGCGACGAAGCGCAAGCGCAGAAGATCCGCGACGAAATTGCGCGCGCTGTGGACGAAGCGATGGGAGTGCCGCCGGATTTAGTCGAGCTGCTTCCCACGCAGTCAATCCCCAAAACGTCCAGCGGAAAATTGCGGCGCAGCGAAACGCGACGCCTGTATCTGGAAGGAAGGCTTGGCAAGCGCCCGCCTCCCGCTTGGGCGCAGGTTGCTCGTCTCGCTGCAAAAAATGCCGCCCCTGGTGCCTGGGCGCTCGTGAGCAGGGGCGCTCGCTCGGTGGCGGATCGTCTCTATGGCGCCTACGCGCTGACGGCATTTTCTGTCGTTCTCGTCCCGCTTTGGACCGTGCTCTGGTTCGTTCGCGACCGCAAGGTTGCCGCGCGCATTGCTCGACGCGGCGCTCACCTGATGCTTCTCTTCGCCGGCGTTCCCGTGAGCGTCGAAGGCGGCGATTGGGAGCGCGAATTTGCGAGTTCCGGCCCGTGGATTTTCGCGCCGAACCATTCGAGCTACGTCGACATTCTCGTCACACTCTCCTGTCTGCCTCCCGGCGTGCGCTTCGTCGCCAAAGGCGAGACGCGCCACATGCTCTTCATCGGCCACATTGCGGAACGCTCCGGCCAGTTCATGTTTGACCGCAGCGACCGCTTTGCCCGCGTGCGCCAGGCCGAGGAGGTCACTGCGGCGCTTGCGGCCGGCGAATCGGTGGTGATTTATCCTGAGGGAACTTTTTCCCCTGCCGTGGGAATTCGCCCTTTTCAGCTCGGCACTTTCAAGGCCGCAGTGGAGGCCGGGCGCCCGATTTGCCCCGTTTCCGTTCGCGGCGCCCGCGAAATCCTCCGCGACAAGCAGTTCTTTCCCCGCCCGGGAAAGGTCACGGTGACGGTCGGCCCCCTCGTCGCTCCAAAACCAGGCTCAGAAAACGAATGGCAGGAGATCGTTCGCCTTCGCGATGAGACCAGGGAGATCATCTCCCGCAACTCCGGCGAGCCTTTGCTCTGATTCTCCTCGTCCGTAAAAACCAATCCGCCTCCCTTCGCATCTAAGTAACTTCCAGCCTGTTTGGGCGCTTTATCCCTCAGCCGGGATTTTCAAAGCGCCTTCTTGGCACCTCAGGCGGCGGCAATCCAGCGAGCCGCACGCCTTCATAAAAGCTCCCGAGGAGGAGAACTATGCTGCGCAAGCTGTGCCTGTTGCTGGGGCTGTTCTTTCTGATGTCCCTGTCAGCGCGCGCCCAAGGCGTGCTCGACAAAGTCCAGTTGTTCGGCGGCTATTCCTACATGCATTACGATGGATCCCCCTCTGGAAGCCTCAACGGGTGGGAAATCGCGCCGAAATACAAGTTCACGGATTGGTTGGGCGGCGTGGCCGATTTCGACGGCCATTACGGTTCACCCAGCGGATTCAGCAACTCGACCCACACGTTCTTGTTCGGCCCGGAAGTCTCCTTTCCCGCAAGGATTTCGCCTTTCGCCCACATTTTGATCGGCGGCGCTCACACCTCGATTGGAGGCGCTACGGACACTTCCTTTGCCACAGCGATCGGGTTTGGCATCGATAACCGGATCAACGATCTCATCTCGTGGCGGATGATTCAGGGCGACTACGTCATCACGCATCTCTTCGGAACAACGCAAAACAACGCCCGGCTTTCTACGGGCATCGTGATTCACTTTTAGCTCCCTCTCTGCGGACAAGCAGGTCGCGGCACTTGCCGCAAACGAAAGGGCCGGCCGACGATCGGCCCTCTTCGTTTTTTAGGCACTACTGGAGTACGAAATTGACGGTAATCAAAGTTTCCACTTCCACGGCTTGACCATTCAAAAGCGTCGGACGGTAGCGCCACTGACTCACTGCTTCGATTGCGGCACGCGCCAGGAGAGGACTCCCGCTCAGCGCAGTCAGCTCCCTGATTCTCCCGTCCGCGGAAATAATGGCACGCAGCTTAACCGTCCCTGAAATTTGCATTGCGATTGCCGCCCTTGGGTAGCTTGGCTGCACGCGATGAATCAGCCTTGCTTCCATCAGGCCTTCACTTATCGGCTGCGGAGCTGTGCGCCGCTCCGGCAGTCGTGGCGGAGGAGGATTCACACCTTTCCCGATGTTTGTCCCGCCGTCGATTCCGATATAATCGCCCATCGAAATCGTGTCACCGGTCGACGGCTCATCCACTGGAACTGTCGGAGGTGGTGTAGGTCTCGTATCGACGCGCGGCGGAATCACCGCGGGCTGCATAAATGCAGGCGCCGGGATGGGCCGGTGTGGCGTCTGCCGCGCCAGCGTGCGGGGCTTTTCTTCCACGCCGTGGCGGTATGGCGGCACGGGAGTGGCGATGAATATCGCGCCCAGCGTACTCGGATAAAGCAACGGCCATGCCAACATTGCTGCAAGCGCCATCGCTTCGAGCACGAGAGAAATCGCCAGGGCTTTGCGCCGCAATCGCCGCCCACGCCTCATCGCCTCTTTGTCGTCATCGATCAGGCACGCAGATAAATGTCCGGGAGAAAATCTAAGATCGCTCATCGGCACACCTCTCCACCGTCTCGAATGCAGTGATCGATACCGGGCGGCGGCCGCCGCCCCTAATCCATCAGGGTTGTGGAGTTCGCGATCTCCAAAGCCATAGACACCGCTTTCCGGCTCTGGTGCCGCAGAAAGAGTTCCCCGCGCGCTTGTCTGCTTTCCGGGGAGACCTAGAAAATAGGTGGCTTGTAAACTGTTATGTATGCGGACGTTAGAAAATTGGGAATTGGAGAAGCATCGTTTTTCAACATTTTGCGTCTAATCACCGTGAAGCAGACAGTCTTTGGACTTATATGAGGTGGCAACAATGAATAGACAATCTTTGGAAACCATCGGCGTGCGGTACACGGGCTGGGCCGCGCTCAATCGCGATCCGCTCGACGATCACGTCGAATTCACGTGTCCGAATTGCGGCGAGAAGGGAACAAAAGCTGCACGGCGTGCGCGTTCTGAGTATCACTTCACAGACGGCTTCGTGCAAGATTTGCAGGGCGAGACGACGGTGTGCCGCAACTGCAAGACGGCTCTTCGCGTCAGCCCTGTCGTGATGCTTCACGATCAGGACGAGAAGCGCCGGTTCGAAGCGGTTTTCTCCGCCGAGTTGAGCATTTCACCGAATTGAAGTTTTTGAGCGCTTGAGAGGCGCATTCCTGTCGCAGCTCGGCTGCGGCTCGTAATGCGCCTCCGGTGTTTTTGGCCCGTAAAGGTACCGGTCAAAAAAAGGAGGGAGCCGCGGCTCCCTCCCTTTTTCTTTTTCGGGCTCTTCGCCGCCGCGCCATTCAGCGCTGTGGTGGGGTCACCGGTAGCGGCACTCGCTTTCGATTCTCCACAGCTCATGCCGCTCGTGATCGGCCTGAGGGCTGTGATAGCCGTGACGGGCAATCGCACGATCCAGATTGCGTTGCTCGTGCGCGATTCGGCGGTTGCAGTCGTGGTACCAATCTGCCGCACTCGCCGTGCCCGCAGCCCCCATCAGAATGAAAGCCCCCAGCGCCAATCCCAAAATCCTCGTCTTGCCCAGCTTGACCTTGTTCAGCATGGTGACCTCCCGAACAGCCGCGAAACTCGCTGGGTAGTTTCGCCTGCCTGGCTGCCTGATAAAACGACGCGCGGGAAGACTATTTGGTTGCCGCCCTTTGGGGAATCTCTTCTGCCGATAGACGCGCTTCAGCGATGATCCCACTCGGCATCGAGCGCCAGATGGTGCTCTTCAAGATCGGTGCGAATCTGCTCGAAGGCGTCGTCCACGCTGTCGGAAAAGCGCAGCAGTTTGTACTCACGCTCGCTGATCGTCCCGGTGCGGACCATATGCTTCCAGTTGAGAACCTTGTCCCAATACTCGCGGCCGTAGATCAGGATGAGGTGGTGCGAGGAAAGCTTGTTGGTCTGAAGAAGCGTCAGCATCTCCCAAAGTTCGTCCATCGTGCCGAAGCCGCCGGGAAACACGATCAGGGCCTTCGCCATCTGCGCGAACCACAGCTTGCGCATGAAGAAATAGTGAAAGCAGAAATTCAGCTCCGGCGTGATGTAGGGATTCGGCCATTGCTCGTGCGGCAACTGGATGCTGAGGCCAATCGAGGATCCGCCCGCCTCGGCCGCGCCGCGGTTCGCCGCTTCCATAATTCCCGGCCCGCCGCCCGAGCAGATGATGAAACGCTTGGGCTCGGCGCCAAGCGTCATCGCCCAAGTGGTGATGCGGTGCGATAGCTCGCGCGCTTCTTCATAGTAGCGCGACATTTGCACGATCGAACGGGCTGCACGAATCTTCGTCCGCCATTCGTGGCTGCGGCGCCCGCGAGCCTGGCGCTTCACCTTCTCGAGATCCTTCAGTGCGCGATCGCGAGGCTGGATGCGCGCCGAGCCGAACATGACGATCGTATCGCCCACGTTCGCCTGGCGCAGCCGCTTGAGCGGATCGAGATATTCGGCGAGGATGCGTAGCGGCCGCGCCGTGAGGCTCTCCATGAATTTGGGATCATGGTAGGCAAGTTCGGACATCTCCAGATGGCCGCGGCGCAGCATTCATTTCCTCCCTGAGGACAGCAGACACCCATTCTATTCCTCTTCGCCTTCGCAAAATACGGCGCGCGGTGAGAGGTTTGCGAGGAGCGCAATTGCAAACAGCGGCTGCGTTGAATCCGCCGCGCCTGCGCTGTGAGCCCGGTGCTTCCATTTGGCGGTGGAGTCGCCGCTACGATAGCGCCGACTTGAACATCGTGGCGAACTTTGTGAAAGCACGCTCGGCTTGCGGCTTGTTGTAGACGGAACTATCGAGCGTCGTCCAACCGTGGTACGCGCCGTCGTAGGTTTCGCTTTCGAATCTACCGCCCCACGCCGCCAGCGCCTGCTCGAATTTTTCAATCGCTTCCTTCGGCATCGAACGATCCTCGATGGCGTGGCCGAAATAGAGCTGCGCCTTCACGCGCGGCAGAACCGTGTGCGGACTATCGGCCGCGTTGGTGTACAACCCGCCGCCGTGAAACGAAGCGACGGCGCCGATTTTGTCGGGAAGCTCTGCAGCAATGCGCAGCGCCATCGCGCCCGCGAAGCAATAT
>DATKPM010000123.1:0-62592 GCA_035524135.1 Candidatus Acidiferrum sp. | reverse complement strand
GGCCAGGGGATTGCCGCCCTCATGATGCTCAACATCATGGAAAATTTTCCCTTCGCTTCATTTACAAACCCTGCCGACCGCTGGCACGTCATGATTGAGGCCAAAAAACTCGCCTATGCGGATATGCACCGCTACGTCGCCGATCCCCGATTCGCCACCGTGCCCGTCGAAGGAATGCTCTCGAAGGATTACGCTGCGCAGCGCGCCAAACTCATCGACATGTCCAAGGCAAATTGCAGCGTCTCGCCCGGCGAGCCGCAATTCTCCGCCAAGGGCGACACCACCTACCTCACAGTCGTCGACCGCGACGGCAATATGGTCTCGCTCATTCAAAGTAACTACGCCGAATTCGGCTCCCAGCTCGTCGCCGATGGCACGGGCTTCGTCCTGCAAAATCGCGGCGCTCTCTTCACCCTCGATCCCGCTTCACCCGACGTTCTCGCCGGCCACAAACGCCCGCTTCACACCATCATCCCCGCCTTCATGACTCACGGCGACACGCGCATCGCCTTTGGCATCATGGGCGGCTTCAACCAGGCGCAGGCTCACGCCCAATTCGTCTCCGACGTTGTAGATTTAGGAATGAATATCCAGCAGGCGCTCGAAACGCCGCGCTTCACGAAGCCGACGTTTTCGGGTTGCGATGTAGAAATGGAAGACCGCGTGCCTCAGGCGATTCGCGACTCTCTCGCCCAGCGCGGACACCAGATCATCCTTCTGGGTGATTATTCAGCAGAAATGGGCGGCGGTCAGGCTGTGCTCCGAAATTTCGCCACGGGGGTCAATTTCGGCGCCTCCGACCCGCGCAAAGACGGCGAAGCTATCCCACAGCCCCCGCCGCGCCATTAATTTTTGCTACTTGTGGTTGGCAGCCTCCGCCGCCAGCTTCAATTGTTCGTTCGCCTGCTCCAACAAATCTTTCGCTTTCTGCGCGTGTCCCTGCATGTCCCATTCATTCGCTTCCTGCGCGGCCACGATTTTGTTGTACGCCATGTTCGTCAACCGCTGCGCCGCCGCCAGGTTCGGGTGCCGTCCCGGGCTCACGTTCTGCGCCGGATGTTGCCCCAAAGCGACTCCGCCAAACAACAGAATCGTTCCCGCGAGTGCACTCACAATGAGATTTCTCTTCATTCTCTCAGCTCCTCGATTTGGAAGTGGAAGAAACCCTCTTCCGCCAAACACGAATTGCCCAAAAAAGTTGCTGCCTCCGAACAGGGGGATCCGCGTGCTTGCATCCGCTTCTTGACTGCGTCCGGCAATTGACTCATCCTCTTCCCCGCGTTCTGGAGGCCTCATGCATCGAACCTCATTTCTTGCGGCTCTTTTTCTCGTCTCCCTGCCAGTCGCCGCGCAGCAACCGCCATCTTTCATCACCGAATCGAGCCCCGTCATTGCCATTCAGCACGTCCAGCTCTTCGACGGCACCGGCGCCGCACCGCTCTCGGATCAAACCGTCGTCTTCGACCACGGTAAAATCACCGCCGTCGGTCCCGCCTCCTCTGTTACGCCTCCCTCCGGCGCAAAGCTCATCGACGCCTCCGGAAAGACCCTTATCCCCGGCATTGTCGGCATGCACGAGCATCTTTTCTACCTTTCCCTTTTCGCCGGCGACCAGCCCGTCGCCTTCGAGCAACCCTACGCTTTCCCGCTCCTCTATCTCGCCAGCGGAGTCACCACCGCCCGTACCACCGGTTCCATGGACCCCTACGCCGACCTCCACATCAAGGCCGCCGTCGATGCCGGCCAGCTCCCCGGGCCGAATCTTTTCCTCACCACTCCCTATCTTCAAGGCTCTCCCACCTTGTTTTTCCAGATGCACGAGCTCAAGGATGCCGCCGAGGCCCGCTCCTTCATCGACTATTGGCACTCCGTCGGCTTCACCTCTGTCAAGGCCTACGCCAATATCCATGCGGACGAATTGCGCGCTGGCATCGATGAAGCCCACAAGCTCGGCATGAAAGTCACCGGCCATCTCTGCTCCGTTGGTTATCGCGACGCCGCCGAAATGGGCATCGACAATCTCGAGCACGGTCCTTTTCAGGCGCCCGACGGCGAGCTTTACTCCAAATACAAACTCGGCGGCGGCGACTGCGACTACCTCGCCATCGTCGGCGAACTCGCCCAGAAAATTTCTCCCGACGGCCCCGAGCTCGCCGAGACCACCCGCGTCCTCCTCGCCCATCACGTCGCCATCACCTCCACGCTCGCCGTGGAAGAAAACGGCACGCGTCCGCCCATGGCCCCCTCCGGCTACATGTCGCGCGTTCAGGCGCTCCTCACGCCCGCTTCCTGGTCTCACGCCATGACCTTCCGCGCCATCGCCTCTGGCTTCGACCAGCTCGAAGAGACCGGTCTCCACAAGGAAATGAAGTTTGAAGTGAACTTCGTCAAAGCGGGTGGATTGTTAATGGCGGGCTGCGACCCCACCGGCGACGGCCACACTCTCGCCGGTCTCGGCGACCAGCGCAACTACGAGCTTCTCGTCGAAGCCGGTTTCTCTCCGTCGGAAGCAATTCACATCATGACGTTGAACGGCGCTTCCTTCCTCGGCATTTCCGATCGTGTCGGCTCCATCGCCACCGGCAAACAAGCCGACCTCGTGCTGCTTAACGGTGACCTCGCCAAAGACCCTGCGGTCATCGAGCATCCCATCACCGTCTTCAAAAACGGCGTCGGCTACGACTCCCAGGCCATCTATTCCTCGCTCGCCCACCAGGTCGGCGCCCAGTAGCTTCGTCCGCGTTCTGCCACCAAAGGCCGCAGGGGCACGCATGCCAAGCCCGCCCCTGCGCCAAAGAGTCGGTCTTTTTTTCGCCGCAGCTCTCATTCTCCGCCGCTCACGTCTACTTCGTTGTCACCGTCGACGGCGCCACCAGTTCGAGTATCCCGAATTTGTCAGGCGTATGAAAACTCTCGTTCATCACTGCCTGCCACATGATTTTCTTCCCGCCGTCCGCCGCCCACTGGCTCCTGTAAAAATTAATTCGGAATCGCGTTCCACCTTGCACTGGACCATTCGCAATCGCCGTCATCGGAATCTTCATTGCCCCATACCAGATCTTCTGCCCGCGGTCGATTCGCGCCGCCACCTGAAAGCCTGAATTCCATTTCCATCCGCCGCCCTCGTGCGGATGCTCCAAATCGATATCCAAATCCACCCATTCTCCCTGCGGCGACATTTCGAATTCCTTGTATTGCTTGATGTCATCGAAATTCCATCCGATGAACACCTCCGCCACATCCCATTTCCACAATTCGTTCGTTTCCGTCGCCGTTTGCGGGTCTTCCTTCAGGCGCAGGTCTTGATACGGGCACACAAACAAGAAGTACAGATTCTTTTCTGTCCATCGCGAATAGATCGTTGTCCGGTATCCCTTCACAGTCTTTCCCCACGGGTCCCGCTCCGCCACAATCGGCTGCGCTCCCTGCCAAAAGGCATCGCCCGGATTCGTGCTCAGCTCCGCATCCGCTGGCGCTTCCATGCTATACGCCGTTCCCGCATTTTTTCCGCTCGTGCTATCGAGCTTCTTCGTGCCGGCGCTGCTCCCGCACACCAGCGCCAGCACCCCGGCAGTTGCGAGGGACATTTGAATTGCTGTTTTCATTCGCGAATATTCCCGGAAAGCAATTTGGGAGGAAATTCAAACTGTCAGGCAGCCGTCTGGCGGAAATTACGACTCTTCCTTGAACTCGCCGGTCTGTATCGTCAAGTATCGCTCGTATCCCATTTCCTTGATCTGATGCAGTTGCGCTTCGAGCCAGTCCACGTGCCCCTCTTCGTCCTTCAGTAGCGTCACCAGCAGGTCTCGTGACCCGTTGTCCTTCTGTTCCATCGCGATCTGCACCGCCGCGTTGTATTGCGCCACTGCCGAGGTTTCCAGCTTCCAATCCGCCTCGATCATGTCTTTCACCGTCGAGCCCACCGACAATTTCAGCGGCTCCATCGTCGGTATGCCATCCAAAAACAAGATCCGCTCGAGCAGCGCTTCCGCGTGCTTCATCTCGCCGATCGACTGCTTCTTGATGTAGTCCGAAAGCTTCCAGTATCCCCAGTTCTCGCACATCTCCGCGTGCAGAAAATACTGGTTGATCGCCGTCAGCTCTTCCCGCAGCGCCTTGTTCAGCTCTTCGATAACCTTCGCGTTTCCCTTCATGGCCGTGAAGTATGCCACATTTCTCGCGGTCCGCGACAATTCATCTGGCTCTCATCCATTTCTCTTCTTCTGCGCGTTGTGGTTCGCGCCGTCGGGCGTATACTGAACGCGTCCTTATTTTGTAGATTCTCTCGCGAGGATATCCACCGGCCTCATGCGCCTGCGTAGAACGAAAGACCTCTGGCAATACACGATTGCCGCCATCGATACCGACATCGGCCGCGTCCACGACATTTACTTTGACGATGAGACCTGGACAATCCGCTATATTGTCGTTGCCACGGGCGTTCTCATGGCACGCCGCGAAGTCCTCATCTCTCCCACCGCTCTGCGGCCCCGCGCCTGGGCGCCTCTCCACATCTGCGCCAATCTTTCCTGGCAGCAGGTTCTCACCAGTCCCAGCATCGACCTTCACAAGCCCATCTCCCGCCAGCACGAAATCGAGCACCATGACCACTACGGCTTGCTCTACTATTGGCGCGGCAAGGGCCTCTGGGGCGCTCACTCGCATCCGGCCGCTCTCGCCAAAGCCGGGAAAACCGGCTCCAATCCGAAATCCGTGATTGAAAATCCATCCCCGGACGCGCATCTCCGCAGCGTTCGCAATATCGCAGGCTATCACGTGTCCGCCATCGGCGGTGAAATCGGCCACGTCGAGGATTTTCTCTTCGATGACAAAACCTGGGAGATCCGCTACGTTATCGTCGACACTCGCAACTGGTGGCCCGGCAAGCGCGTCCTGATCCACCCCGAATGGATCGATCGCGTCAGTTGGAAAAACCGCAAGATCTACGTGAAGCTGTCCCGCGAAGTCATCGGCAATAGTCCAAAATGGGACTCCCGCCAGCCCATCAGCCGCAAATATGAGCTCCAGCTTCACCAGCACTACGGCTGCCCGCCCTATTGGGAGACCCTGAAGTAATCTGTTTGGTTGTCGATTTCCCGGCCTCTCCGCCGGCTCGATAATCTTTTATCCGCCTTGCTGCGACTGCCCGCCGGCCCCTCCTTCCACCGGCGCAATGTGCGCTGCAATCAGTGACCGTGCTTCCGGCGTGCCGATAATCAGCAACCGATCGTTTTTCTGCAGCACCGCATCGCGTGTCGGCAGGATGATCTCACCGCCGCGAACAATCCCGATGATTTCGAGCGCCTTTCCGTGCACCTCTTCGTAGCATGCCTGGATCGTCTTCCCCACCAGCTCGCTTTCCGGTCTCAGCATTCCCACGTTCAGCTCTTTCCTTCCCGGCACCTTCACGGGTATTCCCGAATCGAGCAGCGCCACAAGGTCCAGATGCCCGATCTTCGCCGCGCTCGGAATTCTGCTGGTCCCCAGCAGCCGCAACGCCAGTTGCACGTTTTCCACATATCTTGTGGGCGACTGCGCCCGTCCCGGAACCTGCGCCTCATAGAGGCTGCGATACTTCAGCCGTCCTGAAAGCGAAGTCTGCACCAGATAGCTCACCAGCATTGCAAACGTCGCCGCCGGCAGCAGCTTGTATCCGCCCGTCATTTCCGTCACCATCACCAGGGCCGCAATCGGAACTCGCGCCGCCGCTCCGAACACCGCCAGCATTCCCACCACCACGAACATCGCCGCGGGCAGATGAACCGCCGCCGCCAGAAATCCTCCCAGCATCGCCCCTGTGAACAGCGTCGGCGCAAACACGCCTCCGGATCCGCCGGAAGAGACCGTCAGCGCGAACGCCAGAATCTTCAGAAAAATCAGCGCCAGCATCAGCTCCATTGCCAGTTGTCCGTAGATTGCTTCCTGGATCCATCCGTACCCGCCCCCGAGCACTTGAGGAAATCCCAGCGCGATCAATCCCACTCCCAGCCCGCCAATCGCCGGGTTCAAAGCCGCTGGAACCGGCAGCGCCCGAAAACCGTCCCGCAGCTTGTAAAAAAATTCCGGCAAAACCGTGGCGACCACACCGCCTGCAATCCCCAGCACACCAAACCACGCGTACTCAGGCCCGCTCAGGTGTGCTCCCGCGGCGGGATAATCGAACAACGGCCTCCAGCCCACAAACAGTCCGTTCACCCCGTAGGCGACCACCGCAGCCAGCATCGTATAAAGCAGCGCCCCGGCCTCGAACTCCATATTCCCGTACAGTACTTCCACCGCAAAAAAAGCGGAGCCGATCGGCGACCGGAAAATCGCCGACAGCCCCGCCGCCATACCCATCAAAATCAGTAGATTTCTTTCTTCATCCTTCCTGTGCCCAAGTGTCGCGTAAATTGACGCCACGCCGGCGCCAATCAGCGCCGTCGGTCCTTCGCGTCCCGCCGACCCTCCCGATCCTATCGTTATCGCCGACGCTACCAGCTTCAGAGGCGCTACTCGCGCGCGGATGAACCCTCCTGCGCGGTGGAACGCCTTCACCACCGTGTCCGTTCCATGTCCTTCTGCTTCGGGCGCGAAGTTGTAGACGATAAGTCCGGAAATCAGGCCGCCGAGCGTCGTTGCCACGGGAATCAACCACAGTCCGTGCGGTCCAATCGTCTGCCAGAGTCCTCCGCCTTCCGACGGGAGTCCGGGCTGGTGATACCCCGCCAGCCGCACCAGGAAAATGTCGTCGCAGAGCCGCAAGGCCCACCGGAAGAGCGCCGCCGCAAGCGCTCCGACCACGCCGAGTACCGCCGCTTCGGCCAAAAGTCTCGGTTCACTCTCCCGAACCACGCCATCCTCCGCCCGATTCTAATCCCGGCAAAGTCTAGCATGGCGCCTGGAGCGCGAACCAAGCACACCTTGGCAATTTCCCCCGCGCTGCGTCGGCAATCTCCAGTTTCTGTTTAGGACGTATCGGGCTTAGATATCTGCGGTGCGGAGTCGCCTCAAGCACATCGGCTGTCGCGGGAATCACTTCCCTCACTCTCCAAAAGTCCACAGCTACGGTCATTTGACGCCAATGATAAAATCAAAAGAGGTATGAAAAATCTCCATGTCGCCGCCGCTGAAATCCTCCCAACCTTGGCGATCCTTCCCCACTCGTTCTAGACCCAAACAAAACTCGCGCCTCAAGTCCTCTATTGCGTTGATTTCCCTCTCCTTGTCCCCCGCATCTCGTAAATCTGCGAATCCTGGCCACATCTCCCGAACGCACGCGCTTGCTTTCTTCCCTTTTTCACGAATCACGGGTCACGGATCACGGGCCACGGCCTCTCGGTTCGCAACACATCGAAAAACCGGAATCGCCATAATCTCCAGAAAACAAACGACCGGGCCTCTTGCGGTTCGCAACACCTTCCGACCCCTCCCCGTCCGCAATCCTGCGGAGCGCAAACCCGAAAAATTAACGCGCAGAGACTCCTCGACTATCACTTTAATTTCAAAAAGGGCGGCAAGGAAGGAAACGGAAGATGCAGCGCGAGCAAATTTCAATTGGCAATTTCGCAAAATCGCACTTCAAGTGTTACTCGAATTGTCGATTTGCCGACAATCCGGATCAAACCGCTCTCTGCGGCTTCAGTTCCGCACAAGAGAGCGAATCTTCTGGATCACCAAATCAATTCCCACCTGGTTTTCTCCGCCCTCGGGAATGATCACATCCGCGTATCGCTTCGACGGCTCGACGAATTCCATGTGCATCCGCCGCACCGTCTTCAAATACTGCTCGACCACCGATTCCACCGTCCGTCCGCGCTCCCGAATGTCCCGCACCATCCGCCGGATAAAGCGAAGATCCGCGTCCGTGTCCACGAATATCTTGATGTCCATCAATTCGCGGAGCGCGCCGTTCTCGAAAATCAGGACCCCTTCCACAATGATCGCCGCGCGAGGCTCGATCCGCACCGTCTCTTTCCGCCGCGCGTACTTCGCAAAGTCGTACGACGGCCGATCGATCGCCTTTCCGGCGCGCAGACTCTTCAAATGCTCCACCAGGTAAGGCGTGTCCATCGACGCCGGGTGGTCGTAGTTCTGCTTCACCCGCTCTTCAATCGGCAGCTCCGGCATGTCTCGGTAGTAGTTATCCTGCTGCAGGACAATAACATTCGCTTCGGACAGGGCGCTGATAATGCTCCGCGTGATCGTTGTCTTTCCCGATCCGGTTCCCCCGCAAATGCCGATAATCAGCGGCCGAATTGCCTCACCTCGCCGGTTTTTTCTTGCCCTTCTTTTCTTCGATTGCGGCCTGCGCCGCCGCCAGCCGAGCAATCGGCACGCGAAACGGCGACGCGCTCACATAATTCATCCCCACCCGGTGGCAGAATTTTACGCTTTCCGCGTCTCCTCCATGCTCGCCGCAGATTCCCACCTTCAGCTTTGGCCGCGACGATCTCCCGCGCTCGATGCCCCACCGCATCAACATGCCCACGCCCGGAACGTCCAACGTCTGGAACGGATCGGCCGGAAAGATGGCGGCCTTCCGCTCGTCCACGTATTCCGGCAGAAATCGTCCCGCATCGTCGCGCGAGAGTCCCAGCGTCGTCTGTGTTAGGTCGTTTGTGCCAAACGAAAAGAACTCCGCGACTTCGGCAATCTCATTCGCCAGCAGCGCGGCCCGCGGCAGCTCAATCATCGTTCCAACCAGATATTCAAGCTTCACTTGAGATTCTGAAATGATCGCGTCCGCCACTTTTCGTGTCGCTTCCTCCAGAATTTTCAGCTCGCGTTTCTCCATCACCAGCGGGTGCATGATTTCAGGCAGTACTTTGATTCCCCGCTTCTTGCAATCGATCGCCGCTTCGATGATGGCACGGACCTGCATCTCCAGAATTTCCGGATATATGATGCAGAGTCGGCAACCGCGCAACCCCAGCATCGGATTCGCTTCGTGCAGTTGCTCCACTCGCCGTTCGATGGCCGCGCGAGTGGTGCCGATCTTTCTCGCCAGATCCTCCTGCTTCTCCGGATCGCGAGGGATGAACTCGTGAAGCGGCGGATCAATCAGCCGGATCGTCACCGGATAACCATCCATCGCCTCGAAGATGCCGATGAAATCCCGCCTCTGGAACGGCAGGAGCTTCGCCAGCGCCGTTCGCCGCGCTTCCGTCGTGTCCGCCAGAATCATCTCCTGGATCGCCTGTTGCCGCAGCACGCTTTGCTCCGGATGCACGAAGTCCTTGAAGAACATGTGCTCGGTGCGGCACAGCCCGATTCCTTCCGCTCCCATGTCCCGCGCCACCTTCGAATCGTGCGGCGTATCCGCATTCGTGCGCACTCCCAGCCGTCGAGTCTCGTCGGCCCATTTCATCAGCGTTTCGTATGCTTTCGGCGGTTCCGGCCGCACCAGCGAAATCTCGCCCGAGTACACCGAGCCGTCTCCGCCATCGAGCGAAAGCCAGTCGCCCTCCTTCACCACGTTTCCCTTCACGCTCATCTGCTTTTTCTCGGCGTCGATTTGGAGAGATTCTGCGCCAACAATGCAGCATTTTCCCCATCCACGCGCCACCACCGCGGCGTGGCTCGTCTTCCCTCCCGTCGCCGTAAGCACTCCCTGCGCCACGAACATTCCCCCTACGTCCTCCGGGCTCGTCTCGCGCCGTACAAGAATCACTTTTTCTCCTCGCTCGGCCCAGTGCTCTGCGTCTTCGGCGGTGAATACGGCCTTGCCTACGGCCGCTCCGGGAACCGCGTTAATGCCAGAAGCGATTTTTCTTTTTTCGAGTTCTACTCGAGAAAGCGAGGGGTCGAGAATGGGATAAAACAGCCGCTCGATGTCTTCCGCTTTAATTCGCTCGAGCGCTTCTTCTTTTTTGATCAATCCTTCTTTCGCCATATCAACGGCGATGCGGAAAGCGGCGCTCGGCGACCTCTTGCCCGTTCTCGTTTGCAGCATGTAGAGTTTGCCGCGCTCGACCGTGAACTCCATGTCCTGCATATCGCGATAGTGTTTCTCAAGCTTTTCTCTAACTTTCTCAAGCTGCGTGTAAACCTTCGGCATCGCCTTCTTCAATTCGGAAAGGTGCATCGGAGTGCGAATACCCGCGACAACATCCTCGCCTTGCGCATTCAAAAGAAAGTCTCCGTAGAAAACTTTCTCCCCAGTCGAAGGGTCGCGGGTGAAGCACACTCCCGTTCCGGAATCTTCCCCTGTGTTCCCGAACACCATTTGGACCACATTCACGGCCGTGCCGAGCAGGCCAGTGATTTTCTCTACGCGGCGGTACGTCACAGCTTTTTCCGCCATCCAAGACTCGAAGACGGCGCCGATGGCGCCCCAAAGCTGCTCGATTGGATCCTCCGGAAACTCCTTCCCCGTTTTCTGCCGGAAATGCTCTTTGTACTCGCCCACCAGTTGCCGCCAGCCCTGCGCGGAGACCTCCGTATCGTCTTTGACTTTCAGGTATTGCTTCAAAGCGCGCAACCGGGCTTCGAGATCTTCCTTCGAGAGGCCGATGACCACGGTCGAATACATTTGAACGAACCTGCGGTAGGCGTCGTAGGCAAAGCGTTCGTTGCGCGTCGATTCGGCAAGCCCCTGAACGGATTTTTCGTTCAGTCCGAGGTTCAGAATTGTTTCCATCATGCCGGGCATCGAGCGAGCCGAGCCGGAACGCACGCTGACGAGCAGCGGATCCTTCGCGTTGCCGAGCTTTTTGCCGGTCAGCTTTTCCAGCCGCGCCAGGTTTTTTGCCACTTCCGCGCGCAGCTCCTTCGGATACTTCTTGCCGTGATTCAAGTAGTAGTCGCAGGTCTCCGTCGTGATGGTGAAGCCGGCGGGAACGGGCAATCCAATGCGCGTCATTTCCGCAAGGCCGGCTCCCTTGCCTCCCAGCAAGTCGCGCATATCGCCAGTTCCATCCGCTTTGCCCGCACCAAAGAAATAAACAGATTTCATTTCATCCCCCCGAGATTTAGAAATAAGAATTCAATCTTGCGTTTTGTCGGCAGGCCGACAGCTCAAGAAAAAGTTGAAGTTGAACAATGGCATTGATCCTTCTTTGACCACTTCATGAGATCCCACGGCGACTACTCTTGCGCCTGAAATTGAAGTTTCACTTTCGCTTGCACCCCAAATTCTGCCGTCAAGCTTAGCGCCCTTCTTCCGAGCCAATCTCGGAGAAATCGGCAATCGTCGAGAACTCCTTCAGCAGTCCGTCGAGCAGCGCCAGCCGGTTTCTCCGAACGGTTTCTTCCTCAGCCATCACCAGGACTTTGTCAAAAAATCCATCGACTGCAGGACGCAGCCCGCTGATGGCCTCGAGCGCCTGGCGGTATTTTCGCTCCTTGCGCATCTGCGCAGCACGTTCGCCGATCTTTCGCGCCGCGCCAAAAAGCTCGCGCTCCGGTGCCTCGCGGAAGAGTTCTGGCTGCACGGCCGATTGGCCCCGGTCCGCTTTTCCCGCCGATTTCTCAAGAATGTTGCGGATTCGCTTGAACGACGCCGCCAGCGGCACGAAATCGCGCGTGTGGCGGATGGCCTTTATAGCCGCCACGCGCTCGACCGCGTCTGCCAAATCATCCGCGCCAGCAGCAAACGCGGCATTGATCTCGTCATAGGCGTATCCATTCCGGTCGCGAAGGATGAACTTCGCTCGATCGAGAAGAAAATCGAGAACCTGCTTTTCCAGCTCCGGTCCAGCTTGAATTTTGGGCGGGTGTTCGTGAAGCGCCCGCGCAGCCGCAGAGATGGCAGTCGAAAGCGAAAGCGGCAGCTTCTTCTCAAGTATCACTTTTACTATGCCAAGAGCGGCGCGCCGCAAGGCAAAGGGATCGCTCGACCCCGTCGGAATGGCTCCCACTGCGAAGCACGCCACCAGCGAATCCAATTTGTCCGCGAACGAAACTGTGCAGCCCGTCAGATTTCTCGGCAAGGGATCGTCGAGGCCCACCGGTTTGTAATGATCGTACACGGCCGAGGCAATCTCTTCCGGTTCCCCCTGCGCTCTCGCATAGAGCCCACCAACGATTCCCTGCAATTCCGGAAATTCTCCAACCATTTCCGTGATGAGGTCGCATTTTGCCAATTCTGCAGCACGGTCAGACCCGGCAACGTCCGCCTGCGTGATGCCGCCGCTGAACCATTGCTCGGCAAGCCACCGGGCAATGGCTCGCATCCGCTCCACTTTGTCGCGATAGCTTCCAAGGCGGGATTCGTAGGTGACCGCAGAAAGTTTCGGGAGGTATTCCGCGAGGGGAATTTTCTGGTCCGTTTCCCAGAAGAACCTCGCATCGGCAAATCGTGCCCGCAGCACCCTTTCGTGCCCGCCGCGAACCAATCCCTTCGCATCGCGAGGCAGATTAATCACTGCAAGGAAATGCGGAGCGAGCTCCCCATCTCGCGATTCCAGGGCAAAATACTTCTGGTGGTCGCGCATGACCGTGATCAGGATCTCCTCGGGCAGCGCCAGAAACGAAGGGTCGAAGTCCCCGGAAATTACAGTCGGATATTCATTCAAAAAGGTTACGGATCGGAGCAGCGCGGCATCCTCGTGCGCGCGCAAGTGTCTTCGCGCGGAAAGCTCTTGAATCTCCGATTCGATCTTGCGCCTCCGTTCTTCCGGGCGGACCAGGACGAAATTCTTTTTCAGACTGGATTCGTAGTCTTCCGGAGAAGAAACGCGAATCTGACGCTTCCCGAGAAAGCGATGGCCGTCCGTGCGATCCCCCGAGTTGACGGCGGCAAACGAAAAACGGATGACGTCGCTACCCAGCAGAGCAACAATCCAGCGAACCGGGCGGATGAACCGCGGCCCCTGCGCTCCAGTCCAATACATCGAACGCGGCCAGGAAATCTCTTGGATCACTTGCGGAAGAATCTCCGCGAGAACGTCTGCCGCAGGACGACCCTTGATCGTCCGAGTGATCGCCACGCACTCGCCCTTTGGAGTCGCAATGATTCTTAAATCGCTGACGCTCACTCCCTGTTTTTCAGCGAAGCTCTGCGCGGCGCGTGTCGGCGCGCCGACATTGTCGAAAGCAACCGATTTCGGCGGGCCGACGATTTCATTCGTTACGTCCGCTTGGCGCAGGAGAGCGCGGCGCGAAATCGCGGCCAATCTCCGAGGCGCACCGAATGTCTCAACGAAATCACTCGTCGAGGTGGGCGCTACGAGAGCATGCGCAAGAAAATATTTTTCAAGTAGCACTTTAAGTTCTTGCGATGCACGCAAAATCATTCCCGCGGGAATCTCTTCACATCCGATTTCGAAAAGAAAATCACCAAACTCGGACTTCGAGTTTTTCTTCATGCCCGCACGTGACGTTCGAGAGGATTGCTTCATGAAAGAGCCTTGGCAGTTGAAGAATTCGTTGAGAATTGCTGGTCGAGCCATGCTTCGGCAACGCGCGTAGCCAGCTTGCGCACCCGGCCGATCATTGCAGCTCTCTCCGTGACGGAGATCGCGCCGCGCGCGTCGAGGACATTAAATAGATGAGAGCACTTCAAAGTGAGATCGTAGGCGGGAAGAATAGGAAAGCGAGCCCGCGCAATTCCCTTCGAACCGGGATAAGCCGCGAGAAGCCGTGTCGCCTCCGCTTCGCTGAGATCGAATTGCTTGCGAGTGGCTGAGGCATCGGCATACTCGAAATTGTAAGCCGAGAATTGCTGCTCCTCCGCCAAGCGAACCTGGCCGTAGCTCACATCTTTCGACCACATCACGTCGTAGATGTTCTCGACACCCTGAAGGTATGCCGCGATGCGGTCGAGGCCATACGTGAGCTCGACCGGCACCGGATCGAGCGCCTGTCCGCCGCTTTGCTGGAAGTAAGTGAATTGCGTAATCTCGAGACCGTCGAGAAGCACCTGCCAGCCAATTCCCCACGCTCCGAGAGTGGGAGACTCCCAGTTATCCTCCTCAAACCGAATGTCGTGGTCGCGCAGATCGATTCCGATTTCGCCGAGACTCTTCAAATAAAGGTCCTGAACGTCGGATGGCGATGGTTTGAGGATTACTTGAAGTTGCGTGTGTTTATAGAGGCGGTTCGGATTTTCACCATAGCGGCCATCGGCAGGCCTGCGGCTCGGCTGTGTGTATACGACGCGATATGGATCCGGTCCGAGGACGCGGAGAAAAGTCTCCGGGTGCATGGTTCCGGCGCCGACTTCGACGTCGTACGGCTGCTGCAGGATGCAACGGCGCGTGGTCCAATATCGCTCGAGCTTGAAAAGCAAGTCCTGAAATGTGAGGCCCTGCAGCGGGCGGATTCCGGATTTCGGCGTCATTGCGCGGGAGACTCCAGAAGATCTCGTGAAACAAGCTTTCGATCGATCTGCGATTCGATCACGTCCAGCATAACATCGGTCACCTCGCGAGCCGCGCGCGGCGCAATGTTTTTTTCGTCGAGTCGGTCGAGCTTCTCGGCAAGCATCGCACGCGCCGAGGCAAGCGCGGCGGGAGAAAAGGTTCGCATTCCTGAAGTCCGGCAGCGGCCGCAAGCAAGGCCGGAGGCGCCGCGCGAAAAGTATGCGGGATCGCCAGTGGCGATTGCTTTTCCGCAACGGAAGCAGGCGTTGAGCGCCGGAAGCCATCCGGCCAGGCGAACAGTCCACAGCGAAAAGTACGCAAGCGGGAGTTCTGGATGAAGAGTCCGTTTGATCGCCTGAGCGGCGAGAAGAAGAAGCCGGAAGTTGGCGTCCGAAGGCTCGTGCTCGGGAAGAACAGACTCCGTGACCTCGCACAAAATCGAGAGCGCGACGCTCGAAGGAAAATCGGAAAAGGCGCTGACGAAAGATTCGATCAATTCGGACTGGGTAATGCGGACGAGCTCGCGAGTCTCCTTCTGGAAGAACCAGATGCGGTCGTGCGAAAGGCGTTCGAGCGTGGAGCCGAAGCGGCTCTTGGTCCGGCGAGCCCCCGCGGCGACTCCGCGAACGCGGCCCATTGTGCGGGAGAGAAAGCTAACCAGCCGGTCGGATTCTCCGAGCGAGTAGCTTTGCAGGATGATCGCTTCGGATTCGTGGAGTGGCATCGGATGTCGGCGCGCCGACAGACCCGCCGCCTTCGCGCGCAACACAGAGCGCGCAAGAAGCAACAGGCCGCGTGCGGGAACCGATTTTTTTATCACAGCCATCACGACGGCGCAAATGAGAAACAAGATGCAGCCAGAAATTCAGATCGCCATCGACGCGATTGGCGTTTGCAAATCGGAACCGCTTCGCTACAGTGTGGCGCGATGAGAAGACACCTTCGTGCAGTCGACGTTGCCGGTGTTGGATTGAACGCAACGGACACGATCATCCGTTTGCCGCACTACCCGGCCCTGGACTCGAAAGTCGAGATTCGCTCCGTCAACGTCCACGCTGGAGGGCAAGTGGCGAGCGCGATTGTCGCTTGCCGCCGCTGGGGTTTGAAGGTGAGGTATGCGGGAAAAGTGGGAGACGATGAAGCTGGAAGATTTCAGATTGCGGAAATGAAGAGAGAGAAAGTGAAAGCGCACTGGGTTATCGCAAAGGGGCAATCGAGCCAGATTGCATACATCCTTGTGGATGCGATCTCTGGCGAAAGAACCGTCTTGTGGAAACGCGACTTGAAGATTTCCTTGCAACCTCAAGAAGTGAAGGAGGTGTTGGTTTTGAAATCTAAAGTATTACTTGTAGATGGCCATGACCCCGGAGCGGCAAGAAAAGCGGCAAAACTCGCAAAGCGAAGTAATACTTTCGTTGTCGGAGATTTCGACAATTTGTACGCAGGAGTTGAAGGCCTGCTTGAATATGTGGACTTCCCAATTACTTCTCGCGATTTCCCGCGAAGGCTGACCGGCGAAAAGGATCTCTTGAAGTCGCTTCCTCTGCTCTTCGAAAGGTTCGGATGTCGTGCGTGTGGTGCGACGATCGGGAGGCTGGGGGTGATTGTATGGGACGGCGTGAGATTTCATCTCTGCCCGGGATACCGAGTGAAGGCCATCGACACAACGGGCGCGGGGGATATTTTCCACGGCGCCTTCGCGTTTGGGCTGGTCCAGAGGTGTAGCATGGACGAGATTCTGGAGTTCAGTTGCGCGGCGGCGGCGCTGAATTGCACGGCGCTCGGCGCACGGGGAGGTATTGCTTCCCTGCGGGAGATTCAAAAGTTGAGGGCGAAAGGCGCGAGGTCCGAGAGGGCTTACCAAGAGGACAAACTACAACAAGCCGCAAGACGGGCTGTCCACGACACGAGCAAACCAGCAAAATTCCGAGGAAGCCGCTGAAGGCAAATAGGACCCGATGATTCCTCTGAAGAATTTGGACCCGAGGCGGTCGTTCCCTTTTCTGACGATCGCGCTGATTGTGGCGAACTTCGTTGTGTTCTTTCACCAGATTTCGCTGCCGGCAAAGGCGGCCGATGCGTTCATTTATCACTACGGGCTTGTGCCAGCGCGAGTATCGGAGTTCTTGGCCAGCGCTCGGCACGTCAGCGCCGCCGACGCGTTCCTACCCTTCTTCACCTGCATGTTCCTCCACGGAGGATGGCTGCACATTCTGGGGAACATGTGGTTCCTGTGGATTTTCGGCGCCAATGTGGAAGACCGGCTGGGCGGAACGGTTTATCTTCTGTTTTACTTCGTCTGCGGACTTTTTTCCGGCGTGACGCAGACTGTCTTCTCATGGGGATCGCACATCCCATCAGTGGGAGCGAGCGGCGCGATTGCGGGAGTCCTGGGAGCGTTCATAGTCTTTTTCCCGCGCTCGCGGATATTGACGCTCGTGCCGCTGATTGTCTTCTGGTTTCTGGCGCGCATTCCGGCAGTCGTTTTCATAGGACTGTGGTTCGTGGTGCAGTTCTTCAGCGGCGTAAGTTCGCTAAGCGTTTCAAGGGCCTCGGAAATGGGAGGCGTTGCTTGGTGGGCGCACGTTGGAGGATTCATGATGGGCGCGATTCTGGCGCTCGTGGTGAATGGCGCAAGTGGCGGGCAAAGAAGAAGGAGCGCTTATTATGAACAGTATTGAGCCGTGGCGTGTGGGACGATGAGGACAAGCGGTCGCGCAATACCGTAGAATGTTTGCAAGACCAGCCCTTCGTGCGCGCAACCCAAGCCCTGCGTTTCGAGTCCAAATGGAAGTGCAGCATTGTCTCTAGGGGGAGTGATGAAAAGACAACGAATGATTGGCTTCGCGATTTTGGCGGTCATGATTCTCGCGCTGGGAACTCCCAGTCCCCTGCCAGCGCAGAATCAGGTGCTCGGAAAAGTGGAAATCCAAGGGAAGACCAAAATCGACAAAACGTCCGGCGTGTGGGTGGACGGGCAATACGTTGGATTCGTGAAAGAACTCAAGGGGAACAAGAAGCTCCTGCTTTTGCCGGGAGAGCATGAAATCACAATCCGGCAAGCGGGGTATTTGGACCAGGTGGAGAAAGTGACTGTGGAGCCCGGGCAGACAACTACGGTCACCGTGGCAATGCAGAGAGATCCCAATGCGCAATTCCCCTCGGGAGCGACATCGGAAATCAAACTACAAGTGACGCCGGACCGGGCGGCGGTGTTTCTCGACAACGGATACGTCGGCTCGGTGAAGGAGTTTAGCGGCGTGGGGAAAGCGATGGTTGTCGCGTCCGGGAAGCATCACCTGAAGATTGCTCTGGCCGGCTATCAGGACTTCACAACGGAAGTGAATCTCCGGCCGAACCAGAAGATAACAATCAAAACGGATCTACTGGCGGGAAGCATCACGCAGGCGGGATCTTCGATCAAGAGCAATTAGAAAGGCGACACTGGGGGCTGAGATTGTCGACAAGCCGACATCGAAAGTGACGGATTACAATCGCAAACTTAAATGCTCCAGCAGCACCTTAAGGTGATCTCGAAGAGTTAGAGGTTAACTTTCGAATCTTGGCTCGGGCGACGCTGGGCCGCACAAAAGTCAAAGTTGTACTGGAGAAGTTTCCAGCTAAGCGTAGAGGCAGTCCTTCGCATTTTGGGCGCGGTGCCTACGTGGGTTTGGGAACGGTGAAGACGTGGATGGCGGTTAACATGCGAACCCAGCGCGCTGGGCGCTTGTCGCGGGGGACGATGAGACGAAGAGGGCCGAGCCTATCGTCCAATGGCTTGCCCGACAGACTAAACGCAACGAGGACGTCCGCACCTCCGATGCTCGGATCCAATTCAGCCAGTGAGAAAACGACGCGGTAGCCGTCCGAGGCTTCCGCCAGGACGTATGTAGTCATTGCAGCACCGCGCAGATTCTCTCCCGCCGGGAGTCCCGCCTGTTTCAGCAAGTCCATCAGGGGCACGCCTTCATAGGTTTCTTCCTGGTGTGTGTGCTGGTTCGTGACCGTAAGGATTTGGTGCGACAGCGCCTTCAAGTCGGGCAAGGTCAGCGCGAGAGGCTTTTCGACGGCCCCATCGACTTTGAGTACGACTGAAGTGGGTGGCGACTGCCCGCGAGCGCGCGCGGGAAGGAACAATCCAGCAGCTACACAGAAGCTGAGGAGCAGAAGAAGCCGGCGGCGAGGTCGCAGATGGCGTTTTGGATTGTTCACGCGGGTAGTGTACCGAATCGCCGCGCAGTAGAGCGAGAATTGTAGAAAGGGATCGAATCGCCGGCTCCTAGCGATGTCTCGAGAAAGCCAAAATGGCATTTGCCCCCATCCAAATAAGGAGAGGACACATCATGAATTGGAAGCATTGGCGGGCAAGTTCGGCCTCATGGATCGTTTGTCTGCTTCTTTTCTCGGCGGGCTTGGCGAAGGCGCAAGAAGCAAAGACTGCCCAACTGCGGCTGATCCCCGAATCGAGAGTCGAACGGCTCGCGGGAGTGTGGGTGGACGGGCAGTATGTGGGATACGTGGATGAGTTCAAGGGACACACAACGCTGGAGCTTACGCCTGGAAAGCATTCGCTGGTGATCCGCGAGAGAGGCATGAAGGATATGACGCGGGAACTAAATCTCGCGCCGGGCGGAGAACTCGATTTGATCGTCAAGATGCAAGACCCTGAACCAGAGCCTCTTTTGACGGGAGAAACGGGAGAACTGAAAATTCTTGTCGCGCCGGACAGCGCTGCAGTGTTTGTCGACGGAAAGTTCGAAGGCCCGGTGACCGAATTCGGGGGAATCGCGAGAACGCTGAAGGTCGCTGCCGGAAAGCACACCGTAAAAATTTCAGAAGAAGGATATAAGGACTACGTCACAACGGTGGACGTGCCTGCGAATCAGAGAGTGACCATCGAGAACCGTCTGGATACGACGACCGGGAACACCAGCAACTGAAGGGTCGCATTGGTACCTCCTTCACCTCTGGAAGTCCCTCTGCTTCCTTTGAGTTAGCGCGACTTTTCGACTGCCGTGGCAAGAAAATCTCCCAGCTCACGCG
Source organism: Candidatus Acidiferrum sp. (assembly GCA_035524135.1). Lineage (GTDB taxonomy): Bacteria > Acidobacteriota > Terriglobia > Acidiferrales > UBA7541 > Palsa-295. The sequence continues at coordinate 43,264 of DATKPM010000123.1, read as the reverse complement.
TGGAGACAGAACCTCCCATGTCTGCGGGAAACTTTCCTTCCTTGAGCGCCAAGCGAACGGCCGAGTCGATGGCAACCGCTTCGGAGGCGAGTCCAAGATGGTCGCACATCATGGCGGCAGCAAGAATTGCGCCCATGGGATTGGCAATGCCCTTCCCCGCAATATTGGGAGCGGATCCGTGGACCGGTTCAAAGAGCGAGACTTTGCCGGGATGAATATTGCCGGAAGGAGTGAGCCCCAGGCCGCCTATGAGCCCCGCGCCGACGTCGGAAGCAATGTCGCCGAAGAGATTGGACGTGACGATGACATCGAATTGTGACGGATCGCGGACCATTTGATAGAGAAGATTGTCTATGTACTGGTGGGAAGACTCGACGTCAGGATATTCAGCCCGAACAGCCTTGAACACGCGCTGCCACAAGTCGTGGCCAAAAGTCAGTGCGTTTGATTTGTCCGACATACACAGGCGTTTGAGCTTGTTGGAGCGGGCATAATCAAACGCGTAGCGGATGATGCGTTCGACTCCCTTGCGCGTATTCAAGTCTTCCTGTGTCGCAATTTCGTCAGCAGTTCCCTTCTTAAAAAAACCGCCCATGCCGACGTAGAGCCCTTCCGTATTTTCGCGGAAGACAATGAAGTGGATCTCCCGCTCCGCCCTATCCTTCAAGGGAGTGAGACGGCGGTCGAAAAGATAACAAGGACGGGCATTCACATAGAGATCAAGCTGAAAGCGCAATCCCAGAAGGATGTCTGCGGCGTGAACGTTGGATGGAACGCGGGGATCGCCCATGGCGCCGAGCAGAATCGCGTCGAAGTTTTTTTCGAAGTTTTCTACGGCGCCTGGCGGGAGAGTCGTGCGGTCTTGAAGGTAGCGATCGGCCCCCCAGTCGAACTGCGTGAAGGAAACCTCGTGGCCGCAGACGGATAGGGCGGCCTTTAGGACTTTGACGGCTTCGGGTATGACTTCCTTGCCGATGCCGTCGCCAGGGATGATTGCAATACGCTTCGTCGTCTTTTGGTCTGCATTCATTTTCGCCGCGAAACTAGCATGCAAATGCGCCGCGAAGCAAGAAGGCTTCGACAAGGCGGCAAAAAAGATCCACAAGAGCTGAATGAGGCCAGAATCGACACTTTCACCGAAGTGCGTCCTGTGATTTAATCCGCAGCAATCTGGCCCTTTGCAAGTCTCCGGACAATTCGATTTGGCGGAGGACTTCCCGTGAGCAACGACAGCAAGGTCGCGCCTCTTCGCATCGCTTTAGTAGTGATTGGGCTCATTTTCATCATCGGCGTCTACCCCTTGACGATCTTTTGGCCTTCGGGATGGACGTGGCATCTGACAGGTCCGTCGATGTATTTACAGATGATTTTGGGCGTGTACGCGACGCTCGGAGTGTTTCTGCTGCTCGCGGCGCGCAATCCGCTCGGCAATCTAAGTCTGATCTGGTTTACAGTATGGTCGAGCGTCGTGCACGGCGGGATCATGGCGGTGCAGGCGCTAGAGTATCCAGAGCATCACGCACATCTGATTGGCGACGTCCCCGCCTTATTGCTGATCGCTGTTGTGCTGGGGATTCTGACGGCACGCGCAGAGAAGGCGAGAACATAGTCGCAGGAAGACATAGCTCCAGGACAATTTGGATTAATGGGAGACTCAAGAAACCGTTAGGTCAATCCTCGCGCAGTAATTTTGAAGGATCGATCGACAGCGCACGTTGCGCCGGAATCCAGGTGGCGAAAAGCCCGAGAAGCATCATTGCGGCAACGACGCCTGCCAATACCACCGGATCGCGAGGCGTCGCCTGAAAGACGATGTACGCGAGTACACGACTAGCCAGAATCCCAAGGATGAGCCCCATCGACGAGCCGAAAGCCAGTAGCTTGAAGGCGCGCCCGAGCGCCGCCTCCAGCACTTGCTTGCGCTGCGCGCCAAGAGCCATCCGAATTCCCAACTCCCTCCTCCGCCTGCTCACGGAATATGCGGCTAATCCAAAAACACCGGTAATGGAGAGCACTGCCCCCATCAGTCCGAGGACGCCGAGCGACATCGCAGCGACGCGTGCGGGAAACAGCGCGCCTTCGAGCGACTTGTTCCAAGTTTGAACGAAGATGGGGAGACCTGGGTCAAGCCCGTGCAGAGTGCTTTCGATGCTCGCAGTCACCGCCTGCGGATCGGCGGCCGAACGCACGACCATGCAAGTTACGTTTGCCGGCGATTGCAAGAGTGGCAGAAACACCGCCGTCTGCGGATCTTCGGCGAGCCCGAAATATTTTCCGTCCTCGACGACGCCGGCCACCTGCACACGAGTTCCCTCCCGCAGTTTAAAATCTCGCCCCACTGCTCCGGTCACGGAACCAAAAAGTTCGTCGGCGAATTTCCTGTTTACGATCGCCACGCGGGGCGCCGTTTTGTCGTCCTGCCACAAAAACGATCTGCCGGCCAGCAACGTCGTCCCAGCCGCTTCAAGATATCCCGGTGATATGTTGTAGAGATATCCCTCGGCGGCAGCGTTCGACGGCCTCAAGTCCGCGGTATTGTCGGAGAAGAATGTCGAGGTATTTCCGCCCTCTGTCAGAGGGGCTTGATCAATCGACCCCACATCCGTCACGCCAGGTATGGTCTTCAACGCTTCGATCATCTTCTTTTGCATGGGTGGTACCGCATCGCCGGTGTAGCCCGCCATCGTGAGCGCCGTATCGACGAGGATGGCGTTTTGCGGCTGAAAACCGAAGTTGCTGTGCAGCGAGCGGGCCATGCCGCGAACGGCCACCAACGAAGAGGTGACCAGCAGCGCACAGATGGCAATCTGCGCGGAAAGCAGCAAATCTCGGACCGTGATCCGCCGCCCCAACGCATGGGCCGGCGCGGCCTTGAAGGCGTCGTTCGGGTTCATGCGGAGAATCTGCCGGACCGGCACGGAACCAAATAGGAAGGCGCTCGCCAGCGTCAACAACAAGGCCACTCCGTAGACATGCGCGTCCGGACTCACCGGCACATTCAGGGGATATCGAGGGAACGGTTGCCACGCGCTCAGGGCGCGCATCAACAAGACTGCCGCGTAGAGCCCGACGGCGCCACCCATCAGGGAAATCAACAATGCTTCCGTGAATAGTTGCCGCAAAATGCGCGCGCGACTAGCGCCAAGAGCAAGCCGCATTGCAAGTTCGCGGGACCTATCTGCCGCGCGAGATGCAAACAGGCTGCCGAGATTCGTGCACGCGGCCACCAGAATCAGTGCGGACAAGAGAGTCAACGCCGCCAGGAACGCTCGCACTGGACGTCCCAAAAAATTTCCGTAGAGGCTGGGTCGCGCCAGGTCGAACGCCATCCGGCCGTGATCCTCGTTGGGATAAGTCTTATCGAGTTCTGCGCCAATCGAATTTATATCGGCCGTAGCTTGCGCGGGAGTGACGCCAGGTTTCAGATGTCCCAGGCTTTCAAAAATCCACCGGTAGCCGCGCGAATTCAGGAAATTTGCGCCATCCAACTGTTCCTGGTTGACGATCGGCACATAAATGTCAGGGTGGAAAAACAATATGGTCCCGTGAAATTCAGGGGGAGCGACACCCACAATCGTATAAGGATGCTTGTTGAGAGCGACAGTCCGACCCACTATGCTGCGATCATCCTGAAAATGACTGTGCCAATACGCATATCCGAGCACGATATAGGGGGCGCTGTTCGGGCCCTGCTCGTCAGATGCATGAATCATCCGCCCGAGATAGGGCTGGATACGCAAAACGTCGAAATAATTTCCGCTGACTTCTTCCACCCAGGTTTCAGAGGGACTATCCCCCGTGCTCAGCGCAGCCTGGGAGATATTGTAAGCCGCTAGACCGTCAAACGTCCTGTTGCGGTCACGCAGATCGATATAGTCGGGATAAGATTGGTAACCATTGTCACTTCCATGCTCGAGGCCGTAGAGACTCTGCGGGTCAGGCACTTTCAAGGGGCGGAGGATCATGGCATTCATGACGGCGAAAACCACGGCGTTTGCGCCGATGCCCAGCGCCAGCGTCGCGACAGCAACGGCAGTAAAGCCCGGCGACTTCCGCAACATTCGAAGCCCAAAACGCAGGTCCTGTCGGAACGATTCGATGAATGTGCCCCCCACTGCTTCGTTGCATTCCTCTTTAATGCGCGATGGAGCGCCGAATTCGAGCCGCGCGCGGCGTTCCGCCTCCCGGCGCGGGAGGCCCAATCGCTCTAGATCATCCGCACGGAGTTGGATGTGGGACCGAAGCTCGTCCTCCATGTCTGTACTTAGCCGCGAACGATTGAAAATCGTGGAGAGCCGGAAGTGAATTGAATCGAGCAGTCTCATATTTCCTCCGGTTCGGCAGCCAGGGCGGACCCAATGGCCGTCGCGAGACGATTCCAGCTTTCTGTTTCTTCCCGAAGACGCTTACGGCCGGCAGATGTGAGCTCGTAGAATTTGGCGCGGCGATTGTTCTCTGAAGTGCCCCAACTGGCTTTGAGAAATCCCTGGCGCACGAGGCGAAACAGACCCGGATAAAGAGCGCCCTGCTCTATGAGCAGCGCATTGCCGGAGATTTGCCCGATGCGCAAGAGAATTCCATACCCGTGAAGCGGCCCGAGTGAGGCGGCGCGCAGGATGAGGAGATCGAGAGTGCCGGGAAGAAGCTGAGCCTGGCCGGGCATGAACCCTCCTAAAGTGATTAGGAGAGTATCACTCTCTCCTAAGCTGTCAAGGAGAAAATTCAGAAAATCTGAGATTGCCGAATACAGACTGGCCCGGCGTCCGATGGAGGGTGTAGAAAGAGAGTGTGCAGCGGGAGCGAAACAGCCGCTCCAAAAACAGGAGGACATATGAAGCAGATGATGCTGTTGCTCCTCGGAATCATTCTCGTGCCTTGTGTCACACCAGCGCAGACGACGCAGACGGAGGCAAATCCCGTCTCGGACTTCGTCCGGCAGGTGGTGGAGCGAGAATCGAAAATCATCGTGGCCGCCGCCGAAGAAATGCCGGCCGACAAGTACAGCTATCATCCGACGCCGGCGCAAATGACGTTTGGCCATCTGGTGGTGCATATGGTGGGATCGAACTACGGGCTGTGTTCGGAGATCTCGGGAATTGAATCGCCGAAACAGGAAAAGCTCAGCGAGACAGACCCGAAGGACAGTCTCGTAGGCGCGTTGAAATCGTCGTTTGATTTCTGCACGACGGCGCTTGCGAAGGTAGACGACTCGCACTTGGGAGACCCATTGACTCTCTTCGGCCAGTGGCAGACGACGCGCGCGGGTGCGATGATCGCGCTCACCGATGATTTCTACGATCACTACAGCATGGCCGCGATGTATCTTCGGCTGAATGGCCTGCTGCCGCCGACAGCCCAGCATCAGAAGAAGGGGTAGAAGTCGGGTTCGCTCTTCCCCGCCCCACGAGCGGTGGAAAGCAGCGGGAGTTGTGCGCCCTTGGTGCGGATGGCTATGTAATTTCCCCTCAACGCAGTTGTCACAGAGAAGGATTCGACATGCAGTACTATTGACCTGAAGGATGCAACCAATTAGCTTTATGGATGCTGAATTGTGAGGGAACGTGTCCGCGTATGGAGGAGGAGTCATGGAGGAGCGGCGGAGGAGCAAGCGTCTTCCGATCCATATTCCGGTGAAAGTGTACGGGCGGACGCCGGAAAACCAACCCTTCCGGGAAGCCACAGAGATGAAGGTGATCAGCGCGCACGGCGGGATGCTGCCGTTGTCGCCGGAGGTGGAATGCGGGCAGACGGTCCTGCTAGTGAATAGCGTGACAAACGAAGAGCGCATCTGCCGCATCGTCAACGTGGAACCCGAAAACGGATCGCCAAAAAAAATTGCCGTGAATTTCCTGGAAATGGACGGCGATTTCTGGCACGTGTACCACATCGGCGACGAGATCCCCCAGAAGTAAACCCGACAGGCCTGCAAGTTCTTCCCTCGAAAATTTCATCTCGTAGCATTTCCCTGCCTGGCGTTCGTGTGACAATAGATTGTGCCGCTCAGGAGCCATAACCATGCCGAAGTTTGAGAAACACATTTTCATCTGCACGAATCAGCGCCCGCCCGAAGTCCCCAAGAAATCCTGCAATGCATCGGGCGAGGGTGAACTGGCGCGCGCGTTCAAAGACAAACTCGCACAAAGAGGAATGCAAAAACGGGTGCGGTCGAATAAAGCCGGATGCCTGGACCAGTGCGAACATGGGCCGACGGTAGTGGTCTATCCCGACGCGGTTTGGTATGGAACTGTAGGCGTAGAAGACGTGGACGAGATTATCGACTCGCACATCGTCGGCGGTAGGCCGGTAGAGCGGCTGATGATTCCCGACGAATGCCTGAACTCGAATCATGTGGCCGAAGGGAAGCCCTGCGAGTTTTTGGCAAGACGGAAGAAGTAAAGGGCGTGTGGTGGCCTTGTCTCCAGTCGAATGAATCTCTAGGAATGCTTGCGGCGCGCCTTCGATTGCGAGCGCCCGCGGACGTAGTGAAAGCGAATCAGGTAGATATTCTCGCCCCTGCCATGCTTGGCGACCTTGAGAAGGTCCAAAACACCCAGGAAGCCTGACTCTTGCGCGAGCGCGGGAGTGATGTCCGGAAAGCCGATCACCTCGATGGAATCTATTTCAATGGCGCCATCTTCCATCGGATAGCGGGCGCCGACGCGAATGTGCGGGCGGGTCCAAAAACGCACGCTGCAGGTGATTTCCCCGCGCCGGACTCCTTCACGCAATCGTTTTGTGAATACCATGAGTGCCGCCAAGTTGACCGAGCAATTTTATAGCAAGACGGAGAGCCCGTCAGGAGAGCGAAGGCGATCTGGACGGCAGAAGGGGAACGACGTGGGGATCGATGCCACGCGGTGCGGGCGCAAAGGACACATTGAGCGGCGGCAAATAGCGAGCGGCGCTGGAGCGGTGGCGGGAGAGAAAATGAGCATGCGCTCGACGCCCCCAGGAACGGACAAAATAATAATTCAGAGCGGCGCCAGCCCCTGCGCTGAAGACAGGGATGAGGCGCGCCGACCATTTCTCGGCGACGTCAGCGCCGATTTTGACCGCCACGGAGTCGACGATGCGAGGAAGAAGGCGCTCGGTGGCCTGCTTTTCCAGGAAGTCCCGGCCGAGATCCACGCCTGCGGCGGAGGCGGCTGCAAGCCATAATTCCGCCGATTCGCTCTCCGTTGCGTATTCGAAGCCGTGAACCAAGCTGAGTTTTTGAAGCATGCGAATGGTGATGGCAGCGAGGACACCCGCGTCGGGAACCAGAGTTAACATGCCGCCGATGCCGAGGCCCGCACCCTCTAGTGCGGCTGCTTTGGCAGAACCCGAGATGACGTCGTTGGCGATGGGTGTGATGACATCTTCGCCAAGAAGGAACATCTGGTTCCAAGACCGGATAGGAAGCCGATGGACGCGGCACACGTAGTTCAGATAGGCCTTCGGATCGACCTGCACCTGGCGGTAGGCGCGGAGAAAGGCGGCGCGGGTGGAGGATTGCAGCAGCCGCAGAGGCCAAGGACGTTTGCGTGTGCGAGGCATTTTGGTCAGGAGCTCCTCGTATTCTTTCCAATCTAGCAAAAGCACGTTCAGGATGGAAATAGGACTATGTGGAGGATACCGCTGCGTTCGCGGGCGCCGCAGCCGGCTGCGCGGGTGCGGGAGCGCCAGCCGGAGACGACGGCACGATTGACGGTGCGCCCACGGCACCCGATGCGGACGGAGCCGGCGAGGCCTCCGAGTCCGGATGGTCCTTTAGCGTGAAGCGAACACCTCGCTTTGCGTTTTCATCGACCGTGCCCTGCCAATCGAGCTGGTCGAGGGAGATTGCACTTTCTCCGGCATAGCTGACGACGTAGTGAAGCTGGTCGCCCGCAAGCCAGTAGTCGGTAGCGGCGATCATTGTGCCGTCCTTCAAGTACAAGAGCGCGGTCGGAGTGGAGGAGGCGACGTTGTCGGTGACGGGGTTGTCGTCAGGCGAGCCAGCGAGCGCAACGGAAGAGTCAGGAGTGGAATTGTACGATGGCTGGGTGTTGAGAGAGTCGTAGTTGTTCGGAGCTCCTAGGTCGTTCAGGTTGTAATCGACGCCGCTGTTGCCACAGTAATCTGAGAATTGCGAGGACCATGACGGATCGCACGGGTTGGCATAACCCGTGTAGGGATAAGGAGAATAGTAGGCTGGATATCCCCAATACGGATACCCCCAGAGGCCGCCCCAGCCCCAGCCTAGATACCCACCATAGTAAGGCCAACCCCAATAGCCGGGGCCATACCAACCGCCCCAGCCCCAGCCTCCCCATCCCCAACCAAAGCCGAATCCGATACCCCAGCCGCCGCCCCAACCCCAACCGCCCCAGCCCCAGGGACGATAGCCATAGCCGCGCCAACCGTAGCCTCCCCAACCTCCGCGCCAGCCGTAGCCATAACCGCCCCAACCTCGGTATCCTCCATACGTTCCGAAGGAGCGTGGCCCGGGAGCGTAAGATGACCGGAAATTGGTTGAGAGACCGGAGCGGCCGAAGCTGTTGGACGACCCACCAAAGCGGGAGGAGTTCAGGGAGCCAAAGGCGCCACCGCCGAAACGGTTTGAAGCGAAGTTGGAAGAGCCGAACGAGCCGCCAGCGAAGCGCGAGGATGTTCCGAAGGAACGATTGTTGAAAGACGGGTGAGCGACACTTGCTCCCGGCGACGAGAAGCTGCGGAAGCCGGACGAAGAGGTCGAAGGCCGAGCGCCATTGCGAGCGAAGCTGGAATAGCCGGATGAAGGCGTGCCGGAACTGCGAGACGCCCCTGAACCGAAAGAATGCCAGCCGCCATCACTCCGTGCAGAAGAGGATGGGGAGTTGAAGCCGCGGGCCGCAGGAGAATTGTAGGCAAAATGATTGTAATTGCCACCGCGAGTCGAACCATTGAAGCGGGCAGAGCTCGAGGGGCCGCCGAAGCCGTTGCCGCGATTCGTTGAGGAACCGGGGCGTCCGTAGGAACCACGGTAAGAGGGGCCTGCATAACGCTGGCCGCCATTGAACCCGGAACGAGGAGCCCCTGAATAGCCCCTAGAACCCGCGCCGGGATAACCGCCACGAGAACCCCCACCGTACGTCCCACGATAAGCACCGCCATAGCCACCATATCCGCCGCGGAATCCGCCACCGCTGTAGCCACCTCCACTTCGGAAACCTCCACCGCTATAGCCGCCTCCACTGTGGAAACCACCACCTCCGAATCCACCACCGTGGAAACCGCCACCTCCACCTCCGTGAAAACCTCCGCCCCCACCTCCGCCGTGCCCACCGCCATGTTGTGCATACGCTGGAAGAGGAAGCAAGGTCAGTGCGGCGAGCACCAAAGTAGTCAAACCCAACAAGCTAAAACGAGAGGCTTTCATCGTAGTTACCTCCCAACGGCCGGGGCTGGCCGCGACTCTTGCAGCCATCCTACGCTATTTGATTCGGGCTGCACCAGTTCGGTTGCAACTTGCACAAACCGGAGAGCTTGACCGGTGCGTCGCCCGCGCAAAAACACTCCCACGCTAGTCGAACCCAGCAGAATCAGAAAAGTTGCGGCGCAGTGCAATCAGGCGGGAGCACGCTCTGCAAGGACAACCCCGAGGAGAACGAGCGAGGTTCCGAGAAGCAGGTGACTTGTCGGCCGTTCGCCCAGGAAGAGGGCGGCCAGAACGATGACGATGACGGGTTGAAAATAGCAGACGGCGCCGAGGCGGGAGGCCGTGGTATGCCGCAGCGCCCAATAGAAAATCAAATAAGCAAAGACTGAGCTTCCTGCAGCCATGTAAAACATCGACCACCAGCCGGCCCATCCAACTGCAGACCAGTTCAGGCGGATTGCCTGATGCAGCGTAACAGGTGTAAGCAGAATCGTGGCGGCGATGGTCGTATAGGTGGTCATCGAGAGCGAGTCGTATTTATCGGCGATGCGTTTGCCCAAGACGACGTAAAGGGCAAAGCCGATCGTTCCGAGCAAGGAGATGGTGTCGCCCTTGAGAAACGGCGAGGTGCGAAGAGAACCGGAATCCATCTCAAGGAGAAGAATGCCGGCGAAACAGATGAGCATTCCAGCGATTTTCCCTGCGGTCATCCGTTCGAGCTTCAAAGATACGGCGAGCAGAAGAATGAAGATCGGTCCCGAGGAGATGATGATGGCCGAGTGCGAAGAAGTGGTGTAGTTCAGGCCGATGGTGAAGAGCCCCTGATTCATAAGAACGTTGAAAACGCCGAGATACAGGAAGGGCCAAAGGTCCTGCACTCTCGGGAAAGCTCTGCCAGGAGAGAACACGTAAATCACCAAGACGACAACGGAAGCGGCCACGAATCGCGCGCAGGTCAGCGAGATTGGGTCCATGTGGCGAAGAGCAATTTTCCCGAGAACGTAATTGAAGGACCAAAGAAGAAGCATGAAGAAAACAGAACAGCCTAGAAAAAAGGGATGGGGATGGTGCAACTCCGTGGAAGCGGGACCGGCTGACAATTAGTCTACGACCTCGCGGCGAACGGTGAGAGAGTCGATGCGGCCGCGGCGTGGCGCGTAGCCGAGGCCTGGCGCCATGGGAGCGACAATGGTGCCGCGCGGCGTGACTTCGACTTCGGGGTCAATGATGTCTTCGGACCAATAGCGTTTGCTGGCGGAGACGTCGCCTGGAAGAGAAAAGTTCGCAAGCGTCGACATAGCGATATTGTGGGCCCGCCCGATGCCGGACTCGAGCATGCCGCCGCACCAGACAGGGACGGATTTCTCTTGGCAAAGGTCGTGGATGCGGCGGGAAGCGGTGTGTCCGCCGACGCGGCCGAGCTTGATATTAATAATCTTGCAGGCGCCGATTTCGATCGCCGCGCGAGCGTGCTCGAGATCGTGAATGCACTCATCGAGGCAGATGGGAGTTTGCAGTTCGCGCTGGAGCTTCGCGTGAGAGTAAATGTCATCGTGTCCGAGCGGCTGCTCGATCATGATGAGATAGAAATCGTCGAGTTGCTTGAGCCGGGGCGTATCGGCAAGCGTATACGCGGAATTGGCGTCGGCCATCAGACGGACGCGTGGAAAGCGTTCGCGAAGAGCACGAACGAGCGAAATATCCTGCCCGGGCTTGATTTTGATCTTGATGCGCTGATAGCCGGCGGAGAGTTCGCGCTCAACTTTCGCGAGAAGGTCGGGGATGGAAGGCTGGATGCCGATCGAGACCCCGCAAGGGACTTCGGCGCGCGTGCCGCCGAGAAGCTTCGAGAGCGGTAGCGATTTTTGCTGCGCCTCGATGTCCCAGAAAGCTGTTTCGAGAGACGCTTTGGCCATGTTGTGGCCGCGGACGTGAGAGAGCAGGTCGAAAAGCGTAGACGCAGATTCCAGTTCCCTGCCCTTCAAGGCGGGGAACAGAAAATCCCGAAGAATGTGCCACGCTGTTTCGACGGTTTCGTAGGAGTAGAAGGGATCTTCGCCGGCCGTGCACTCGCCCCAGCCGACGGCTCCGTCGCGAGTCTCCGCTTCGACAAGGAGAATGCGGCGAAGAGATGTGGTGCCAAAACTAGTCTGAAAGGGCGAGAGAAGCTGCAAGTGAATTTCGCGGAGGGTGATCTTCTTCAGGCGCATGGACGAGAGTGGATATTTTCAACGAGGCGCGGCGGAAAGCCAAGGGATTTGCCACAGAGGCACGGGGAAATAAAAATCGGAAAAATGAAAAGAGAAATTGGGACAAGCAGATTCTCACCCAGTGTGATCGATGGGAATGAAAATCGAAGCGTCCATTGTGCTGCTGGCTAGTGCGTGAGTGGCCGTAAGGAAAGACCGGGAATCGACGGGGCTGGAGCGAGGAGGTATTCCGCAGTTGTAGGAGATTTTTCAACGGCGAAGGCGACAAAGCCGCGCGCAAAATTCATTTGGAATTGCTCGCGGGCGGCGGATTGGATTTCGACGGCTCGCGCGGGATGGGAGAGCCGGAGTTCGGAGATGTCCGCGGGGACGGAAACCCGAAAAGCGTGTAAATCCGGCGATGGAGCGGCGGGCGAAGGATTTTTGTCCATCAAGGCGCGGACACGCGGGGAATCGAGCCACCATTCAGCGACAAGGCGGTCGGTGGGAAGCCCGGCATGGAGCGGGCTATCGGTAATGCCGTAGCAATCGGGAATATACGCGCGAGCAATGGCGCCGAGACGGTTGAAGTTGAAGTGCGCGTTTTTCAATTCGAGCGGATCGAAAGTCCATTCGATGAGAGGAATCCCTTTGCGAAGGGCATCATCGCGCTGGGCGAGCTTCAGGCGGCGGCCCACGCCTCGATTTTGATATTCGGGCAGGACGGCGGCCATGTGGGAATGCAGAAGTGGCTGCCCATCGCGGAAGCCCGCGACAGCCATCGAGAAGCCGACCATGCGCTTGCCATCGAACGCGCCATGCGTGAAGCCGCCCGTATGCTCGCCGACGACGAAGATGGCCGAGGGAACGACGATATCGCGTCCCCACGTGAGTTGCTGGAGACGGACGCATTCGTCAAACTCGGGAAGAGAGTGCAGGGAGCGAATTTGGATCTCTTCGGGCACTAGGATTCGGTCGTCGAGGAGTTTTTCTCGGCGCGTTTTGAGGCGTCCCACAACTCTTCCTTGCGGGCACGCGGGAGACTAGCAAAAGCGTTCCCTTCGGCACGCGCGGCGGATTCCATATATTCGAAGCGCCGCTTGAATTTGCGATTGGCCTTCTTAATCGCAATTTCAGGGTCAACACCAAGAAAGCGAGCCACGTTGACGGCGGCAAAAAAAAGGTCGCCGACTTCCTCTTCGAGGCGCGCGAGCGGGAGAGATTTGTCCGAGGCTGCGGCAATCTCCTCTTTCTCTTCTTCGAGCTTTTCGAGAACCCCGGAGAGGGAGTCCCAATCGAAGCCAACGTGAGAAGCGCGGCGAGTGAGCTGATAAGCCTCAAGAACGGCGGGGAGCGAACGAGGGATTCCGGAAAGAAGGGATTCGACTGTGGACCCAGACCCATCTGCCGATCCCCCCTCGTCCGCTTTCGGCGGATTCATTCGCGATGACAACGTTCGGGAGGTGCGAGAGGAGAAAGAGGCTGAGGCATTTTTCGCGGCGGCGCGCTCGGCGGCTTTGAGTTGTTCCCAACTTTGCAAAACGTCGGCGGAGGTCTTCGCCCGAACATCACCAAAAACGTGAGGATGGCGCCGGACCATCTTCGTATGAACTGATTCGATGACATCGACGGCGGTGAAGGCGCGTGATTCTTCGGCGAGAATAGAGTGAAAAACCACTTGAAGAAGAAGATCACCAAGCTCGGAGGCGAACTCTTTTGCATCGCCGGAGTCCATGGCGTCGAGAGCTTCGTAGGTTTCCTCGATGAGGAATTTCCGGAGGCTCGCGTGCGACTGCTCGCGGTCCCAAGGGCAACCGTTGGGAGCGCGCAGACGACGCTGGAGGGCCATCAAGCGCGTGAACCATCCTCCGGCGCGCTTGTCGGCCGCGGAGACAGCGATGCGCGGAGAGCGGGGCTGGTTTCCATTCAACCTTCTTCGAGGCCGAAGTTTGCGTTTCATGGGAGCGATCATTTTATCGACAGGTGGATAAATTTGCGAGACACGGAACGAAGAAACGCGCAGGCCGGGCAAAACAGCCCCCAGCGCTACGTTAGGAAGTGAGTCGTGCGACGAGAAATTCCATATAGGCGTGCGGATCGGGATTGGATGACTTGAGAGCGCTATCCGCCTCGGCGAGACGCGCGAGACCGGCGAGCAATTCCTTCTTCGAGACGCGATGGGCGTTGCGGACCGTCGCTTCGGCGGAGTCAGGACGCATGGCAAGGGCACGGGCGGCGTTGTAGGAATTTGTCGTCGCCGGCAAGGAGCGTGCCTCAATGAGCTTGCGATAGGCCCAGGCGAGGGCGCCGACGATGGCGATGGGCTCGTCGCCTTCGCGGAGAAGATTGTCCAGAAATGCCAGAGCCTCGGACCGGCGGCGCGAGGAAAGCATATCCGCAAATTGCCAGACGTCATTGCGGCGGGCGGAGACAACCAACGCCCGGACGTCCGCGGAGGTGATGGCTCCGCGCCCGAAGGAGTAGGCAGCCAGCTTGTCGATTTCGACGCGAATACGCGCCGGCTCGTTGTTGCAGATCTCGGCAAGAAGAGCGGCGGCGGGGCGCTCGATTTCAGCGCCGAGGTCCCGAGCCATTTGGGATGCAAGAGACGCAGCAGATTCCTCACCCAATGTGAGCTCAACCACCAAAGATTTATCGGCAAGGAGCTTGAAGAAACGCTGGCGGCGGTCGAGTTGCGAGGCTTCCACAAGCAGGAGCGTGAAAGGGGCAGGATCGTCGAAATACCGCGTGAGCGATTCGAGGAGGCTATCGCGAGTGTCATCGGGCAAATCTTCGAACGCTTCGGCGCCCTCCGCAATCACCACCTGGCGCGGGGAAAGCATGGGCATGGTCTGAACTCGCTCCAGAATGTCGTCCCAGCCGGCGCCTTCGGCGGGAATGCGAGTGACAGCCCAGTCGCGCGCGGATTCCGGAATGCAGGTCTCGATAATTCCTCGGCGGGAAAGGTTGCGAAGGTATGGATCGGAACCCAACAAGAGAACCGCCGGGACGGGCTTTCCCGATGACAGACGTTCGATGAGCTTTTCAGACGTGAGTGAAGGCATGGCGCAGGTGCGGGGAGATTTTACGCTATTCCGCGATGCGTTGGCCACTTCTTGGCCGAAGTGACAGAAAGGCTTCGATTACGAGCGCCAGGATGAACGTGTTTAGAAGCTTTCCATAACATCAGACACAACCTGGGAGGCGAAATCACCTGACATGCGGCGAAGGGCGGGGCTTTGCTCGTTGAAGAATGATTGCACGTCGCTTGAAATCTGGTATTCCTGGCGAAATACGATGTCCTTGTTCGAGTAGACGCTCTTTTCCGTTTTTGTGTCGACCAGGCTGACGCGGGAGTGGACGGTGACCAGCATCGTTCGCACCTCACCGGTGGTTGCGTCGAACAAGAGCGGACTGGTTTCGATCGACAAAACTTCTCCGTGCAATACGGCGTCGGCCGAAGCGGGGTCCTGTGTGATGCGATACTTCGTGCGCGTCAAGAATTCGCGGATAACGGATTCCGTGAAGATCTCTTCGATGTGATATTGAGCGGTATCGTTCTTAAAGGCAGGAACGGCAATCTCGTGCCAACCGGAGGGCAAGCTGGAGTCGTGCCCTGCCACGTGATAGCCGCAACCAAAGCAGAAAGACAAAACAAGAACCAGCACAGCGAGGAGCAGGCGGCCGCTGCAAAATCTCGCCAGGGGATCCTTATTGCCTTGCAAGCAAGTCCTCCGCGATGCGAACGGCATTGATAGCGGCAAAGCGAAGATTATCAGCGACACCCCAAAACCAGTAAGCAGAAGGGTGCGAGTCGTCGGGGCGAACTGGCGAAAGAAGAATATTGTCTTCGCCGGCAGCAGCGAGATTTGTGGGCGGGGGATCTTCGTCCGAGGCGATGCGGACTCCGAGCGCCGCAAGAGCGGAATGCACCTCCGAGGCCGGCGGGAGCGCTGGAAACTCGGCGTAGGCGGAGAAGGCGTAGCCATAAAACATCGGAGCCTGAATCAACTGGATGGCCGGCGACTGTGCGCGCCCGGCAAGAAATTGAGAGGTGATAGAAGAAACCGTTCGGCGAATTTTGTCCAGGGACGAGCGCGCAGAGTCGCCGAAGCGATCCAGCAGATTGAACGCGACCTGGCTATCGAATACGGTCTGCGAAATCGGGCGAAAAGAAAGCAACGCGGCCGACTGGGACTCAAGCTCGTCGACGCCTGACTGGTCAAATTCAGACACGGGCGGAAAGAGGGTGAGGGCGATCCTCGCTGGAGAAAACTTTGAAAGGACGGCAGAAAGCGTGGCGGCAATCAGCACGGGCGATGAAGGAGAAAAATAAATGGGACCGGGGATCGATGGCTTTGTGGGAACCGGGAGAAGCATCGTGGAAAGCGAAGGGCTTGAGATTACTGCACCGGTAGAGGCAAGCGAACCCCCGGTCAAGTCAACGACAGTCGCGCCGGAAGACAGGGCGGCTGAAAGATTTTGCCGGGCATCTACGGGCGATCCCGTGAAAAAAACAAAACGGGCGTGCTCGAAGCTATCCTCGTCAAGCGAGCGAATAAAGGTGGCTTCCCCTGCAGCGTCCGTAAGGATTCCTGCGACCTCGCTGGTGTCCAGGAGGATGATTTCGGATGCGGGAAAGTTACGGTCTTCCAGGACGCGCTTCAGTTCCTTGCCAAGGAGAGAAGATGCGCCGACGATTGCAACGTGATCGTGCAAAGCCCCAGTGGACATAGATCAGGCTGGTCGCGAGGCGACGCGGCGACGCGCGAAGCGTATCACCTGGTAGATGACGCCGTGCACGGTATAAGCGACAGCGATCGCGAACAGCGTCTGGCGAGAAAAAAACCAGATGGCGGCAAGCAGGCCTCCGAGCAAAACGACGGCAAGCGACGGCCGGCGCTTGGTCCATTGAATGTCTTTAAAGCTGTAGTGGCGCCACGTGCTGGACATGAGTCCGCCAAGGGAGGCGACAACCAGCAGCCAGAGAATCGAGAGCCGGACGTCCTGAATTGGGTTTTGGAAGAAGTGAACTGTGGCGGCAATCATTCCCGCGGCGGCGGGCGTCGGCATTCCAACGAAAAAGCGGTTTCCTCCCGGGGCCATTCCCTGAATATTGAAGCGCGCCAAGCGCCAAGCGCAGCAGACAAGGAAGAAAAAGCCGACGAGCCAGCCGAGCTGGACCAAGTGGACATTTTCCAGAAAGGTCCCGGAAACGTTGGCACGAACACCCCACGCATAGGCGAGGAACGCGGGGGCAATCCCGAAGCTGATTACATCGGCAAGCGAATCGAATTCGCGGCCGAAAGAGGAAGTGGTTCCCATGGCGCGCGCAATGCGGCCGTCAAAAGAGTCGAAAAGGATCGCAAGGCCGATCGCGCGGGAGGCGTTATCCAGGTCCGTGACGTTGCCTTCGAGGGTTGCCAGGACAGCATAGTAACCGCAGAGAAGATTCGCGACCGTGAAGGCGCTGGGGAGAATATAGACGCCGCGGCGCAGCTTGTGATTGCGGAAACGCCTGCGCGACTCGTCTTCGGGGTCGCCGATCGGATCTAGGTGGTTGAATTCCATTTGGCGAGAACAGTTTCTCCGCCCTTCACAAATTGCTTCCGCTCGACGAGAACCTGGGAATTGAGGGGCAGCCAGAGGTCGACGCGCGAGCCAAAGCGGATCATGCCGACGCGCTCGCCCCGCGCGATTTCCGCACCCTCCGCCTTCCAGCATATCACGCGGCGCGCAACGGCTCCGGCAATTTGTTTGAAGACAACAGCTCCCTGTTGCGAATGAATATAGATGACGTTCTGCTCGTTTTCCGTGGAGGCGTCACGACGCCATGCGGCATAGAACTTTCCAGGACGATAGACGACGTCCGCAATGCGCCCGGCGACCGGGGCGCGTTGCACGTGCACATCCCAGATCGAAAGGAAGATGCTGATGCGGTGCCCCATCGTGCCGTCGAGCATTTCGTCGAGGATTTCGACGACATGACCGTCGGCAGGAGAAACAATGGAGGAAGAATCAGGGGGAATTGCCCGGTCCGGGTCCCGAAAAAAATAGAGAACGAAGAGCCCCAGAAAAATCAACGCGCCGCCGATCCATTTCCAGCCAACGAGCACTCCCAGGATTCCAACCACGAGAGGCGGGACAGAGAATTTGTATGCTTCTTTTACCATGGATGAAGTTTCCCCGGATGGCACAACCACGCGCTGTTCTCTTCCCTGCCGAGCCAAGGCGGGCCGAGCGCGAGGCAATCTCAATAAAGCTGGAAAAACGCCTTGAGTGCACGTGTATTGTACGACAGAAAAGACCGCCGCCACCG
Source organism: Candidatus Acidiferrum sp. (assembly GCA_035524135.1). Taxonomy (GTDB): domain Bacteria; phylum Acidobacteriota; class Terriglobia; order Acidiferrales; family UBA7541; genus Palsa-295. The sequence continues at coordinate 25,377 of DATKPM010000123.1, read as the reverse complement.
AGGCAACAAAACTAGTGGTGGACCAGATGGTGCTGATGCCTAAAGACGAGGAACTCCATCTGGTCCCTTAGCATCAGCTTCTTTTTTTTGAGGATTGATTCTTGAGCTAGGTCTTCGGAGTTGCGGTAGGGTTCTTCGAGGATTTCTTTGAGCTGGCAGTCGCAGCGGTCGTGCTCTTCTGCGAGTTCCCTGTACTCGGGGTCGTTGGCCAACAGGGACTGGCGAATCAAGTCTGCCTGGGTCGGCATCGTTTCCCTCCTAATTGATGAAGCTCTCACATGGCTGTAACAATTACCATAACTGGGGTGTGAAAACCAAGAGGCCAATCGAGGATTGGATTATGATGTCGGCACCGGGGCCGGACGAGAGCCGAGAGGGGTGGAACGATGACGACCGCAAAGAGTGCGCTGGTTGCCCTGGGTATCACTGTCGGAATCGCCGTTGCTGCTGCGGCGATTGACGCCATGTGGATGCTGCACCAGCAGGCTAGGGGCGTACCTGGAGAGAACGCGGGAATCGATCTTCGGTCCGTTGGACTGGATATCGTCTCGACAAAGGGCCTCTTGCTCGGGCTTTTGATCTTCCTGTTCACGTTTGCAGTGGCAAAAATATGGAGGGATCAATTGCGGGGTTGAACCGATGCAATGGAGCCACTTCAATCAGAGGGCTGTATCCCGATTGGCGCAGTGAGGAGCAAGGCGTCTTCTATCGGTGAGTTGTAGTAGTGGGGACGGCGACCGACCACTTCAAAGTTGTGCCTCTCGTAAAATCGAATTGCGGCAAGATTCGAGATGCGAACCTCGAGGAGCGCCTTTTCCGCAGAAAACGACTTTGCCCAGCCGAGACACTCTCCGAGCAGCATCGTACCTATTCCCTGACGACGCAGAGCGGTCGCGACTGCAAAATTGAGAATTTCTACGTCGGAGATGACGCGGCGCGCTATCAGAAATCCGACGACTCCGGTCCCTTCTGTTGCAACCCAGCCTGCCATTTCATTCCGCGCCACGCGCTCGTAGTCCCAGGCGCTCCACGGGGCGATTTCTGGCGACTCGGCTTGGACGGCAAGAACGGCTTCGATATCGGCATGGACAAAGGACCGAACCGCAAAGGGATGAGCCGACATGATGTCTGCAATTTTATCAAACAGAATCTGCGAATGCGGGGCGGCACGGATTCGCTTGCCTGAACCGTCAGGCACACCGATGACTCGAAAACTGGACTCGACTATTGGCCTTTCCATTTCAACTCGGCGTCCGAGCGGCGCACATAGTTGGCGTCGAGCGTGAGCGAGTCTGCAAGATGGCCGGCTCTGGCCAAGCTCATTGCGATGCGGCCAATCGAGGGTGCCAGCGCTGAGGAAACCAACTCGTATTCGGCTGTTTCTCTTCCGAAGGACTCTGCTACGGAAGCCAGAAGTTCCGGACAGCTGGCGACAAAAGTAATCCGCCTTCCGCCCGCGCGTGAGCGAACGTCCGCGACAAGTTCATCCATGGCGGCGACGCATTCGTTGCCGGCAAGGGCTTGCTGATTTCCGTTTCCGTCGAATAGCGCGTAATAGACCTCTTGGCGGCGGGCATCAACGACCGGGATCCGGAGAGATGGTCCCGCGCCCGCCTCTGAGGCTACAGCTTCCAGCACACTTACGCCAGCGACGGGGAGATTAAACGCCTCAGACCACGCCTTCGCCGCCGTCAGACCCACGCGAAGCCCTGTGAACGATCCCGGACCGGATGCGACGGCAAAAAGATCAAAGTCCTTTAGTTCAAGTGATAAGTCTCTGAGCAAGAAGTCGATATGACGGAATAGCCGCGAGGAATAAGGCTCGTCAGAAACGGTGTGGATGAGTCCCACAACTGAATCTTCGCGGAGAATCGCAACGCTGCCGGAGGGCGAAGAGGTGTCCGCGGCAAGGAGAAGCATCTGCACCATTATAGGGCAATTTACAGGCCAATCTATCAGAAAACACACGATTTCTCGGAATTGAGACGACGCAGAAATTACTCAGATTTTCTTGACGCCACCGTAACGTGTGCCTAAAATGAAAATACGCTTTCGGGAGGGGACTTCCACCTATGGACTTTAAGCTGGGCGAAAAAGTGGTCTATCCGAACCATGGCGTAGGAGTAATCGAACAGATCAGCTACGGGTATCTGAACGGCAAATCAGAACGGTACTACATGTTAAAGATTCTCTCAAGTGGCCTGAAGGTAATGGTGCCGCAGTCGAATATCAACAACGTTGGTTTGCGACCCATCATTCGAAACAACCAAGCCGGCGAAGTCCTCTCATTCCTCGAAAAGGGCCGGTCAAATTCCCACCACGATTGGAAGCACCGCTTCAAAGAAAACTCGGATCGAATGAGGACTGGCTCACTGATGGAAGTGGCCGCAGTTCTCAAGGGACTGGTGGCGCTGAGCCGGACCAAGCCGCTATCTTTCCGCGAAAAGAAAATGCTCGAAAGAGCCAAGTATTTGCTCGTCAGCGAGCTGGCCACAGTGAGAAACACCAGCGAGCAGATTGTGGAGGCAAATCTTGTGAGAGCGCTGGCGAAGGCAAGATTGCAGATGCCCGAGATGGGCTCTCTGCAAGAGTAGAAATCCTGCTCTTCAAGCGCCGGATGCGAACAGAATGATTCGCGTCCGGCGTTTTGTTTTTAAGGCCTTGCGCGTCGAACTTTTCCTGCCTTTTCCAGTGTGCCCCAGCTTCCTCAAGAACATCCATTTCCCGGCAGCCTGTCCGGAAGGACAGGTGGCGCGTTGAGGAATCCGGTGCATCGGCGCCGGAGTAAGGCGAACACTCTGGATTAACATTCTCTATAGGCGCGGCGGATTCAGCTAGGCAAGGAAGGCACACGGCGAGCGCCTGAATTGAAGACGCTCTCGGAGGCGAGGGAAATGTCACCAAATACGATGAATTCCCCTGCGGACGCATCCGTCTCGGGAAGAATTGAGAAGCCCGAGGAGCGAGAGCTCACCCGCAAAAACGAAGAATTCGCCGCAATCGAAACCGAGTTGGCTGAGCGCGAGCTTCGCATCGTCAATGTTCGCGCGGAACTGGGAGCGTTTGAGAGGAACTATCTGCACACCGTGGGCACTCTATACGCCGAACTCGATGAATGGAAAGCGCGAATTGCGGAGAAAACGGCGCAGAGACAGCCCGAAAATTCAAGGTCCGGCAAAGCTGCAAATGATGCCAGAGCCCGTGCGAACCAAACCAAGGCGTCGGTAGAGATTGGTTCGGCCGAGGATTCGAAGCCGTTCGAAGCATCCCCAGCCATGAAAAAACTCTATCGTGAAGTCGCCAGGCGCATCCACCCCGACCTGACTTCCGACCGCGCCGACCGCGCCAAAAGGCAAGTTCTGATGGCGGAGGCAAATCAGGCGTATGAGTGCGCCGACGAAGCAAAATTGCGGAAGATTCTGGCCCACTATGAATGCAGCCCGGAGACGGTAACCGGAGAAGGTGCAGGACCAGAGCTAGTCCGGGTGATCCGCAGAATTAGCCAAGGGCGAAGCCGGCTAGCGGAAATCGAAGCGGAGTTACAGGATTTGTTTCGCTCAGACCTCTTCCAGTTGAAGCAGCGCGTTGACGAAGCTGCCGAGCACGGGCGGGACCTCTTAGGCGATCTGAGAGGCAAGGTCGAACAGCAAATCGCGAGCGCGAAGGAAAGATTGCAGGAAGTGGGGCAATTCGTCGGGCAGTGAGATGTGTTTGTCGCGACATCCATTCAAAGCTCGAAGAGTGCAGCGACTTTCATTCGTCGGCTGACAGCCAGCGGGGGACAAAGGACCTATGAACGTAGATAGCGCAGAGCGCACGACACAAATCGTAGCCGTGGGAAGCCAGGGGTTGACAACGCGCTCTGCCAGCATAGCCCTGCGCGGCCTGAAGGATTTGGTTCGAGAATCCAACTGGCTTGTGAAAAAGGTATTCGCGGGCCCGATAGAAATCCTGAAGATTTCACCGAAAGGTTCCGTCGCTGGGTTTAGATGCAAGGGGCTGAAAGGAAGTGACTCCATCGAAGTTTTCGGAATTGAGGGCGCGCCTGCGGCCCCTATAGAACTGGGTCTTCTATTCACCGAAGAAGAAAAAACAGGCACGCCTCCGGGCCAAGTTCAGGGAAACTTCGCCTGGTCGCCTTCAGGAGACCAGCTTGTCGCTGCGACAACTCCTTTGAAGCAGCAGTTGCAGTATTTTGATTTCTTGCGAGGAGGTCATGGAACAGCATTTGGAGCTGCGGGCCCTCAGCCCACTCACCTTTCCTGGTCAAGCGACGGCGGATTCCTCGCGGCTGCTCGGTCGGGAGGAGCCGATGCTCGGGTGAGTCTCTGGCGTGCACAAAATGCCGCATTTCCTTTCTCCAATAGTTGCGAAAGCGAATTGGGATTTCCCGGATGGATTGAGAGACAAACGTACGAAGTGGAATCGGGCGAAGATGGGGCATTTCTTGGCTACGGGCGACTCGCGTTCAGCCCCGACGGAAGAGCGCTGGCCGTTGCAGCAGAGTTCCAAGGCGAGTGGGCGGACGATTCGATCACGATCGTGGATGTGCCAGGGATGAGCGAGCAACTCACACATCCGGTGCAGGGCCACGTCACGGACATCGCATGGGCGCGGGATGGGCGCGAGCTTGTGTATTGCGCTTCGGGGCAGGCGTACCGGCTAGACCTGGAGACGATGGACGCAGAGGCGCTGCCATTCGGGGCGGAGTGGTGCGCGAGCCATCCGGAATTGCCCGTGTGCGTCTGTTACAGCGGATGGCTCAAGAACTCCGCGAAGGGCCGGCTTTTCCTTGTGGATTTGCAAACATTGCGGGTGTTCGACGAGCACGCGGCGGAGAGTGTGGCGGATGTACGCTGGGGTTCCGACGGAACGAAAGCCTATGCAATTACGACAGATGGTCTTGCGTACGTCTACGAGCCAGATTTTCTCTAGAGCAAACAGCATTCTGAACGCCAACAACAGCATCGCCGATTAGACCAGGGGAAAATTCGCTTCCGCGTTTAGCGTCGCGGGCTCCACAAGGCCCGAAAGGAATCGGGGATACCCAGCGGCTGCAATCATGGCAGCATTGTCCGTCGAAAGATGACGGCTCGGAAAGAATACTTCGATATCGCGCGATGCACCTTCGGAGAGGAATGCCCTCCGCAGCTCGGAGTTTGCGGCGACCCCGCCGGAGACCAGAACCGTACCGACCGAAGACTGCTCCGCCGCTCGGAGAGTCCGAGAGACAAGGTCGTCGACAACAGCCCGCTGGAAGCTCGCCACAAGATCCATTGTTCCCTGAGAGCACAGAGGACGAAGCGCATCGGCTGAGCGCGCCCCGCTAGCCAACGCCGCGAGACGCGCATCGATTTCCGGCTGAAATTGGGGATTGCGCCGCAGATAGTAGAGCACGGCTGTTTTGATCCCGCTGAAGCTGAAATCGAACGGGTTGCCACGCGTCTTGATCGGGCCGAAATGGACGGCGCGCGGGTCGCCATGTGCGGCGAGCTGATCGATAATCGGGCCGCCGGGATAGCCGAGCGCGAGCATTTTTGCCACCTTGTCGTAAGCTTCGCCGGCAGCGTCGTCCCGGGTGCCACCAAGGCGTGTATAAGCGAACCCGCCCGGCTCATGATGCGACGAATGGACGTGAAACAGCAGCGTGTGCCCGCCGGAGACGATCAAGCAGACCGCGGGGAGTTGAGGTTCGCGTCCGTTCGCTCGGGCCTCGAGCAAGACCGCGTGGATGTGGCCTTCCAAGTGATTCACGGCAATCAAAGGCTTTCCGAGCGTAAGGGCCAAAACCTTGCCGTACGTGACCCCGACCAGGAGAGAACCTATCAGCCCAGGGCCGCGGGTGACCGCAATCGCGTCGACATCCGAAAGCGCAATCCCTGCGCGTTCCACGGCCTCGCGAACGACTGGAACAATTTGCCGGAGGTGTTCGCGCGAAGCCAACTCCGGCACAACGCCTCCGTATTTTCGATGGATGTCTACCTGAGAGGCGACAACACTTGCTAAAATCCTTCGGCCTGAGGCGACGACGGCGGCGGCGGTTTCGTCGCAGGAGGACTCGATCCCCAAAATGAGTTTTTCGGATGAAGTCATATGCAAAACCCGATGCTATCACTCTTGAATGAATTGGAAAACTGAGCCTGCACAATGGGTCACTTAGAAAGGAACATCTCGAAATGGGGGACAAGGAGAAAAGGGTACGAAAAGCTGTGTTACCTGTGGCGGGAATGGGGACGCGGTTCCTTCCGGCCACCAAAGCACAGCCCAAGGAAATGCTTCCGGTTGTGGACAAGCCCTTGATCCAATATGCGGTCGAGGAGTGCATTGCCTCCGGAATTACGCACATTATTTTCGTCACCGGCCGAAAGAAAAGTGCGATCGAGGACCATTTCGACTCGGCGCCGGAGCTTGAGCGGTTTCTCGAAGAGCACGGGAAACCCAAGCTCGCTCAGATGGTCCGGGAAATTTCTGGAGATGTTCATTTCAGCTACACCCGGCAAAGTGAAGCTCTCGGACTTGGCCATGCCGTACTCACAGCTTACGACTTGGTTGGCGACGAGCCCTTCGCGGTGCTGCTTGGCGACGTAATCATGGACGGCGCTGTGCCTGCGACGAAGGCGCTGGTGGAAATCTACGAAGCCACGGGAGTCGGCGCGATCGATGTGGAAGAAGTCCCGCGCGAACGTGTGCATCTTTACGGCATCGTGGACGCGATTCCAGAGAAAAACACAAAATGGGGGGAACGCCTCCTCCGCATCAGGGATTTGGTGGAAAAGCCGCCTGCCGAAAAGGCTCCGTCAAACCTCGGCGTGACAGGCCGCTACGTTCTGCCGGCTGAGATTTTCCGCTATCTGGAGACGACGAAACCCGGCACAGGCGGAGAGATTCAGTTAACGGACGCACTCCGCTCGCTAGCCAAGGCCGAGGGCTTGTTCGCTCACGTATTTGAGGGGACCACCTTTGACGCAGGCGATAAGCTGGGGTTCTTGAAAGCAACCGTTGAATTTGGCTTGCGAAATCCGGACTTTGGGCCAGCATTTCGGGAATATCTGAAATCGCGAAAATTCTAGGCCCGCTGATTTCCCGGGTTGCAGCCTTCGCAAGACTGGCGCTGGGCGCAGCAAACTTCAGGCGGACGCTCAGCGCTTCCGCTTTTCGCTTCCCTTGTCCACGCCCTTAGTCGAGGTTGCTTTTTCTGAAGATTTTTCAGACGACTTAGCCGGCGGCTTCTCAGTCGTTGAAGCCGCGCTCTCCGTTGAAGAATCTGCGCCGGACGACGAACTTTTGCCAGCATAGTCCGTCACATACCAGCCCGAACCCTTGAACTGAATCGCTGGGGCCGCAAGAAGACGCTCAGCGCGCGCTCCGCATTTGGGGCATTTCTGCACGGTTTTTGCAGAGAATGGCTCAATTTTTTCAAAGCGGTGGCCGTTGGAGCATTCGTATTCGTAAAGAGGCAATGCCGTTCCCCTCGTGGTATCGTTTCCTTCTTAAATCATAGCACGAGGGCATAACTGGCTGCAGGTACGGGAGGAAGTCCCGCCACGAGGAGTAACCTGGGGCCTTGTGCAATTTTTCGATCGGCACTAAACAAGAATCCATGACGCAACGAGGACCAAACAGGGACAGAACGGGGCAGTTGTTTGTCGTGGCCACGCCGATTGGAAACCTGGAGGATATTACTCTCCGGGCGCTGCGGGTTCTGAAAGGATGCGATCTGATAGCATGCGAGGATACACGCCAGACCGCCAAACTGCTGAATCATTTCGGCATCGAGAAGCGCATGTTGAGCTATCACGAGCACAACGAAATGACTCGGGCGGCTGAACTGGCTATCGAACTGGAACGAGGCACCCATATCGCTCTGGTCAGCGACGCTGGAATGCCGGGCATCTCCGATCCTGGTCACAGGCTTATCAACCTCTGCATCCGCCATGGATTTACCGTCACGCCGATTCCGGGCGCGAATGCGATGGTGGCGGCTCTGGCAGTTTGCGGATTGCCCATCGAGCATTTCACGTTTGCGGGCTTCCTGCCGCCGCGCCCGACAGAGCGCCGCAAGGCATTGCGACAACTGGCTGCCGAGACTGGGACATTAGCCTTGTATGAGGCCCCTCACCGGCTGCTCGATACTTTGGAAGACTCTCTTGAAATTTTGGGAAACCGGCCGGCTGTAATCGCACGGGAAATGACAAAGGTCCATGAGGAATTTCTACGCGGCCATCTGGACGAACTCGTAGCCGCAATTCAGAAGAAGGAAATCCGGGGCGAAGTCACTCTGCTCATCGGGCCTGTGGACGAAACGAAGCGAATTGAGGGACAGCCGGGCGAGGCCGCCCAACCACTGGCGAAACGCGTTGAGGAAATCATGGCCGAAAAAGGCCTGGACCAGAAAGCAGCGCTGAAACAAGCGGCACGCGAGCGCGGAATCACCCGTAGAGAAGCATACAAGGAGCTCTTAATCACCAGGGAAGACTGAGCTTCAAAGCTAGCGCGAGAGCAGGAAATGGTCTTGCCGTATCTTGAGTCTATGCGCGAGACGCGGACGAAGCGAAGAATGACTCGACTCTCTCCAGAACTTCCCCCGTCGTCCGGGAGCCATGAACCATGTGGCGCAGTTCCCCGCCGTCGCGCACGCCGTGGGTAAAGTAGCTCGCGAACTGCTTCATCTTCCCCAGCGCATCGGGAATATCGCTCTGGATAAGCCGATTGAAATAATCCGAAAGCAAGCGGTGGCGATCCGATTCGGTCGGCTCGACGAACGTCCCCGTTGAGACATAATCTGCGATCTGCCGAAAAATCCAGGGATTCGTCGCCGCGGCCCGCCCGATCATAACGGCGTCACAACCCGTTTCTTCAACCATGCGAACCGCATCCTGCGGCACGCGAATGTCTCCATTTCCGATCACCGGAATGCGCACGGCCTGCTTCACGGCGCGAATCAGATTCCAATCGGCATTCCCCGCATAGCCCTGCATGCGCGTTCGGGGATGGATGGCAAGCCCCTCCGCGCCACAGTCTTCGGCCAGACGCGCCACGTCAATCGCGACGATCGAGCGGTCGTCCCATCCTGAACGAAACTTCACCGTGAGGGGGATGCGGACTGCAGCGCGAACCGCCCGAAAGATTCTTTCCAGAAGCGGCAAGTCCCGCAGAAGGCCTGATCCGCCGCATTTGACCACTTTCTTTGCCGGACACCCGAGATTGATATCGATCTGATCGAAGCCCAGGTCTTCCGTGAGAGCCGCGGCAGAGGCCATGACTTCGGGGTCGGCACCAAAAATCTGCGCGGCAATGGGGTGCTCGTCACTGTCGTAGTAAAGATAGCGCAGAGTGCGAGCAGAATTTCGCGTGAGTCCCTCCGAGGAGGTGAACTCCGTCATGATGAGGCCACAGCCACCGAGGGAGCGGATCACACGGCGAAACACTGTGTCTGTGACTCCCGCCATCGGAGCGAGGATCGTCGCAGGCGTGATTCTGAGGGGGCCGATCTTGACAGAGCTGGGAAACATAATCTTTAGGCAAAAATTATAGCAGCGTCTCGTCGATCGAATTGTCCGTATCGGCCGATCGTGGCGAGGCGGTCAAAGGTGCTCGCTCCTGCGGCCTTGTGGGGGCCGCTATTGCTGATTGGCGCGAGGCAGCGTGCGAAGGGGACGGCATCGTGATGACAGACGCGGCGGCTGCCGCAGCCCGGACGCCGTGATCCAGAGGCGGATTTGCAGTCGCGCCAGATCGCTTCTCGGCAAGAAGTCCGGAGTTCAATTGATCCAACAGAGCTTCGGGCGACCCTCCAAAAAAATTATCGACCACTTGACCGAGCGCCTGCGAGCGCGCTTCCTCGGCGGAAAGATTTGGCCGGTAGACGTACGCTCGCCCAACCTTTCGGCGCTCCACCACGCCTTTACGAGCTAGGCGGTCCATGATGGTCATGATCGTCGTGTAGGCACGAGGCCGCCGTTCCGCCAGTTGGTCGCGGATCTGACGAACAGTTCCCTCCCCCATCGGCCACAGAGTGTTCATGCAGTCCAGTTCGAGCGGGGCAAGATCCAGAACGGAACGACGGGGAGTTTGAGCCTTCTCGCTCATTTGGAAGCCTTCAAAAAGTCCGCTTTACGCAGCAAGGAGCGGCGGAGCGCAGGATTGCGGTCGGACCATTCGATGGAAGAGTCTTTCGCAGATGAGAGAGTGTCGCGCATGGACGCCATCTTGGAATCCACGTCGTCGAGAAAATGCAGCACTACCGCCTCCGGAAACTGCGGAAGTGCCGGCGAGCCAAACTCGTGCGAGCCGTGGTGGCTGAGAATCAAGTGCTCGACAAGCGCGGCAAGGGATTCCGGAAAGTCCGGGACGGCTTTGATTTTTTCGCGAACGAGCAGAAGGCCTATGGCTATGTGCCCCAGAAGACGGCCCTCCGTAGAATAGTCGATCGCGCGCGAGTAGCGAAGCTCGTCAATCTTCCCAATATCGTGGAGGATGATACCAGCAAGCAAGAGGTCGGAATCGAGCTCGGGATAGTGCGACGCAACTCCTCGTGAAAGACCAATCAGGCTGACAACGTGCTCGAGCAGCCCCCCGAGATACGCATGGTGCATCGTCATCGCGGCGGGAGCGCGTTTGAGTTTTGCCGCGATCACGGGATCATCAACGATGGAAGAAAGCAGGCGTTGAAGCCAGGGATTCTTCACGGAGGCGACGGACTCACGGAGCGTCAAATAGAGTTTTTCCATGTCCATCGGCGTGTGAGGAAGAAAATCGGCGATGTCATACTCACGCTCGGTTGAGGGCAGAATCTGCTCAAGCGTGAGTTCCTTCTGGTTGTTATAGAGTTTCACGCGAGCGCGAACCTGGACGACGTCATCGCGCTCAAAGGTCCTGAGAATGGGCTCGAAATTGTCCCACATCTTCGCGGGGATCGACCCGGTTCGGTCTGCGAGAGATAGCTCCAGCCAGGACTTGCCGGTACGGGGAGAGGTGCGGACTTCCTTTTCTCGAACAAGAAGCTGAATCGTGACGGCGTCGCCGTCCTTCAAGTCGGCGACGTGGAGCTTCTTCACAGACCATTCACCTTGGGGTGCGGAAACTTCTTCTTACCCTTCGTCTTTTCCTGCGTGTCCGGTGTCGGGGCTACTTCTGTAATCACCGAAGTGCCAGGAACGGCCGCTGAATCAACGTAGCCCGGCTTGACCGTCACGTAGCTTTCCTCGCGCAACTGGGCGAGGTAATCACGGAGCGCCGGCTGCACTCGCTGCATGTAAATCCTGTTCATGATATCGTCCTGCACCTTCTCGTAAGGCTGCAGGCCAGCGATGTAATGCGCCTCGACCTTCAGGATTTCGAAACCCGTCTTGGTCTGGATCACATCCGTGATGTGCCCCTTGTCGAGCTTGAATACGGCATCTTCGATCTGTTTCGAAAGCTGGCCGCGCTGGAAGGTTCCAAGCTCGCCGCCATCCTTGGCGGTGCTTCCCTCTGAATAGCGCTTTGCGAGCTCGTTGAAATCGTCGCCGTTTACCAAGCGCTGGTGCAGGTCGTCCGCTTTCACTTCAATCACACCCATTTCTTGTGGTGTCTTCCCCTGAGTGCTCAAAAAGATTTCCGCAAGTACCACTTCTTCAGGCTTCACAAATTCCTGTTTGTGAGCTTCATAATAGGCCCGCGAGTCCGAATCGGAAATATTGATTCGTGAACCAACATCCCTGCGAATGATTTCTTGCGTGAGAAGGCTATTGCGCAATTGGGCCTTGTAATCGTCCCAGGAGAGCCCCTGGGATTCGACAGCCTTTTCAAGGTCATCCAGGCTTGCCAGATTGTTTTCCTTCCGGACGTCGTCCAGCCGTTTGATAAGGTCCGTCTCGACGCTGACACCCTCATCCTTGGCGCGTTGGACGAGAAGGTCCTGATCGATCAGGTCGCGCAAAAGATCTTTTGAGCGGGTTCTGTATTCGTCATCGAGCTTGTCTTGCGTGCATCCCTGGCAATCCTGCGCCACCTCCTGGCGCAGGGTTGCTTGGGCCTTCTCGTAGTCGGAAAGCGTGACGATGTCGTTGTTGACACGAGCGATGATCTCTTCGACAACGACGTCTTTTGTTTGAGCATGCAAAGCGTGAACGGCAAAGAAAAGCGTCGCAAGAACAAGGCAAAGAATGCAGATCGTGCGGGATAAGCAAGTATTCATCGGGGTCCTTTGGATTGGGAGGCCAATTCGGCCACCCGGCTTCAAGGGCAACGCCCCTGAAGGAATCAACCAAGTCGAGGTGAAACAGACTCCGCCTTTCCTGTCAAAACAGACCGATGAAAAGTTTATCGCTAGGCTTGCAACTGGAGCAATACGTTTCTGACGGCGCCCATAGGGCCGCCTTGTCCCGCCTTCCAATTAACCCAAAGGATTCCGGTCGGATCGAGACGAAGGTCCGGCCGCTTGCGGACAAGCTTCACCACCTTTTCCGGTCCGATGGGAGTGTCGTCGTAGAACTTGACGGCGACCTGATCGTTTCGTCGATCGACCGACGCAACGAGGAGCTTTTCCGCGATTGCCTTCAAAACAGAATAGTCGAGAAGCGTTTCCACAGACGGAGGGGGAGGCCCGAAGCGGTCTGCGAGCTCTCGGCTGACTTCGGCGTGCTGCGCTTCGGTGGCGATTCCGGCGATTCGCTTGTAAATCCGCAGCCGGAGATTTTCGTTGTCGATGTATTCGGGTGGAATTCGGATGTCGAGCCCTAGATTGAGAGTGGCCCGCCGTTCGGGAGCCACTGCTTGCCCGCGCCGCTCGTTTACAGCACGTTCCAGCATCTGAATGTACAAATCGAATCCTACGGCTTCGATGTGCCCGTGCTGCTGCGAACCAAGAATGTTCCCCGCGCCACGCAGTTCCAGGTCGAGGGCCGCAATGCGGAATCCGGCGCCGAGATCGCTGAATTCTTTGAGCGCTGCCAGCCGTGTCCTGGCAATTGGAGTAAGCGGAGCGTCGGGTGGGATAAGCAGGTATGCAAAGGCGCGGACATTGGAACGGCCCACGCGTCCGCGCAGTTGATAAAGCTCCGCAAGCCCCATGCGATCGGCGCGATTGATGATGATCGTGTTCGCGGCCGGAATGTCGAGGCCGTTTTCGACGATCGTGGTGGACACGAGGATGTCGGCCTCGTGGCGGATAAATTTCAACATGACTTTTTCGAGTTCCGATTCCTTCATTTGCCCGTGCCCAACCACAACGCGGGCCTTTGGCAGAAGACGCTGGATGAGCGTCGCCAGCGAGGCGATCGATTCGACGCGGTTGTGAACGAAGAAAACCTGCCCGCCTCTCGTGAGTTCCTCGCCGATCACCCGCTGCACCAGAGTCTCGCTGAAGGGAGCCACTGTCGTTTGAATCGCCAGGCGGTCCTTCGGTGGCGTCTCGATCAAGCTCATGTCTCGCAGCCCAACCAGCGACATGTGCAAGGTTCGCGGGATCGGAGTCGCCGACATCGTGAGTACGTCAACGTTTTTCCGTAGCTCCTTCAAGCGCTCTTTGTGCGCCACCCCAAAGCGTTGCTCTTCATCGACAATGAGAACTCCCAAATCAGCGAACTTCACGTCCTTTGACAGGATGCGATGCGTGCCAATAACGATATCGACTTTCCCGGCTTCCAACTCTTCGATTGTTTTCTTCTGTTCCGTTGCCGAGCGAAACCGGCTCAACATTTCGATTCGTGCGGGGAAAGCTGCAAACCTGCGACGAAATGTCTCATAGTGCTGGAAGGCAAGAACAGTCGTCGGCGCCAGGACGGCTACTTGTTTTGAATCCGAAATGGCCTTGAAGGCCGCGCGCATCGCCACCTCCGTCTTGCCGTACCCGACGTCGCCGCAAAGCAGCCGGTCCATTGGAAGTGTGGATTCCATGTCGCGCTTTACGTCTTCAATGGCGCTCTTTTGATCGACCGTCGGTTCAAATTCGAAGGCGTCCTCGAATTCGTGCTGGAAATTCGAATCCGGAGGAAACGCATGGCCCGCCGCCGTCTTGCGCTCGGCGTAAAGGGCGAGGAGTTGGTCGGCCATGTCCGTGACCGACTTGCGGACACGGGACTTTCGCGCCTCCCAGGCGCCAACACCAAGCCGATCCAGCTGTGGTTCTTCGCCGCCAAGTGACTGATACTTCTGCACCAGGTCGAGGCGTGCCAGAGGAACGTAGAGGCGCGCGTCCCCAAAGTATCGCAGCAGCATGAATTCTCCTGCTGCGCCTTCGACAGTGACTTGACGCAAACCCTCGAATTGGCCGATTCCGTGGTCTACATGGACAACGTAGTCTCCCGGCTTCAGATCGGAAAAATCCGAAAAGAAGCTCGCGGACTTGGGCCGCGCACGCGCCCGCTCCGCAGGAGCTGGAAGCGTCTCAAACAGATCCGAATTGCCGTGCACCGCAAGGCGCGCATCGCCGAAGACCACGCCTTCTGCAAGAGGGGCCTTTATGAGAATCACCGCCGGTGTGTTTCCGCTTGTTCCCTCCTCGGCAAGACGCGTGACGGTCGTGTTTTCTTCCAGTTCTCCCACGCGATAAGGCACCTCGTACTCGTGGCAGATGTCCGCAAATCTCTCTAGTTCTCCCGTACTGGACGCGGAGATCATCACGCTTTCGCCAGAAGAAATTCGGCCTCGCACCTCCGCCATGAGCGCGGCGACGTTTCCACGATAGCGCGTGGTCGGCTGCGTTTGCAGGATCGGGGCGGCTTGGCCTGATGAATCACCAAGCGTGAGCCGCTCAATCCCGAGCCGGGGCGCCATCTCGCGTGAAAGCGACCACTCCTCTTGGGAAAGAATAAATCGCTCGGGAGGCTCAGCCAGAGGGTCGTCGGACTGCTCGAAGGCCTCGGCCATCTCCGCACGGAATTTCTCCAAAGCCTCGGAAAGCGCCGACGGCTCGTCTTCCAAAACGACCGGATCGGCCACCAGATCGAGCAGCACCGAATTTCGCGTTTCGCGGAGAGCCTCGCGAAATTCCCAACCAGGAAAAAGACCTCCGATAGATTCAGTGTCTTCGCGAAGAGCCTCAACTGCTCGGCCGTCGACTCCGCGCGCCGCGGCAGTCACTTGAGCTGCGACTCCTCGAGGAAACTCAGTAAGAGGAATGAGAGTTGCACGTTCAATCGGGCTCGTCGACCGCTGCGTGTTGGGGTCAAACGCTCGGATGGATTCAACCGTGTCGCCAAAGAGTTCTATGCGAATCGGCTGCGACGACTCCGGCGAAAACACGTCGATGATTCCACCCCGGACAGCAAACTGTCCCGCCATTTCGCAAGTAAGCTGCTTGTCGTAGCCTGCCGATACCAGATAGCCAAGCAGATCTTCTTGAGCGATACATTGATCGCGCGCGATGGTGCGGGCGAGTTGACGGTAAAACGCCGGCTCGCGAAGCCGCCACACACCTGCCTGCACGGGCATCAGGAGCACGTCGGCTTCTCCGTTCGAGAAACGCCAGAGCGAAACAGCGCGAGCCTCCGATATCTCGGCATGAGGAGAGCGCTCGTCATAGGGCAATACGCCGAGCGAGGGAAACCAGGCGACGCGCCGCCCCGGTTTGCCTGTCACGGCGCGGTAAAAGTATCGAACCGGATCTAGAAAGCTCTCTGCGCGCTGGTCCGATTCGAAAAAGACCACGAGCGGGCGGCCGAGTTCGGAAGCGGAGAGAGAGATTGCGAGAGCCTTGGCTGTATCCGTCAACCCGCCCAGACGGATATCGCTGCCGGAACGCCGGACCGAATCGAGAGCCTCTTCGAAAGCAGGATGCCGGGCGACACGCGCAAAAAGTTCACTGACTTGGGGCAGAATCATGAGGGAAGCTGAGCGATCCGGTCGAGAAGCAGCTTGGTCGAATAACCCGGCTCGAGAGGCAGGAGAATGATCTTAGGACCTTTGCCCGCTTCCATCCCGACAGCAGTCTTATGTCCTGCGGACTGGGCGGGATGCAAACCCGAGCGAGGCTCGGCGCCGGAAACGACGACGTCTGGGTGGAGGTCATCGAGAAAGGTGGACAGGCTACTCCCCGAGAAATTCGTGACGAAATCGACAGCGGCAAGAGCGGACAGGATTTCGATGCGTTCCACGGCAGGACTGACCAATCGTAGAGTGGCAGCGTTGGCAGCCGAAGAACTCTCCAACACGACGATCAGAACATCTCCATAGGACCTAGCCTGCTCCAGAAGACGGATGTGCCCCGGATGCAAAAGTGCAAACGCGCCCGACACACACACAACTCGCCGGCCGTTGCGTTTCCACTCGCGACATTGGAGAATCGCTTCTTCTTCCGAGAGAACCTTTTTCAATCGAGGACTCCGGGCGTCATGAGACGGTTCAGGTGCAACGCGGGCATTTTGCCGGAAGAACAATTCACAACTGAATTTTAACACGTGTGAAGAAAGCGAGGCGGTTAGCCAGATGAGGCACTGGCGGGTGGCTGCGGCTATCGTAGGAGCCGTGATGGTCGGATTCGGAGCGTGGGCAATTCAGGTGACGACAATGCCGCGCCACACAATCTACATCGACGCGGGCGGCTGTCGAACACCAGTGACAGTGATCGATCCCGATCTCGACCAACCTCTCGGATCTGTTGTTATGCTGCACGGCCTATCGGCCAATCGCCGCGTAATGAACTACCTCGGCGATCAGCTGGCCTTTGACGGCGGACTGCGAATTTATGCTCTCGACCTGGCGGGCCACGGGGATAACGAAACCCGATTCACTTTTGAAAAGGCAAAAGATTGCGCCGGCGCTGCCGTGGCGAAACTTGTTGAAAGCCGGGCGATCAATCCAGAGACATCCGTATACGTGGGCCATTCGATGGGTGCTTCGATCGCTATCGACCTGGCCAACACCGAGCCGCTTGCGGGCACGGTTGCGATCTCTCCGGCACCCATGGTTTTGCCCAAGCGTATGCCATCGAACCTGCTCGTTTTCACCGGCCAATTCGACTTGAGCGTATTGAAGGAAGCCGCAAACCGCTTGCTGCAGGCTGCAGGCGGTAACAGAACCGCCGTTGCCGACTTTATGCAAAAGCGGGCCTTTCTGCTCGACTCAGTCCGCTGGGCGAGCCATACAACACAACTGCACAACCAGCAGGTGGAAGAAGATGCGCGAGACTGGATCCACAACTCGCTCGAGGCGGCCGCCGGGGACGAAGATGGTGTTGTGGACTGGAGCCAAAGGGCGAACTGGACTGCCGAGCAAGCTCAAACCACGCCGAAGACCGCCCTGCAAACTGTCTGGTATGCGGCGATACGCAATGGCGCCCTCTGGGGCGCTCTCGGCCTTTTGCTGATTTATCCTCTGCTCCTCTCTGTGGGGACTCGTTTCTCGAGCGTCCGAGAGGAAGAGTCATCCCCCGCCACTTCCCGTTTGGGGCTTATCGTGATCGAGTGGGCGGTGTTCTCGTTCGCAAGCGTACTCATTCTTATCCTTATCGAGCCGATGAACTTTGTCCACCTGTATACGGGTGGCTATTTGGCCTCATTGATGCTTGTGGTAGGGATTCTCGTGGGCGCGGCGAACCAGAGGCTCTTTCGTGAGCGGTTTCAGTGGAATGGAAGGGTTGCTCTCATGGCAGCGATTCTCGCCCTTGCAATCATGTTCTCAATGGGCGGCTGGCTGAACTGGGAAATCGATGACGCCTGGATGAACGCGCCGCGCTGGCTGAGATTCTTAGGTGTGCTTCCCGCAGCTTGGCTCTTCTTCTATTCGGAGGAGATACTTTTAGGTCCCGTCGGAAAAGGCAGGCGGCGCGCGAAGCGATTTGCGGTTTTCCTTGCCCTGCGCGCCTTGCTCTTCTCCGCATGCGCCTTCGCCGTGTTCCATTTGGCGAGCGGACAGGTCTTGATTTTGCTGCTCGGCATTCCTCTATTTCTTCTGACCGTGTTGACGAGATTGGGAAGTGACTCTTTGCGGGCACGAACCGGCTCTGCCACGGCGGCCGCTTTGTTTGGTGCTATACTCGCGGCTTGGTTTGCAGCAGCAGTGTTTCCACTTTCCTGAGAAAAAGATGAAAGAGATTGCCATTGTGGGCGGAGGCCCGGCGGGGTCGTTGTGCGGAGAACGGCTGGCCAGCGGCGGCTACCGCGTGACGATTTACGACGAAAGATTGGCGTGGGAAAAGCCGTGCGGCGGAGGCTTGACGCACAAGGCCATCGAGACCTACCCGTTCTTGATGGATTCTCCTCAGCCCAAAAAAGTGATTCGGAAAATGGAGTTGATTTCGAGTTGCGAGCGGCGCGTGCAGTTCGAGATGCGGCGCCCAATCGTAATTTACTCGCGGAGAGTCCTCAACGGATTGTTGCTGGATCGCGCCGCAGCGGCTGGATGCAAAGTGGTTCGTGCGCGCGTGACGTCGGTCGATACCACCGGGGCGAAGGTGAAATTGGCCTTGAGTGGAGAGGAAACAACCGCCGATTTTGTAGTTTTGGCCGCAGGCGCCCGCAACCAATTGCTACCGGGAACTACGCGCCTGGGAGCCGCCGATCTGGAAATGACCCTCGGCTACTTCGTTCCCACGGAAGAGGACATGATCAAGGTGAAATTTCTCAAGCAGTTTGAGGGATACATCTGGTCGTTTCCTCGGGCCGATCACCTGTCCGTTGGAATCTGTGCAAAGATGGGGCAGAAATCCAGCCAGGAACTACGGCAGACTCTGGACCGATTTGCAAATGAGGAAAAGATCGACGTCGGCGGGGCGAAATTTTACAGCCACGTCCTGCCCTCTCCTCAGGCGCAAACGATTCGCGGGCGTCGAATTGTAGGCAGGAACTGGGCGCTGGTGGGAGATGCCGCGGCTTGCGTCGACCCGATAACCGGCGAAGGCCTCTATTACGCGCTCCGCTCCGGAGATCTTTTCGCCCATGCCTTGATCGATGGCCGAACCTACGACTATCCCGAACTCTTGCGTGCCGCTTTTTCCGCCGACCTCGAATTCGCGGCGAATCTTGCCCGGAAGCTCTTTCGAGGGAATATTCTCGGTGGCGCGATCACCACGCGCATCGTGCAACTGCTTAAGTACTCCCCCGCGGCGCGTGACTTGATCGGCGATGTCTTCAGCGGCTCGCAGGACTACCGTGGCCTCAAACAGCGGCTATGGAATCAGCTCGGCGTTACGGTCGCAGACTTTGCCCGCAGTTTTCTAAGCCCGAGAGCTGTCGCCCGCCTGGCGGGCTCGCGCGAGACCGCCCGCTGAACCTAACTTGAGCATCGCCGAGGTTGCATGCTAGGCTGAGAATGTCGCAGCGCTGGTGTGGCGGAACTGGCAGACGCGCCGGACTCAAAATCCGGTGGCCGCAAGGCCGTGTGGGTTCGATTCCCTCCACCAGCACATTCTAATACTCCAATAAACATTGGCGATTGGATGCGCTTGATTCTGACGTGCCAATGGCGTGCCAGCCGGAATCGAGCGTAAAGCGGCTCTCACCACGTGGCTTTTACCGCCTTTTCCATCTCTAGCTGACGCTCTTTCACCCAAGGCGCATAGTGCTTCAGCGTTGTTTTAGGGGTTTCATGACCCAAGAGTTGTGCCACGGTTTCTATTGAGACGCCGCGAAGTAATAGATTGACGGCGAACGTGTGCCTGAATCTATGAGCATGTCCGCCTTCGATTCCTGCCAGCTTGAATAGTTTTCCTAGCGTGCGTTGCCAGACGAATGCCGCAGACTTAGGCTTACTCTCCCCTGTCCAGAACGGGTACTTCTGGTCAGGCACCTGCTTCAAAGCCTTGAGAACAACAGGTGGTAACGGGATATTGACCACGGTGCCTGTCTTGGCGGTTCGTAGCATCAACTTGCCGCTCTTGATTTTCTCCATATCCAACGTAGCGGCATCCATGATGCGTAACCCGGAATATCTCAGGAGCAAAACGAGTGCTCGCAGTCTGACTGCATTCGCCTTGTTAGGATATTTCTTAGTAGCCGACAGAATGGAATTCACTTCGTCGTCAGAAAATGGCAAGACAGGCACCGGCTCGACTTTGGCGGGTTTGATTTTCTTGGCGTAGTTTTCTTTAATCCAGCCGCTGTCCAGGCAGAAAGAGAAGAACGTCCGCAACAGTTCCAGCTTTTTCTTGGCGGATTGTCCCTTGTTCTTCCACGATTCGACAAACGAACGTGTGCGGTCAAGGTTCAAGTCTGAAATGAAAACCAAGCCATGCGCTTTTGAAAATTCCTGCAACTGTCGTAGGAGCACACCGTATTTCTGAACCGTAGCTTCCTTCAATCCCCTACGCTGCACATCAGTCAAATAGCTCTTACAGGCATCTTCAACGCTTGGTGCAAAGGCAATTTCTGTACCTGCGTTTGCTTCTATCTCACGTGCTCGTTGTGCTGCAACCTGCCAGTCACGGGTTTTCAGGGAACGTCGTTTGCGCTTCCCATCTATCGCCAAGTCTATCCAGATCGGGCAGCGGCATTTCTTCTCGTCACGGCTGGTGAACCTGCAATCGCCTTCATGTCTACGATAGGTGGTGAGCACGGTTAGCCTACCTTTGCGGGCTTCGCGCTCAGTTTGGTATGAACCGCTAGCAAGACAGATTCGGGAATCCTCATCGTTTTATAGCCACGTCTAATTTTCGTGGTCTTGTTCCCGATCAACAGAACACCAGGTTCGTTCCTGAAAACATCTCGTACAAGATCGGAAGATATTCCCCACAACTTACTTACCTCGGCGGGTGTGAAATGTTTCTCACTAGCCAGTCTATGCAGCGGTGTAGGAAAGTATCTTGCTTGTCCGTCAGCCGTTTGCCATGTCAAGAACTTTCTCGAAGCGAGCAAGGCTTGAACGGCGATGCTGTATCGTTGTTCTTGTGGAGAAATCACGGCTTCAACTCCCGTTTCTTATGCTTGCGCTCATACCGATGCAAATATTCTGAGATCGCTCGACGGATCACCCTAGCCACAGAGTCATCTTCCATCTTGGCGATTCGCTCAAGCGTTTTGCGGCTGAGCTTATCGATACGAATCACTACATGACTTCTAAATCTCATGATTACAATTGTAACACAAACGACAGCCTCTTGGCGTAGCCCCAAGCGTGCTTCGTGTGCCCCCATCCCAAATGGATTACCGCCGGGACTAATGCTAGGCTTAGTTACTCTCAGATGGAGAACGAGATGGACGCGAGGCGCGACTATATTGCCGAAATAGAGGAAATACGAGATCGAACGGGTCCGCCCGACTGGGACAACGGCATAACGAAGCTTCTTTTCCTTTGCGTGCAATCGGCAAAGCTAGAGACAGAGAGCGAGGAAGTCGGATACTTTCCTGTTGCTACTATTGCTGCCATCGAATCCTATTTTAGGTGGGAGATCAGAAGACTTATCGATTCCGGCGACGCTCGGTTTATCAACGGTCTTACGATTGAGGAACTACCGCTTAAACTAAGTCATAGTCTCTTGATTGCAGTACACGGCAGGCGCATCAGTCTAGGCGAATTGATCGGGCACTCCGCTCGATTGAACAATCTGGATGAGATAAATAAGACGATGAGCCAGTTGCTTGGGACTGATTTTCTTGTTCTCGTAAAAGACGCCCGTGATCCCGAATTGCGCCGTGAACAGGGCCAGAATGCTCCTACCATCATCACATCCGCAAACGACACTTTCGAGAGCGTGAAGCGCACCTTTGAGCTTCGCCACATCATTTGCCACGAGGCTCATTTAGCCGGTCCTGTGCGACTCACCGAAGCGAAACAGCTCTGTTTGTCATGCTACGAATTTGCACAAGCGAGCCGCTACGGGATTGCGTATTACAAAAATCCAGACGCGCCTTTGACGCTGGAGGAGGCTTGCAAGGCGGCAAAGGGGCGAGCCAGAGTTCTGGATAACGAAATTAGGTCGGTGGAGGCGGGCATCCTTTCTACTTTGCCACTGCCGATGCAAAAGGTATTCCAGGAGATGCAAAACGCGTGGCGGTTGTTCGTCCAAAGGCAGGCCGAGTTTGATGCTTCCCCGCATATGAACGGGAATCGCGGGGTCTTATATGAACAGCTGACCATAGAGAGCTTGTACGGAACTCGTCTCAATGAACTGAAGAAATACACGGAGAAAGCGAAAGGCGCAGCGCCCGATCTCTGATAGGCACGATCCGCCCTTACTTTTGCATGGGGAGCGTCCTGCTCCAATGCTCCGGCACAATCGAGGCCGTCTGCGTCGTGACGTTCATCGTTTCACCGCTCCAGGAAACACTGAAATAACAATGGGCGACAAATTCCTCGCCGCGCTCATTCTTTATGTAAATTTCGAAAGGGATTAGTTTGGTTGCCCCCTTCGGAACAAGTTTTGCAAGCGAAGGTATAAGATTCGGGTCCGGTATCTCCAAACCTGTTCCGCTTGTAGAAATCGTTCTCCCTTCTTTCTCCATTACCGGCGATTCATCATCAAACTTTCGGCCCCAAATAACGACGTTCGTTCGGCCTTGATTAATAATCGTCGTTTTTGATTGAGATTGGTTGAATAAGACCGCTAATGAAACGTCGTAGAACAACCCCAGCTGCTTTTGTAGGGCTTGATTCATTTGTGACAGATTAGCCTGCGCAAGGATCAGACTATTCGCCGTCGTGTCCGTGCTCTTTTGCAAGTTCTCCAAAACCTGCAGTTGCGCGTTAAACGCTTGGCGTTGTTGACGCTCTTGCTGGTACCCTAAACCGATTTCCCACCCGATGAGGAGTATGACAACAATTTCGAGGATGAAATCGCGGATCGAAATCCGAGAATCATACCTGTGTTCCAATTCACGCATGTAAAACTGCGCTTCTAGTAGTTTTGACGTATTCTGAATGCCAAATTTTTCTGCGGCGTCAAAAGCTTCGTTCGCCCTGAATCTCACCAGTTTCCTAGAGAGCCTTTCAAACTCTTCGACACGCATGTATTCCTCACTACGTAATTGACAAGGAACCGGAGTCTATAACAAGGGGCAACGATGGGCAAACCTGAATGAGGTGGGTAGCAGACCCGGCGCGCGATCTGTGATACACATGAAACAGGTTTCGGCCGAATTCACTTTTCCAAGCGGCTGCGTCGCTGGATGTCAATGATCTTGACCAAATTCGCAAACTTCACGCTCAGGCTCTTAAACTCTATTCGCAATAGGTGAGTCTTTTAATGGCTGAGACAGTCTTCATTATCGGTGCGGGCGTCTCCAAACAAGCGGGAGCGCCGTTGATGAACGATTTCTTGGATAGGGCCGACCAGCTTCGAAAGCGATGGACTCAACGTAATGAAGATTTCGACCTTGTATTTCGTGGGCGGGACGCATTGCAAGCTGCCCAGTCAAAGGCGACCATTGAACTGGTGAGTATCGAATCGGTTTTTGCTGCATTTGAAATGGCAGGGCTGTTAGGAGAACTAGGATCGTTAAATTCCAAAGAAATAGAATCGCTCCCTGCCGCCATGGTCCAGGTGATTCAGCGCACTCTTGAGGAGTCGATTTCATTTCCTTTTACTGATAACCAGATCAAGCCTGTTCAACCGTATGGAACTATCGCTTCGATAGTGGTCAGAAGCACTGACCGTGTGAACAGCCACCGTGTAGCCTTCATAACCTTCAATTACGACCTTTGTCTTGACTACGCTTTGCACTCCAATGTAATGCGTCCGAACTACTGTCTAACGGATAACGAATCGGGTATCAAACTCCTGAAACTTCACGGTTCGTTGAATTGGGCACGATGCCCTGATTGCAACAAAATTGTTGCGTGGAACTTGAGTGACTTCTTTAAGCAGTTCGTTGGCCCGGACTTCAGTTCGATAAATCTCATCAAACTTAAGATAGCTGAAAATTTGAGCAAATACAGGCACTGTGCGAACAATGCACCAAGGGTGCCGTTCATTGCTCCCCCGACATGGAACAAAACGATGTATCACAAGGAACTGGAAAACGTATGGCGGGCCGCCGCAAGAGAGTTGAGCGACGCAGAAAACATCATCATATGTGGCTACTCGCTTCCTGATACAGATGAATTTTTCCGATACCTGTATGCACTCGGGAGCATTGGTGGTGCGGGACTAAAGCGATTTTGGGTGATAAATCCCGATCCGAGTGTCGTGCCGAGATTCAGGGCATTATGCGGCCAACAAGCAAATGCTCGGTTCAGACACCTTAATATGACGGTTGAACAGGCACTTGGTGAAATAGAAAGGGTATTAATTCCCGCGTGATTGGTCAGTGTCCTGCAAAAACTCCTGAGAAAACGCGACGGGGCCAAGCTACTGACAGATATTGGGGGCGTAATGAGAGAATCCCTAGAAATCCTCGCAAATGTTGCTTCGGTATTCACCGCCTTGGTAGCAGTCTTGGCGGCATGTTACTACGCCTTGGATAGGAGACGGAAACGCGAGAAGCTCGAAAATTATCTTCGAGACGCCAAGAGAGAAAATCCCAATCGACACACATACACCATTTTGCATTTGATGGCGCAGCTTGGTCTAACGGAATCAGAAATCCTAAACGCAAGTTTCTCCAGTCGCCGTGTTAGCCGCAAGGAACACGTCAATAGAGACACGATGCTGACCGACCAGATTCTTTTCGAACACAGGGAGTAGGAAGCGAGCCGGAGGCGAAGTGGCAAAGCGCATGACCAACGCGGAGGCGACTGCTTTTGGTATTCTCATCGTGTTCGTCGCCATTATCGCGGCTGTCGCGAAAATCTTTGAAGCCATCGGGTATGTAATACCTCTGGTCCTTTTCCTCCTAGTAATCGTCGCGTTAGCCTGGAACAACACGCTTCAAAGGAGAAAACGCCTTGAGTACCTTCGCGGCAAGTACAACGATGAAACGATTGTGCAACGTATCCTTCAGCATACCTATTGGGAGGGGCAAACCTCCGAGCAACTTATCGACTCACTCGGAAGCCCAGTTGCCGTTGATAGAAAGTTGCTAAAGACGCGGACCGGGGAGATTTGGAAATACAACCCTCACGGCACCAATCGTTATGGCCTTCGTATTACATTGGATGCGGGCAATGTTGTTGGATGGGACCAAAAATCGTGGTGACGGCTTCTTGTCGTCTTGATTTTTTCTCGATTGGGGGCAAGTTCCAAATGGTCATTGCGGATAGGTTGAAAGCATTACGCGAACAGAAGAATCTGTCCCAAGGCGACATCGAAGAGCGCAGTGGTCTTCTGAGGTGTTATATCTCCCGCGTGGAGAATGGTCACACAGTTCCCGCCATCGAGACGCTTGAAAAGTTGACACGGGCTATGGAGGTTCCGCTGTATCAACTTTTCTACGAAGGAGTGAATTGTAGTGCTCCCCTCTAAAACTGGACAGCCTACCTTAGGTAGAATCAGGGCCTCCCAAACAGGAGGCAGCATGGGCAGAAGACCACGTATCGATCGAACCCCGGAAGAAAAATGGCAGATCGTGCAGGAAGCAATGAAGA
>DATKPM010000122.1:0-8140 GCA_035524135.1 Candidatus Acidiferrum sp. | reverse complement strand
CGCATAGTGATGTTATTGAGCGAAAGCATAGCTCTTTATTATACGGGGAAAAATCGGAGAGACAAAATCGCTGTGTTCCGCCTGTTGCGGCGATTTCTTCGGAGGTTTGGCGTCTCTTTGCCTGCGCCCCGCGCAGAGAGCGTCGCCGCTCACCGCGCAAAGTCTCTGGCGCTGCTGCTACGTCAGCTTTCCCGTGGCGGCCAGTTGCCCGTACCACTTTCCGGAATCCTTCAGGGTCCGCTCTTGCGTGCGGAAATCCACGAAACTCAAACCGAACCGCTGCGTGTAGCCTTCAGCCCATTCGAAATTGTCCAGCAGGCTCCAGTGGCTGTAGCCGCGAATGTCCGCGCCGTCGCGCATCGCCCGAGCTACCGCGCCGATGTAGCCGCGGCAAAATTCGATGCGCCGCTTGTCTGTCACGCGCCCATTCGCATCCGGCGTGTCGCCGTAGGAGCAGCCGTTTTCCGTCACTTCAATCGGCGGTTTCTCGTAATCGTTGGAAATCCGCGTCAGCAGTTGGTAGAAACCGTCCGGCCACACTTCCCATGCGAATTCCGTCTTCGGCCCCTGATGGCCGGGTCCGGTGTGAAGGTGCAGCATCTTCATTTCGTCCGCGTCCGAAACTATCGTGCGCGTGTAGTAGTTAATCCCAAGGTAGTCCAGCGGCGCTTTCACCGTGTCCATGTCGCCAGGCTGAATCCCCAGCATTTCCGGCGTGATTTGCGTCGCCAGAATTTTTGGATACTCGCCGCGCAGCGCCGGCTCAAGAAACCACACGTTCGCGAGAGCGTGATATCGCTCCGCCGCTTCTTTGTCCGCCGGAGAATCTGTTTTCGGCTGCGCATAGGTCGTGCTGAATGCCGTGCCCACGCGCGCCTTCGGCCGCGCCGCCTTGATCGCGCGGAATGCTTTGCCCTGCGCCAGATTCACCACGTGCGTCGCCCGCAGGAAGTCCGCGACATTCGTCCGCCCCGGCGCGTGCTCGCCCGTGTAGTAGCCCAGCGCGGTGAATATATACGGCTCATTGAAGATCGCCCACGTGTCGATCCGGTCGCCCAGCGACTTCGCCACGATCTCCGAGTAATCCGTGAAGCGGTCGCTTGTCTCCCGGTTCGGCCAGCCGCCCTTGTCCTCAAGCGCCTGCGGCAAATCCCAATGATAGATCGTCGTCAGCGGCCGGATCTTGGCTTCCAGCAGCGCATCCACGAGCCGGCTGTAATAATCGAGCCCTTTCTGATTCGGCGAACCCGTTCCGTCAGCCTGAATCCGCGGCCAGGAAACCGAGAACCGGTAGCTCTTCTGGTTCATTTCCTTCAGCAGCGCGATGTCTTCCATGTAGCGATGGTAGGAATCGCAGGCCACGTCGCCCGTGAACGCGCCCTTGATCGTTCCCGTTGTATGCGAGAACCGGTCCCAGATGGATTCGCCCTTGCCGTCTTCTCTCCATGCGCCTTCCACCTGGTACGCGGCCGTCGACGCACCCCAGAAGAAATCCTTCGGGAATTGGTACGGCTCCGGAGGCACGCCGGGCGTCGTCCCGTAAGGAACCGTTTCATCCGGCGACGGCGCGAACCCCCAGGAGTAGCGAGGAAAGTACAACCCCGCACCCGCGATTCCCAGGCTAGTCCACAGGAAATTGCGGCGATTCAGTTCACCGGATGGCATGAGTATTCCTCCGCAAGCTTTCTAACATACTCTGATGCTCGAAGGCCGTACCCAGTTCTATTGTGTTTTTTTCCCTTTGAAGAAAATTCGACATGAAACACTTCGCGCCCGCCGCTTACGCCTTTTGTGCCGTCGTTTTCTCAAGAAGCACAGCCCAGTGCGACAGGTGGTTCAAAGAAGGGGCGTGCGTATGGTCCAGCTTGAGGGGGGTGATCGAAATGGCGCGGTCGCGGATGGCGGCCTGATCCGTTGCTGGCTCGATGTCCTTGATCAACTCCTGCTCGGAAAGCCAGTAATATCGCCGGCCGCGCGGATCTTCTCCCGGCCGCAGCACATTGCGTGTGATTTTCGACGACTGCCGTGTGAATTGCACCTGCCCGGACCAGCTGTGCGGAATATTTACGTTGAGAAGCACGCCGACGGGAAGGCCTTCCTTGATGATGAGCGGAGCGAGAGAGCGGGCAAACTGAGCCGCCGGGCCAAAATCGAATTCACGGCCGCGGTACGCCAGAGAAACGGCGATTGCCGGAACGTGATTGATAGTCGCTTCCATCGCCGCGCCCACCGTCCCGGAGTAGTAGATGTTTTCGCCGAGATTTGCGCCGCGGTTGATACCAGAAATCACCAGGTTCGGTTTTTCCTTGAGCAGCGTGTGAAACGCCAGAATCATCGCATCGGCCGGCGTTCCATCGACGGCATATTCGCGCTCGGCAATCTGCTCGCAGTAGATCGGCTGACGCAGCGTCAGCGATTGCGCCGACGCGCTCCGTTCGCTCGAAGGCGCGATGACCGTCACCTCCGCGTCGCCCCGCAGCGCGTCGACAAGCGCGCGCAGGCCGGGAGCGTGTATACCGTCGTCGTTGGTGATCAGAATGTGGGCCATAGGAAATTAGCCGCGGGAGGAGTGCACCCGAGAAATGTCCTCAACTATGTTAAATCGTTTTGCGGCAATTTCACAGGGGGAGGGCTGAACGAGAAAATGGTCGGGACGACTGGATTTGAACCAGCGACCTCACGCACCCCAAGCGTGCGCGCTACCAGGCTGCGCCACGTCCCGACCGCTTGCGTTTGCCTACAAACGAGCCTATCACTCGCGTTCGAGCAGGGTCAAGATGGCCGCCAGCTCCTCGCGCAAATCGAGAAGCATCTTGCGGAACGCTTTCGAAGGAGCGCGCGAAAGCGGCGCGGAGGAGTCGCGCGCGGCGCCGGGCACAAGCGTTGCGCCGCTCTGGCCGGCCAAGTATTTCCGCGCGCCGGGAATCGTAAAGCCTTCTTCATAAAGGAGGCGCTTGATTTCGAAAACGGTGTCGATATCCTCGCGGCGATAGAGTCGCCGTCCCGAAGGCGTCTTCACCGGCTGGAGGGTCGGAAACTCCTGCTCCCAGAAACGGAGCGTAAAAGGCTTCGTTGCCGTCAGGCGGGCCACTTCTCCGATGCGGAACAGCGCCTTTTCCGGAGAGTCGGGAGTAGCTTGCGCAGCGCTGGCCATATCTTCCCGTATCGTAGGCCGATTTGCAGCGGTGTCAATCGGTTTGAAAATCGCCGCGCCCAGGAGCTGTGGAATTCGCGCCTGCCAATTGGACGCTCCTTCGCACACCAACTGAGGAGAGAGATTCGCCCCACTTCCGAAAAATCTCATAACCGCGTAGACTTGCAACTTTCGCGAGGAGGAATTCGCGTGGCGATATCACGGGCGCTGATCAGCGTGTACGACAAGACGGGAGTCGTGGATTTTGCGCGAGATCTGGCGCTTCTCGGCGTGGAAATCGTGTCTACCGGCGGCACGGCGCGGATGCTCCGCGATGCGCACATTCCCGTGCGCGACATTTCGGATCTGACGGATTGGCCGGAAATGCTGGGTGGGCGCGTGAAGACGCTGCACCCGAAGGTTCACGGCGGCATTTTGTTCCAGCGCGGCAAGGCGTCCGACGTGAAAGAGGCCGCGGAACAAGGAATCGTTCCCATCGATCTCGTCGTCGTGAATCTATATCCTTTTTCAGCGACGGCAGCCAAGCCCGGCGTCGCTCCGGAAGAGTTGATTGAAAATATCGACATCGGCGGGCCCTCAATGGTCCGTTCCGCGGCCAAGAATTTCCAGAGCGTTGGCGTCGTCACCGATCCCACGGACTATCCTGCGATCACTGCCGAAGTTCGTGCCAACGGAGAACTGACGCTCGCGACTCGCCTTAACCTGGCACGCAAAGCCTATGCGCGGACGGCGCGCTACGACGGCGAAATTGCGACCGAGCTCGAACGCCTGACCGCCGACGGACAAGTGTCGATGCACGCCCCAGAAAAGCTTCCCACCCGCTTGCATCTTGCCTTCGAACGGAAGCAGGCGATGCGCTACGGCGAAAATCCGCATCAATCCGCGGCGCTTTACACTCCCGCAGGACAGCCTCTGGCCGGATTTGCCGCGGCACGGCAACTGCAAGGCAAGGAACTCTCGTATAACAACCTCGTAGATCTCGACGCAGCGTGGAAACTGGCGCAGGAACTTGCAGCGTTTGGCGTGGCCGTCATCAAGCACAACAATCCCGCGGGCGCGGCCGAGCAGAACGCACAGCGTGACGCGTATCTGAAGGCGTTGGCCTGCGATCCCGTCTCCGCCTTCGGGGGCGTGCTGGCTTTCAACAAGCCTCTCGACGCGCCGACGGCCGAGGAGGTGGCCAAGCTGTTTGTCGAATGCGTCGCCGCGCCGGGTTTTGATCCCGCAGCACTCGAAATTCTCGGTGCGAAAAAAAATCTGCGAGTGCTCGAAATGCCGCGCGAAGAAGCGCCGCGCGCGCTTGAATTGAAGCGCATTTCCGGCGGCCTGCTGGTGCAAGAGCCCGATCTTTACAACCTCAAGGAATCAGATTGCAAAACGGTGACGGACCGCGCCCCGACGGAAGAAGAAAGAAAATCTCTTTTCTTCGCGTGGAAGGTGGCGAAGCACGTCAAGTCCAACGCCATCGTCTTCGCGCGCGACGGTCAGACACTCGGCGTAGGCGCGGGGCAGATGAGCCGCGTCGATTCTGTGAAGCTGGCGGTGATGAAGGCCGCGGCGGCGGAATTGTCGCTGGCGGGCTCGGCGGTCGGCTCGGACGCGTTTTTCCCGTTTCCCGATGGCGTCGAAGCGGCAGCGCAGGCGGGCGCGACGGCCGTGATTCAACCCGGTGGCTCGGTGCGGGATGCAGACGTGATCGCAGCAGCCAACCGCCTGGGAATTGCGATGGTTTTCACGGGTGTGCGGCACTTCCTGCACTAGCGATTGCCGCCCCGTGCGAGAGGAGCAACCGGAACGAAGAAAATCGGGACGCGGCGTAACGATTCCAGGGGTTCCTACATCTAAGTGTTTGTCGTGACAGATCTCTGCGCGTCGCGCTCCACCTGCGGGAGCCTGGAAACATTCGCCTCGCGTTCTCCCCGGCACAGGAAGAAATCTTTCCGGCGAAAGTTTTGACGCGTTCGAGCGCGTGTACGATAATGAATTGCTCCGGCGACTACATGAAAACATTAGGCATTGTTGCAGTTTCCGCAGTATTCCTGTCTGCGCCACTGGCGCGGGCACAATCGGCGGCGAAGACGCCTTCGGCTTCCGCTACTCCAACGACCCCAGCGACATCGAGCGTCGATACGCGCGCCGACGCCTACTACTATTTTTCCGCAGGGCATCTGGCCGAACTCCAGTACGACATGACGGGAGATTCGGATCAGGCCGAGCAGGCGATCGACTTCTACCAGAAGGCGCTGGACCTGACGCCCGATTCCTCCGTCATCCACGAGCGGTTGGCGGAAGTGTACGCGAAGACGCAGCGCCTGCACGAAGCGACGCTGCAGGCGCAAGCCGCGCTGCAGATCGACCCGAACAATGTGAGCGCTCACCGCGTGCTGGCACGCATCTACGTGCACCAACTCGGCGACGCCGGGACAGGCCAGGCGCAATCCGACGACATCGCCAGAGCCGTCGAGCAATTCGAAGCCATCCAGAAACTCCAGCCATGGGATGTTGGATCGGCGCTGTGGCTTGCGCGCCTTTACCGCTTTGAGAATCGGCACGACGATGCGGAGAAGGTCCTGCGCGGCGTCCTGCAGCGCAACCCCGACAGCGAGCAGGCGCTCGAACAGTTGAGCCAGCTTCTGATTGATGGCGGGAGGTCGCAGGAGGCGATTCAGCTTCTGACGCAGGCTACGGGTAACGGCGCATCGCCCGATCTCTACGACCTGCTCGGCGACGCTTATACGCAAGCGAAAGATTACGCGAATGCGGAAGCCGCTTACCGACAGGCCGTGGAAGAAGATCCGGACGAACCTTCGCACCGCCATGGCCTCGCGCAGACGCTGACCTCGGAAGACAAGTACACCGAAGCGCTGGAACAGTACAAGAAATTGACTGAGCTCGAACCGGGAACCGCAGAAAACTATCTGCGCATGGGCCAGCTCTACCGGCGGCTTGGGAAGTTTGACCAAGCGGAAGCGAGCCTGCAGCGCGCCAAGCAGCTTGCGCCGGACAGCCTGGAAATTCTCTACAGCCAGGCGCTGCTTTATGAAGACCAGGGCCGCTACGCCGATGCCGTGAAAATTCTGACGGATGCAATCAACGGCCTAAAGAGCCAGTCGGGCGGCGAGGAAAATCCAAACGCGCTTTCGATTCTGGACGAGCAACTGGGCCGGGTTTACACCGAACAGGGAAATTATTCGGCGGCGATTTCCACGTATCAGCAGATGAGCCAGTTGGGCCCGGATGCGAAGAAGAGGGCGCAGATGCTGCTGATCGACGCATACCGCCAGAGCCATAACCTCGACGAAGCGATTGCAACGACAAAGAAAGCGCTGGCAGACGCTCCGAAGGACCAGAGCTTGACCGTCACGCTGGCGATGCTCTACGGCGAAAAGGGCGACGCCGATTCCGGGACAAAGCTGCTGACGCCGTTGCTGCAAGGAACCGATGCGGACCAAGAGATTTATCTCGATCTCGCACAGGTGCAGGAGCGCGGAAGGAAATACGACGAAGCGGCCAAGTCCGCTTCAAAAGCGCTGGAACTGGCG
The DNA here is from genome assembly GCA_035524135.1 of Candidatus Acidiferrum sp. Lineage (GTDB taxonomy): Bacteria > Acidobacteriota > Terriglobia > Acidiferrales > UBA7541 > Palsa-295. The sequence goes on along the minus strand of DATKPM010000122.1, from coordinate 1,444 downwards.
AAGAAGCCTTCCGACAAGGTGATGGCCTATTTCATGCTGGGTGCGATTCGCGAACGCGGAAAGCATTACGACCAGGCGGAAGAGGAATTTCAAAAGGCGCTGGCGATCGATCCGGACAATGCCGCTGTGCTGAACTACTACGGCTACATGCTCGCCGACCGCGGCGTCCGCCTGCCGGAAGCGACGGCGATGATCCAGCGCGCCGTGTCGCAGGAGCCCGCCAACGGCGCTTATCTCGACAGCCTGGGCTGGGTCTTCTACAAGCAGAACAAGCTGATGGAAGCCGAAGAGTATCTGCGCAAGGCCGTGGCGCGGGAAAACGATGACCCGACGATTCTGGGACACCTTGGAGATGTCTACCTGAAGCTGGGACAAAACGACCAGGCGGCGGAAACTTACGAACGCGCACTCACCGAATGGCAGAAGGCTTCTCCCGCAGATTACGAAGCCGACAAAGTGAACGAAGTGGACGCGCAACTGAAGACCCTGAAGCGGCGTCTGGCTCAAAAAGCCGCGCCGGACGCTCCCAAACCGCAGTAAGCTCCCGCGCATGAAACAATTCGTCCGCCTTCCCGCTTTCGCAAAAATCAATCTGCGCCTCGACGTGATCAGCCGCCGGCCGGATGGGTACCACGAGTTGCGCACCGTGTTTCAGACAATTGGCCTGCGCGACACGCTCGAGCTGCGGCGCACGCGTGCGGCGGAAATCACGCTCGAAATTGAGGGAGCGGAGCTTTCGCCCGGCCCAGACAATCTGGTGTATCGCGCGATTGAAGCCATCGGCGGCGAGGTAAGCTTCCCCGGCGGCATTCACGCGCGACTCAAGAAGCACATTCCGATTGCGCGAGGACTTGGAGGCGGATCGAGCGACGCGGCCGCGGCGCTTGTCGGAATGCTGCGGCTCACCGGCGCTAAGATGCCACTAGCGCGGCTGGTGGAGATTGCGTCGAAGCTGGGCGCCGACGTGCCGTTTTTCCTGTTCGGCGGCCGCGCGCTGGCGGTGAATCGCGGCGATGAAATCTATCCTTTGCCCGATGCGCCGAAGCAAACCATTGTGGTGGTGTCGCCGAAAGACATCGGCGTGAGCACGAAGGAAGCCTATCAATGGGTTTCCGAGGAATTGACAAATCGGCCGGAAGCCCCTAAAATTTGGGGGTTCTGCGCTCTGTGCTGGAGCCGGCAGGGGGCAGGCGTCTCGAACGATTTCGAGGGGCCCGTCTTCCGCCGCCATTCACGCCTTGGAGAAATCCGAGCGGAATTGCTTCAGGGAGGAGCGGCAGATGCCGCGCTGGCGGGTAGCGGGTCGGCGGTGTTTGGAGTTTTCCGAAACCCAGCGCGGGCGCGCCGAACCGCCCGAAAGTTCCCGGAAGATTCGGTTTTCGTCGTACCAACTCTCTCCCGGAAAGAGTATGGCCGTGCGCTCGGCTGGAGTGCGGGCGGCTGA
>DATKPM010000121.1:0-9220 GCA_035524135.1 Candidatus Acidiferrum sp. | reverse complement strand
CGAAACCGAGCTCGACAACAACATCATTCAGCACATTTCCGATCCGCTCATCCATCTCGTCCGCAACGCCGTCGCGCATGGCATCGAAGATCCTGGCGTTCGAAGGGAGGTAGGAAAGGCGGAGGAAGGCCGCGTTTCCGTCCGCGCCTATCACCGAGGCAATCACATTTATATCGAAGTGGAAGACGACGGTCGCGGCATCGACTACGACCGCGTCCGCCGCGGCGTCGTCGAATCCGGAATCACTTCGCCCGTAGCCGCCGCCGAACTCTCCGAACGCGAGCTCCGCGAATATCTCTTTCGCCCCGGCTTTTCCACCGCCAGCTCGCGCACTGAACTTGCTGGCCGCGGCGTGGGGCTCGACGTTGTGCGCGCCAATGTTCATGCGCTCAACGGCGAAATCGAAGTTCGCTCCGAATTCGGTCAGGGCGCTTGCTTCACTGTGAAGGTTCCTCTCACGCTGATTATTTCTCAGGCTCTTTTTGTCCGCTGTGGCAAATCCACTTTCGCCTTGCCACTCACGTTTGTCGAGGAAATCCGCCGCCTGCGCCCGGAAGAGATCGAAGACGTCGGCGGAAAGCTTCTCACGCGCGTCCGTGGTGTCGTCACCGATGTCGTCCGCCTCGATCTGCAGCTCGGCCTTCCGCCGCTCGAGCCGCAAAACGGCTACTTCCACATGGTCATCGTAAAAGTTGCCGGAAAGCACGTCGGCGTGGTTATCGAGGAAGTGCTGGGCAAGGACGAAATCGTCATCAAGCACCTCGGCGACTACCTCCGCCGCGTCAAACTCTTTCCCGGCACCACGATCGCTCCGGATGGCAGTCTGATTCTGCTGATCGATCTCAATCGCCTGATTCTTGCGGATTCGTCCGAGCGTAACGCTCTCCCATCATCCTCGCCTGCGGCCCGTGTATTCGCCCCGGGGGCCGAGGCGGTCGCCGCCGGAACCATTCCTTCCGAAGCCGTCGATCAAGTTCTCAACGAGCGTGTCATCGTCGTCGCGGACGATTCGATCAGCGTCCGCAAGTTTGTCGGCCGGATGCTTGAAAAAGCTGGCTACCGCGTGAAGCTCGCTTCCGACGGCCTCGAAGCCTCGGAAGTCGTCGCTCAGTCGGGCTGCCATCTCGTCATCACCGACCTCGAAATGCCGCGCATGAACGGCTACGAGCTCATGGCGCATCTGCGCCAGGACCCGGTCACGCGGCGCATTCCCGTGCTCGTCGTCACTTCGCGTGCTGGTGCCAAGCATCGCGACCGCGCCATCAAGGAAGGCGCCGCCGCGTTTCTCACCAAGCCCGTTCAAGAAGATCAATTGGTCGCCACCGTCGAGGGCCTCATCGGCTCCGACGTGCCCAGAGGACGTCCCGCTCCGCGTGTCCCGTTGGTGCAGGACTGATGCAGGTTTGAGGATATGACTTCGGCCCAGAATAAAATTCGCGTGCTGGTGGTGGATGATTCTCCCTACATGTGCCGCGTCCTGCAGGGAATCATCAGCGCCGACCCGCACCTTGAGGTCGTCGGCACCGGCCGCGACGGCCGCGATGCCGTGGCGCTCGCCGAATCCTTGCGTCCCGACGTCATCACCATGGACATCAACATGCCTCATATCGATGGCTTGCAGGCCACCGAGCTGATCATGTCGCAGCATCCCCGCCCGATTGTCATCGTCAGCTCGGAATCGCGCGAAGGCACGGCCAGCACCTTGCGCGCTCTTGAGCTGGGCGCCATCGACTTCGTCCCCAAGCCGTCCAGTGGCGTCGATCTCGATATGCGCAACGTCGGCGAAGACCTGACGCGCAAAATTCGCATGGCCGCCAAGGTTCGCGTCGTCCGCACAGCCACACGGTCAAAACTTGGTGAACCCGCGGCGGCGCCATCGCCCGCATCGCGTCCTGCTCCGCCGCCTCCAGGCGCATCTCCCGCATCCAACGGCGGCAAATTCCCCATGGTCGTCATTGCCGCTTCCACGGGAGGCCCCGCCGCCGTTCTTCGCGTCGTGTCTTCCTTGCCGAAAGATCTCGCTGCGGCCGTCTTTCTTGTCCTGCACATGCCTGCGACGTTCACCTCGCAATTCGCCTTGCAGCTTGCGGAGGTCTCGCAGTTGCCCGTGAAGGAAGCGGAAGCCAACGAGCTCGTTCAGTGCGGCTCCATTTATCTTTGCCCCGGTTCGCACCATCTGCGCCTCTCGCCCACTGGCAAAATACAGCTCGATTCCGGCGCTCGCATCGACGGTTATCGCCCTTGCGCCGATGTCGCTCTCGAAACAATCGCTGCTTATGCGCGTCCCCTCACCCTTGGCGTCGTCCTGACGGGCATGGGCAACGACGCTGCGAAGGGCGCAAAAGCTGTGAAGGCCGTCGGCGGCTACGTGCTCGCGCAGGACGAAGCTACTTCCATGATTTTCGGAATGCCTGCCGAAGCCATCAAACTCGGCGCCGTGGACGAAGTTCTTCCGCTCGACGACATCGGTGTGGCTATCGAAAAGCGCGTCGCCAAGATCAATCGCCTGGCGCCGGTGGGGGCTCGATGAAAATCGCTCCTCACGATGCGTCGAAGCCTCGTCGCCGCGCTGCGCCGGAGGCCATGATCCTGTTCTCCACCGGCCGCCAGCTCTTCGCCATCGCTGCCCAGGCGGTCCAAGAGATTCGCAGTACAGACGGCCTCGCATCCGCCGCCGTCGAAATCTCGGCGCCCGATTTTGCCAAAGTCACGCACTTCTTCGAGCGCAACCATCGCAATTGGTTCATCGTCAACGCCTGTGCGCATTTTTGCTTGCCTGTCACGCGCCCGATGCTTGTTCTTATTCTTCGTCAGGCTCGTGCCGCGCTTCTTGTGGATCACATCGAGCGCATGGCCGAAATCTCCGCCGTGTATTCTCTTCCGCGCGCTTTTTCCGGCGAGGAGCGCCGCTGGTATCGCGGCCTTGCATATATCGACGACAGCGTGATTCCGGTCCTCGATCCGGCTGGCGTGCTCACGCCCGAGGAAATCGCGCGCCTCGATTTTCATAGCGCCTCATTGCTTGCCGAACGCGAATTCGAGGGAGCCGCAAACTCATGAGCGCGACCCCCGCCAACTCCACTGGCTCTTTCGTTCTCCTGGAGGTGGGCAAGCGCCGCTTTGCGCTTTCCGCCAGCCACGTCGCGGAACTCGCGCCTCCTGTTCGCTTGCACACCTTCCCGCACGAGTCGCCTCTTGTCGTCGGAGTGATTGTCCGTCGCGGTCGCATCGTTCCCGTCTACGATGTCGCGCCGGTTCTCACCGGCCGTTCCTCCGGCACACATCGCTTCTATCTCATCGCCAGTCTTTATTTCGGCCGGACCGCCGAGCCGAGCGCCATTCCTCTCCAAGGCGAATGCGAGCTGGCTACCGGCGAAGTCTTCTCGCCCGCCGCCGACGCGCCTCCTTACATTTCGGCAACTCTCGTAACCAATGGCGAACGCATTCCTGTTCTCGATCTCGAAGCACTCGTCACGCAATCGGCTGCGCCATCGTCCGCCGCCACAGGAGAGGCGTTGTCATGAACGCGCCCGCCCAGCTCCCGCGCGTCCTGCTGATCGATAGCAATGTCTACTTCTCCAAGCGTCTCACCGACGCGCTGAAGCAGCAGGGATTCGACGTCGTTCCCTGCACGCAGGGTGCCTACGCTCTCACGATGATCGAATACAACATTCCCGCCGCCATTCTCTGTGCCACGAATCTCCGCGAAATGGGCGCTTACGAAATCGCTCCCATCCTCCGCAGCGATCCCAAGACGGCCAATATTCCTCTCATCGCCATCGGCGCCGGCGGCGACCAAGCTTTGCTCGAATCTTATCGCTCCGGCTGCGACGACTATATCGACCGCCGCCGCCCGCCCGCCGACCTTGCCGCGCACATTCGCAGTTTTCTCTTGAGCCGCCAGGATGGCTTCCAGCCGACGCAAATGCTTTCGAGCGCCGATACGGATCTGAGTGGCAGCCTCTCGCATCTCGATCTTCCCGGGGTCATCCAGATGCTCGAGCAGGCGCGCCAATCGGGCGGTCTCCACATCAACGCGGCTGACACCGACGGAATTATCTTTTTCGAGGGCGGCCAGATCGTCCATGCCGAATGCGGCAGCTTTTTCGGTGACGAAGCCGTCATGCACATCGTGAAGGCCTGTCAAGGCGCCGAAAGCGGCGTCTACAAATTTGTCTACGGCGCAGTCGCTACGCAGCGCACCGTCCTTCGCTCCGGCACCGATCTCATGCTCGATGCCATGCGCGCTTTCGACGAACACCATCGCGACGAAGAAGAAGTGGAAAAGGAGTCGAAATGAGCGACGTCACACTCGCAGCACCGCGTACTCCGACGGTCTATTTCATCGACGACAGCGCCACCATGCGCGAAGTGATGAAGATTGCCTTCCGTAAGGAAAATATTCAGGTCGTCACCTGTCCGGATGCTGCAACGGCTCTCGCGCAATTCGAAGAAGTCGCTCCCGACGCCGTCATCACCGACGTCATCATGCCCGATAAAGACGGCTACGAAGTCTGCGACTACATCAAGAATCACGAGCGTTTCAGTTCGACGCCCGTTTTGCTTATGTCCGGCGTTGTCAACCGCACCGTCGCGGAAAAGGCCATGACCGTAAAGGCCGACGAGCTGATCCGCAAACCCTTTCAGCCGCACGATCTGATTCTTCGCGTGAAAAAATTGCTCAATCCCTCTTCCGCAAAATCTTCGGACGTGGCTTCCGATGCTCCTGTTTGGTCCGGAGCTGACGGCTCCTCGGCAGGCGTTCCTGCGAATCCGCTCTCGACCTTGTTCGCTCCTCCTGCGAGCGCCGCTGCATCTTATCCTCCCGCTCCTGGCTTCGCGCCTGCCGCGCAGGCTCCTGTCGCGGTGGCGCCACCTCGTCCGGCTTATCCGGCTGCTCCTCCTGCGTCTTCGTTCCGTCCTGCCCCGGCTCCGCCGGCGGCTGCATCTTCCGCCGAAATCCAAAAGCTGCGCAGCGAAGTTCGCCGCCTCGAGCTTCTCGTCAAGAAGCTCCAGGCCGAACTCGATGCCGCGCGCTCCTATTCCGCTGCACTCGAGGCTCACTTCCAGTCCGCGGAATCTTCCGACTAGGACACGCCTTATAAATTCCTTTTGGCGTCGTATTCCGCCTCCGCCGCTGCTGGTCTCTATCGCGTCTCCCGCCCTCTTCCGCCCTATCACGGACTTGCGCTATCATCTCCCGGCACCCAGGAGGTGAATCATGAGATGTACGAAACCCGTGACCGCAGTTGCGGTCCTTCTCAGCTTGTCAGTTTTGTCCGCCGCTTTTCTCACTCCCGCATCGCCCGATTCCTCCCCCACCCCGTCGCGCAGCTTTGAATTTTCCTATGTCGTCCACGTCCCCGCGCTTCCGGCAGGCTCCCATGAGCTGCACCTCTGGATCCCGCTTCCGTACCACGAGCGCTATCAGATCATCACGCGTGAAAAAATCGAATCGCCCGTTCGTTTCCGCATTTATACCGAGCCTGAATACCACGATCGGTATGCTTACCTCGTCTTGAAAGCGGACCAGGCCAAGCAGCCCGTGGATATCAAAATTTCCTTCCACGCGGTGCGCTACGAACATTCTACGCCGCTGAGTGTTTCATCGCACCCCGCCGTCTCTGCGGAATACTCGACGGTTCGTTTTCTGGAGCCTGATCGTCTTGTCCCGTCGAACCCCCAAATTACGGAGATCTCGGACCAAGTCACGCAGGGCGTGACGGATCCGGTCGACAAAGCTCGCAAGCTCTACGAGTACGTCATCGCACATATGCACTACGATCATGACGGCACCGAGTGGGGCCGCGGCGATGCCGTCTGGGCCTGCGATTCTCATCACGGCAATTGCACCGATTTTCATTCCCTCTTCATCGCTCTCGCCCGCGCGCAGAAGATTCCCGCCGGTTTCGAAATCGGCTTCCCGCTTCCCGCGGACAAGCACGAGGGCGCGATTACGAGCTATCACTGTTGGGCTTTGTTTTATGCCAAGGGAGTCGGCTGGGTGCCCATCGATGCTTCCGAGGCCTGGAAGCACAAAGACAAGCAGGACTATTTCTTCGGTGCCGTCGATCAGAATCGCATCAAGATGTCTCTCGGCCGCGACATTCGCCTGAATCCGCCGCAGGTCGGCGCTCCGCTGAATTATTTCGTCTTTCCCTATGCGGAGCTCGACGGCCAGCCTTACAAAGATCTGAAAAACGAATATTCTTTCAGCGACGATCCCGCTCCTCCCGCGAACGGCGTCGCCACCGGCTCAGATTAACTTCAAGCGCAAAATCAAGGGAATTGTTATTCCGAGGCATCGAAGATGCCGAGGAATCTGCTCTTGCGGACATCTATGTGTATGCGGGGATGCAGCGGCGGGGTCTCTCTTCCTCCGGGTATTCCCGTCAACCATGATTGCGCAAGACTCTGTTTTTCCAAGCCTTACTCCAATCCCTTTGCTTGTAAGAACTCCTTCGCCACCACGCTGGCTTGCCGCTGTTGCCCTACGACCTCGTAATTCATCTTCTGCATCTCCTCATCGGAGATCTTCCCCGCAAGCTCCTGAATTGCCACCGCAATTTCCGGGTGCAGCGCAATCGCCTCTTCACGCACCACGGGCACGGCTTCGTATGGCGGAAAGTAGTGCTTGTCGTCCTGCAGCATTTTCAAATCGCGCGCGGAAAGCAGGCCATCGGTCGAATTTCCCGCCACTAGGTCCACATTTTTGTCCAGTAGCGATCGGTACAGCAGTCCCAAATCCAAAATCACTGGCGCTTCCTTGAAGCGCAGCCCGTAGACTCGCGCCATCCCCTCGTATCCATCTGGCCGCTCCATGAATTCGTAACCAAATCCCGCGCGCCATTGCGGCGTGTAGCGTGCCGCATCGGAAATTGTTCGCAGCCCCAGCCGCCTTGCGTCTTCTCCGCGCACGACGATCGCAAACGTGTTGTTGAATCCTAGCGAAGGCATCACGCGGAATTGAAACCGCTTCTCGTATTCGCTGCGCACTCGTTCATACACGGCAGTGGGATCGCGCTCGATCGGATCGCGCAGAATTGCCGTCAGCGCTGTTCCCGTGTACTCCGCGTACATGTCGATTCGTCCCGCCAGCATCGCCTGCTGGCAGATGAACGATCCCGCCAGATAGAATTGCCGGACCACGGGCAGATGTGTCTTGTTCTCGATCTGTTGCGCCAGGATTTCGCCCAGCAGCGCCGACTCCGCGAAATTCTTTGAACCAACGACAATCTCATGCTCGCGTCCAGGTCCGCATCCCCACAGCAGCGTGCTCACCAGCAGGAGCCACGCGCCGCATTCGCAAAATCCCGCCTTCATCGGTTCGCCGGCTTCAACCGCCGCTCGATCGTTCCCAGAATCACGTCGGCGGCAATCGCCAGCGCGGCTGCGGGAATGGCGCCCGCCAGAATCAGCCGGTTATCGACCATCGAGAGGCCCCGGAAAATAAATTCGCCCAGCCCTCCGGCTCCCACTGCCGCCGCGATCGTCGCAATACCGATTGTCAGCACCGTCGCAATTCGCACGCCCGCCAGCAATGTTGGGAACGATAACGGCAGTTCCACCTGAAACAGAATTTGTCTCGGCGTCATTCCCATCGCCTTGGCTGATTCCCGCACTGCCGGATCGATTGACAAAATTCCCGTCGCGGTGTTGCGGATAATCGGCAGCAGCGCGTACAGTGTCAGCGCAGCGACCGCAATCCGGTCCGCGCGCTCGCCGAGCCACGGCAGCGGCAGCAAAAAACCGAAAAGCGCCAGGCTTGGGATCGTCTCGGCCACGTTCGCGCCTCCGAGTATCGCTCTCGAAAGCCCCGGCCTTCGCACGGACACAATTCCCAGCGGCACTCCGATCGCTATTGCCAGCGCCATCGCGCCAAGAGTCAGCCAAATATGCTCCAGAGTCGCTTCCCCAATTGCACTCGCGTTTTGCAGAAAAAATTGCTCGAGTCCCATTTACACTCCCTCCAAATCCTCCCGCGTCCGGATCTGTTTCCGGTACGCTGCAATCTCCGGCTCGTCAGAATCCAGAAATTCCCGAGGCGTATAGACGCCGTGCACGCGCCCTCCGTCAAATACGGCGATTCGCGTCCCCAGCAGCAGTGCTTCGGCCACATCGTGCGTCACCAGCACAATCGTCTTCCGTATTCGCTTTTCAAGCGTCAAAAATTCCTCTCTCACCTCTGCGCGCGTCAGCGGATCGAGTTCGCCGAATGGCTCATCCATCAGCAAAATTCCCGGATCTGCAGCCAGCGCCCTCGCCAGCCCCACGCGCTGCCGTTGCCCGCCCGAAAGCTCGTGCGGATATCTTTCGCGAAATTGCGCCGCGGGCAGCCCCACCAGTTCGAGCAGCTCGTTGACGCGCGCCTTTATTCGCTCTGCGTCCCAGCCCTCGAGCTTAGGCACCACGGAGATGTTTTTCTCGACTGTGAAATGAGGAAATAATCCCGTCTCTTGAATCACGTATCCAATTTTTCGCCGCAGCGCGATGGCATCCCATTCGAGCGTGCTTCGCCCTTCCACTCGCACCTGGCCTTCGCTTGGTTCCAGCAGCCGGTTGATCAGCTTCAGCGCCGTCGTTTTTCCCGCGCCGCTGCGGCCCAGCAGGATCAGCGTTTCGCCCTCGCGCACCTCGAGGTGAACGTCTTCCAGCAGTCTTTTTCCGTTTGGCAGGCAATACCCGGCGTGGACAAACTCGACAACGCTGTGGCTTTCGGAGTGGGAACTCATGCAGGAATCGGGTCCATGCCGCGCCCCTGTGGCCCCTTCCCGCGCAGCCTATCAACCGGTCCCGTCCCTGTCAAAGTGATTCCCGTATTCTCTCAAATGGCAACCATCGAGAGAATCATGTTGCTGCCACCTTCCGGGCGGGGTATAAGCGGCAGATTCATTTTTCATTCCGTTGTTCGAGGCAAAGCTGAATGACCGACTCCGCTCCCGAAGCCGCGTTGCCGCTCGCGCCCGCTGCGCGCCCTTCCTCGCGCCTCTGGAACGAAGATCTCGCTCCCATCCCCCGCAACCGCCGCACCTGGGGTACCTACAATTACGCCGCGCTCTGGGTCGCCATGAGCATCAATATCCCCACCTACATGCTCGCCAGCGCCATGATCGCCGGGGGCATGAACTGGAAACAGGCGCTTGTCACCATCTTTCTCGGCAATCTGATCGTTCTCATCCCGATGCTTCTCAACGCGCACGCTGGCGCCGAATACGGCATT
>DATKPM010000120.1:0-11446 GCA_035524135.1 Candidatus Acidiferrum sp. | reverse complement strand
AACCAGAACAGCCATGAAGAGAATTGCCGCGGCACGCGCATCGGATGGCGCGAACTCTCCCAATTTCCTCGCGCCTCGCCATCTTAGCACCCTTCCCCACATCACTTTTTGTTCTCCTTCTCTTCCCTGTGCCCTCCCCGCCATCGCATCCGATGCGTTGGCGTCCATCCCGTCCCCGCCCCACATTCCAACACGCCGCCTTCTCCTCGGGTCACGTGATTCTCCTCACCAATTACGCCTTTCTCCCTGTGGACTTTTGCATCGCTCCCGAAAACGTGCTAGCGTGGATTATAGGTACTCCAATGCGGGCCGCGCGGCTGCTGTCCACAGGCCGGAACTTCCCCCACTGCCGCATCCCTCCGAACCAATTTTTAATCGCAACACTCGGAATTAGAAATCGTCGCAACCCGTCTCGAATCAACAATTTAATCCTTTCTAATCGCAACACCCTCTGGGAACACGCCCCGCTTGCCTTTCCGCTTATTTCATCTCTTTCCCGAATGCACAGGTGGCGGGTCTGCGTTCGCTCCGATCGCCGATTGCAACACGTCGTTCGTAAAGAAATATTTCCCGTCCGCGGGTACCAGCATGATTTGCACTTTGTCAGAAAGCCGCTGCGCCACCGTGTATTGCACCAGCAGCGGATTCGCGTGCAGTGCCGCAGCTTCCATTTCGAGCTGCTCCGATTCCGCCTTCCCCGTCACGCGAATGCGATTCGCCCGAGCATCGGCCAGCCGCGCGTCCGCTTCGAGCTGCGCCTTGCTGCTGATTTGCCTCGCCGCGGCGTTCGCTTCCGCGTTCGTAATCGTCGTGCTCTTCTGCGCTTCCGCCAGCAACTCCTCTTTTTGTTGCTCCGCTTTCCCGTCGATCACTTTCACCTGCGCGTCGGCCTCGGCGTTCTGGATCGTCGCCGCCTTGCGCGCCTCCGCCTCGAGCTTCGATTGCTCAATCTGCTTCTGCTTCAGCGGCAGCGTGTACTGCATCGCGTCCGATTCCGCCTTGGCCATAATCACCCGCGAAGCCGCATCTGCCTCCGCCCGCTTCACTTCCCTCACTTTCAACGCCTCCGCCTGCGACTCGGCGATCTTCACGCGCTTCTGTTCGATCTCCGCGTCCACCGACGTCTGGTCGTCCTGCTGTTCCTTCATCAGCAAGCCTTCCAGGCCCTGCGCGTACTCCTGCGGCAGGTCCACCTTCCGCAGCATCACCTCTTTCACCACGATTCCGTCGCCCTCGAGCTTCTCCGTGATCACTTTCGCCGCCTGCGCGCGGAATTGCTCGCGCTTGGTCGAGAAAATATCCCGAACGTTATAGTCCGGCGCGAGTTCGCGAAAAGCGGTCGTCGCCACCGGCGCTACGATCTCCTCGTCCAGTGGCCGCGGCAGATTCGCCTGAATGTAATCGAGCTTGCGCGCGTCCACGCGGTAGCGCACCGTCACGCCCAGCCCTACTTCCAGCCCCTCTTTCGATTCCACGGTCAGCTCTTCGTGCTTTTCCTTCGTTCCCTCCGTCGAACCGGTGAAAAACATCCGGTCGCGCACGTCGTAAAATTCCACGCGCTGAGTCAGTGGAAAAATCAGATGTGTTCCGGAATAGAGGGTTCCCGGCAGCACGCCCGAAATCTGGCTGATCCTCACGCCAGCCGTTCCATCCGGCACCACCACGACGCTCGCGCGCAGGAACACCGCAACCCCCGCAATCAGGACGAGTTTCGCCGCCAGCGGCCAGCGGATTGGCCGCCGCGGCCGGAGAGACGTTTCGCGACGGGCGGGAGCGGAAGCTGGCGGAGTGGCTTCGCCGGTGCCCGTTCCCGCCCCGGCGCCACCAGCAGCGCCAGACGCATCTTTGGGACGCCGCCTTTGCAGCAGGCGGCTCAATTCGAAGGAAAGAAAAACATCGTGGGCGACGATTCCGGCAGCCGTCAGAAGAAAACCGAGCGTAGCCAGCAGCAGCACGAATCTCAGAAACAGCATGGCAACCTCCTCGAATCCTGCTTCTTGCAGCGGGATTCCAAAACTCCTGCGCCGGCTGGCGGCCCCGTCCCGCTCCGGCCGGAGGGCCTCGCTGCGGCGGTAGCGAGTTCCCAGTTCATTCCGGTTGCGGGGCGAGGCCGCCCGCAGAGGTATTGCCGGCTTTACAACGTCTTTCCACGCTGCGTCGTCGCGCGTGCGGGCATCAAGCGCCAAAGCGCCTGGAGACTCACCCACTCCAGCAGCAGCGCCAGGCCAATTGAGGCGCCTGCGGCGATCGTGATTGTCGCAACTGCAAATATCTGGTTCACGGCGCTGTTCCTCCGTTGTTTCGCTGGGGAGCAGTGCATGGATCGGTCCAGTGAAGACCTGCAGAAAATACAGGCGGTTAGCAAACGAGTGAAAGATTCTGCGTGTCGCTCCTCGTACACGCCGTGGCACGCCTGCCACTTCGGAAACACAAGCCGTCAGGCGCTCTCTCGGAAAAATCAATGGACACGTGCGGCCAGCGGGAGGGGTTTGTTAGAATCCAGCCCGAGGAACGTTCATGCCACAACCGTCAGAAGGCTCGGGCTTCCGCATTGGAAGTATTCTCGGCATCCCGATCTATCTGGACCTGAGCTGGTTCATCATTTTTGCGCTCATTACGCTCACGCTCAGCCAGCAATTCATTTCCATGCATCCCAGCTGGACCTCGACGCAGCACTGGACGCTCGGACTCATCACGAGCGCGCTGTTTTTTGCCTCCGTCGTATTCCACGAAATGAGCCACAGCATCGTGGCCATGCACTACAAGATTCCCGTGCAGTCCATCACCCTGTTTGTGTTTGGGGGCCTGGCGCGCATCGGGCGCGAAGCGGAAAACGCCTGGCAGGAGTTCAATATCGCGATTGCCGGGCCTCTCGCGAGCTTCTTTCTGGCAGGACTCTTTTGGGTGATCGCCCGCTTCGGCGGCGGCAACGAAATGGTCCATGCGGCGGCGATCTGGCTGGCAGAAATCAATCTTGTCCTTGGCCTTTTCAATCTCGCGCCCGGGTTTCCACTCGATGGCGGGCGCATTCTGCGCGGCATCGTCTGGGGCATCACGAAGGATTACAACCGTGCCACTCGCTTCGCCACGCTTTCCGGCAAAGTGCTGGCCTATGCCATCATCCTCTACGGCGCATGGACCGCTCTGGCGCTACGCTTCGAGGGCCACTTCCTCAGCGGGCTCTGGTACGTCTTCATCGGCTGGTTCCTGCTTTCGGCTTCGCAGCAGAGCTACGTGCAGGTGGCGATTCGCAGCTCGCTCGCTGGCGTCCGCGCGGCGGACATCATGTCCAAGGAAGTGCCCACAGTCACGCGCGACACCTCGATCGAGGAGTACATCAGCGAAGTTCTTCGCACTGGCCGCCAGTGCCACATCGTCATGGGACCGGACAAGCCGGTCGGATTGGTCACGCTTCAAGCCGCTGCCACGATCCCGCGCGAGGAATGGAACATCAATTCCGTGCAGGCCGTTATGACGCCTGTCGAGAAAATTCACTTTGTCGCGGCAGACGAGCCTGCGACTCGCGTTCTCGAACGCATGCAAAGCCAGGACATCATCCAAATGCCGGTCGTCTCCGACGGCCATATTGTCGGCATGATTGCCCGCGACAATATTTTGAGAATCCTGCAGACCCGGCTTCACGTCGGCTCGCTCGCCAATCAGTGAACTCTGCGCTGCACAAAAAAATCCCGGTTGAGAAAGGAAACATGGCGGAAGAAGAGAAGGTATCCAGGCGACGGTTCGGCGCCGCCGTGATTTGGGGATCCGTTGCGGCCGCTGTAGCTGCTCTTTGGGGCCTGCGCAAATATCTCCACGCGAGCGACGATTCCGCGGTCCTGATCGCCCAAACCAATTCGCTCGCTCCCGATTCGTTTCTGATCTTTCAGTATCCGACGCCGGAGGCCCCCTGCCTGCTGATCCGCAAGAGGGACGGAAGCTACGTTGCCTTCAGCCGTATCTGCACGCACGCCGGATGTCCTGTCTTCTTTCATCCGGAGAACAACGATATCGAATGCCCCTGCCACGGCGGCGTCTATTCCGTGGAAAACGGCAGCGTACTCGAAGGGCCGCCGCCGCGGCCGCTGCCGCAAATCCATCTCGAGATTCGCGGAAACAACATCTATGCCCAAGGAATCGTGCAAGGGTGAAGTGTTATGACCGGCCGTTGCGAGACATTCCAGCGAAGCAGGCATCGACCTCGCTCTCTTGACATCCTGCCTCTTCCGCGGCTCCCAGGATTGTCATTCCGAGGAGGAGCGGCCCAATTTTCGCGCCGACATTCTGTGCTTCCGCGAAAATCGGGCGGTTTTGCGACAACAAGGAATCTCGGCGCCGGAACGGCGGACACCTCGAACAAGCGAATTCCCGAGAACGTCAAAAGGGTTAATCAACCTCCATCGAAAGTTTGGTCGGTCGCCGCGATTTTCTGCGTTTTGATTTTTGCCCGGCCGCTTGCTGCCAAGGCTCTCAAGAAAATCGGAGTCATCTCCTTTCCCGGCCCATCCGGCAGAGAATTCGGTTCTCTCACGGTCGACTCGGAAGATCATCTTCTCTTCTGCGCCCATTCCGGCGCGGGCGATCTTTACGTCGTTGACTTACAAAAAGGCCAGCTCGTACAAATCATCCGCGATCTTCCCGGCGTGCGCAGCGCCACCTACGCTGCGGACGCGCGGAAAATCTACGCGTCCGTGTCTGGCGAAGATTCGATTGGCGTCATCGACGCGGCGACGTTCCGGGTGGAGAAGGAAATTCCCACCGAAGCGGGCCCTTCCGCCATGGCCTACGCCGCACCGTTCCATCGGCTCTTCGTCTCCGACGAGACAGCTCATGCCGAAGCTGTCGTTGACGTTGCCAGCGACGCCGTCGTGAAGATGATCCAGTTCGATGGCCGCGCGGGAACGCCGGATTTCGACCCCGTGTCGAAAACCGTCTACGTCAATTTGCCGGATACGAACCAGATTGCCGCGATCGATCCTGCGACGAACGCTGTAACGGCGCGCTATTCCGCCGGGCGCTGCGCCGGAAATTCAGGTCTCGCCATCGACGCCGAACGCCGCGTCGCCTTCCTGTCATGCGAGGGAAACAACCTTCTCGCCGTGTTTGATTTGCGCTCGAAAGCGGTCGTCGCCTACTTGCCCATGGCTGCCGGAGGCGCTGAAGTCGCCCTTGACCCTGCTCTCGGCCGCATCTACGTGGCGTGCGTCAGCGGCGCGATTTCGGTCTACGAAGCGAAGAAGACGGAACAGTGGCGCAAGGTCGGCGACGTTTCCGCCGCGCATGCCGTTCACAGCCTGGCCATCGATTCCTCGACGCATCGGATTTTCGTTCCTGAAATGGAGGACGAAGGTATGCCCGTCGCTCAGTTGGCCGTCTACGAGGAGCGCCCGTGAATCGTGCTGAAAAAGCCGGAAGACGCTTGCGACAGAAACTAATTCCAGTCATGCGTGTTGTACAGACCAGGGGTCTGCGTGAAACCATTTGGGGCGCGCACACATCCCTTCTAGTGAGGGCGGCCGGAGCGCGATCCGGCAGGAGAATCGAGACGATGAGAAAGGCCATTGGAATTATGGCTTTGCTGGTGTTTCTGGGATGTGCGGGGCTCGCCGGTGCGTCCCCACGGCCTACACGGCCCATCAAGGTTGTGTTGTCCCCCGCATCTACCGTCCCCACGGCGGATATCATGAAGAATTTGGTCAATAAATGCCCGAACGTGAGCGTGACGCTGAACCCGAAAGAGTCGAACTATATGCTTGCGGCGCAAGGGTGGTCCGGGAACTACCGCTTTACGCTCTACCAGAAGGGCGGAGCCGCCGTTTTTGCAACGCGCACGCAGTGGCTGAGCAATTCTGTGAAAGACGTCTGCAAGTTCATCAACTCGCAGAATTGAAGACGGCACGCTTAGTAAGGCGGACGAACCGGAGGGAATTTTCCCGTGACCGCGTTTTTTCCTTCGATGACCGTGAGAATTACATCCACGGGAAGATTTTCGAGCGTGTCTTTTTCTCCGCTTGGCCACCAGATTTCGATGCGGTCCACACGCGAACGGGCGCCGAGCCCGAAATAGACTCGCGGGTCTTGCGAGGAAAGATAACTCATTCCTCCTTTTACCTGATCGTAACTTGTCAGATCGCCGGCCACGAGTTTGATGTGCGCACCGTTGCCGTCGCGATTGCTTTTCGTTCCCACCAAGCGCAGCCCGATCCAATGATTCCCTTTCGCCTGCGGTGAGCTGCCGCCTTCGTTGCGGAAAAGCTGCGCATCTTCCCCGTTGTTGTTCACCAGAAAATCGAGCCAGCCATCGTTGTCGTAGTCTCCCACGGCCAGGCCGCGGCCGACGCGCGGCGCCGTGAAATCCGCACCTTGCGTCTTGGTCGCGTCCACATAATTCCCGTCGCCAGTGTTCCGGTACAGTTTTTTCGGCTCCTCGTATTCCAGCTCGGGATGGAGATGCCTCACGTTGTCGAGCATGTTGCCGTTGACGATGAGCAGGTCGCGCCAGCCGTCGTTATCCCAATCGAAAAACCGCACGCCAAAAGAACTGTTGAGCAGATCGGACTGGCCGATGCCGGCGGCCACAGTGTCGTCCGTGAAGGTGCCGTCGCCGTTGTTTCGGTAGAGACGATCGAGCTCGTAGTCCGGATGGCTGACGAAGAGGTCCATCAGGCCGTTATTCATTATGTCCGCGGCGTCGGCTGCCATCGCGGACTCGTTGCGACCGCCGGCACTCGCGTTGAGCCCCGAGGAAACGGTGGCGTTGCGAAACGTACCGTTGCCGTTGTTGAAGTAGAGGGTGCTCGGCGACGAGTCGTTGGCGATAAAGATGTCCGGCCAGCCATCGTTGTTCAGATCGGCGAGAACGAGGCCGAGGCCTTTGCCGTTGGTATTCGTGAGCCCGGTTTGCTCGGTGACGTCGGTGAACGTTCCGTCTCCATTGTTGTGATAGAGGCGCGGTGAAACGCCGGTGAAAGCGGCAGCGCGACAGTACGTGGAAATCGGAGCGGCCTTCGGCGGGCTTCGCGGAATTTGATGGCACGCGATGGGATGATCGACATCGTATTGAACGTAATTCAGGACGAGAAGATCGAGTTTGCCGTCGCGGTCGTAATCGAACCATCCCGCGGATGTGGCCCAATTGCCGTCATCGCCGACGCCTGCTTTTGCGGTGACATCGGTGAACGTTCCGTCACCGTTATTGTGCAGGAGAACGGAGTGGCGATAGCCGGTCATAAAAATGTCCGGATAGCCGTCGTTGTCATAATCGCCGACAGCCACGCCGAAGAAAAATGTCCCCGAAGAATGAATCTTGCTTTGCACCGTGACGTCTGTGAACGTCCCGTCGCCATTGTTGCGATAGAGAGCCGGCTGCGGCGGCTCCTTCGGATGAAACAGGGGTGTGTAACCACTGTTGACGAAGAAGGCGTCCATGTAGCCATCCTGGTTGTAGTCGAGCCATGCCACGCCGGCGCCCATGGTTTCGAGATACAGGCGCTCAGCGGAACTGGCGCGTTCGTGATGGAAGTGAATCCGGGCGGCCGACGTGACATCGCGGAATTGAACTTGAAATGGGTCTTCGCGGTTAGGGCGGTGCTCGAGATGAATCTGGGAGGTGCTTGAAAAGGCGTGAATAAGAGCAACGGAAAAACCTGAGTCAAAAAAAAGGGCGAAAGAGGCGGAAAGGATGAAGAGGGTCAAAAAACGGCGGGACCGTTTCATTGCAAAACAAATAGTAGCAGGCTTTTCGATGAACAGTGGTGCGGGAAGCAGGCAAAGGAGAGGAAAGGGCAAAAACTCGAGTGGAAACCCACGACAGGATTACTAGACGGTACAAATCGCAGGAAGATATTTCACAAGAAGCATATCGCAGCGAAGTTGCATGGTGGAGTCACGGAGGTGGATGAATCGTTTGTTCAATTACAGTTTGCGCTTGACCCAAAAGACAGCAGGACGCTAGCCTAGCGCGCCGTGAAGGAAATTGCAGCAAAACCACGGGTGAAACGGGGGTTCTGAAATTGCGAGGTGCGATCAGGAAATTCTGGATGACAGCGGCGGTGCTTGCGCTGGCGGGCAGCACTGCTTTTGCGGGAAACGCGGCGGGTAAGACAGCGCAAAAAGCCAGGAACGTGATCATCGATACGGACCCAGGAACCGATGACGCGATTGCGCTGATGCTGGCGATGAATTCGCCGGAATTGAATATCAAGGCGATCACGGTGGTTCCCGGAAATGTGACGGCGGAACAAGGATTGGACAACGCGCTGCGAATGGTTTCACTGGCCGGAAGGTGCGACATACCGGTGGCGAAAGGCGCGGAACATCCATTGTTTCAAAAATTGATCACGGCGCAGTTCTGGCACGGAAAGAACGGCCTGGCGAATGTGGAACTCCCGCCGAGCAAGTGCACGGCGAGCACGGAGTGGGCACCGGACCTGATTATTCGGACGATTCACGAGCATCCGCACGACATCACGCTGGTGCCGATCGGACCGCTGACGAACATCGCGCTGGCTGTGGAAGAGGATCCGACGATGGTACCGCTGGTGAACCGTGTGATCGTGATGGGCGGTTCGATATCAGGCGGGAACGTGAACGCGTCGGCAGAAGCGAATATCTACAACGATCCAGAAGCCGCGCAGGTGGTGTTTCAAGCGGGATGGCCAATCACGATGGACGGGCTGGATGTGGGAAACATGACAATGTTCACGCAAAAAGACGTGGATCAACTGAAAGAAAAACCAGGTCCGATGTGCGATTTCATGGTGCAGGTGACGCAATTCCTGGTGGACCTCTCCAAGAAATTTGGAGACGATGGCTCGCCAATGTATGACCCGCTGGCGGTGGGACAAGCAATCGATTCGACGATCCTTAAGACAGAGCCGATGCACGTGGACGTGGAGACGAAAGGCGAATACACACGCGGAGAGACGGTGGCGAACCGTCGCAACGAATACGAAAACAACGTGCTGCACGGCGATCACTATGAAATCGAGGGGCTTGTGAAAGTGAAGCCAAACGTGGACGTCGCAGTCGGCGTCGATGCGGAGAGATTCAAGCAGATGTTCATCTCGCGCGTGCAGGGAAAGTAAGCGACGGAAACAAGCGGCGAACGAAGGAGCGGTTTGGCGGCAAAGGAATCGTTCCGCTATTTCGATTCGAAGAGGAACCACAGACCCGGATATGGGCCCAACCTCAGGAATCCGCAACGGCAGCACCGGCAGAAAAACCAAGGAGCCATACATCCCATGAAATGGAAAGCACTGATCTGTGCGGCGGCATTGCTCTGGCTTGCATGCGCGGCCGGAGCGCAGGAGAAACGGAAAGTGATTATTGACCAGGATGCGCGCGGACCGGCGACGACGGATCAACAGTCGATGCTGATGTTCCTGCAGTCGCCGAACGTGGATGTGCTGGGAATTACGGTGGTGAGCGGTGACATGTGGCGCGACGAAGAAGTGGCGCACACGCTGCGGATGCTGGAAATCATCGGACGGACGGATGTGCCGGTGGTTCCCGGAGCGGTGTATCCACTGATCAACCGGGAGAACCTGATTCTGGCGTGGGAGAAGATGTACGGACGCGTGACGTACAAGGGAGCGTGGAACAAGAGGCCGCTGGGCGACGGAATCCGCGGAACCTATCATGGGCCATTTGAAGTGCCACACCTGCGAGAAGGCGATCCGACGACCAAACCGTCAACCGAAGACGCGGCGCATTTCATCATTCGCATGGTGCACAAGTACCCGCATCAAGTGACGATCTATGCGGGCGGACCGCTGACGGATATCGCGCAGGCGGTGAGCATCGATCCAGAAGTGCCGGATTTGGCACAGGAATTGGTGGTGATGGGCGGAAGCATCGCACCGGACGTGCCATTGCAGGATGCCACGCAAAACCGGCGCGAGTTCAATTGGTGGTTCGATCCAGAGGCGGTACACATCGTGTACACGGCTCCGTGGCACAAGATCACGGACATCACTGTGGACATTTCCATAAAGACGCGCCAGACAAAAGAGCTGATCGCGGAAATCGCGAAATCGAACACACCAGCGGCACAATACATTGCAAAATACGGAGACGAAGAATACCGGTGGGATGAACTGGCGGTGGCGGCGTGGCTGGACCCCGCGGTCATCACCAAAGAAGCGCAAGTTTACATGGACATCGATTATTCTCATGGACCGGGATACGGGAACACGCTGGCGTGGAATCCGGGAAACCAGCCGGGACTCGGAGAGCAACTGGTGAACGTCCCGGTGGATTTGGACCTGGCGAAGTTCGACAAGATGTTCATAGAGCTGATGACGAGCCCTACGCCAGGAGCGCATTCGCCGGCGGGAGTAAATTGAGGAACCTATGACGACGAAGGTAGACGTGGTGGGAATCGGAAGCTGTACCGTCGATTATTTTGCCATCGTGCCGAAGCTGCTGGGACCGGAAGAAAAAATCAACGCCAATCGGATGGAAATTCACGCCGGCGGCGTGACGGCCAACAATTTGACGCAGGTAGCGCGGCTGGGAGCTTCGACAGGCTGGCTGGGGCTGATTGGCGATGACGAGAATGGGCGGATCATCCAGAAGGCATTCAAAGATGACGGCATGGATCTGGGCGGGATCGAGATCGTCCAAGGCGAGTATTCGGCGCTGACGTGGATTCCAGTAGATTTGGCGGGGGAACGCTGCATCTACATGTTTCCGAATGTCACCGGGAAAATTTCCGTGTTTCAAGTGGACAACCGCTTCGCCCCACATATCCGCGGGGCAAAGCATTTTCATACGGAAGCTTCACAATTGCCGATTACTCCTGTGGCGCAAGCGATGAAAGTGGCGAAAGAAGCGAACGTGCGCGTGATTTTCGATCTCGATGTGTCGCCGAGTTTTTTTGCCGCTGCAAATCTGGGAACGCAGGACGAGCTGGCAGCGGCGCTGAAGCTGGTGGATGTGCTGAAACCATGCAAGGCGGCGGCGAAAGAGATGACGGGAGAAAGCGACTACGAGAAAATCGCCGACGGATTGCTGAGGCTCGGGCCGAAGGTGGTGGCGATCACGATGGGCACGGACGGCTGCCTGATCGCGACAAGAGAGAGGAAGGCGCACGTGCCTGCGTTTCAGGTGGATGTGGTGGACACGACAGGGGCGGGCGACGCGTTTATGGGCGGATTGTCGTACGGGCTGCTGCAAGGCTGGGACCTGGAGCGAGTGGGACTGTTTGCAAACGCGTGCGCGGCGCTGTGCTGCACGAAAGTAGGCGCGCGAGCGATGTCGAAACACGATGAGTTGGTGGCGTTCATCAAGTCGAAGAAGCCGAACGGCGGGTTCTGAGGGACGGAAGCAGCAGGCGCGAAGGAAGCGCAAAAGAGGAGCGCAATGTTCACACCGCAAAGCTTTGGCGTGGCGCTGGTGATGATGATCGCGACGGCAATTTGCTGGGGTTCCTGGGCCAACACGTACA
>DATKPM010000119.1:0-49849 GCA_035524135.1 Candidatus Acidiferrum sp. | reverse complement strand
TCGGCGGTGTTTGGAGTTTTCCGAAACCCAGCGCGGGCGCGCCGAACCGCCCGAAAGTTCCCGGAAGATTCGGTTTTCGTCGTACCAACTCTCTCCCGGAAAGAGTATGGCCGTGCGCTCGGCTGGAGTGCGGGCGGCTGAGGTGTTTTCTTGACCGACGACAAATTCAAGATATTCAGCGGGACGGCGAATCCCGCACTGGCCGACGCCATCTGCAAATATCTGGGCGTCGAGCGCGGCCGCGCCGACCACGCGCGCTTCAGCGACGGCGAGACGCGTTACCAGATTCTCGAGAACGTGCGCGGCGCGGATGTGTTTGTGGTGCAGCCGTGCTGCTCGCCGGTGGATTTCCACCTGATGCAACTGCTGCTGATGATCGACGCGTTCAAGCGCGCCTCAGCATGGCGGATTACGCCCGTGATTCCCTACTATCCGTATGCGCGCCAGGACCGCAAGGACCGGCCGCGCGTGGCGATCTCGGCGAAGCTCGTAGCGGATCTTCTGGAGACGGCGGGATCGAGCCGCGTGCTGACACTCGATCTGCACGCACCGCAGATTCAGGGGTATTTCAATATTCCGGTGGACCATTTGTTCGCGGCTCCCGTGCTCGTGGAGTATTTCCAGAAGAAGAATGTGGGGCCGATGACCGTGGTTTCGCCGGATGCGGGCGGCGTGGAGCGGGCACGCTATTTCGCAAAGAAGATCGACGCGCCGCTGGCGATCGTCGACAAACGGCGGATCGACATCAACGTGAGCGAAGTGATGCACTTGATCGGCGATGTGTCTGGGCGGCCGGCGCTGGTGATCGACGACATCATCGACACGGCAGGAACGCTGGTGAAAACGGCGGAAGCGCTGCTGGATCACGGCGCGACGAAAGTTTATGCCGCCTGCACGCACCCGGTGCTCTCCGGCCCGGCAGTGGAGAGAATTTCAAAATCGAAGATCGACGAAGTGATCGTCACCGACTCGGTCCCGCTGAACGAAGCCGCACGGCAATTGCCGAATATCACGGTGCTGAGCGTGGCGCAGCTGCTGGCCCGCGGCATTCAGTCGATTCACGAGGAAACTTCGATCAGTGAGCTTTTCATTTAGAGCGAACCCACTTTCCGGGCTCGCTCCGGCAATTTCGCCCGCTGCTGCGGGCCGATTCACGAAGGAAAAGAGAGAAGAGGACGTATGCAGACATTTACCGTGGAAGGAACGATTCGAGAAACGCGCGGCAAGAACGCCGCCCGGCGCACGCGCCTGACGGGGTTGGTCCCGGCGACGCTCTACGGCGGAAAGAAGGAGCCTGTGACGCTTTCCGTGAACGCCAAGCAGGTGGCGAAGATTCTGCGCTCGGAAAGCGGGCACAACACGATCTTCACCGTCACGCTGGGCGGCGGCCAGGAAGAAAAGGCCATGGTGAAGGACTGGCAAGTAAATCCGGTCAAGGGGACGCTGCTGCACGTGGATCTGCTGCGCATTGCGATGGACGTTCGCATGCGGGTCAATGTTCCGGTGCATACTTTCGGCGAGCCGCAGGGTGTGAAGTTGCAGGGCGGCATCTTCGAAATGGTGACGCGCGAGGTGGAACTCGAGTGCTTGCCGGGCGACATCCCGGAGGAGTTCAAGGTGGATGTCACGTCGCTGACGATCGGCATGCAGTTGCGCGCGGCCGATCTTCCGTTTGATCCGAAGAAGATCAAACTGATTACGGATCCGCAGCGCGTGCTGGCGCACGTCGTGACGCTCAAGAAGGAAGAAGAGCCGGCACCGGAAGCGGCGGTCGCAGCCGAAACGGCGCCAGCCGAGCCCGAAGTGATCAAGAAGGGCAAGAAGGAAGAAGAGGGCGAAGGCGAACCGGCCGAAGCGGCGCCGAAGGCCGAGAAGAGCGAGAAAAAGAAGTAAAGCCGCGCGGCGGCTGCGGCGCCGGCGATTCGAGCGGAGATGCCCGCGCAATGAGACTCATCGTCGGCCTCGGGAATCCGGGCGAGCAGTACGAATGGACGCCGCATAACGCGGGATTTCTGGCGCTGGACGCAATTGCTGAACGCGCCGGGATTCGCGCGACGCGCCAGGAAGCGAAATCGCTGGCCGGCAAGGGAGAATTTGCCGGCGAGAGAGTGATCCTGGCGAAGCCGCAGACGCTGATGAATTTGAGCGGCGTTTCTGTGCGGATGTGGCTCGAGCGCTGCGAGGATTGCGACGCGGCGGAAACGATCGTGCTGAGCGACGATGTGGCGTTGCCCTGGGGGATGCTGCGAATCCGCAAGGCGGGATCCGCGGGGGGGCACAACGGATTGAAGTCGATCATCGCGGCCATTGGAAGCGAATTTATTCGCGTCCGGTTAGGCGTGGGCCCCGAAAAAATCTGGGGCGACATGGCAGATTACGTTTTGACTCCCGCGCGCCGCGCGGAACGGGATGTGATGTTGCAAATGGCGGTGGGCGCCGCCGACGCCGTGGAAACGATTTTGCGCGAGGGCGTGGACAAGGCGATGGGGAAATACAATCGCCGCGTGCCGCCCGCGGAAGAGGAAGAAACGCAATAAGCGGAATTGAAGTTGCCGCAAAAGAGGCAAGGAATCGAGGAGATATGGAAGAGCGCCAGTACGAACTGATTTTCATCGTCCGCCCGGACACACCGGAAGCGGACACCGACAAATTGATCGCCACACTCGAACACGCCGCCACGGAAAAGGGAGGGAAGATCGAGAAGGTGGAAAAGTGGGGACGGAAGCGGATGGCTTATCGCGTGCACAAGCTGCGCGAGGGATATTACGTCTACACGATCGTGCGCTCGTCGCACGGCGAAGTGGTGAAGGAACTGGAGCGCCGCCTGAAGGTTTCCGATCCGGTGATCAAATACCTCACGGTGCGCGTGGATGAGGAATTGAAGCGCAAGGAAAAGCTGCAGCGTCACCGCGAGCGCCGCGCCGCTCGCCGTCCGCGCAAGCCGGCCACAGCAGCCCCAGCAGGGACCGCCGAACCATCCGCGGCCGCACAAGCTTAGAAAGGGAGAAATCGCATGGCAGAAGAAACAGCAGCACCGCAGCAACCGTCGCATTCACATGGAGGGCCGTCGGGCCCACGCCCATCCGGCCCCGGAGGGCGCCCCGCAGGAGGCCCGCCGCGCCGTGGCAAGCGCAATTTCGTGCGCAAGAAGAAGGTGTGCCGCTTCTGCGTCGACAAAGTGGATTACATCGACTACAAGAGGGCCGAAGTGCTTTCTTCGTTCATTCAGGAACGCGGAAAAATTCTACCGCGGCGCATGACCGGCACCTGCGCGCGGCACCAGCGCTGGCTGACAGTGGCCATCAAGCGCGCCCAGAACATCGCTCTGCTGCCGTTCGCAGCAGAGCTCTAAAAAGACCGAACGCGCGCGATTTGCGCCCGCGATCCCGGTTCACAACTTTTGAGGACATGACGATGCAGATCATTTTGCAGGAAGACGTTGAAAAGCTCGGCAATCGCGGCGAAGTGGTGAGCGTTGCCGAAGGCTACGCTCGGAATTTCCTTCTGCCGCGCAAGCTGGCGCTCGAAGCCACTCCCGGCAACATGAAGCGCCTGGAAAAAATGCGCGCCGCGTTTGCGAAGAAAGAAGCTACGGAGAAGGCCGATTCGCAAAAACTGGCCGAGCTTCTGGCCGCTGTTTCTCTCACGGTGACGCGCAAGGCCGGCGAAAACGATCAACTGTTCGGTTCCGTCACATCGGCGGACATTTCCGAGGCGCTCGCGGCTCAGGGCTTCACGATCGACAAGCGGAAAATCCAGCTTGCCGAGCCGATCAAAATCATCGGAGACCACCAGGTGCCGGTGAAGCTGCACCGCGAAGTGATCGCGAACGTTGCGGTTTCCGTGAAGAAGGAAGAATAGCCACTGCGTTTGGCTTTTGAGACATGAGCAAGATCGAGGGTGCAGAGATTCTGCGCCCCTTTTTGCTGTACACATCAAATTTCCACTTTTCCTTTTTCATGCACAGCGCCGTCTGATTGACGTAGCACACCCTTCCGTCCAGAATGCCGGTTGACCGCTCATTTACGCATTGCGGCTCGATGCGCGATAATGAGGCGTAACCACCGATGGCAACACCCGACACTTCGCTCGAACGCGCACTGCCGCACAATCTGGAAGCCGAGCGGAGCATTCTAGGCGCCGTGCTGCTCGACAATCACGCGCTGAACGCCGCCGTCGAGCGCGTACGCACCGACGATTTTTTCCTGCCGCAGCACCGCTACATCTTCGAGCGCATGGTGCAGATCGCCGAAAAAAATCAGGCCATTGACACCGTGACGCTGATGGAAGATCTGACGCGGCGGGGCGAATTGGAAGCCGCCGGAGGCGTCGCCTATCTCTCGACGCTGGCGGACGGATTGCCGCGCATCACCAACGTCGACCACTACGCGCGCATCGTGAAGGAAAAGGCAGTCCTGCGGAATCTGATCCATTCCGCCTCGGCGATTCAGGAGCAGGCGCTTGCCGCAGGCGACGACGCCGACGTGATTCTGGACCGAGCTGAATCAATTATTTTTCAGCTTGCCGAAGACCGCGTGAAATCAGGGCTTGTCGGCGTCAAGGAACTGGTCCGCGACAATTTCGAGCGGCTTGAGAAAATCTTCAGCGAGGGACGGCGCATCACAGGCCTGGCGACGGGCTATGTGAGCCTCGACAACGAGACCTCAGGACTGCAGCCATCCGAGCTGATCGTGCTCGCGGCGCGCCCATCGATGGGCAAAACGGCGCTGGCGCTGAACATCGCGGAAAACGTGGCGCTGCGGCAGCGGCAGCCGGTGGCCGTGTTCAGCCTGGAAATGTCGAAGGAATCGCTGCTGCTGCGCCTGCTCGCGTCGGAGTCGCGCGTGGATTCACACAAATTCCGTACGGGACATCTGGGCCACGACGACTGGAACAAGATCACGCGCTCACTGACGGACCTGGCGGAAGCGCCGCTGTGGATTGATGATTCTGCGTCTTCGACGGTACTCGAAATGGGCGCAAAGGCGCGGCGGCTGAAACGCGACCGCGGCCTTTCGATGGTCGTGGTCGACTACCTGCAACTCGTCGTTCCCTCGACCAGCGGCCGGCAGACAAATCGCCAGGAAGAAGTGGCGAGCATCTCGCGGGGATTGAAGGGGCTGGCGAAGGAATTGAAAGTGCCGATTTTGGTGCTCAGTCAGCTCACGCGTGCGCCGGAACGCGACGAACGCAAGCCGCAGCTTTCCGATCTGCGCGAATCGGGAGCCATCGAGCAGGATGCGGACGTGGTGCTCTTTATCAACCGCCCGAATTTCTACAAAACGGACCTGCCGGAAGAAGAACGAGCGCGAGCGGAGTTGATTATCGCCAAGCAGCGCAACGGCCCCACGGGTTTGCTGAATTTCGTCTTCCTGAGCCGCCATACGCGATTTGAGGAGGCCGCGCCGGACGCGTGGACTCCCGAGAGCTTTGAGGAGTAGGCGTGCGTTGAAATTGGGACACGCCCGTGTCGTCCGGCCCGCGTCGGCATGACTTCCCGCTTGTGCTTCGCCTCAGCTCCATCTCCTAACTGCCCTGTTTTCACTCTCTAGCGGGTATACGGAGAGACAACTTGCGCGGCAACTGCTGCGGCGTTTCGCGTGCAATATTCCGCTGTGGGCTGTTTACCTAAACGAACCCGGACGTTGGCCGATTTAACATTTCCGAGCGCGGGCCGGGAGGGAGTCTGGCATTCTACATGGCGATGACATCCGGGGTTAATCTCAAGGGGCGGCCGGTCTGGGCCGAAATTTCACTCGAAGCAATCCTGCACAATCTCCGCGTCATCCGCAAACACATTCAGAGGCCTTCTGCGGCGGGCAAGAAAGCGCGCCAGCCAATGGTTCTTGCCGTCGTCAAGTCGAATGCGTACGGCCTTGGGTCGGTTCCCATCTCGAAGGCCTTGCAAAAGGCGGGGACAGAATGGTTTGGCGTCACTTGCGGAAATGAGGGCGAAGAGCTTCGCGCTGCCGGAATCCGGCGGCGGATTTTGATCCTGACCGGCTTCTGGCCAGGAGAAGAAAAGCGGCTCATTGCGAAAAATCTGACGCCGGCGGTCACGCGCATTTCTGATTTGCACCATCTGGAACGCGCGGCGAAGTCCTTTCGCGGGCTGAGGTCTCCGTTCCGCTTTCATTTGAAAATCAATACGGGCATGAACCGGCTTGGAATCGACGCAACGGAAATCGAAGAGTTTGCGCGGGAGTTCGGGAAGTGCCGCCACATTCAATTGGAAGGGACTTTCACGCACTTCGGCTCGGCCGAGGATTTTGCGAGCCCGCGCACAATAGAACAGCAAAAAGTGTTTCTCGGCGCGCTAGACCAGATGCGATCGCTCGGCGTTTCTCCCGGCATCATTCATATGGCCAACAGCGGAGCGATCTGTGCGCGCCCGGAAAGCTGGGTGGATATGGTGCGTCCCGGAGCGATTCTCTACGGCTATCACCAGCAGTTCTCGCCGATCGAAAAGAAACAAGAGATAATGGGGCTGATGCCCTTGCGTCCGAGTGTTTCGATGCGCGCGAGAATCATCTCCCTGCGCGACGTTCCCGCCGGACAGGGAGTGGGATACGGCGCGCGATTCGTCACGCCGAGGCCCTCGCGCATCGGCGTTATCAACGCGGGCTATGCGGACGGTATCGTCCGCTATCGCACCAATCGCGGCTGCGTGCTGGTGGGCGGCAAGAGAGTTCCGCTGGTGGGAACAATTTCCATGGATTTGACCGCTATCGATCTCACCGACGTTCCGGAAGCAAAGATCGGAGATATCGTGACGATTTACGGGCGGGACGGCGGAGCGGCGATGGAAGTTTCCGACGTGGCCGCTGAGCTTGGCACAGTAACCTCCGATCTGCTCTGCGCACTTGGGCGGCGAGTGCCGCGTTTTTACCGCTAGGCGAGGACTTGCACTGCCGCCTTCGCCGCGCCCTCGTTTACAGCAGTTTTTTCGTCCACCTTGCTTCCCAAACCATAAGGCCCCCTGAAGAATCAGAGTCGACGGCACGCTTTGAGAGTGGTCGTTGCGATTGACCCTTTGGCTCAACTCGGTGCTATACTGCGGCCTATAAGCGCCTTTATAGTTCGATTGATACTCTACTAGGAAGGGCCGCTCGACCTCATAACCAGGCTGCCGCACGAAACGGCGCTTGGATTTTTTCTCGCGAAGACGCTTCATACGATTCATAGGGGAACCCATGCAAAGGACCACGAATCAACCAAGCCGCCCGTCTCCCTCGTCATCATTTGACCCGGCCCTGACAAAACCGGCTGCGCCGCCGCGGAATTTGGGTTCGAAAGTGGGCACGTTCTGGGACATGCTCGTCATCCGCCTGATTTTCACGGTGATTTGCGTCGTGGCGGGGTATCATTTCCGCCCATTCAGCATTCCGAAATGGAGCGGCGCCCTGGCGGGATTGGTCTTCGCCATAGCGGTGATTTTTTTCGAGCTACGTCTGCGGCGCGCGAGCCTGCGGCGACTCATCGGAGCGGCGACCGGATCTATCCTCGGTATCCTCGGAGCATATCTGACGTCGCTGATCTTCACGCACACGACGATGCCGGAAAGCACGCGGTCGTTTTTCAGCCTCGCGGTGTTTCTGGTGATGACCTACATCGGGCTGATTCTCGGCGCGAACAAAGGCGACATGCTGAATCTGCAGGCGCTGGGCGGGCTTTTTGGCAGCGAGCGCAATATGAAGCACTCGTTCAAGGTTCTGGACACCAGTGTGATTATTGACGGCCGCGTGGCGGACATCGCCGACGCACTATTTCTGGACGGCACGGTCGTCGTTCCGCAGTTCGTGCTTCACGAATTGCAATTGGTGGCCGATTCGGCCGATCCGCTGAAGCGGCAGCGGGGTCGGCGCGGGCTGGAAGTCCTGCAGCGAATCCAGAAAATGCCGCATCTCGAAGTGCAGATCGCCGAAGACGATTTCGCGCAAGTGGCGGATGTGGACCTGAAGCTAATCGAGCTGGCGAAGCGTTACGACGCGAAGATCGTGACGAACGATTTCAACCTGAACAAAGTGGCGACGCTGCAGGGAATCGAAATCATGAACGTGAACCAGCTGGCGAATGCGCTGAAGCCCGTGGTGCTGCCGGGCGAATCGATGCGCGTGTTCATCCTGCGCGAAGGCAAGGAATACAATCAGGGCGTCGCGTACCTGGACGATGGAACGATGGTGGTGGTGGACGGCGCGCGCAAAATGATCAACAAGACCGTCGACATTACGGTGACTTCCGTGCACCAAACGACCGCAGGAAAAATGATCTTTGGCCGCTTCGATGAGCGTGGCGCAGAACAACCGCAGCGTCCTGCTGGTCCCCCCGCGGCCAGCGAAACGCAACCGCCGCGAGCGGCGGAGGGTGGCGGCGAGCGACCTCCCCGTCCGCTCTATCCCGAACACGGCCGTTCCTGACCTCGATGAACGAATCCAACTGCCGATGCTATAGCGCTGCTTCGCGTCTGTTCGCGCGGAGCTGGTTCGCCGCATGACGCGCGTCGCCGCCATCGTTCCCGCCGCGGGGCTTGGCACGCGGATGGCCGCGGGAAAGCCAAAGCAATTCCTGGAACTCGACGGCGTGCCGCTCATTATTTTTACGTTGCGGCGTCTGGCGAGTTGCACGGCCATTTCGGAATTCGTGGTGTCCACGCGCGCCGAAGATCTGCCGGGGTTGCAGGATATGGTCGCGCGTGCAGGCTTGGGAAGGCCGGCGAGGGTGGTGCACGGCGGCGAGACGCGGCAGCAATCGGTGGCCAACGCGCTAGCGCATCTCGACGCGGACGTGGAGATTGTGCTGGTGCACGATGCCGTCCGGCCGTTCGTGACCACGGCGCAAGTGGAACGCGTAATTTCCGAAGCAAAATCGCGAGGCGCGGCAATTCTCGGAATTCCCGCCATCGACACAGTGAAAGAAGTGAAGCGCGCCAGCCTGCCCGAAGATGTGGCGCTGATCACTTCGACGATTCCGCGCGAACGGATCGTGCTGGCGCAAACGCCTCAGGCGTTTGCGGGCGCGATTCTGCGCGAGGCGTTTCGCAAGGCGCAGCAGGATGGCGTGACGGCTTCGGATGAAGCTGGGCTTGTAGAGAGGCTCGGACGCGACGTGTTCGTCGTGCTCGGCTCGGAGAGAAATCTGAAAATCACGCGCCCGGCGGACATGGAACTCGCCCGCTTTTATCTGGAACAGGAGCGGCTGGGAAAATGACGCGATCGGGAATCGGATACGATTTGCACCGCCTCGAGACGGGAAAGAAACTGATCATCGGCGGCATCGAAATCCCCTTCGACAAAGGACCTGTGGGCCATTCTGACGGTGACGTGCTGAGCCATGCGCTGTGCGATGCATTGCTCGGCGCAGCAAATCTGGGCGACATCGGGACCCATTTTCCGGACAGCGATCCGAGGTGGAAAGGAGCTTCGAGCCTGCTTTTTTTGGAACACGTGCGGAAATTGCTGGATGAAAAAAGAATGAAAATTGTCCACTTGGATGCAGTCGTGATTCTGGAAAGACCGAAACTTGGACCGCACTTCCCTGCCATGAAGGCGGCGCTCGCCAAATCTCTGGGCGTTTCGCGGGAACAAATCAGTTTGAAAGCAAAAACGAACGAAGGAACCGGCGAAATCGGGCGCGGCGAGGCCATTGCCTCGCATACGATCGCCACAATCGAAGTCTGACCCGCACCATCCCCTGCACGACAACGCCGCCGAGTTGCACGCTGCGCACACCTGTACCGGAAAGAATTAGCAGGAAAACCCATGAGTGCCCAAGATAGGACAGAAGAAAGGCGAAGCTGTTCCTGCCTGCCTCGCGGCCGGGGAGCCCTCTCGGTGGCCTGACTCCCACGGCGCCAACTGAGGAGAGAAACGTTGCAGCGCAAACTTGTGGGCTCGCTGCTGCTCGCCATCATCCTGTTCATACTAGTTCTCTCGATTTCCTTCCGCAGCATTCTTCACGCGCGAGACACGGAAACGTGGGTGAGGCAGGCGCACGTCTCGATTGAGAACATCAATGGTCTCTCCGCCAGCCTGACGGAAGCGGAATCGAGCCAACGCGGATACCTGATCACCGGGGACAAGGCGTACCTTGACGCGATGAATGCAGCGCTCGAGGAGACGCGGACTTCGCTCGAACACATGCGTGATTTGATGCAGGACGATGTGCGGCTGCGGATCAACCTCGAGAAACTTAGGCCTGCTGTCGATGAGAGGATGCAATTGATTCAGCAGGCCGTGGAACTTCAGGAAACGAAGGGGCCAGGGACGGCAACGGAATTGGCACGGAAGGGGCGCGCGAAGGGCCTGGGCGATCAAATCCGCAGCATCCTGGCCGAAATGACGCGCGAAGAAACGGACTTGCTGGCTGCGCGCGAAGGCGAAGCAGAAATCAATACGCAGGATACGCTGCGGGCAATGGCGGTGGGAAGCTTGTTTGGAATTTTGCTGCTCCTCGTCGCTGGCTGGCTGCTGCAGCGGCAGACCGATTCGCTGCAAAAAGCGCAAGAAGGGCTGCGCAAGACGAACGAAACACTCACACGCTCGATGAGCGCACTGACTACGAAGACGGCTCAGGCACGCACGCTCGCGGAGATGAGCGACATACTGCAATCCTGCCTGACGCTGGAGGAGGCGCGCGAAGTGATCGCACGATTCTTCCGAGAGTTGCTGCCAGGCGATTCCGGCGCGATTTACCTGCACAATCATTCACGCGAATGCATGGAGCCGCTGCTGGCGTGGGGCGAAAGCGCTCCGCAGACGATGATTTTCGGCGCGGACGATTGCTGGGCGCTGCGGCGCGGGCGTCCCCACAAGGTGAATGCAGCGGAAAGCGTGGTGCTGTGCAAGCACATCGAGACGCGGCCGGAGAGCGACTGCCAGTGCATTCCCCTGGTGGCGCAGAATGAAGCGTTCGGATTGATGTATCTCGAATCCGGCGCGAAGGCGGAGGCAACAGAGGTCGAAGCGAGCGAGGCGGAGACCGAAGAACACGATCTGCTGGTGCGGCGCATGGCGGAGAGCGTGGCACTGGCATGCGCCAATCTGCGGCTGCGGGAGACACTGCGGTATCAATCGATCCGGGACGGATTGACGGGACTGTTCAACCGCCGGTATCTGGATGAGACGCTGGAGCGGGAAGTGCGGCGCGCGGCGCGGCACAGCCGGCCGGTCTCGGTGATTCTGCTCGACCTTGATCACTTCAAGAAATTCAACGATACGCTCGGACACGCAGCAGGAGATGCACTGCTGCGGGCGCTGGGAGATTTTCTGCGCGGCCAGGTGCGGCAGGAGGACATCGCGTGCCGCTACGGAGGCGAAGAATTCGCGCTCGTGCTGCCGGATGCGGCGATCGAAATCGCCGTGGGGCGCGCGGAGCAGATCCGCGAAGGCGTGAAGCATCTGGCGTGGCAGCAGCAGATTCCTTCGGCGGAATCAGTAACCGTGTCAGCGGGTGTCGCAGTGTTTCCCGTGCACGGAGGCAGCGCCGCTGCGATCTTGCTGGAAGCGGATCGAGCGCTGTATGCCGCGAAGGCCGGAGGACGGGACCGAGTAATGATTGCTGGAGCGGAAGAAATGTCGCGAGCCGGATCGCTCGTGAGAGATTAGGAATTGGGCCGCGTGAGTTGGATGTTTCATTCTTACCCTCGTTTGGAAGCCACTTCACCCCTTTAGAATCAGCCGCTTAGAGAGATCTTTAATTCTTTTCAACCGCGATTAGGATTGCGCCCGCAGAGGGGCTGCGCGATTGATGTTCTTGTCAAGCGGCGGAGCGAGAGACGAAAGGGTAGAATGGGCGGCGCATGGAAGAGGAAATGAGGGCAGGAGCAGAAGAAAGCGGCGCGGCAAATGAGACGTCCGGATTTTCCGCAGAGGATCTGGAGAAAATGCTGGTGAAAAATGGCTGGCTTGCGCCCGGCACAGCAGGCGCGTCGACAGAGGGATTGCCAGCATGGATCGAGCGGGCCGCGATACTGCTGGGGCCTCAGACGAAGACGGAGGCTGAGTTGGAAGACCTGCTCCGGCTGGTTTTTCATTATGATGCAGCGAGGACGATGGCGGATCGTACAAATCAGGATGTCCTGGTGCGGGAGGGCGCGCGGGAAGTGATTCGCGAGCTGGCAAACCGGGTGCTGCAAAGCAAGGATGTCGATTCGGACCGGTTCAAGGAGATTGTCGAGGAATTGAAGCGAGCGACGCCGTATCGCAGCCGCGAGTTATTTCAGCCGATTCGAGTGGCGCTGGCGGGACGGGCAGGAGGCGGAGAGCTGGATCGGGTGATTTTGCTTTTGGATTCGGCAGCGAAATTGAATTTCGCGGCGGAGGTGAAGGGCGCGCGCCAGAGAATGCTGGAGTTTTGCGCGACGCTGGATTGAGGGCGAAAAGCCTTGGGTCTGAAGACCCGAGCTACGTTGGCAGGTGAAGCAGGAGAAATTTCAGGTATGGACTGGGTGACGGGATTTCATGCGGTAGAGGAGGCGCTGGCGGCAGGGCGGGCGCTGGATCGCGTGGTGCTGGCGCGCGGGCGGCACGGCGAAAGAGTAGAAGCAATCGTGCAGCTGGCCAAATCGCGAGGCGTGACGGTGCGATTCGAAGATCGCCAGCAAATCGACCGCGCGACAGGGACACGTGAGCATCAGGGAGTGGCGGCGCTGGCGGCGGCCAAGGGCGTGACGGAGCTCGAAGACCTCCTGCGCGACGGGACGGAGACGGATGTGCTGGTGCTGCTCGACGGGGTGGAGGATCCACATAACCTCGGAGCGATTGTGAGAACGTCACTGGCGGCGGGAGCGAAAGGCGTGGTGATTCCGGAGCGGCGGGCGGCGGGATTGAGCGACACGGTCGAGAGAGCGTCGGCGGGAGCGCTGGCGCATTTGCCGGTGGCGCGAGTGAAAAATCTGGTGCGGGCAATGGAAGAAATGAAAGAGGCAGGTCATTGGCTGGTGGGCCTCGATGAGCGCTCCGAGAAGAGCTATACGGACGTAGATTTGCGAGGGAAAGTGGCGATTGTGCTGGGGCGTGAAGGCGAGGGGCTGCACGAGTTGACGCGGAAGCGGTGCGATTTTCTGGTGTCGCTGCCGACGACGGGGCCGGTGAAGTCGCTGAATGTGTCGGTGGCGGCGGGAGTGATGCTGTTTGAGGTGGTGCGGCAAAGATCGCTGAAGACCCGCGCATAGGGCCAGACTCTCATTGAAAAAGATAACCCCCTACCTCCAGACACGGAGCAGGATAACCCCATGGCCGGGGACGCGGACTTTGTAAGGAGCGCTCATGCTGCCTAGATCCCTAGCCTCCCAAACGTCGCGGACATGCACGGGCCCCGAAAATCCAAGCGCCTGGAAATCCGCTTGCAGCGCGAGAGGATGGTCCTGGCGATTGAAGAGGCCCACTACCTTCGAGCCATCGGCAAGGTTGCGCGCCCAAATCTCCATGGGCCCTTCGGCGGAGAAGCGATCTCCCTGCTTCCCTGCGGGGTCCTGATCGATGGCAATGACTTCGCGGTTGGTGAGCAGGGCAAGCGTCTGAGGGCTCATGTGCGTCAGATCGTTTCCCGCGAGCAGGGGAGCGGCAAGAATCGCCCATAGACTCATGTGGGTCCGATATTCCATTTCGCTCATTCCGCCGTTGCCCACTTCGAGCATGTCTGGATCGTTCCAGTGTCCTGGGCCTGCATATTTGGCGAGGCCAGCCTGCCCGAAACCGATTTCGGCCATGCGGTCGTAGTTGTCCTTGATGTCGCCAGTGGTGCGCCAGAGATTTCCACCCGCCTGCGCGCCCCAGCGCCAGACAGCATCGAAGCCGTACTGGCAAAAACTATAGACGATCGGACGACCGGTACTGCGAAGCGCGTCACGCATCTTGACGTAGGCATCCACCATGATCTGGTGAGCGGCCTCGGGAGAGCCGGCCTGCTTCATCTGATCCTGCAGGCTGCAAAGATCGTATTTCAGGTAATCGATGCCCCAGGAGGCATAGGTTTCGGCGTCCTGCTCCTCATGACCGTAGCTGCCTTCATATCCAGCGCACGTCTTTGGGCCCGGCGAGGAATAGATGCCGATTTTAAGGCCTTTACTGTGGACATAGTCGGCGAGCGCCTTCATATCCGGAAACTTGCTGTTCGGATGGATGAAGCCTTGAGCATCGCGCCGGCCTTCCCACGTGTCGTCGATGTTGATGAAAATATATCCGGCGTCGCGCATACCGCTGGAAACCATAGCATCGGCTTGTGCGCGGATGGTGGCGTCGTCCACTTTGTCCGCGAAATGATTCCAGCTATTCCAACCCATCGGTGGAGTGGCAGCCACAGAAGGCGATTGGCAGAGGGAAGGTGCGGCGAAGGAAAGGAATAGGACCAGAAGAAAAATAGTGCGACGGAACCCGACTATCGGTTGCAGGCTTATGCATCGCATGGACATTACTTTTGCCATGAGTCGGGGTGTCCCTGCAAGAATCAACAAAAAAATCGATTTCAGGCTGGTGTGCTGCAAACCGGGCGCTAGGAGTCGTACTTGAGCAGAGAGAAGACGTCGAGGCCGGGGAGCTTGGAGCGGCCATTGAGGAAGCTGAGTTCGACGGCAAAAGCGGCGCCAGCGATTTCGCCACCGAGTTTGCGGACAAGCTCGGCGGCCGCAGCGGCGGTGCCACCCGTAGCGAGAAGGTCGTCGCAGATGAGGACACGCTGGCCCTTCTGCACGGCGTCCTGGTGAATTTCGAGCTGGTCGGTGCCGTATTCGAGAGCGTAGGTGACGGAGGCTGTCTTTGAAGGCAGCTTCTTGGGCTTGCGGACCGGAACGAATCCGGCACCGAGGCGGTAAGCAAGAGCGGGAGCGAAGATGAATCCGCGAGCTTCGATCCCGGCGACAACATCGACTTTCTTGTGATTGCCGTAGTGCTCGCAGAGGCGGTCAACGAGAGAGTGGAAGCCGCGAGGGTCTTTCAAAAGCGTAGTGAGGTCGTAGAAAAGAATGCCCGGCTTGGGATAGTCGGGGATTTCACGAATGAGCTTTTTCAGATCGTCCATCGCGTCCTCTTTCAATCGGCAGTGAATTCCACGACAAATCCGGCGGCGTAGCGGCTGTCAAAAGCTGCGGTCTCTTCGGCGATGCCGGAAACAAAGGCGCCGCGAGGCCCGCGCTCCAACTCGGATTTAAGAGCGGCAAGAACGTCCGCCGGTCCGACGGCAAAAACCTCAACGCGGCCGTCGCGAAGATTGCGAACGAAGCCGCAAACGCCCAAGTGCGAAGCAGCGCGTTGCGTGAAATAGCGGAAGCCGACGCCTTGCACACTGCCGGAGACGAAGAAACGCCGCGCCGCGGTTGCCGAGTTCCCTGCCACTCCAGAACCTCTGGTCCAAACAAAATATCTTAACAGAGGCAAAGGCGCCGCCGGAACCAGGAGAAGACGGGAAAGGTTCGCCCAGCGCAAACGAGTCGTGGCAGAATCTTCGCGGATGCTCCTCGACCCGATACCCGTGCATTTTCAAACCACCTCGCGGCAGCGCACGAAATTCCGGAATCTATTAAGCGCTTTCGCCATCTTGTTTAGCGCAGCTGCGATGGTCCACGGCGCGCAAAAGCAGAACAAGAACGGCGAGGCACAAGGTGTGCCAGCAAATGAGCTGGGCACGCAGATCGTGGAGCGCGGAACCTATCCGGAGCTGCTCGTGGATGGAAAGCCTTTTTTCATTCACTCGGCGGCGTTTTTTTATTACCGCATTCCTAGGGATCAGTGGGAATACCTACTCGACCGGTATAAACAGAGCGGCATCAACACGATCGATATTTACATTCCCTGGAATTGGCACGAGCCGAAGGAAGGAGAGTTTGATTTCGACGGGCACACGAATCCGCGGCGCGACCTGCGCGCGCTGCTGAAGATGATTGCGGAGCGGCATTTGCGACTGATCGCACGGCCTGGGCCGGAAATCCTGAACGAGTGGCGGAACGGCGGATATCCCGACTGGCTGCTGGACCGGCGTGAATACAAGATGGCGCCGATCGACGTTCTCGAGGGGAGATATCCGCCTCTCGATGGGTTGAATGCGAAGGACGCGGAGGCGGCCGCGGAAGGTTGGCTCGGAAACGCGACGCACATGCAGGAAGCGCGGCAATGGATGACAACTGCGGCGAAGGAACTGGCGCCATATAGCTCGCGGCGAATGACAGTGAAACTGCCAGCAAAGGGAGAAGCATCCGAGAGCGGCCCTCTGTTGTTCGTGCAGTTGGGCGACGATTTTGCAATTGGGAGGACAAATCGTGTTGGCCCGGCATTTTGGAAATACGTAGGAGAACTGAGAGACGCGGTGGAAGCGAGCGGGGTGGATGTGCCGGTGTTTCTGAATCCGGCGGACATGCGGGTTTCGGCCGCGGGCTCGGCACTGATGCGACCGATCGGAGTGATGGGGCAGTGGTATCTGCGGCCTCCGGAGGGAATGGGCGCAGCGGGAATGCTGACGGCGAAGGATGCGACGGAAATCGAATTCCTGGCGCAAGAACTGGGAACGCAGCCGATGTTTCCGCCGGTGATGATCGAATATCAGGCGGGGTGGTATGCGCCGGCGGACGACGACCATCCGGCGCCGAATCCAGCTTCGGACACGCTGCTGAGTTCGCGGCTGATGATTGCAAACGGTCTGCACGGCATCAATTACTTTCCACTGCAGGATACGTACACACCGGCGGGCTACTCGGTGCCGTGGGCCAACCGCACGTACCGCTGGAACGCGGCGCTGAACGTGGACGGCGAGACGCGGCCGGAAATGATGATGGTCGAGAGGAATTCGAATCTGCTGGTGCGATGGGCCCCGGAGCTGGCGGCATCGCACAAGCGGGCCGATTTCGGAATCGTGGATCCGATTGGGGCGTATTCGCAGGATTTGCTTACTGGCGAGGACATCGAGAACGTGACGCGGCGAATTCAGCGAATGGAGCGAACGGCGACGCTCGGGATGCTGTCGAGCGAATTGCTGGACGCGGAGCACCAGCCGCTCGAGCAATTGATGCGCGACGCGGCGATTTTTTTGCCGGTGTTCAATCCGGAAAAGCCGGAGTTCCAATTGTCGGAAAAAGCCCAGCAAGCGCTGGTGGATTATGTGCAAGGCGGCGGAACGCTGGTGCTGTATCTGGGGCGTCCGGCAGGAAGAATCATCGCGGAACTGTGGAAGACGGCGCCGCACGTCCCAGCAGAAGCAAACGAGTCGGCAATACACAGCCGCTGGAAATTCGGGCAGGGCGAAGTGATCGAGTGCACGAAGGATTTTGATGCGTGGGCGGCACTGGAGAGGAGTTTTGCGGAAAATCTGTCGGAGCCGGCGGCCGGGTATTCGATTGGGCTTCTGCGCGAACTAGTGACGGCGGCGGGAATCGAGCCCGGCGTGCGCGTGCCTGAAAATGAAAAAAACGGTGGAAGTCTCATCGTGAGCGAATTAGTGCCGAACGATGGAACGGGGCCGCTGGGGAGCAGGACAAGCAAAACCGGATTTTTGACGGTCACAAATTTTGGCAGCGTGGACACGGCGGATGTGACGCTGGACGCATTGAAGCCGAATGCTCCCGCGAAGAGCCTTTCCTATGACTACATGCGAGTGCACGTCGTGGTGCCGGCGCAGGAATCGCTGGTGCTGCCGTTGAACCAGCCGATCTGCTTCGATGAGAAGGAGGATTCACCTTGCGGAGACGTGTTAGAGGAAGGAGGCGCGGAATTCCTGGATGCGAAGCGGGATGACAAAACGATGGAGGTGCTGCTATACGCTCCCGCAAGGGAAGAGTTGACGTTTCGTTTCACGGCGCAGCCTTCGCATGTGACGCTGGATGATTCGCGGCCGGAGTCCGTATGGTCTGCAGAGACAAAGGAATTGCGCGTCACGGTGCCGCGGGGCCCCTCGCCAAGCTACCTGCGATTGCTGAAGATCGACTTGCCATACGAGCCGCAGCTGCCGAAGGAAAAGAAGGAAGGCAAGCCGACACCCGATCAATTGACATTTTCGGTGTGGAACGCCGTCCGATTGCCCGTGAGCAAGAACGAGTTCCTGAAAACTTATCCGCCCTTGATTATCGCGGAACCGGGAAAGCAGGCGAACGTGGTGTTGTCGGCTTTCAATCTGAACACGGAGTACTCGCGGGACCTGGACGTGAACGTAAAAGGGCCGCTGCACGGAAGCGAGTTCTACCGCATGGGGCCGCAAGGAAGCGAAATCGAGAATATACGTTTGCGCGGGCCGAACGGGGATTCGGGAGCGCTGCCCGTGGCCGAGGACGGCTTGGTCCATGAGACGATTGCGATCAAGGCGGGGTCGGACCATCGCGTCATTCCCGTGACATTTGTCCCGCTGCGAGAGCAGGGCGTGACGCCATACCGCTACGATTTCGACCGCGACGGGGCGGAGGAATGGGTGCTGGAGAACGTGGCGCTGCGGATGATTGTCTCGCCGGAATCGGGCGGGAGAGTGATCGCGCTGACGGACAAGACGGACGGAGAGGACCTGACGACGAGCGTCGGGCTGAT
Organism: Candidatus Acidiferrum sp.; assembly: GCA_035524135.1. Classification (GTDB taxonomy): domain Bacteria; phylum Acidobacteriota; class Terriglobia; order Acidiferrales; family UBA7541; genus Palsa-295. The sequence continues at coordinate 31,352 of DATKPM010000119.1, read as the reverse complement.
CCGCGACAATTTTCTGTTCACGCCCAACCCGCCGGGAATCAATCTACACCGCGCGCGCGGACTCTACGGAATGTTCAACCGGCCATACACGGCAAAATGGGGAGGGGACGCAAAGAGCCCGTCGCTCGAATTGCACTATGACGCGCCAGACGTGTATCCGGCAGGAGCATCCATCGACAAGACGATCACCATCGAGGATCCGGCCGCGGTGAGAACGGACTATCGCGTGCGGCTGGCGGCAGGTGCGGGAGCGGACGAAGCAGACGCGGACAGGCACGAGCAAGCGTTCGTCGCGGTCAATTCGTTCCCCGCGATAACCGAAGCGGGGGAAGCAACGCAATTCTGCTGGGAGGAGGCAGCGAAGGGCGACGGCAAGTCAACCGTCGCCACGAGAGCAAACGTGGCAAGAGATGCGGCCAACTGCATGAATTTTTCTCCCGGCGGAAAGACGTTGGAAGTGCCCGCGGGAGTCAAGAAGGTGGAGATCAGGTCGCAGGGACAAACGACGATGGTCTTCGAGTGGGAGTGCGGAAAGCAGTGCGCGCGATTGCGGATTGAACAGAAATTGTATTCGGCGCTGTTTTGGCTGGAATTTCCGCGGCTGACGCCTGGAGGAGAGGCGGGAAAGTACACGGTGCGCGTGCGACCCATCTTTCAACCGTAGCCCAGCGGCGCGCCGAGGAAGCCCTTAACGCTAGAGTGGAAAAGCGCATCTAAACGAAGCGGATGACGAGACGAAAAACCATTTTGGCCCTGGGAATTGCAGCGATTTCTCTTTGCATTGCACCGCGAACTCGCGCGCAGCAAGACGTGCAGGGACCGATGGCTGCGCCGCCGAAATTCGAACCTCATAGGATCTCGAACGTACCGCATCCAGGGCCGCCGCCAATTCCCGCCGACGAGATTGTGAAGAGATTTACGGCGAACGAAGATGCCATGATGAAAATGTACGGCACCTACAATTTCGACGAGACGGTGCGACTCGAGGAATTGGGGCCCGACGGAGGTAAGCTGACGCTACAGGGGCAGGTGTACACCCGGCCAGACGGACAAAGATACTTTCGGATGTCGCAAGAGCCGCAATCGAACTTGAAATGGACGAAATATTCGGCTCAGGATGTGGAAACGATGGTGCAGGTACCGCTGTTCGCGCTGACTAGCGAGGAGGCGGCGAACTACAATTTCAAGTATGCGGGAGATGAAAAGCTCGACGAACTGCACACGTACGTGTTTCAAGTCTCGCCCAAAGAACTGAGCCGGAAGAAGCGGTTTTTCGAAGGCGTCGTGTGGATCGACGACCGGGACTTTGCGATCGTGAAGAGCTTTGGCCATTTCGTGAGCGAAATCGAGGGAGAAGGAACAAAACTGCCTTTCTCAATGTTCGAAGTGTACCGCGAAAATTTTCAGGACAAGTACTGGCTGCCCACCTACATTACTTCCGACGATTACCTGCCAAGCGCCGAAGGCGATCAGTGGCATTTGAAGCTGATCATCCGCGATACAAATTTTCAGTTGAATTCGAGTGCAACCGCGTCGCCTACTGCTGGCGAATCCTCTGGTGAAGCGGCTGGCGCGAAGCCCTAAGCCTGCTTCTCGGACGTCAGGAAGGAATTCCTGCAGGGAACAGGAGTGGCGGCAAATCCGCGATGGAATCAAGCAGGGCGTCAGGGCGGGAGGCGCGAACGCGCTCCGCTGTTGGAAACGGGCCAAAGACCCCGATAGCGCGCACGCCCGCGCTCTGCGCCATCTGAATGTCCTCCGCCGAATCGCCGACGTAGACTGACTCTTCCGGGCGGACGCCCAGGCGCTCAAGGGCTACTTGCAAAGGGGCGGGATCGGGCTTGCGGCGCGGAGCGTCTTCACAACACACGCAAACGGGAAAAGAAGCGGTCAGATGAAATTCGTGAAGCTGCCTGCGAACGCGGTTGCCACTGCCGCTGGTGACGATGGCCAGTTGAAACTGCGAGCGGAGCAATTCTACAACCGGGGCGGCGCCGGGCAGTAGCTCGGGGCTTTCGTCCTCATAAGCCTGGTGCCACAGGCGGTCGGCTTCTTCCCATTTATCGCGAGGGATGCGGGCCGCTTCGTAGACACGGAGCCAATTAGGAGAATAGTGGCGGTTGAGGTCCTCGACAGTCCAGGGAATACCGAGCTCGCGGAAAACGCACATATAGGCGCGCGCATCGGAGGCGTAGGAATCGAGGAGGGTGCCATCCCAATCGAAGAGAACGGCGCGGGCGTGGAACCGCGGCGAAGTCACAAGGATAAAATGGTATCAGAGAATCGAGCGCGGCTACGCGTGATAGCGGGCCGGCAGCTCATCGTCCCTTTGGAGAGAGATGTCGTCAAACCTGGCGGCATAGCCCTTCCAGCCGGGGATATCGACTTCTTCGGCGCGAACGACGTGAGCGGCGGTGAGCAACTGAACGCGGCCCATTCCGAGAGGGCGGTCGACAAGCGCGACCTCAAGCTCAATCGCCGTGCCGGGTTGGATTTCCCGCGGAGCAAGAAAATAGACGCCACCGGAGCTGATATTGCGCGTGACGAGAGTCACCGGATAGGGCTCAACGGCAGAACCAATGCGCGTGAGGCGTAAGGGCAGACTTAATTTTGCGCGTGGATTCGAGCGGCGGTCGCCCACCACATCCACGGCGTGCGTGGGTACGCGAGCAAAACGCCTTGGTCCGGGCTTAAGGCCGGTGGTTACGCCGACGGTCTGAGAGAACTGAGTGTTGCGCAGCGGAGAGACAGCAATCCGCTGATCCTTCCGTTCCGGGACAGCCCCCATACTTCCCCCAAGTGCCTGCTGAGAGTGGACCCCCCACTTCAGAGGCACCCAATATGCAGTGGGAAGGAAAGGGGGTCAACGGGGCATGATGGGAAGGTGCCGTATGATGTAACAGTGGCGAACGGATTTAGGATGGTGCGGACAGGCTCCTTGGGACAGCTCCGCGGACAGCAAATAAAGGAAGGCCAAAGTTTGGCGCAAGAAGCGGATAGCCTTGAAAATCGGTCTGCACTATCGTTGGCTCATTATGAGTCTGCTACAAACGGTTGATACGGCGTCAGCAATGAACCGAAAGACAGACAAATTCTACGGTATGAGCCTTGAAAAGCGGCGGTGGAACGCGGTGGTCTCCCGCGATCGTAAAGCGGATGGTGAATTCGTATATGCCGTACTGTCGACGGGAATCTATTGCCGACCGTCCTGCGCGTCGCGAAAGCCGGAGCAACAACACGTGAGATTCTTTCCTTTGCCGGATGCCGCGGAGCAAGCGGGATTTCGCGCGTGCAAAAGATGCAGACCGAAAACGATCGAACCGCGCGACCGACTTGCGTTTATCGTCGCCAGCGTCTGCCGGAAAATCGATGCGCAGATTCGAGGCGAATCTGAAGACGCGAACGCGGCGAACCTGAGACTGGCTACCCTGAGCGCCCCTGTGCGAATGAGCGCTTATCAGTTGCAACGGGCGTTCAGGAGCCTGATGGGAATCACGCCGCGGCAGTATGCGGATGCGCAAAGAATGAAACGCTTAAAGTCCCGCCTGAAAAAGGGGGACGATGTGACCACAGCGCTGTATGACGTGGGATTCGGATCGAGCAGCCGTTTGTACGAGCGGGCTCCATCGCAACTGGGAATGACGCCCGCAACGTACCGGCAAGGAGGAGCAGGCATGGAAATCCAATATACGGTGACGGATACGCCGCTGGGACGAATGCTGGTGGGCGGAACATCACGGGGAATTAGCGCGCTCTATCTGGGAACCTCGGATGCGGCGCTGGAAGAAGAACTTCGCAAAGAATATCCGCGTGCTTCGATTCGGAAGGGCCGCGAGGGGATGGAAGGATGGGTAGCGAAGATCGTTGCTCATCTAAGAGGCAAGGAGCCGCATCTGGACCTGCCAACCGACGTGCAGGCAACCGCTTTCCAAAGGCGAGTGTGGGAAGAATTGCGGCGAATTCCGTATGGGAAGACGAAAACGTACAGCCAAGTAGCCCGAGACATCGGAAAACCCAAGGCCGTGCGCGCAGTAGCGCGAGCGTGCGCGACAAATCCGGTTTCCATCGTGGTGCCATGCCACCGGGTGGTGAGAAAGAGCGGAAATCTGGCCGGATACCGTTGGGGCCTGGACAAGAAGGAAAGGCTGTTGGAGATGGAGAGATCTTCTGAGGGCAAAGTTAGCCCTGTGGCTTGATCTTCTCGGTGCCTTTCGGCCAATGCGGTTCAAACTGGGACTTGCCGAAGCCGGGATTGCGGACGATGTTGGTGTAGCGAATGATGAAGTAGTCGCCCGAGCCTGTCTCAAAGAATTGCTGCTGAACGGGAAGCCAATTGGATTCATCAAACCAGATCTGAATCTTGGAAATCTGGTTGCGGAAATCTTCCGATTTCGGCGTCAATTCGAGCTCGATGGTGCGCCTATCGCCGAGTGAGGGCTCTCCGAGGACTGTGATCAGATAATTTTTCTCCAATTCCTTTCCTGAAGTGCCGAATCCCAACAAGAGAAACTGGTCGACGACAGAGCGGTTCTTTCCGAGGTTGTATTCCTCCACACGCTTCAAGCCCGGAGTGTAAACGTAGAGGTTATCACCGGTGCGGAGAACAGTCCTGGCGTCAGGAGCCTTCATTTGTAGCAGCATTTTGTCGCCACGAACCTGGAGGGTGCCGCTTTCCGTGGAATGGTCGTCGACAACCACGGTGACTTTCGTGCGCTCGACATCGGCCGAGAGACTGTGGAAGGTTTTCGCCTGAGCATCCAGCTCGTGAAGCGCCCCTTCGACGGTATAACGAGGATGGACCTGGCCAGGGCGGGCGAAGGCGACTCCTAAGACAAACAGAACGACCAGCGGGAGGATACAAAATCTACGAACAAAACACTGCACAAGCGTCTCCTACAGATTCAATTTGAAAGGCCAATTCTCTTATTTTACACGAAGATAGGACGGTTTTGAGCCGCAGATCGTTCCAAATTCTTGCAGAAGTGACGAGAATGGCAGGGTTTGAGTGAAGCGTTATTGCGCTATTAAGGATGGGTGGTCACGTCGTAACTCAAGACCGTCCCGTCGGATGCGAGGACGGGATCGATGCGGACGACCTGAAACGTTTGCCCCCGCAGAGAATCAACATTGCGGCTGAGGATGTCATGGGTTTCACGCTCGAGCTCGGGAGTTGGCTTAGGAGTCCGTTTGTCGGGCCGAAGGAGCGATGCGTCGATGCGGAATGAAGTGGTGAGCCTCTGGTCGTCTTGCGAAAGAAAATGCACACCAAGCGATTCGGCGGTGTTGGTTTGTGGTTGGTCGCGAAACCAGGAGCGCGGAGTGAGCAGGACAAAAGCGACGATAGCGATCACCATGACGTCGTAGGGCCAACTGCCGCGTTCGTAAGACCAGAACAGTGTGCGAACAATTCCCCGCCAGAGAGAACGCATTTCAGGAATTGCCGATGGCGTCGACAATCTGGCCGTCGCGCATGTGGATGACGCGGTCACCATAGGCGGCAGCTTCGGGATTGTGGGTGATCATAACGATTGTCTGGCCAAACTGCTGATTGAGCTGGCGCAGCATGTTGAGGACATTTTCGGAGCTGGCCGAATCCAGATTGCCCGTGGGCTCGTCGGCGAGGAGGATTTTGGGTTCAGTAATGATGGCGCGCGCGATGGCGACGCGCTGTTGCTCGCCGCCGGACAACTCAGAGGGCTTGTGATCCAAGCGCTCTCCCAGACCGAGGAGGCGAACAACCACCTCGAAACGGTGAGGGTCAAACCCGTCGCCATGAATATGCTGGGCAAGCGCAATGTTGTGGCGCGCATCGAGAGTGGGCAGGAGATTGAATTTTTGGAAAACGAAGCCGACCTTGTGACGGCGCAGGAGCGTGCGGGCAGAATCGCTCATCGTAGTGAGGTCGTTGCCGTCGAGCAGGACACGGCCGCGAGTGGCCTGGGCCAACCCGCCGATGATGTGCAGCATAGTGGATTTGCCGCAACCGGAGGGTCCCATGATGGAGACGAAGGCGCCGGGAGACACCTCCATATTGACGCCACGAAGTGCAGGGACGTCCAGTTTCCCGGTTCGATAGACCTTCCAGAGATTTTCGGTCTTGAGTATCGGCTCCAGGGCCGGCTCCCGGACAAGAGAATGCTGCGTTGCAAACGGATTGATTGTAGTCGCGTTTGACATTTATGCCTAGAGCGCCGCGCCGATCCGAGAGAGCTGCACCACACGATTTATGCGGCGGCGAGGGGAGCGGCAACGCGGGATGACTTTCAACAATGCGCTACTCGTACGCAAGGGCCTCGACCGGATCACGCCGGCTGGCGAGCCAAGCGGGGTATGCTGCGCCCAACAAACCTCCGAGGATGGCGATGACGCCAGCGCGAAGAATCCAAGTCGGGCCGATCAAGATTGTAAGCGAAGGGAACAGACGTAGAAGAAGGGCACGCATCACGAAGCTCAAAACAATACCAGAGACAAGACCGAGAAGGCAGAGAAGCGTCGTCTCACTGAGCACAATCTGGACAATATAGGCTTTCGACGCGCCGAGAGATTTCAGGACGCCGATCTCGCGCGTACGCTCGATGACAGTCGTATACATCGAAAGAAAGATGACAAGGAACCCGATGGCGACGGCAATGGAGATCATCACGTTGATGAAGGCGCCGAGGCCGGGAAGATTCGAGGAAGTCATTAGGGAAATGAAGTCTTTCAAGGGTCGCACTTCATAGCGCGGGAGCAACTCCTGAATTTCATCGATCACCGCGGGCGTGTGATCCGAGCGGTCGCATTTGACATAAAAGACGGACGCCTTGTCGTGAGCGCCGGACATTTCCTGAAGCGTGGGCATCAGCACAAAAAGGCGCGCGCCTTTTCCGTGCTCGACGATTCCCACGATATGAAAATCGTGCTCCAGGATGTGTAGCGTCTGGCCGACATGGACGTTTTTCGCTTTGGCGTAGACGTCGTCGACGAGGATATCGTCCGGATCGCGCAAATCGCGGCCCTCGTGGAAGACGAAGCCGCCGGAAACCGCGCGAAAGCTGGGGGGATCGATCCCGTAGACGATGTCGAGTCCATTGACAGAATTGAATTGCAGGAGGACGGGAGCAACAGCCTGGACGTAAGGAAGACTCTGAAGCTTCTGGCCAATCTGAATGGGCATAGGAGCGCCGCTGAAAGCCATAAAAATTGAGGCCGAAGGGGGCTGCACCATGATGTCTGCGCCAACACCTTCGACGCGTTTGGCCGATTCGGTCAGCAAGCCCGTGGTGAGACCGACGACGGTGATTACGAGCATGACTTCGACAGCGACGGCGATGACGGTGATCAACGTACGCACAGGCCGATGCAGGACGTTTCGAACGATAATGTGTTCAATCAAGGCTGCGACTCCGGCACATCCGGGCCCACTCGAACCAAACGAGACCCTTCCGGCTGGGTGAGTTGAAACTTATCCGCCTCAATCGGCTGGTTCAAGGACAATTTTGTCAGGGAGATTCGAAGGTGGTAATCATCCGCTGGACGGGAAAGCGAAATTTCGCGTGGATAAGAGGTAGCGCCGGATAGCTGCCAGTGGCCAAGCTGAACGTCGGAAATAATTGCTCCTTCCTCACTGAGTGTTTGGATGCGAGAAATCGTCAGGTTGGTTCGCTCGAACGATATTTTCAGAACAATTCGCCAGTCATCGGAGCCCGCGGCAGTGGAGCGAGTAGCAACGGTAAGGACATAGGCTGGGGTCGCGTCGCTGGATTCTTCCATCAGAACGATTGATCCAGCAGGTATAGAGGGCCAGAAAAGCGCGCCGATAAGATGCTGCGGGCGCAGGTTTTCAATTGGCTTCGAGGCTTTGCGTTCGAAATTTGTGGGCCCAGTCAGGAATTCGTTCTTCGATGGTATGAAAATTTCGAAAGACTGGCCATCGCTGGCCATGTCGAAAATGTTTTTCCCGACAATTGGAGCCTGCCCAACCATCCGGATGTTCGCCGGACGCGAAGCCAAAATGAAGGCTTTCACTTCGTGGTACTGCTCAATAACACCCGTGTAGGAGGAACCGGCCGTCAACTGCAGCGTGGTCGTAGCATCGAGAGAAGTGATGGAGGATGCAGCAGCATTGTAGCGCGCGATGAGATCCTGCTTCGTAGCTGTGAGCAATAGAGGTGCGACAGCTGGAGGCTTTACAGCCGTTTTATGGCTGACGGCGCAACCGGCGAATAGTCCAAGGGTCGCGACCAAGAAGGCGGTGCGGATGGGCCAAAGGGCGTTCGGTGTGGTTCGCGGCGGGGGCACAAACAAAGAAATTTAGCAGTGGTATGAAAACCTGTCAAACGGCTATAACGCAGAAACAATTTGCCTATGCGAAGCCACGACATCTTGCGTCGAGAGGCGATCGCCTTTGTCGAGAACGGCGTAACTCAAAGGGTTATTTGGGAACCTTTACTGTGGTGGTGCACTTATAGGGGTCGGATTCTTTTCCATCGAGCGAAACGGCAACGACCGAGATGACATGATCGCCGGACGCAAAAGCGAGCGATGGGGTCTGTCCAGAAATACCCTTTACCTGCCCGTGCGCCCCAACCGGAACGGGTATCGTAGCAAGCCTTGTGCGTTTCGCGACACCCACTGAAATGTCATAGACGACGAATTCCTGAACGCAGGGCTTCTTTGTGTCCTTCACCTTTACAGCATCGGGCAGACAAGCCGGCGTGGCGCTAAAGTCATAATCAAATGTGACGGTGATGGAATGCTTCTTTGGCTTCGAATCGCTGGAGGAGGCAGGGGCGGCGACTAGGATAAATACAATCGCGCTCAGCAAGAGGCGATTCATTGCGAGGATCGATTGTCTTGGTTCATTTCCGCCAGAGCTTTCTGAATCTCGTCCGCGCTTTCGTATTTGGGATCCAACTGCAAGACAGATTCGAACTCTTTTCTGGCCAGAGAGAAATTGTTCAGTTTGTAGTAGGCCATCCCGAGATGATAGTGATATGTCGCGCTCTGAGGATTTGATTTGATCGCCTCTTTCAGCAAATCGACCGCAGCAGGGTAGACTCCCTGCGTATAAAAAGCCCAGGCGAGAGTGTCTGCCGTGAAGGGAGAATCTGGCATGCCGCGACGAGCCGTTTGCGCCAGAGAAAGCGCGACGTTGACGCTGCCGCCGTGTTCCAGCATTAGATACGCCAGGTTATTCGCCGCCAACGGATAGTCGGCACGAATGTTCAGAGCATTTTGATAGGCATCCTCCGCTTTCTGCCATTCCCCTTTGCGCTCATAAAGACCACCCAGAGCGACATACAACCGGATATCGCGGGGGTTGCTCGTGATTGCCTTCTGATAACCGGCAATGGCCTGATCGAGAGAACCTTGTGCAGCCTGAACCGAGGAGAGAAGCAGGAAGGCCGGGACATTGTTGGGATCGAGTTGCGTCGCCTTTTCAAATGCGGCGATCGCCTGGCCGGGATCGTTATTTCTTAGCTGAACCTGCCCGAGAAGAGTGTAGAAAGAGCTGTTGTCGGGAACCTTTGCGATTTGGGCTTGCACAATCTGGAGCGCTTTGGCGGGCTGCTTGCGGACCAGACTGACGTTTACAAGTCCCGTGAGGGCGTCGGAGGAAGAAGAATTGAGCGACAAGGCCTGGGAATAGAATTTCTCGGCGTCATTGTATTTTTTTTGAGCCAGCTGCAAATCACCCATGCGCGCATAGCCGGCGGGGTTTTGAGGAGCAATGGCGATTGCTTTTTTCAAATCGTCTTCGGCACCTGCTTGATTTTTCTGGTTGAATTCGGCAAGGGAGCGATAGATGTAGCCCTCGGGCGAATTAGGCTCCAACTTGATCAGAATTTGCGCGCTGTCCGATAGGGACTCCATGTTGCCCTGGCGCATGGCAAGATTGGCGAGAGCCCGCTGCGGCTCAATCATTTGGGGGCGAAGTTGCGCGGCACGACGCCAAGCTGATTCCGCTTGTGTCATATTGAAGGTCGCGGCGTATGCAAGGCCGAGGTTGTAGTAGGCCTGTGCATCTCCCGGAGCTTCCTTAGCTGCAGTTTCGAGAGTATGAATGGCGTCCTGATATTTCCCCTGGCGGATTTGAATCTGGCCGAGGAGAACGAGTGCGTTGGGATCGCCCGGATTGGATTTCAGTAGTTCCTCTGTGATCTTGGACGCTTCGTCGGTTTGCCCTTTGAAAATCAGTACCTGCGCATAGGCTCTGGAAACGGTGGCGTCGTTGGGGTGCTTCGAGTGGAGCGAGGAAAATTCCGCCACTGCCTTGTCGAGTTCACCCTGCGAGACGTAGAAATCGCCGAGTAACGTGTAAGCCTGCGGATTGTCTTTAAGATCTTGCGTGGCCTTCGCAAGCACCTGCTCAGCTAGGTCTTTTTTCCCTTCCGCCATATAGAGACCAGCGAGAGTTACGCGAGGCAACGGGTTCGTTGGCTCGAGAGCGATTGCCTTATTGAATTGAGTCTCCGCGTCGGTCCAGCTCTTCTGGCGCTCGTAATATTTGCCGAGTGCAAGCACAGCTTGCAGGGATTTCGGGTCCGTTGAGATCGCCTTTGAATAATTCATCTGGGCGTCCTCGAAATCCTTGGTGCGCTCCTGGATCTGGGCCAGATTCAAATAGGTTTGCGACTCGGAAGGAGCGGACTGAACCGCTTTTTCTGCAGTGGACTTTGCCTTTTCTGCATCGCCCTCCGCCATCCACACGTTCGACGCAAGGATCAAAGCTTTGTAATTGTTTGGATCGGTCTTGAGGACATTCTCAGCGCGATTCAAAGCGTCGGGATATTGCCCAGCGGCAAGCAACAATCCACCGAGATCCAATTGCGCATCCGAGTTGGCGGGGGCGAGATCGACCGCGTGGAGCAGTTCCTGATAAGCGTGGTTCCACGCTCCGGTCTTCATGTAGCATTTGGCAAGTTCGTAATGCGCTGTGGCGTCGTTCGGATCGATTTGCAGTGCGTTCTGAAATTCAATCGCGGCTTCCTGATATTTGCCTTTATCAAAGTAGCTTTGGCCGCTCTTCATGTATTTCTGCTTCGTTGCTTGCGGGTCGCGATGACATCCAGATAAGAACAGAAAAGCAACCATAAGGATTGACCCAACCGCAAAGGCTCTTCGCACGTCTTGGATACTCCTTCCTTATGCCCCAGCGGCCCCCTGCCGTTTGAAGCTGTATACGAGCGAAAATCCGGCCGTCTGGGCGTCAGGGTTAGGGAATTCTGTGGCAATCACTGTTCCAAAAGATTGGGTTACCTCGGGCCTATCACCGATCAGCAGACCATTGGGATTCTATCGCAATGAAAATAAATTGGTTACATTAAGTCGAGAAATCCGACGGATAACCGACAATATTTGCAAGGCATTTGTTTACATATAGATACAATCTTGGCGCGATAATCGGACAGAAACCTCTGACAGTCCCTGGAAAAGGAAACTATTGGTAAACACTTTACCCAATAGTGGAATGCCGCTTGGTCGATACCGGAGCATCTCGACTCCTGCCTTTGGTGCTCCTCACGTGCAACTCATAGCAGACAATCAACCTGCCCTTGGATTTGGCGTGACCGGTTCAAAACGCTGCCTTGGCAAGTGTTTTGCATTCCCATTCCGAGGAAGTTTGCGCTTATAGAAGCTTGTCATCCAAAAGCGAAGCGAACCGGTGACATTCATGGCACCCACTCAAATGACGAAGAGCCCTGAAATAAGGCCTTACGTTGGCGCAATCAGCGCCTCCATGCACACCATCGAGAATGCGATCGCCGAAATCGCCCCCACGTCTATTCCCGTCCTCCTCATCGGCGAAAGCGGAACCGGCAAAGAGTTGGCAGCATGGCGCTTGCATGAATTGTCGGGTCGCGCGACCGAACCGTTTACAAAAATCAAGTGTGCGACAGCGGTCCCGGCGCGATTTCTGACACAGCCGGAACTGCGACGGGGAAATGGCGAACTGACAACCGCGCCTGGAACGATATTTTTCGACGAAATCGCCGACCTAGACACGGCATGCCAGAGAACGCTGCTGAACTCATTGCCCGATGGGGAAACTGTGCCGCATGAAGCCGCGTTAAAGAGCCGCATCGTTTGTTCGACAACCCGCCACCTGGAAGAAGAAACGCGTGCAGGAAGATTTCGGACTGAGCTCTTCTACCGAGTCAATGGCGTGTGTCTTCGGTTGCCGCCGCTGCGAGACCGAAAGGAAGACATCCCGCTGCTGGCGGAGATGTTTTTGACAAAGTTCGCAGAGGAAATGGGAAAGCCTCGCCCCGCTGTAAGTGCTCGAACCATGCGGCTATGGATGGAATATTCGTGGCCCGGCAACATCCGCGAACTGGAGAACGCGACCAAGAAGATCGTGGCCCTGGGAGATGAACAATTTGCCATACAGGAGCTGCGAGCGGTGGAATTGAAGGAACGTATCGCGCACACGGACGAAAAGCGCACTTATTCCTTGAAAGCTGTGGCGCGAGCGGCATCCAGGCAGGCAGAGCGCGAATTGATTCTGGATGTCTTGGGAAGAACGCGGTGGAACCGCAAGCGCGCTGCGGGAGAGCTGCAGATCAGCTACAAGTCTTTGTTGCACAAGCTGAAACAAATTGGGATCGAAGGATCGGAAAAGAACTCATAAGGCGGGGGAGAGAGATGTTGAAGGCGAACATTTTTGTCGCAGTCCTGATAATGGTATTTCTGATGCCGGCATTTGCTCAGCAGTCAGCGAGCAGCGATCAGGAAATTCCCAGCACCACATCCGCAACCGAAGCATCCTCGAAAAAGGCAGCCACGGTCGATCCGAACTACGTTATCGGGCCGCAGGACATGCTGGACATAAACGTATGGAAAGAACCTGGCGTTTCACGAACCGTGCCGGTGCGTCCCGATGGAAAGATTTCCCTGCCATTGCTGGATGACGTTCAGGCCGCAGGTCTGACGCCCATGCAGCTTTCGGACTCGCTGACGGAAAAGCTCAAGAAATTTATCGCGCAACCCGAAGTGACCGTGATCGTTACACAAATCAATAGCGAGCGCGTCTATGTGATCGGCAGCGTTGCGCGTCCGGGTGCATATCCACTGACTCCCGGGATGACCATTTTGCAGGCTCTCTCGAGCGCCGGAGGATTTACTCAGTTTGCCAACGAAAAAAAGATTTTTCTGTTGCGGACCGTCGGTGGAAAGCAAGCGAAATACTTCTTTAACTATAAGGATGTTATCAACGGAAAACATCCGGATCAAAACCTGAAAATTGATGCGGGAGACACGATCGTCGTCCCCTAAGACTCGCGATGTCCATCCTTTCCAAATCGATTGTCCTGGCGGCGCTTTTCGCAGCGCTCGGGACCACCAGTGTTTTCGGCCAGGACGAACAACAGCAGGGCGCACCGCCGCAATCAACCCAGCCGGCACAGCCCGACCAGCCTGCCCAGGGCCAGTCGCAAAACGGAGCGACGGACAACGGCGATGCCAATATCATTCCCGCTATCGTCCAACCTGATTTACAAGCTTCTAATGGGGCGGGCGCCTTTCGCCCGACGTTTGAGCTTCCTCCTGACCACAGCTACGTCCTCCCACGTTTCGATTTCACGAGCTCGGTAAATACAAACGGCGCTTATTCGTCCGTTCCCGGACAAAGTCAACTGGTCACGCAACAATACCTGCTGGGAGGCGTGACCATTGAAAAAGTTGGGCGCGCGAACGAATTGAGCGTCAACTATCTTGGCGGGCGGTCTTTTTCGACCGACGGAGACCTCTACAACGCCACGACAAACTTGTTCGGTTTAAACGACAAATGGATGAGCGGCCGGTGGGCAGGGACACTTTCCGATCAACTCTCTTATGCCTCGGACACATATTTCGGAGGAGGCGTCGGAAGCCCAGGTTTTGCCATCCCGGGATCCAACATCCAGCCGAGCTTCAATCCATCTCAAGCATTGGTTGTGGGCCGAATTCCGATTCTCAATAACAACGCCGTTGCTGAGTTTGACTATCAGACAAACCCGCGGGGAACTTTGACATTCGTTGCGGGGTACACCCTTCTTCATTATTACGGTACGGGCTTGATCAACAACGACAGCATCCTCGGAGAGGCTGGGTATAGCTACCAGCTTTCTCGTCGAAACTCGCTTGCCGTGGAGTATCTCTTCGACGCGATTCGATTCGGGGGAAATGCGCAAACGATTAATGAGAACGTGGTGGAGGCGACATACGTTTATCAAATTGCGAGACAACTTTCTTTCCGTGTGGGTGCCGGACCGGACGTGTCGCTGATCCAGGGGCAGAAAAACTACTCCGACACATACGTTTCGTGGCGGCTTACCAGCAGCCTCAATTATCAGGTGCGTCAGAGAACTACACTGGGGATTGCATATTCGCACATGCTGACCGGAGGCAGCGGAGTTTTTCTAGGGGCAGAAACGGATTCTGTGACCGCGTCTGTTGGGCAGCAGCTCGGCCGCTTCTGGTCTGTCAATATGAATGTCGGATACTCGCGGAATGCTGCCTTAAGCGCAAGCGGCATTACAGCACCTGTTGGTACCTATAACACAGTCTACGGAGGCGGAGGGATTTCTCGGCTGCTCGGCCGCGATTGGAAAGTCTACGTGAACTATCAGGGAACGTATCAGACTTCGACGTTGGGAGTTTGTACGACGCCGCCATGTAATAGCAATTTCTCGAACCAGCAAGTGTTTGCGGGATTTGGATGGCACCCACGCGGGTTTGCCCTTGAGTAGCATTTTGAACCTAGACGGGACCGAAAGGCTGAATCTGGAAATCAAATTGATTAGAAATATGGTCGACAAGGAAAATTCGAGAGGGACCGAAGGCTCCGGAGGCAGTGGATGGTTGCGCGACGAGAGTTAACTCCAACCGATTATCTTGGAATGCTCCAGCAACGCTGGAGATTGATCATCGCACTGGCGATGCTAGGCACAGTTGTCGGATTCATGCTTTCCGTCGTTCTGCCAAAACGATTCACTTCACAAACCCTCGTGCTGGTCGATAAGCCGGCCGTCCCACGCACAGTTGTGGATGCAATGCCGGTTGACGATGTCGACCAGCGGCTCGCAGCCATGCAGTCACAGATTCTGAGCCGTACGCGACTGGAACCGATTATCAACCAGTATGGGCTCTATCAAAACGAGCGGAAGAGTCATGCGATGGAAGACCTGGTGGTTAGACTCCGGAAGGCGATCACAATTACACCGATTCACCCCATGGATGAAACCCGGACGAATTCCCTTCCTGGATTCACGGTGGCCGTGACATTCGACAACGCGCAATTGGCTCAGGCGATCTGCTCTTCGATTACTTCGATGTTTCTGCAGCAGAACCTTGAGTTGCAAACGCAACAAGCGGAAGTAACAAGCGCGTTCCTGGATAAGCAACTGGCCGATGCAAAGGCGGCGCTTGATAGCCAGGACGAGAAATTGGCGGCCTTTAAGTCTCGCTATCTCGGTTCCTTGCCCGACCAGGAGCAAACCAACCTGAACCTTCTAATGGAATTGTCCTCGCAATTGGACGCCAACACGCAAGCTCTGAGTCGCGCCCAGCAGGACAAAGCCTTCGCAGAATCGCAATTGACGCAACAATTGTACGCGTGGCAACAGTCGCAGACGGGTCAAAATCCGGACACCCTGGAACAACAGCTCGAACAATTGCAATCTCAGCTCACGTCCTTGAAGGCCCAATACACGGATGATTACCCGGACGTTGTCAAAACGAAAAATGACATCGAGGCCTTGAAGAAAAAGATCGCCGACGCCGAAAGTGACAAGAATAGTTCCGTTAAAGGCAGTCCGAAGGCCGCCGTCGAACCGCCACAAATTCAACAACTGCGCGCCCAAATCCACCAATACGATGTGACGATCAGCGAACGATCCGCCCAGCAAAAACAGGTCCAGGGCCAAATTTCGACCTACGAAGCACGCGTGCAATCCAGCCCCGCTGTGGAACAGCAATACAAGGAGTTGACGCGGGATCATCAGACGGCGCTCGACTTCTACAATGATCTCCTGAAGAAGCATGACGATCAGCAGATGGCGGTCGACCTGCAACGGCGCCAGGAGGGAGAGCAATTTCGCGTTCTGGACCCCGCGAATCTCCCTGATCAACCCTCCTTTCCAAACAAGCTTTTTTTCACGGCTGGCGGATTTGGTGGCGGATTTGCCCTTGGTCTCGGCCTGACCCTATTGCTCGAAATGAAGGACATCTCCATCAAGAATGACGTCGATGTAGAGCATTATCTCCAACTTCCCGTTTTGGCCATGGTGCCGCTCGTCGAGCCGATCTCCGTCGCCTCCGGAAGACCGCCGGATTCAACTAGACTCAGAGAGAGCCTCATTCATGAGGAAAGGACCCGGTAACGATGTACGGAAATTTCTTTGGTTTGCGCGAAAATCCATTCAACGTCAATCCGGATCCGCGGTATCTCTATCTTACGCGGCAGACGCAGGAGGCCTTGGCCGGACTTACATACGGGATACAGAATAGGAAAGGCTTCATTTTGCTCACCGGGGAGGTCGGGACCGGCAAGACGACGTTGCTGAACCGACTGCTTGATTGGCTTCATGGACAGAAAGTTCGAACGGCGTTCGTCTTCAACTCACGGCTCGATTGTCCGGAGTTCTTTGACTTCATCATGTCGGATTTCGACATTTCCTGCGAATCGCAGCAGAAAAGCCAGATGCTGATGAAACTGAATCAATGGCTGCTGGAGCGTTATCGCGCCGGAGAAACAGCCGTCTTGATTGTCGACGAGGCGCAGAATCTCTCATTGGACGTGTTGGAAGAAATTCGCCTGCTCACCAACCTCGAGACCGCAACGGAAAAATTGCTCCAAATCGTCCTGACGGGGCAACCGGAACTCGACGAAAAGCTAAAGCTTCCGCAACTCAGGCAGCTCCGCCAGCGAATCACGCTCCGGTGCAAAACTGCGCCTCTAACGATTGAAGAGACCTTCGGCTATATATCTGAGCGCTTGCATATCGCGGGGGCAAACGGAGACCCCATTTTCTCCAGAGAAGCCGTTCAAACCGTCTACTTGTACTCGCGCGGTATTCCTCGTGTCGTTAATTTGCTATGCGAACATGCGTTGATCAATGCCTACGTGGACCATCTGCGGCCTGTACCGGCGCACCTGGTCGAGGAAGTCGCTCGGGAATTTCAACTGGACGAATTGGACCCTGCCGGCGGGCAAATTCCGGAAACACGCAAGTCGAATTTGACGGGTGCTCAGGATCTGTTGGAAAACTTGGATGACTTGCTTTCTCGTTTGCGCCAATCGGATCTCCTCCCGTCCTCTGCCAGAGAGAGGAAGCAATGAGTCGGATCCACGAAGCACTTAAGAAAGCAGAGAAGGAACGCGCGGAAGGAGTGGCCACAATCGGCTCGGAGATCCCTCTTTCGATCGATCCGAATATTTCTTCGCTTACGCGCGAGGAAGGATCGGTGCAAAAAGACACGTTACCGAATGCGAACTCCCGCGCCGAAATGGATGCTCGCACTCATGGCTATCTGCGCTTCACGGATTTGCGGGATCGATGCCAGCATCCCGTGTGGGAACCAAATGCAGCTTTGAACGTTTTTGATCCTGCCTGCTCGAACCCTCACGGCGCCGAGCAGTTCCGCACGCTTCGGTCGCGGCTGTACCAGTTGCGCTCGGCGCAACCCTTGAAGAAAATTCTGGTGACCAGTGCTGTACCCATGGAAGGAAAGACTTTTGTGGCCCAAAATCTTGCCCGCGCGATCGTTCGTCAACCCGATCAGCGAGCCTTGATCATCGACGCCGATCTTCGTCTCCCGCGGATGCATGTGGCACTTGGCGCCCCTTTGGCTCCAGGATTGAGCGAATATCTGCGGAGAGAAGCGGATGAGGTGGGTGTCGTCCAGTATGGAACGGAGAGCAACCTCTGTTTCATTCCCGGGGGAAAAGAAATTGATGACGCTAGCGAGCTGTTGTCCAATGGCCGCTTAAAGATGCTACTGGAACGTTTGGCGCCTATTTTCGAATGGATCATTATTGACTCTCCTCCCTGCTTACCTGTTGCGGATGCAAATATCATCGCGAATCAGTGCGATGGTGTGCTCTTGATTGTGCGTGCCGGGTTCACTCCGGCTGAGACGGCTTTGCGTGCCCGTCAGGAGCTTCAGTCTCATCCCCTGCTGGGAGTCGTTCTGAACGCAGTTCGCAACGAAAGGAAGTACGGCTTTTACAATTCGCCATATCACAACTATGGAAATTACACCTCGAAGGCTAAAGGCGGCATAGCCGACTAAAGTTCCTCCCCACAATGCTGCTGGATTTCCTATCCGCGAGAAGAAGGCAAAGTCACGCTTGAACTGCGATGGTCGCTCAGGTGGTACCCTATAAGCGCCCCCTAACCGTGCGATTGACTGTTGAAATACTTCAGATCGGTTGGAACTAGCGAGCCCCAAACAATGCCTTTGTTATGTCTTTTATTTACAATAGGATAATTAGAGGAAATGGCTTACTACTCTAGGACAAAAACATTCTCAATAATGTACGTGCGCTAAATTCCTCCAGGGCAATTCGGCGATTAATTCTCCTCTAACCGATTTTATATGTGTATGTTGCAGATGTCGTTCATCGGCTCGCGGTTGGAACTTGCCTTGCATCTTCCTCAGGGTGAGTCCGTATCGGCTCCTTGGGACTCCTGGGGCGGTAGCTTGCCAAGGCGGTTCTCGCCTGACCCAAGCTCGACCCTGAAAAATGACGCCCGTCCTGGGAGGCGATGATAAAGTGACCAACATTCAATACCAATGGTTCGCTTTACAGGTTCGCACCCGCCACGAACATGGCGTTGCTACTCACCTCGATG
This sequence comes from Candidatus Acidiferrum sp., assembly GCA_035524135.1. Taxonomy (GTDB): domain Bacteria; phylum Acidobacteriota; class Terriglobia; order Acidiferrales; family UBA7541; genus Palsa-295. Next base: position 12,534 of record DATKPM010000119.1, on the reverse strand, counting down.
GGATTGGGTACGAGTTGTTCTTGCCTCTCTATAAGTGCCGCAAGCGTTGGTCTGATCGGATTAAAGAAGCCAGCGTACCGCTTTTTCCTGGATATCTATTCTGCCGCTTCGATCCCTTGGACCGTCTGCCCATTCTGAAAACTCCGGGTGTTATTAAAATCGTGGGATACGATCGGCAGCCGATTCCCGTTGACGAAACCGAGATTAGTTCCCTTCAACGGCTTGGCACGAGTGGGATGCCGAATCGCCCTTGGCCTTTTCTTGAGGTGGGCGACCCTGTAAAAATTGAGTCGGGACCTTTGCGCGGACTGGAAGGCAAGATCGTCGAATTTAAAGGAACTCACCGGCTGATTCTTTCTGTCACGCTCCTGCAGCGTTCTGTCGCGGTTGAAATCGATTCCGCATTCGTTGAGTCTTTGCGTAGCTCCTCGGCTTCTCGATACCAGGAAAAAACGTACGGGCAGGCCCGCAGCCTGCAGCTCGTCGTGCAGGAATGATTCGAAACTTTTCTTCACTCGCTGACCTTTCCATGCGGATGGGTGGCGGATCTTGGTGAGCGGGGTTCAAGGTTTGTCGCGTGATCCGATCCTGTACGGAAGGAGCCGCACCGCCGTAGCTGGTTAATTTGCCAGGAAAATATCCGGCGCTTTGCCATCGCCCCGATTTGAAAGACACACGGATGCAAGCTGCAACAATCGAAAACGTCTCTGTAGACCGAAGGACTGAAGTCTCCTCGATTCCGTACCATCAATTGGATCCGCTTCAAGATGCCAGATGGGACAGATTACTGGAAAATCATCCTCGGGCTTCCGTCTTCCACTCCGCTCCCTGGTTGAACGCTCTCGTTCGCACGTATGGATATCGGCCGCTCGTCTACACGACGTCCGCGCCAGGACGAGAATTGGAAAATGGGCTCGTTTTCTGTGAGGTAAATAGTTGGCTCACCGGGCGTCGGCTGGTTTCCTTGCCGTTCTCGGATCACTGCGAGCCGCTCCTGGAGCGGTCCGGAAACGCTCGCTCCTATTTCGCCGGACTAGCGCAGAATTTCGATCGGGAAAGCTGGCGCTATGTTGAAATCAGGCCGCTTTGGCCCATCGAACCTCTAAACCGAAATCTCCAGCCTTCCGCCGAATACGCGTTCCATCAGATTGATCTCCGCCAGGACCTCGACTCGATCTTTGCCAGTTTCCATAAGAACTCGATCCAAAGAAAAATTCGCAGAGCTGAAAGAGAAAAGCTCACCTACCAGGAGGGAAATAGCCCTGACCTCCTAAATGCGTTTTTTCGTCTTCTTGTCATGACACGTCGTCGGCATAGAGTCCCACCCCCTCCTCGGGTTTGGTTTCAGAATTTGTCCGCCTCCTTCGGCGATAGGATGAAGCTCCGCATCGCGTCCCAAAATGGACGTGCCGTTGCCGCAATGTTGACGCTCCGGTTCAAGGACACCCTAATTTACAAATACGGGGCTTCTGATGCGCGCTTCAACAACCTTGGCGGCATGCATCTCCTTTATTGGAGAGCGATACAAGATGCGAAGTCTTTGGGTCTGAAGATCCTTGACCTGGGCCGCTCCGATGCAAGTCAGGATGGTTTGATCACTTTCAAAAATCGCTGGGGAGCCGTCGAGTCGAAGATTCGCTATTTTCGATTCTCGCCTCACGGAAACACGAAGCATATTTTTGATTCTGCCAGCACGAGCTGGAAAATGCGCATTGCACAAGAAATTTTTTCCTACACACCCCCCATCGCTCTTTCTGCTCTCGGCAGGCTCCTATACAAACATGTCGGTTAAACCGCAGCGACCGGCTGGCGGGATTTGTTTATTCGAACGGGCGGACTGCCGCCCTCATTGAAGGTCGCTCTCTCTCCCCTTGTTCTCAAACGGAGTATCTCCCCCAAGGACCCGGTATAACGGTCCCTTTTGGGTAGGAACCCCGTTAAAGCGCCAATTGCTCTGTTTCGTGAGTAAGAGCCCTCAAACTGACCTACCGAAGGGATTCAGCTTCCAATCGCGGCCCTCCATTGAGTATCTGATCAATGCAATTGCTTGTCCCCCAAACCGGCGATTGCTGAGAATGCGGTTTCACGTTATGGGCATATGTTTTCACCACCCAGCTGCAGCCCGGATACATCGGATTTGTCAGTAGGATTACACTTCACGCACAACAAGCAACTCTCCTGTTATCATATGCTTACAAACCGTTTGGAGCGCAACAAATGCGAAGCAGCCCCGCAGGAATTGGAAGGCGAATTGCAAAAGCTATCCCGAAAGGGCAACGCTGTATGTGGCCTTCGTGGCGGTAGCTTGTGCATCTGCCACTCGCTTCACTCAGCGACCTCCAAACGTTGGCACGTGTAGTAGAGCTTGGCGTCGGTACGATCTTGAAATCGGGAGTTCTGGATTTCTTGATTTCTGAGAACTTCGGACCACAAACTCCGCCGTCTTCGTCGGAATCCAGGTTAGGAAAATGACACCAAGAAACGCCGCTGCTATGTTGGATTCAGGAGTTTCATCGGGAAGAAATGGTCGACCCGCGCGGATCTTGTCTCGGCCGGCGATTCATCCCTCCGATTCCATGCAGGTGATCTTGTCGGAAAATCTTTTTCTCGGAATGCTCTGCTTGGAGAGGAAGCGGGCAGAACGCTCCGGCAAGAGATTTTTACTGCTCCTTCTGGACGCAGAAGATGCCGTAAAGACTGAACGGAAATCTGAGGTCCTTCAGGGCTTGATAAACGCAGCCGAGTCCGCCCGTCGTGATACGGATCCGGCCGGATGGTACAAGCGAGATTCGGTTTTGGGCATTATCTTCACGGAATTCGGAATTGCCGAAGACCTGCTTGCTGTCCAAACGCTGCTTGATAAAATTCACAGTTCGCTCAAGCAGCAACTGGCCCCTGCGGATTATGATCGCGTCCATGTTTCCGTTCATGTCTTCGCCGACGACACGGAGGGGAGCGGACCATCCATTTCCGTAGACCCCAGTTTCTATCCCGACATTCTCCACATGCACGATTCGAGAAAAGTGGCGAAGTTCCTCAAGCGCGCGATGGATATCTTAGGCAGTTCCATGGCTCTGCTGTTGTTGTCCCCTCTGTATCTTTTTATAACTTTGATGGTGAAACTCACCTCTGAAGGACCTGTCTTCTTCAAGCAGGAGCGATTGGGAAAATTCGGAAGGCCCTTCGAGTGCCTTAAATTCCGGACGATGTATGCTAACAACAACCCGAAGATTCACCGTGAGTTTATGAAGGGTGTGATCAAAGGCTCTTACAACGGTGGCGCCTCAAAGACCAGCGCGCCTGTTTTCAAGATGACCAACGATCCTCGGATTACTCACATTGGCAAATTCCTCCGGCGGGCGAGTTTGGATGAGCTACCTCAATTCATCAATGTGCTCAAGGGAGAGATGTCGCTCGTCGGTCCTCGGCCCCCGCTTGCTTATGAATACGAGGAGTATGACTTCTGGCATCGCCGGCGAGTGCTCGAAGTGAAACCGGGTCTTACAGGACTTTGGCAAGTCAGCGGCCGCAGCCGTGTCCGCTTCGACGACATGGTTCGCCTCGACCTTCAGTATGCCCGCGGTTGGTCTCTGTGGCTTGACGTGCGAATCCTAGCGCGCACTCCTCGCGCCGTCTTTCTCGGCGACGGCGCCTTTTAAGGGCCGATTCCTTTCTCGCACGAACCTAGCAAGGGCCTCCTGTAGCCTAAGCTCCCAACGAATCTTGGTGGCGGCTTCCTTTCACAACTGGCCCGGCTGATTTCCCTCAACTTCTTGCGATGGGAAAACATCCGGTAAGCCGTCTTTCCCCGGGCTGGTTTGCCCGATCGCAAATCCTCTTCCACATGCCTCGTTCGAACTTATTCCCCCAATCTTGAAAAGTGAGTGCCATGATTCCCATCGAAGCGAAGGAAAGCGAAACACATCCCGAGTCCCAGCGACCGGTTGTACAAAGTGAAATCCGGCTCACTCACGCCTCGCCCTCCAGAGCGAGACAATGCAGCGGACTTGCGAACAGGATCTGGATCGATATCGATAATTCACCTCATGTTCCTTTCTTCCTGCCCATCATAGATGAATTGAGAAAGCTGGACTTTGAACTTTTACTTACGGCCCGGGATATGTACCAAGTCTGCGAACTTCTTGATTTCTATCATCTGCCGTGCAAAGTGATCGGCGGACACTACGGCAAAAATAAAGCCTTGAAGGTCCTCTCGAATTGCACTCGCGCCGTCCAGCTCATCCCGGTTGCAGCGGCATTTCGTGCTCGTCTCGCGGTTTCTCACGGCTCTCGGGCGCAGGTCCTTGTTGGCAAAACATTGCGAATCCCCACATTGATGATGCACGACTATGAGCACAGCATAAAAACCGGATTCCTCGAGCCTGACTGGACCATGATGCCTGATGTCATTCCGAATGAGGTGATGAGCAAACATCCTGAACGGGCCCTGAAATATCACGGGCTGAAAGAAGACGTGTATGTGCCGCGCTTTCGGCCCGACAGTTCCGTCTTGTCCCGGCTCGGAATTGATTCCAATCACCTCGTCATCACCATGCGTCCTCCTGCAACAGAGGCTCACTATCACAACCCGGAGGCTGAGATTCTGTTCGATGCCGCAATCCGCAAAATCGCAGCGGAACCGGGCGCACGGGGCGTTATCCTTCCGCGAAACGCCAGACAAAGCAAACAGTTGAAGGAAAAGTGGGCGGCGCTGATTTCCACAGGGCGCATGGTCATACCCGACGCTCCACTGAACGGCCTAAACATCATCTGGTTCTCGGACCTGGTCGTCAGCGGAGGCGGAACAATGAACCGGGAGGCTGCTGCGTTGGGAGTTCCCGTTTACAGCGTGTTTCGGGGAAAAATTGGCGCTGTGGACCAGTATTTATCGAGAAACGGAAGGCTGACGCTCCTCGAAAGCGTTGAAGATGTGAACAAAAGGCTTCTCCTGCGGCGGTGGACCCGTCCGCAAAATTCCAATGACAGCGATCGTCCTGCGCTGCGAAATATCGTAGGCGCGATTCAAGACATCATGGAGCCAAAATGACCACCGACTCATCCGCTCATACCGTCGACAAGATCGATCCATTCGCGCTTCGAAAGCTGGAAGAGGGCCAAAGAACCATTCACCAGCTCAACGAAATGGCTTTGCGCGGGCTCCCGCAGATGTTTGACGAGAAGAAGCAACTTTTTTGCTTCAAGCTGAAGAAGACTCCTTCCGGCATGATTCGCGAGGAACTTTCTCCCCGCTACACGATGATGACGCTCATGGGCTTCCATCGCGTCGAAAAAAATGGGGGTATCCCTCCTCTACAGATCAAGCCCATTATGACAAACTTATTAGCGAATACTGAATGGATTGACAACATCGGAGACTTGGGGCTTCTCCTTTGGACTTGTGCCCTTATAGACCCCGACCAAATCGCGAGCGTCTCGCAAAGATTGGACGTCAAGTCGGCCTTGACTCGCTTCTCAGGCGCTCAGCGGGGCCGCACGATGGAGCTTTCCTGGTTTCTTGCTGGCCTTTCTCACGCCTGTTTGGCAAACCCCGCAAACTTGGCAGATTTCGAATCGCCGGCTGTTGAAACCTACGGCCGTTTGGTTCGAAATCAAGGGGAGGCTGGCTTTTTTGGCGCCTATACGCGAAACCGAAGCTTGCCGGGGCTTGTTCGCGGTGGCATCGGAAGTTTTGCAGATCAAGTCTATCCGATTTATTCGTTCACAAGGTTTGCGCAGGCTTTCGGCGATTCCAAAGCAATTGAAAGGGCTCTCGACTGCGCCCTCGCGATTTGCGACGAGCAAGGCTCCCAGGGACAGTGGTGGTGGCATTACAACGCCGCGAGCGGGCGCATAATCAATGGCTTCCCCGTTTTCTCCGTTCACCAGCACGGAATGGCGCCGATGGCCTTGCTCGCTCTCGGCGAAGCAAATAACTCCGATTTCAGCGCGTGGATTTTTAAGGGCATTAATTGGCTGAGTAACAACGAGCTCAGTTTCGAGATGCGCGACCCGGCTTCTCAAGTGATCTGGCGGTGTATCGAGCGGTCCGAATCGCATAAGTACATCAATGCCGTGATGGAAGCCATGACGAGGCGAAACCATCGTGAGTCGCGCCATAATTTGAGCGTCCTCTTCGAATGCAGGCCGTACGAGTTGGGATGGCTCCTCTATGCGTTTGCCGGTTCGGATAGCCAGTTGAGCTCGATCGATTTGGAAAAGCAGACCGAAGTTGCAGCGCAACGCCTCTGATCCGAACTTACACTCAAGGGACGAGCAAAAAATGAAGGCGATGATCATTGTCGGTGCGAGACCTAACTTCATGAAGGCGGCTCCCATCATCACTGCGTTGGGGGCAGCGAGATCCGGCCTTCATCGACTCGCATTCGGTGCGCAGGAGATCGACGTCGTTCTTGTTCATACCGGCCAGCACTACGATGCGGCAATGTCGGATTCCTTTTTTGCCGATCTTGGGCTGCCGAAACCCGATGTGTATCTCGGCGTTGGATCGGGATCTCATGCCGCACAAACGGCTGAAATCATGCGGCGTTTTGAGGAAGTCGTATTGGCGGAAAAACCCGGCGTCGTGATCGTTGTGGGTGACGTCAATTCCACCGTTGCTTGCGCGCTGGTCGCCGCAAAGATCGCTTACGACTCGAACGGATCGCGCCCCATGATCGCGCACGTGGAAGCAGGTCTGCGTTCCTTCGACCGAGGAATGCCCGAAGAAATCAATCGAATCGTGACGGACCATCTTTCCGACATGCTGTTCGTCACCGAATCCAGCGGCGTCGAAAATCTCCACCGCGAAGGCGTGGCCGGCGAAAAAATCCACTTCGTCGGGAACACCATGATTGATTCCTTGCTTTCCTTTGAATCAAAGGCCGATCAATCCGAAATTCTCGATAGTTTGGGTCTGCGCGAAGGCGGCGAGATGGAAATGGGTCGCGGGGGCGTCCCCCGGTATGCCCTGCTGACGCTGCACCGGCCGTCGAATGTGGACGAGCGGGGCACGTTCCTGAATATCCTGGAAGGGTTGGAGGAGCTCTCGACGTCGTGCCCCATCATGTTCTCGGCACACCCGCGGACGCGGAAGAGGATTGAGGAGTTCGGGCTGGAGAGGTTCTTCGTGGCAGGGAAGGATGGGGCGAAGGGAATCCGGTTGCTGGAGCCGCTGAGATATCTGGACTTCGTATGCCTGATGAAGCATGCGGCGATCGTCGTGACCGACTCGGGCGGGATTCAGGAAGAGACAACGTGCCTCGGAGTTCCGTGCGTGACGGTGCGGGAGAACACGGAACGACCTGTGACGATCACGGAAGGGACGAACCGTTTGGCGGGCACGAAAAGGGAGCGAATTCGAGAAGTGGTGAGAGAGCAAGAAGGGCGAGCGGGAGCGGGAAGAATCCCGGAAAAGTGGGACGGGAAAGCGGCGGAGCGAATCGTGGGCGCGATCCTCGAGGAGCTTGAGAAAAAGAAGACCGAAATCGCGGCGCTCTGAAAAAAGAAAAACGGAAGGCGAAGGGCGAGAGGCAATCGGACGCATACCCGCAAAGTGTTGCGAACCGGAAAAATTAAGATGCCTGTTTTCAACAGGTTGAGACGATTTCGGTTTCGGGAGGTGTTGCGAACCGAAGTCTATGGGGACCTCACTTTTCCCGAGGGCGAGCGGGGGGAGAATTTGCGGTACAGGATGGGTTTGAGAGCCTGTCCTGAAACTGTCCTGCGGGCCAGTGGCGGGGGAAAAGCAGAGCGGATAGGCTAATCAACGGCTAGAATGGTGAAAGGGGACCGTTGATGGGACGACTGATCCGGTACATGGCACTCCTAGGAATCATGACGATCGCGATGGCGGGAAGGGCATTCGCCACGACGTATTACGTCGCGGCGAACGGGTCGGACTCGAACAACGGGACGTCGGAGTCAACGCCTTGGGCCCACCTTCCTGGGATGAGGAATTGGACGGGGAGCTACACACCAACGGCGGGGGACGTATTCATTTTGCGCGGGTGCGATGTTTGGGGAAATGCGAGTTTCCCGGTCAACTGGGCCTGGGGCGGATCGAGCGGCAACCACATCGTAGTGAGTGGGACGGGTCCCGGAACCTCTTACACGGCGTGGTACAACAGTTCGAGTTGTCCCTCTGGATGGAATCGGCCAATCTTTGATGCGGGTCAGGCGATCATGGGAGGCGGAGCTGAGTGTTCAGTGAACAATATGTTCCTGAACATCTCCGGGATTACCTACGTGGATTTCGGCTGGCTCGAACTTCGGAACTACTACAACAACAGCGGCAGTTGTCCTAGCAAGGATCGTTGGGTCAACCTCCAAAATCCCGCTGACTACATCACATTCAACAACTTCTACGTACACGCCTCTATTACTGGCCCATCGTCCACGGACAATGACAGCATGTGGGGCGTGTCTTCTCTTGGCATGTGCTTGCACTGCGCAGTGACCTACTCGGTGATCGATAACTCTGATGGTACCCAATATACGTCCGGGGGTATCCAGTTCTCTCTCCAGCATTCGGTTTGTCAATATGTCTCTAACTGCTCGAAGGTAACCAGCGGCGGCGAGATTGCCTACAACGATTACGAGCATATTGGGACGGTAATTTCAGGCGTCCATGCAAACTGCATCGAGACTGTTGCAAACTACACGCAGACTTTCTGGATTCACGACAACCGTATTCATAACATGGATTTGGCCAACGAATTGTGTGAATCCTTGCAAATCGGCAATACAGGAGAGACAGACTACGTATGGAACAATCTCCTTTACGATCTCGGTGGCGCTAACGGCCCCGACATCCCGCAAGCGTGCAATACCGGTGTTGCCGCACTCTATATGTTTAATAATACGTTCGTCGTTACCGGACGGGCAGCGGCGGTTTCATTCTCCGGTTGTGCGGGAACAAATTGGACGACAGCCTTCGTGATGTCGAATAATCACTGTATCCAAGGGTCGGCGACGGGCGGAAGCTCTCAGAGTCAGTATTGCTTGCTCGGCGGGACGGTCAGCGGCGCTACTACGATTTCGTTTCAAGATAATCTTTCAATGACATCTTCGACGGCTACAAGCGATGGTTACACCGGAACCCAGACCTACGTTTATTCGCCGACTTTGGGAACTTCTCCGACCGTTGGAGCGGGGCAGAATCTCACCTCGACCTACTGGCCAGCCGGCTTCACCACGAATGATACAAGCTACGCTTGTTCGGAGCAGACCGTGAGCGGCGTCGTGCAGTCGGTCTGCCCTGGGCGAACCAGTAATACAAGGCCACCCAGCGGTGCATGGAACGTGGGCTCGTATGAGTTTGCGTCTGCTTCCAGTCAGCCGGCCGCGCCTTCCGGTTTAACAGCGGTTGTTCAGTAGCGACACGATATACGCCTAGCAGTGGAAGGGCACCTTCAAGGCTCTCGGTGTGGGTCTCGCGAGAGTTCGCCATACCTTGTTCTCACAAGCACGACCATCACACTAAATATGATCGCCGTTGCGGAGACGCGGCTCAGGGAGTGCTATGCGAATTGCATACCTTACAGCAAACGACCCCATGGATAGGCGGTCGTGGTCTGGTACGCAGTTTTATATGGCGCGCGCTCTCGAGAGGCACTGCGGAGATGTGTATTGCGTCGGCCCTCTTCCACTTGTTTCAGCAAAGATCGCGAAAATCGCGAGCCGCGTCCTTCAAGGGGTCGGCATCACGTATCTGTATACGCATACTAATTCCATTTCTCGCAGGCTTGGCAAACTGGCTCAAGACAGAATGCGCGGGCGTGACTGCGACCTAATCTTCGCGCCGGCCGGATCCGTCGTTCTCGCGCATTACTCGACGCCGCTCCCAATCGTGTACCTTTCGGACGCGACGCAAAAGCTGATGGTGGGCTACTACCCAGAATTCAACGGGCTATCGAGATCGTCCTTGCGTGTCGCCGACGAGATGGAGAGGATCGCGATAAAAAAGTCCAGTCATAGTGTATTTCCCTCTTCTTGGGCAGCGGAGTCTGCAGTCCGAGACTATGGCGCCGACCCGGCCGCAGTGCACGTGGTTCCTTTTGGGGCGAATGTCGAAGAGTGGCCCGACCGGAGCAGAGCACTAGAGGGCGGCCCGCTTGATAAGTGCCGAATGCTCTTCGTGGGCCGAGAGTGGGAGCGCAAAGGCGGCGAGATTGCGTTTGAGGCACTGCTGGCGCTGGAACAGCTTGGAGTCGACGCGGAGTTAACTGTGGTCGGATGTACGCCGGCGAAAGGATTTCGGCATCCGAGTCTTCGCGTGTTTCCGTTCCTGAATAAGAATAATCCAGTTGAACGAGCGCAACTTGAGGAGCTCTACTTCCGTTCACATTTCTTCTTATTGCCAACGCGTGCCGAGTGCTTCAGCATTGCACTTTGCGAGGCAAATGCCTACGGCCTTCCTGTCTTATCGACGCAAACAGGTGGGTTGCTGGAACTCGTGCGCGACGGAGTTAACGGATTTCTTTTCCCCCTCGACGCTCGTGGCCACGCCTATGCATCGCGTGTCCAGGAAGTTTTTGGCAGTCCTGCGATTTATCAGACATTACGGCGTTCCAGTCGCGAACAATTTGAAACGCGGCTAAACTGGGATGCTTGGGGTCGTCGCATGAAGGCAATTTTGTCGGCCGCGATTCGCTCCCCGAGGACGAGCTAAACGGTGGGATCCTGCTCGGTCTGTGCGGCGTTCGGACTTTTCGCTAATGGAACCTGAACACCTTCAATTTGGCGGAGGCGCGAGTGCAACGATGTTGCACCCCCTGGTAGCTGTTGGGGTGTTGATAGCGATCGCGCTGATCCTGAGGCTCCCGCGCCAAAAAGCGATCACTCCGTTCCTTTTCGCGGTCCTGATGATCCCGTGGGGACAAGTTCTGGTAATCGGCGGTATCCACTTCACGATGATGCGGATACTGATTCTGGCGGGACTGGCCCGGGCGGTTTGGTCCAAAGCATCGTCATCGGAAAGCTGGTTTCCGGCAGGATTCAACGGGATCGACCAGGCGGCGGTACTGTGGCTGACGTGCTCGTTTATCATAGTCACGCTTCAGTGGATGAACAGGGACATGCTGATCGCAAGCCTGGGAAATCTGGTGGACGCTCTGGGCGGGTACCTGGCGGTGAGATTTTTCGTACCGGATGGAGAGGCGCTCCGCCGAACAATAAAGGTGTTCGCAGCGATTTGTGTCGTCCACGGCATCTGCATGGTCAACGAGCAGATCACGGGCGTCAACGTGTTCAATTTGGTCGGGGGCGTACCAATCGAAGGGTCGATCATAAGGGCTGGAGAGTTGCGTTCCTCGGGAATGATGGGACCTCTGGGCGAGGGACCTTTCGCCGGGGTTTTGCTGCCCTTGTTTATCTGGCTGTGGAAAGAGGAAAAATCGCGGATGATCGCGTTCGCGGGAATCGCGGGAGCTCTGGCCATGCTGATTACCGCTCACGCAAGCACACCGTGGATGGCTGTAGGCGGCGGCCTGCTGGGCCTCAGCTTTTGGCCTCTGCGGAAGCATATGCGCGTGATCCGCTGGGGATTCGTGCTCACGCTCGTGGCACTGCACCTCTACATGAAATCACCCGTGTGGCACCTGATTTCCGACGTGAACATAACCGGAGATTCGTCGAGCTATCACCGATATACGCTGGTAAATCAGACGATCCTGCATTTCTGGGATTGGTGCCTTCTGGGATACAAGAATTACGCCGCGTGGGATTGGGATATGTGGGATACGAGCAACCTGTTTGTCACTACGGCCTTGACCGGAGGCCTGATAAGCTTGGTGTGCTTGATCGCGGCATTCAAGCGGAGCTTCGCGGCGATCGGGACGGCGAGGAAACTTGTGGAAGGGGACCGGAGGCAAGAATGGTACCTCTGGTGCCTGGGTTCGACCCTTCTTGCCGTGGTGGTAACGAGCTTTGGAATCGCGTTCCTTTATCAGGCGCAATTGGAACTATTCGCGTTATTCGGCTTCATCGCGGTGGCGACCTTTGAGGCGAAGCCGGCGGTTGTCCCGGCCGTGGCGCCGATAAACCAGAGAGAGCCCACGCGAACGCTCGCCTCAGCAAGAACAGTTCCGTCGTTCGGAACTAACCAGCTTACCGGCCCCAGGGACCGATATTGATGAACCCCAAGGTATCCGTAGTTATCCCAACGTACAACCGGGCGAAGAAGGTTCGCGGTGCGATAGACAGTGCCCTGGGCCAGACGATCTCCGATCTGGAAGTGATTGTGGTGGATGACGGATCGTCAGACAACACGGCGAAGGTCCTTCAGGAAGCCTACGGCACCCGGATACGGTACTTTGCGCAGCAAAATCAGGGCGCGAGCGCGGCGCGGAACAAGGGAATGGCGGAAGCGCGGGGCGAGTGGATCGCTTTCCTGGATTCGGACGATTTCTGGGAAAAGGAAAAGCTCGAATGGCAGTTGAAGACGGTGGAGCAATTCGCTCCGGATTGCGGCGTGTGCTATACGGACGCGCGATTCTTCAACTACCCCGAGACACGGACGATGTTCCAACTGGCGGA
>DATKPM010000118.1:0-7969 GCA_035524135.1 Candidatus Acidiferrum sp. | reverse complement strand
ATTCGCGACGAATCGCTCGCCTGGAGCACGATCAGTTGGAACGACTGGGTTACGTGGGAAGACACGCCCTACCCCTTCGTCCCGATGGTGATTCAGTCCAAGTGGCTCGAACCGCGCCACACCGTCAACGTCACGGACCGCTATACGCGCGACAAAACGAACAGCCTCCAGCATGCCTTCTTTAATGGCTCTGGCTACGCCACGCTCGAAAATCTCTGGGGCTTCTGGTACGGCACCACGCCTCACGACGCCGAAGCGATTTTCCGCACCACGCGCATCGAGCGCGCGTTTGCCGCAAATCTCGTCAGTCCAGAGTGGGAGCCGCACGCTCCGATGATGCAGGAAGGAGTTTTCGCCAGCCGCTGGCCTGCGGGAAAGCGAACGCTTTGGACGATCGTCAACCGCAACGAATACGACGTTTCCGGCGAGCAGTTGCACGTCCCGCATCGCCCCGGTACGCGCTATTACGATTTATGGCACGGCGCCGAATTGACCCCCGAAGTGAGCGGCGGCGAAGCCACGCTGCGATTCTCGATCGAAAGCCTGGGCTTCGGCGCGGTGCTCGCCACGGATGAAAATCCTTTGGGCGCCGATGTGAAGGACCTGCTTTCGTTCATGTCCGTGCGCTCGAAGAAACCTCTAAACAGCTACTCGCGAGAATGGACGTTCGTCCCGCAGACAATGACGGCGATTCCGCCGACCGCGCCTGCAGCTTCTGCCCCCGTCGGAATGGTTCGCATCCCCGCCGGTGACTTCAATTTCGAGGTCCGCGGATCGGAAATCGAAGGCGGCAACGATCCCGGGGTGGACGTGCAATATCCCTGGGAGGATTCTCCGCGCCGCTTTCACGATCACCAGATGCATGTAAACAGTTTCTATATCGACCGCACGCCCGTCACCAACGCCGAGTTCAAGAAATTTCTCGACGCGACCAAGTACCATCCGAAAGACGATCACAACTTTCTGCGTGACTGGAAAGACGGTGCGTATCCCGATGGCTGGGCGGATAAGCCCGTGACGTGGGTTTCGGTCGAAGACGCACGTGCCTATGCCTCTTGGGCCGGAAAGCGCCTGCCGCACGAGTGGGAATGGCAATACGCGGCGCAGCGAACCGACGGTCGCATGTATCCCTGGGGCAACGATTTGCGCCCGGACGCGATGCCTCCACCGGACACAGGCAGGACGAGGAAGCCGTTGTCAGACGTCGACGCACATCCGCAAGGTGCGAGCCCGTTCGGTGTGCTCGACCTTGAAGGGGACATTTCGCAGTGGACCGACGAATTTGAGGACGCGCACACGCGCGCGGCAATCATTCGTGGCGGCGCGGCCTATCAGCCGCGCGGCTCGATCTGGTATTTTCCGCAAATCTACCGCCTCGACCAACATGCGAAATATCTCCTGATGTCGCCGGGCCGCGACCGCGCCGGCACCATCGGCTTCCGCTGCGTTAAAGACGCTCCGGAGGCTGGCGGTCAGGCGGCCGCGAGATAAACGTAGCGAAGGATGAAAAGAACGGTGAGAACCCAAACGAGCACGCTGACTTCGCGAAACCGGCCGGAGCCTATTTTTGCGATCGTATACGTGATGACGCCGAAGCTGAGGCCGGTGGCGATGCTGAAAGAAAGCGGCATGGCGATCATCGTGATGAAGCTCGGGAGCGCCTCGGTGAAATCGTCCCATTTCACGCGCGCGCTCGATTGCGCCATCAGCGAGCCCACTAAAATCAGCGCGGGCGCCGTCGCGAATTCCGGAATCGCCGCGGCGAGCGGCGAAAAGAAAATCGAGCAAACGAAGAAAATCGAAATGAACACGCTGGCGAGTCCCGTGCGCGCTCCCGCAGCTACGCCGGCGGCGCTTTCGATGTAGCTCGTCACGGTGGAGGTGCCGGTGACCGCGCCGAACATCGTCGCGATGCCGTCGGCCAGCAGCGCGCGGCCCACGCGCGGAATTTTCCCGTCCTTCACGAATCCCGCTTGCTCGCACACCCCCACCAGCGTTCCCACGTTGTCGAACAGGTCGACGAACAAAAACACGAACGCGATTTCGAGCAATCCCAGATGCACTGCGCCGCGCAGGTCCAGCTTCATGAACGTGCTCGATGGATGCGGCAGCGACACGAACGCCGCGGGCCAATGCGACAATCCGCGGAAGATGCCGAACGCCCACGTTCCGATGATCCCGAGCAGGATCGCTGTATGAATCCGGCGCGCCATCAGGATCAGCGTGAGCGCAATGCCCACCAAAGCCGCCTGCACCGCATGATCGGAGAAGTTGCCGATGCCCACGAACGTCGCGGCGCTCGCGACAACGATCTTCGCGTTGCGCAGCCCGATGAAAGCGATGAACATCCCGATTCCAGCCGCCGTGGCGTGCTTGAGCGAGTCGGGAATGCCGTTGACGATCTGCTCCCGCACGCGCGTGACCGTGAGGATTACGAACAGCGTGCCGGAGATGAACACCACTCCAAGCCCCGTCTGCCACGGAATGTGCATTCCCAGGCAGACGGAGTAGACGAAGTAGGCGTTCAGCGAGAGCCCCGGCGCAAGCGCGATGGGGTAATTCGCCGCGAGGCCCATCACCAGCGTGCCCACGGCGGCGGATATGCACGTGGCGAACAGCACCCCCTCGGCGGGGATACCCGCAACAGCCAGGATTTGCGGGTTCACCACGACGATATACGCCAGCGTCATGAACGTGGTGAGCCCGCCGAGAAATTCCTGGCGAACGGACGTGTTGTTTTCTCTCAGCTTGAAGAATCGTTCGAGCAAACATCCTCCCGGGCGGCGCGCGTCTGGCGCGCAAAAAAGAAAAGCAACTGTAGGGTGCGAGCGAGCACAAGTCAACGGGAACGACGCCAAAATGCGGCGCACGCGAATTCAAAAACCGGATGGAAGGAATTTATTTCGGCGAAGGTCCGGCAGGTGAAGGAGAAGAAGGAGGAGTCGTGGTTGTCCCGCCATTCGGGATGGGCGCGCCGATCTGTGTCTCGACCTGAAATTTTCTGTAATTGGAGTAGCGATCGATGACGTTGGCCTTGGCGTGGACAAACAGAACGCGCGCCGAGGCGTGCACTTCGAAATATGAGGGCAGCCAGACTTCGCTGTTGACCAGGGATTGTTCGAAGACGAAGTTCGAACCTTTTGAAAGAGAAGCGAGCAAGCCGCCGGCGATTTTGGCATTGTCGCTGAACTCCGCTTCGAGACGAACAACATCACGCGCTTGCTCGTCCACCCAAATTACGCCGACGAGTTTTTGCACGATCGATTCGGCGAGTTTATGCGGCTTGTACTCGGGATTCGGGCCGAAATCGAAGACGATCACGTCCTGGCCGCGGAAACGCTCGCGGCGGGGATTCGTGAAGCGCTCGGCGCGGAGAAAATCAGAAATCTGCGCTTCGTCCTCTTCCTGTTCCCTTTGCTGCTTTTTTGGATCGGCGGCGAGTTCTTCCTGCTTCTTGCGAAGCTTGTCGAATTCCTTGTCGAAGCGGTCGTCCTCTTTTTGTTTTTCCTCGCCCGTGAGCGGCTGGCCATTCTTCGCCACAAGATGGCGGACTTCCTCACCGGCGATGTAGAAGACATCATAGTTGCTGACTGTTGTGGAGGTGACTTGACCTTTGGAGTCGGTTTTTTCTTCCGTTTCCTCCACGCGGCAGGTGTATTGCTTTTGGATATTCTCGATGATGTCCTGATTCTTCACGACGTCGCGAAGAAGCGTGGGAATGTCGGGAAGCGGGCGACCGGCAAGCGTGGGAAAAGCGAACGCGGAGTCAGCTGCAGGAGAGTTGAATTCGACGCGCGTGATGGCGACGTGGAGGATGCGGGCGCCGAGGTGAATATCGATCGCGTGAGGCGTAGGAACCCCCTCGGCGAGATGATAGTCGGAGTAATCGAACTCGGTGGTGGAAGGAGTGTCCGAAGGCGGTGCGGTTTGCGCAGCGCCGTTGAGGACTTCGCGCACAAGGAGGTGCGTTTGCTCATCGAAGAAAAGATCGCGCCTGACGCCTGTGAGAAACGAAAGCTGAAGGTGGTAGGTGTTTCGTCCGGCGATGTTTTCCTCTCCAACAAAGCGAATCCCGATCTTGTCTTTCTTCGCGCGCGCGAGCCGGCTGTTCCAGAAAATGGCGGATGCCGCGGCAACGGCCGGAGCGGCTCCCGTGAGTGTATGCGGCGCGGCCGGGCCGTCCTCTGTCCACGCGGATCTTCCATCGAACGCTTCGGTGAAGTGCAGCGGCCCGAGAAGGATCTCCAGATAGAATTTATCGGGGGATTTGAGGATCAGAGAGTAGGAGCCAATAGGCCCTCCCTCCGCTTCCGTGACAGTTCCAGAGAGAGTGGTGGTCCGGATTTGTTCAAGCGATTTTGCGCCACCCATGGCGCGCAGGTATTCACCAACGATTTTATCGGCGGACTGCGCGGGCGCGCTTGCAGCAGGGATGGGCGCAACTACGGCGAGGAGAGTCGCGACGCTTTTGAGGAAAAGCAGTGAAGGGATGCGCCGTGGCATGTGGCGGGCCTAAGACCCCGAAATTTAAGCTAACATTGCCCCGCGCGCAATTCAAATGCTGGGAAGAGGAACCTTTCCGGCCGTCAGGCCGTACATTCTGGGGAGGATGGGAGTTCATCGTTAGCAGGGGGTGAGTGATGGACACACTGTGGCAGGACCTTCGGTACGCAATCCGGCTGCTGATTAAAACGCCAGCCTTCACCGCCATAGCGGTGCTGACGATGGCGCTGGGGATTGGTGCCAACACGGCGATTTTTACGGTTGTGAACGCAGTTCTACTTCGTCCAATGGCTTATCTGCACCCGGAGCGGCTGGTAGAACTCGAGATGAGTTCGCCGGAGGGCACCGCAGACTACACTTCCATCCCAAAATTCATTGAGTGGCGGGAACAAACGCAGGTGTTCGATTCCGTCGCTGCATATGATGTCGAAGGACCGGGAATCAACTTGACCGGTGGAGACAGGCCGGAGCAAGTGAAAGGGATTCACGCGTCAGCAGGTTATTTTCGCGTTTTTGGCGCGCCGTTGGCGCTAGGGCGGACCTACACGCCCGATGAAGACAGGCCAGGAGGGCCGAACATCGTCGTAATCAGCGACGGATTGTGGCGCAGCCGCTACGGCGGCGATCCGGAAATTGTCGGAAAGACGATCGATCTGGGAAAAGAACCATACACAGTAATTGGAGTTCTCGGTGCAAATTTTCGGACAGAGACGCCGGTTGACATCTGGCTGCCGTTGCGCGCCGATCCGAACAGCATAGACCAGGGAAATTATCTGCACGCGACAGCGCGCATGAAGCCAGGCGTGACACTGGCGCAAGCGCAAGCGGCAATGAAAATGGCAGCAGAGGAATTCCAGAGGAAGTTTCCGGACACAAGGGGCATGATGGAGCCGGGAGCCAGCTTCACGGCAGTGCCATATCGAGAGAGCGTTGTTGAGGACGTGCGAAGGGGTTTGTTGCTGTTATTTGGGGCGGTGGGTTTCGTGCTGCTGATCGCGTGCGCCAACGTCGCTAATCTCCTGCTGGCGCGAGCGACGATCCGCAAGCGTGAAATCGCGATTCGAGCGGCGCTGGGAGCGGGGCGACGGAGAATCATTCGCCAACTGCTGACGGAAAGCGTGCTGGTTGCGCTGGCGGGCGGAGCGCTGGGGCTCGCACTTGGCTATGCGGGATTGCGTGGGCTACTGGCGATCCACCCGAGCGGAATTCCGCGCGTGGGCGAAGGCGGAGCGCGTGCGGTGCTGGATGGGAATGTGCTGGGATTTACGCTCGCGGTTTCCGTGCTGACAGGAATCGTTTTCGGATTGATTCCGGCGTTCGGCGCATCGCGGGCGGACCTAAGCATTACGCTGCGAGAAAGCGGCGCGCGGGCAGGGACGAGTGTGCGGCACAACAAAGCCAGGGCGGCGCTGGCAGTGACGGAGATTGCGCTGGCAGTGGTGCTGCTAGCGGGCGCCGCACTGATGATCCGGACATTCGCTGCACTGCGTGGAGTGGAGCCGGGGTTCGACGTACACAACATTTTGACGATGGAAATGTCGTTGAACGGGGGGCGATTTGCGAATGGAGCGGCGGTTGATGAATTGGAACGCGAAGGGCGGCAGAGAACCGAGAGTCTGGCCGGGGTGCAAGCAGTAGCGATGACGTGCTGCCTGCCGCTCGAAGGCGGATTCAACTTGCCGTTCAATATCCTGGCGCAGCCGCCGAAAAGCGGTCCCTACAACGGGAACAGCGGATACATGCTGGTCTCGCCCCAATACTTCGATGTGTTTCGCATTCCCCTGCTGAGAGGGCGAACGTTTACGGATACGGATAACGCCGCCGGAAGCCGCGTGGTGATCATCAACGAGGCGATGGCGAAGGACTACTGGCCGAAGGGAAACGCCTTGGGAGCGCAGATCTTGATCGGCAAGGGCGTGGGACCGGAATTCGAGGAGCCTCCGCGAGAGATTGTAGGAATTGTCGGCAACGTGCGGCAGGACGGACTGAATCGACCGGGGGAGGAAATTATGTACCTTCCTATCGCGCAGGTAAATGACGGAATCATAGCGCTGATGAATCGCATCACTCCGATGACGTGGGCGGTGAGGACGAAAGTGCCGCCGTTTTCTCTGAGCCAAGAAATTCAGGAGGAGCTGCGCCAAGCAAGCGAAGGATTGCCCGTGGCGCACATTCGCGATATGGAACAAGTGGAGGGCGAATCGCTGGAGCAAGACGATTTCAACATGACCCTGCTGACAGTATTTGCGGGCATTGCGCTCGTGCTGGCGTCGATCGGCGTATATGGATTGATGGCTTACTCGGTGCAGCAACGGACGCAGGAGATTGGCATCCGCATGGCGCTCGGAGCGAGTCCGGAGAAGGTGCGCGGGATGGTGGTGGGTCAGGGAATGCGGCTCGCGCTTGTGGGCGTGATTTTGGGAGTTGCGGCGGCGCTGGGGCTGACGAGACTGATGAGCAGCCTGCTTTACGGCGTGAAGCCTTGGGATCCGATGACGATTGCAGCGGTGGCGGTGATTTTGGACGGAGTGACGCTGCTAGCCACGTATCTGCCGGCCAGACGCGCCAGCCGCGTGGATCCGATGGTGGCGCTGCGATATGAGTAGAGAGTTCGAGTCAATACGCCTGGTAGCAGGAGCCTCCAGGTTCTTTTGACGCTCCAACACGGGACGGTGGAGCGGCGGCGAGCAAGAGGAGGGCGCAGAAAATCCTAGCCGACGAACAGAGATACCCCTCGGTCACGATGTTCCCTCGGGATGACGATTCTTATCGGATTGTCACTGGACGCGCTGGATGTAGCGGGCTTCTGAGGTATCGACCTTGATGACGTCTCCTTCGCCGACGAAGGGAGGTACGTTGACGACGAGGCCGGTTTCAAGCTTGGCGGGTTTCATCACGGCGCTGGCCGTGGCCTTCTGGATGCTGGGCTCGGTCTCGACGACTTTCAGATCGACCGTGTCTGGAAGAAGGACGCCGATGGGCTTCTCGTCGTAATACTCGATTTTGACGGGCATGTTGGGCGTGAGGTAGTCCTTGGCGTCTCCGACAATGTCGTTCTGCAGGGCAAGCTGCTCGTAATTCTCAGTGTTCATGAAGTGGTGGCCGTCGCCGTCGGAATAAAGATATTCGAATTCGATTTCGTCCACGGTGACTTTGTCGACAAATTCCTCGGCGCGGAAGCGATAGTCGATCATCGAGCCAGTGCGGAGGTTGCGCATTTTGGTCTGCATGGCGGCGCGTTTGTTGCCGGGGGTGCGATGGTCGACGCTGTAGACGAGAAAGAGATCGCCTTCGTGCTTGATGATCATTCCCCCGCGCAGAAGGGTTGCTTTGAGCGTACTCATTGGGTACTCCTGGGATCGTCGATGGAATTTTCGGCTGGGTAAGGCGACAGCCTGGAGCCGCAAAAAACGCGGCGGACACGCCCTGCGCGGAAATAGCGCCGAGCGGAAACAAGAATTATAGC
>DATKPM010000117.1:0-3273 GCA_035524135.1 Candidatus Acidiferrum sp. | reverse complement strand
GCGGAAATTCTTCCCGAGGCTCGCGAGGAACAGATCCTGACGATTCCCAACGAGCCGTCTTTCAAATTGCCGGATACTTTTTCCGGCACAGGCCAAATCGTCCTCGAAAAGCAGACCATCGACGTCTTCAAGACGCTTCATGCCGATGAAGTGGTCGAACGCCTGGGCCGCGATGCGGAGTTTATCGTTTTCGGCGTGGTGACGGAATTTTGCGTGCGCGGCGCCGCGAAGGGCCTGCTCGAACGCGGGCGCAAGGTTTCCATTGTTACCGACGCCATCGAACAGTTGAGCGCCGAAGAAGCTCGGCGCACGTTCGACGAATTGAAATCTCTTGGCGCGACGCTCATCACCACGGAACAGGCTGTCGCCGGCCTCCGCGAGCCCGCCCCCGCCGTTCGCGGCTAAACTCGCTGGTGCGCTGTTGGCATCGTTGTTTGACACCGCACAACCGCTGTGCTACCTAGAAAAATATGCCGGGCGATGCGATGGAGCGCGCGTGGGAGCTGCTGCAACAGGGTTACCGCGCGCAGATGGAAGGCGACTACGACCGCGCGGTCGACCTCTACAAAGATTCGCTCGACGCCTGCCCTACGGCCGAAGCGCATACCTTTCTCGGCTGGACTTACCATTTTCAGGGCAAGGTGGACGATGCAATCGCGGAATGCAAGCGCGCCATCGAAGTCGACCCGGACTTCGGCAATCCCTACAACGACATTGGCGCGTATTTAATCTCGCTCGGGAAGTTTGACGAGGCGATTCCGTGGCTCGAAAGCGCCACGCGGGCTCCACGCTACGAGCCGCGGCACTACCCTTATTTCAATCTGGGCCGCGCCTACTATGCGAAGGGCGAGATCAACCGCGCACGGCAGTATTTCCAGGAATCATTGCGCATCGAGCCGGATTATGACCTTGCGCGACAAGCGGTGGAAAGTCTGCGCCGGATGGTGAACTAGCGGCTCTCGCTGGCCCCGGCTTCCCGCATAAATATCATTCCGTAGATCCACAGAAGCGCCGCCGTAACGATTCCTATTCCAGAAATCGCCCACCATATTCGCTCGGCATGGTGAAGCACTTCCCCGTAGTGATGAATCAATGCTCCGCCCAACGCTCCCCCCACCAGCGATCCGATGCCGAGCGGAACAAATGCGAAACCCATATAAGTTCCCTGTTGCCCTGGCGGAGCCAGCCTCGAAATATATTCGTAATAGGGAGGCTGCTGGATCATCTCACCCAAGGCAACCACCACGATCGAAAGAACAGCGGCAATCACCGAGGCATGAAATCCGATGATGAGCCAGGCAAGCCCGGAGACCAGAGTCCCCAGGACGATGGCGGTGTAGGGCCGAACCTTGCGCATCAGGTGGCTGACCAGCATCTGCAAGAAGATCACGCACGTCGCATCAGTCATAAGAATTCTTTCGACGTCCACGTGAGGATCGACGTAGGTGCGGAGGTAGAGCGGCAGAGCAATGAACTCCTGCCAAAACACGATCCAATAGCCCGAGAAAAGCAGGAGGAAAAGAAGAAAGCGCGGGTTCGAGAGGACCGCGAGGAAATTGCGGAACGTCTCCCGAAAAGTCGGCGAACGCCTCTGAACCACTTGCTTCGGCTGGCGAAAGAAAATCAGCACGGCAAAGAACATGAGTAAGACGCTTAGCGCCGAAAGCCGGAACACATTGCGCACGCCAAGATGCTCGTGAGCGTAGGAGGCGATCAACGGCCCCGCGGCGCCGCCGATGTTGACCACCGTGTAGTAGATCGAATATCCGATCGAGCGGACGTTGTCGTTCGCCGCGTCTGCCGTCGTTCCCACCACGGACGGCTTGACCATCGAAATTCCCAGTGCAGGAAGAATCAGGATCACCAGCACGAGCCATTCCAGCGGCACGGCCGCGCGCAGCGGAGCCATCCAGGAAGAGCCGATCGAGCCAATGAGAAAATAGGCTACTGCGAGAATCAGATAGGCGGTTGAAAGCGCTCTTCGAAACCCCAGGCGATCCGCTACGGTGCCGCCCAGAATTGCGAGAAACCACACGAGTCCGCCGAAAAATCCCGTCAGGCTGCTGGTGCGCTCAACCGAAAAGTCGAGTGATTCATGCAGATAGGTGGCAAGCGAGGCGAACGCGCCATAGTAGGCCAGGCGCTCAAATAGCTCGCTGATATTGGCAACCCAAAAGGCAGGCTCGAAGCCAGTGCGGATTTCCTGCAACCTTTGCGAAAAACTCAAAGTCCGTCCTTGCTGCCGAACCTGAGCGGGCTATCGTCCGCCTGTTCACGGCAGCGAGCGATTGTAGCGGAACCGGTCGTGCTTGACCTGCGTTTTTTGCTGCCCAACCGGGCTGTGCTAGCATGGTTGGGTTTGGCAATTGACGCTCGAATCGCTGAGAGACCATGCCTATGGCGACAATGAAAGCTCTGCGGAAAGTTCGCCCGGCGCGCGGCGCCGCCGTGGAGCCCGTACCGGTCCCCGCCATTGGCTCTACAGACGTCCTGGTCCGCGTGCGCGCCGCATCCATCTGCGGCACCGACCTGCACATTTACGACTGGGACCCGTGGTCCGCCTCGCGCATCCACCCGCCAATCACTTTTGGGCATGAATTTTGCGGCGTAGTGGAGAAGATCGGCGATGAAGTGCATTCGGTCAAGCCTGGGGACTTCGTCAGCGCGGAAATGCACGTGAATTGTGGCGTCTGCCGCGCCTGTCGCACAGGCCAGAGCCACGTATGCCAGAATGTGAAGATTCTCGGAGTCGATGCCGACGGTTGCTTTGCGGAGTTTGTGCGCATCCCCGTGCGAAACCTTTGGAAAATCGATCCGGCGATTCCCGTGCATTACGCAGCGATTCTCGACCCTCTCGGCAATGCCGTTCATGCTGTGCTCGAAGGCCCGATTGCCGGGCAGAACGTCGTGGTTACGGGCGCCGGGCCGATCGGGTTGATGTCGATCGCCATCGCCAAGGCGTGCGGCTGCTCGCTGGTGTTCGCCACCGAAGTGAACACTCACCGGCGCGGATTGGCAAAGCAAATGGGTGCGGACGAGGCACTGGATCCCACGAAGGAGGACGTCGTCGCGCGCGTGCGGGAGGCAACCGACGGAGGCGCGGACCTGCTTCTGGAAATGAGCGGGAATCCGCGCGCCATTGTGCAGGGATTCCAGATGCTGCGCCCGGGCGGCCGCGCATCACTTCTTGGAATTCCCAGCGAGCCCGTGACTCTCGACCTGCTGGACGCCGTGATATTCAAGGGCGCGACGGTCCACGGAATCTATGGCCGC
>DATKPM010000116.1:0-34912 GCA_035524135.1 Candidatus Acidiferrum sp. | reverse complement strand
TCCAGGCTCACCGCCAGTTCCTTGGCGTGGAAGCCCGGCAGGTTTGCCTCCACGGTCAGCGCCTCGGCGCTTTCGTGGATTCGCAGGTCCATCGGAGGAAGTATCTCGGACTCCGCCTCGTACCAGTCTTCGACGTCGTGCCCGGATTTCCGCCCGTTCTTTTCGAATATTTCATAGGCGCGGCGTGACAATTCTTCCGACAGCTTCTTCACGCGCGCCAGCAAAGTTTCAGGTTCCACGATTTTCACTTGCGTCACTTCAGGTGCCATTTGTGTAGCATTCATCTTCGTTCTCCCTTCTCAGCACATCCTGGGGGATGCCCCTACTCCCCCAGTTTCAGGGTAACCCCCGAATCGGGTTCCTTGGATGTGATGCAGGGCACGGGGCTTCTGTTCAACTTATTTCTTCCCTCGAATCTCCTCGATCGTCCGCCGCAGAACCTCAAACACTCTCTTGCGCTCCTCCGGCGTCGCGTCGAGCTTCTCATAAATCGCGGCCTTCAAATCGTGGCGCAGCTCGCGAAATTCTTGCTTCGCCTCGCGCCACTCGGACTTGATTCCCTGCTTCGGATCGCCGAATCCTTCCTCGGCGTCTTCCTCTTCGGCAAAGCGCTTCTGGAAGTCGGACACTCTCTTCCCGAACCGCGCGAGGTGTTCGAGCGTCTCTTCCACCTCTGCTCGGTTTTCATTCAAGTGTTTCGTCCCGGCTTCGGTGATGCGGTAGAGCTTCTTCGCGCCTTCCGCCTCCGACTCTGCGTAACCCATTTCCTCGAGATACGTCAGCGCCGGATACACCATCCCCGGGCTCGGCGCATACGCGCCGCTGGTGTGCTCTTCGATCTGCTTGATGATCTCGTAGCCATGCCGCGGCTTCTCGCTCAGCAGCGCCAGGACGATCAACTGCAAGTCGCCCGACGCCAGCATTTTCGCGATCCGCATTCCCGGCCCGCCCATAAAGCCCGGCCCGAAGCGCCCAAAAAACCTCCCGCGCCGCCCGAAATGCCCGTGGCGTCCGCGGTGTTCACAACCTTCAAAACCGTAATGTCTGTGCATCAATTTTCTCCTAATGTGTCTTGCAACAACTCGCACACTATATCGTATGATATATCTACTGTCAATAACTTTCACACACCGTAATCCATTGATTTCATTGAGCTTTGATCGTAACTGTACAGAAACGGCACCTCCCGCTTCTTCTCTCGCCACTCGCCACCAGTCACTCGCCACTGAAGTTGAAAGTCCACACCTACGGTGATTTGCGCCTTTACTTAAACCCTGCTATGGTCGAGTTCGGTTTTTAGCCGCCGCGCCAGAAAGGCCGGCACGGGATGTCCAGGTCGAGCTTCAACCCGGGTCCAATTCCCGGTTGCGCAGTCTGCTTCCGCCGCATTCACACCCTCCCTCGGCCATTCCGGTTCGCAACACATGCAAAAACCGGATTCGCCGTAACTCACAGAAAACAAACAATCGGGCTCATTCCGGTTCGCAACATTTCTCGGGCCTACGGGGGTTTGCATCCCGCTTCCAGGCGGTCGAAGTTCGCATCGGAATTGGCGCCGCGCAGCATCTAACAGCTTGGCAACTCCTCCGCGCGCCGGTTGACACGCACGCGGCTTGCGCCTATGCTGAAATCAGGCGTAACGAAGATGTTCACCCCGTTCTATTAGCTGAATCCTTCCCGCCCTCTACCGGGAGCTGTCTCCAAACCGGTTTGCCCAGTTTCTCCGATCCCTACTTTTTTCTTGAGGCACGGCCATGGCGAATTTGACGTTGTCTGAAAAGCTCGACCAGCTTGAGGCGCGCTACGACGAAATGACCTCGCAGCTTTCCTCCGCCGAAATCCTCGCGGACACTTCGCGCTACCAGAAGCTCGCGAAGACCCACGCCGAAATGGCGGACGTGGTCGCGAAATACCGCGAATGGAAGCAGATTGAAAAGAGCTTGAAGGAAGCGAAGCAACTCGCTGCGGAAACCGACGACGCCGAAATGCGCCAGATGGCGCACGAAGAGACGCGCACGCTCGAGCCGCAGCGCGAAAAAATCGAGCAGGACCTGAAATTCCTGATGCTCCCCAAAGATCCGAACGACGAGAAAAACGTCATCGTCGAAATCCGCGCCGGCACGGGCGGCGACGAAGCCGCGCTCTTCGCCGCCGAGCTTTTCCGCATGTATTCGCGCTACGCCGAATCGCAGGGCTGGCGCGTCGAAGTCCTCGAAAGCTCGCCTTCCTCCATCGGCGGCGTGAAGGCGCTCGTGGCTGCGATTCAGGGCAACAAAGTTTATTCGAAACTGAAATACGAAAGCGGCGTGCACCGCGTCCAGCGCGTTCCGGCCACGGAAACGCAGGGCCGCATCCACACGTCCGCCGCCACCGTTGCCGTCCTGCCCGAAGCCGATGAAATTGACATCAAAATCGAGCCCAAGGATTTGCGCGTTGACACGTTCTGCTCTTCCGGACCCGGCGGCCAGTCCGTCAACACCACCTATTCCGCCGTCCGCATCACGCACATTCCCACGGGCCTCGTCGTCTCGCAGCAAGACGAAAAATCCCAGATCAAAAATCGCGCCAAGGCCATGCGGGTTCTCCGTGCGCGGCTCTACGAAATCGAGCAGGAAAAACAGCACGAAGCCATCGCCGCCGAGCGCCGCGGCCAGATCAAGACCGGCGACCGCTCCGAAAAAATCCGCACCTACAATTTTCCGCAGAACCGCGTCACCGATCACCGCATCAATTTCACGCTCCATCAGCTCGACCAGGTGATGGACGGAAAGCTCGGCCCGCTCATCGACGCGCTCGTCACGCATTACGAAGCCGAGCGCCTGAAACAAGAACTGGTGGAGGCGTAAGAGGCCGATGCCGCAAGCGGCCGCCAATTCGATCGACGTTCGCACCGCATTGAAGGAGTCCATCGCGCGCTTGCGCGACGCACGAGTCCCTTCGCACACGCTCGCCGCGGAGTTGCTGTTGATGCACGCTCTCGGCCGCGACCGCACTTGGATTTATTCCCACGCGGACGAAACGATCGATTCCGCCGCGGTGGAACGGCTCTTTTCTCTCGTCGCGCGACGCGCCGCCGACGAGCCGGTGCAATATCTCACCGGCAAACAGGAATTCTGGGGCCTTGAATTCGAGGTCACTCCCGCCGTGCTCATCCCCCGCCCGGAGACCGAACACGTCGTCGAAGTTGCGCTCGAACGGCTGGGCGCGCGCGGAATCAAGATCAAAATGGACACAGGCGAGCCGAGCGCTCCGCTCCGCATCGCCGATGTCGGCGCCGGCTCCGGCTGCATCGCCGTCGCGCTCGCGCGCGAATTGCCGCACGCGACTTTTGTTGCGACCGATATTTCTTCGGCAGCTCTTGAAGTCGCGAAGACCAATGCCGCGCGCCATGGCGTCGCGTCACAAATCGAATGTTTTGAAATGGATTTGCTCGCGGGATTGCGGGACTCTGCGGACAAATTCGATATGATCGTTAGCAATCCGCCGTATATTTCGCGTGAGGAAAAACATTCCTTGCAGCCCGAAGTCCGCGACCATGAGCCGCACGCCGCGCTTTTTGGCGGCGCAAGCGGCGTCGAAATTTACGCCCGCTTGATCGAACAATCGCGCTCGCTTTTGCGCTCCGGCGGAATTCTTGTGCTGGAGCTCGGCCACGATTCGCTCACTCGCGTTCGTGCGATGCTTGACGATTCGCGCGCCTGGCGCGATGTTCGCGTCACCAATGATCTCGCGGAAATTCCGCGTGTGCTTTCCGCTGTCTTGTCTGGGTGATTTTTCAGGCGCCGCGTCGAGGCATTTCGCCATGCCGAAGTTCGCACAGTATCGCGCCAAGCAGGACGCTGTTCCGCCGAAGGCCGGCGATCGCGCGCCCGCCGGATTTTCCTCCGCAATTCTCCATGTCGATATGGACGCGTTTTTCGTCTCCGTCGAATTGCTCGATCGGCCGGAGCTGCGCGGCCGTGCTGTGATTGTCGGCGGCGACCGCGATCAGCGCGGCGTGGTTTCCTCGGCAAGCTATGAAGCGCGCAAGTTCGGAGTGCATTCCGCGATGGCTCTGCGCACCGCCGCGAAGCTTTGCCCGCACGCGGTGTTTTTGCCGGTGCGGCACGAACTTTACAGCCAATGGAGCGACCGCGTCGCCGCAATCCTCCATCGCTACTCGCCGATCGTCGAGATGGCTTCGATTGACGAGGCCTATCTCGATCTCGCTGGCACGGAGCGGCTGCACGGCCCGCCTCTCCACGCCGCGGACAAGCTGCTCCGAGAAATCACCGCGCAAACAAAGTTGCCATGTTCGGGCGGCCTCGGCGCCACGCGGCTCGTCGCCAAAGTGGCCAGCGACCAGGCCAAGCCGCGCGGGCTGGTATGGGTTCCGGGAGGCAGCGAAGAGAGTTTCCTCGCACCGCTCTCCGTTCGGCGAATTCCCGGCATTGGAAAAGTGACCGAAGCGGCGTTGAAGAATCTCGGTATTGAGACAGTCGCACAACTGCAAATGTTTTCGCCGGAAAAATTGGACGGTGAATTCGGCAAATGGGGCGCGGCGCTTTACCGGAAATCGCGAGGCATCGATTCGTATGAATTTTTTATCGACGCCGAACCAAAATCGATTTCGCACAATCAAACGTTCGGCGAAGATACGAACGACCGCGAACAGCTGGATGCGACGATCAGCTATCTCTGCCAGAAAGCCGTGAAGCGGATGCGGGATGCGGGGCTGCACGCGCGCAACGTAACTCTCACGGTCCGTTTCGCCGATTTCCACACGATTACGCGCAGCCAAACGCTCGCGAAGGCCTCCGACATCGACGCCGATTTTCTGGCCGCCACTCGCGCGCTCTTTGCCGCTGCCTGGAACGGAAAGGCAATGCTGCGGCTGGTCGGCGTGGCGCTTGCGGAATTCTCTTCCGGCGAATCGCAGCTCGACCTGCTCGAACCCGGCAAGCGAGAGTCGCTTGAGCGGTTGGCGCGCGCGGCAGACAAGGTGCGCGACAAATTCGGATTTTCCAAACTGCAATTCGGCGGCTCGCTGAAAGCGCATGGGCGGGAAGAAGGCGAGAACTGAATCCATGGAACACGAAAGAAAAACGAATGCTCGATCCAAAATCAAAGCGCCGCTCTCTCATTTCTCGTCACATGCTCCGCCGTCCTTTCCCACGCTGCTTCTTGCGTGACTTATAATTTCTTCTTCTATGTCTGCCACGACGAAGCCCTCTCCTGCCGCGGATCCGCGCAGCGTCTCGCGCCCCATGGGAAAACTGCGCAATTTCTGGCGGCAGATCACGGAAGGCTTCGAGCTGGAACAGCTCTGGGGGCAGTTCAAGGCCGAAGCGCGCGAGAGCTACGGATTGTATTCGCGCGATGTGGACTGGGATGCGCTGCGAAAGGAGCAGCGGCGGGGAAGGCGAATCGTCCTAACCGCCTGGGCGCTGTTCCTGGCGATGCTGATGAAGCTGACGCCGGCGCGGCGCGTGCTGCTGCTGATTGCGATCGTTTTCCTGACGATCCAGCCGCAATTCCACGTGCAGGACCGAGACATCGCGTTCGACCTGAGCGGCGTCGGAGTGCTGATCCTGTTTCTGCTGCTGGCGCTGGAACTTTCCGACCGCGTGACGATGAAACGCGACCTGGAAATTGCGCGAGAGATTCAAACGTGGCTCGTGCCGGAATTCGCGCCGGATGTGAAGGGGATCGATATTGCTTTCGCCACACGGCCGCAGAACACCGTCGGCGGAGACTATTACGACGCGTTTGTGCGGCCGGTGGAAAACTCCATCACCGGCGTGAAGCCGCTCTTGATCGTGATGGCGGACGTGGCGGGAAAGAGCGTTCCGGCGGCGCTGCTGATGGCAACGTTTCAGGCGAGCCTCCGGGCGTTGGCAAGCACGCCTGCTTCTCTCGAAGAGATTGTTACCGGCCTCGACCGCTACGGGCGGGCACACAGCCTGGAAGGGCGGCGGTTCACGACGGCCTTCATTGCGGAGATCAATCCTGACACGCAGGAAATGCGCTACGTCAACGCCGGGCACAACGATCCGATCCTTCGCCGCGCGACGGGATACATTGAGCGGCTATCCGCAGGGGGTCCGCCCCTCGGCCTGCCGATGCTCTCCGATGCGGAGATATCGTACGGCGTCGGAAAGGTGCAGCTCCAGCGCGGAGATTTGCTTTTTATCTTCACCGACGGCGCCGTGGAAGCGGTGAATGAAGCGGGCGAAGAATTCGGCGAGCCGCGCCTGACGACGGCGATTCAATCGACCGGCGCCGAGCCCGCCGCTGAAACTCTCAAGAGAGTGATGAACAGCGTGAATGCCTTCGTGGGATTCGCGCGCCAGCACGACGACATCACCGTCATGGTTGTCCGTCTCCGCCCCGAATAGTCTTTGCAACATCTTTTCGATTGATGGCTTCGCTTTTCACATCGCTTTTTTTACCTCATAATCGCGCCATGGAGAGACGTGAATTTGCGGAGTCGATCTGCCGCCGCCTGCGGGACGCCGGATTTCAGGCGTATCTCGTGGGCGGCTGCGTGCGCGACATTCTGCTCGGCCGCGAGCCCGCTGACTATGACGTTGCCACGGATGCGACTCCCGCCGAGGTGATGAAGATTTTCCCGGAGAGCATCACCGTGGGCGCGGAATTCGGCGTGATGCTCGTCCTTGAGATGGATTCGGAAAACACGAAGGACAAAGTGAAGAGACATCAGGTAGAGGTCGCGACTTTCCGGTCGGATATCGGCTACAGCGACGGGCGCCATCCCGACAAAGTGGTGTATGCGACAACGCCGCAAGAAGACGTGCGGCGGCGCGACTTCACGATCAATGCCCTGGTGCTGGATCCGGCCACGGGAGAAGTGCTGGATTTCGTCGGCGGGCGGAAGGATCTGAAAGATGGAATGATTCGCGCAGTCGGCGAGCCTTTGCGGCGCTTCGAAGAAGACAAGCTGCGGTTGCTGCGCGCGGTGCGATTTGCCGCGCGATTCGGATACCGGATCGAGCCGGAAACGCTGCGCGCCATTCGCGAGGTGGCCCCAGCGATCACGCAGGTGTCTGCCGAGCGCGTCCGGGACGAGCTGACGAAGATGCTGACCGAAGGCGCTGCGAGGAGGGCCTTCGAGCTGCTCGACGAAACGGGACTGCTGGATGCCGTCTTGCCGGAAGTTGCGAAGATGAAAGGCGTGGAGCAGCCGCCGCAGTTTCATCCCGAAGGGGATGTATGGGTCCACACTCTGCTGATGCTCGAAGGGCTGAGGGCAGAATGTAGCCAAACGCTGGCCTGGGGCGTCCTATTCCATGACGTGGGAAAGCCGCCCACGTTTACGCCTCCCACGGGCCCCCATGGCCGCATCCGGTTTGACGATCATGTGGGCGTGGGAACAAAGATGGCCGAAGTAATCTGCCGAAGGCTGCGGTTTTCGAACGAAGACGCCGAGCAGGTGGCAGCGTTGGTTGCGAATCACTTGCGATTCAAGGATGTGCCACAAATGAGGATGGCAACGCTGAAGAGATTCGTGAGGCTCAACCGTTTCGAGGAGCACTTGGAATTGCACCGGCTGGATTGCCTTTCAAGCCACAGGAACCTCGAGAATTATGAGTTGGTGCAGCGATTTCTGAGGGAGACGCCGCCGGAACAGGTGCGGCCGCCCAGGCTTTTGACGGGAGACGATTTGCAAGGGATGGGGTTCCGCCCCGGCCCCGCATTCAAGGAGATTCTTCACGCAGTGGAGGATGCTCAGCTCAATGGGGAGGTACGAACCCGCGAGGAGGCGAAGGAATTAGTTCGAGGGAGATACGCAGCAGGAGAATCTAGTAATAGACTGAAAATAAAGTAGTAATTCTTAGGTCCGCGAGGACTTTGGGGTGAAGTGACCATTGAACTCAGAACATTAGCGTGGTACACTCAATATCCTTTATAGAGCATATTGAAAGTTGAAATCCTTTTGCCCTTTTCTGCATCTAACTGTTCAGGCGGCCGATTAGCCGCTTGAGGTTTTGGTGCATTTGGGCCAAGGGGGATAAAAGTGAGCCGAGCCAAAAGATTGATACCCGACCCGCTGCCGGTCCTGCCGGTGCGCGACACCGTGCTGTTTCCGGGCGCGGTAATGCCGCTGCCGGTGGGGCGGGAGAGTTCGTTGGCGCTTCTAGAATCTCTGGAAGGGCAGGAAAAAATACTAGGCGTCGTGGCGCAACTGGATCCGCGAGTGGAAACGCCTGCGGGAACCGATCTGCACGGCGTGGGAACGCTTGCCAAGGTCCATAAGATGGTGCGGATGCCCAACGGCAACATTGTAGCGTTTCTTGAGGGACTGGAGCGCTTTCGTGTGGTGGAGGTTGTGGGACTGACGCCGTTTATCCGCGCCCGCGTGGAACGCCAAGAGGACCTCGAGACGGAACGCGACGCGGAATTGACGGCGCTCGAGCGGAACGTGCAGGACCTGTTCCGCGAAGTAGTGGCGCGCTCACCGCAGCTTTCCGACGATCTGCAAAACGAAGTGCTACACAAGGATTCGCCGGGATCGCTGGCGGATTTTGTGGCGTCGACGCTGCCTTCGCTGACGTCGATGATCCGGCAGGAACTGCTGGAAACGTTCAACGTGCGGAAGCGGATGGAAACGCTGATCAACGAGTTGACGAAGGAAAAGGAAGTTCTGGAACTGCGCAACAAGATTCAGGAACAAGTGCAGGAACAGGTGAACCAGAGCCAGCGTGAATTCCTGCTGCGCGAGCAGATGAAAGCGATTCAGAAGGAATTGGGCGAGGGCGATGAGTCCGTGGCCGAGATCGACGAGTTCCGAAAAAAGATCGAAGAATCCGGAATGCCGGCCGAGGCCAAGAAGGAATGCGACCGCGAGCTAAAGCGGCTTGCAAAGATGACTTCCGCGTCAGCGGAATACATGGTGGCGCGGACGTATCTGGAATGGATGACCTCGCTGCCCTGGAACAAGACGTCCGGGACGGAAGAAATCGACATTCCGAAGGCCGAAGCGATTCTCGAAGAGGATCACTACGACTTGGCAAAGGTGAAGCAACGCATCCTGGACTACCTGGCTGTGAAGAAACTCCAGCCGGGAATGAAGGGCCCGATCCTGTGCTTCGTCGGCCCTCCGGGCGTGGGCAAGACCTCGCTTGGGAAGTCGATTGCGAGGGCCCTGGGGCGGAAGTTTCATCGGATTTCGCTCGGGGGCATGCATGACGAAGCGGAAATCCGCGGGCACCGGCGCACGTACATTGGCGCTCTTCCTGGGCAGATCATCCAGGGAATTCGCCGGACGGAAACGATGGACCCAGTGCTGATGCTGGATGAAGTGGACAAACTCGGGCGCGATTTCCGGGGAGATCCGGCGGCGGCGCTGATGGAAGTGCTCGATCCGGAACAGAACAGCACGTTCCGCGATCATTACCTGGATGTGCCGTTCGATCTGTCGAAAGTGCTTTTCATTGCGACCGCGAACTGGCTGGATCCGATTCCGGAGCCGCTGCGCGATCGCATGGAGATCATCGAGCTTCCCGGTTACACCGAGGAAGAGAAGATTCACATTGCTAAGCGCTTTCTGATTTCGCGGCAGACGAAGGAGCACGGAATCGCGCTCGGCGAGCAGATCGAGTTCACAGACGAGGCGCTGCGCGACCTGATCCGCCACTACACGCGGGAAGCGGGCGTGCGCAATCTCGAACGGGAAATCGGGACGCTGGTGCGCAAACAGGCGCGGCGGCTGGCCGAAGGAAAAACGGAAAAGCTCGTTGTGACCTCCGAAGTGATTCGGGAAGCCTTGGGCATGCCGAAATTCCGCCTGGAAAAAGAGGTGGAAGAGCGGGTGCAGAAGCCGGGCGTATCCGTCGGGCTGGTGTGGACTCCGGTGGGAGGCGATATCGTCTTCATCGAAGCGAGCAAGATGCGCGGCGGGAAATCGTTCACGATCACGGGGCATCTCGGCGAAGTGATGCAGGAATCGACGCGCGCGGCACTGTCGTGGGTGCGGTCGAATGCGGACCGGTACGGGATCGATCCCGACTTCTTCCGCAAGAACGACCTGCACATCCACGTGCCGTCCGGAGCGGTGCCGAAAGATGGCCCGTCGGCGGGCGTCGCGATGGTAACGGCGCTGGTCAGCCTGCTCACCGAGAGACCGATTCGCCCGCGAGTGGCGATGACAGGAGAGATTTCGCTCTCCGGTATCGTGCTTCCGGTGGGAGGAATCAAGGAGAAGGTGCTCGGAGCGAAGCGGGCGGGAATCCGCGAAGTGATTCTGCCGGCGGAAAACGAGCAAAACGTGCAGGAGGATCTGCCGGCGGAAATGCGCGAAGGGATTCAGATTCACTTCGTGAAGACCGCGGAACAGGCGCTGGAAATCGCGCTTGGAAAATTCGACGTGCGGCCGCCAGCGACAGGAATTTCCGGCGGGACGCGCGGCGAACAGAGGCCGATCGCGAGCCCGGTTCACTAAGAAGTGGCTGAGAGCGTATCTGCCCGAAGGGGCGGCAGCGCGACCTCAGCGGTCAAAGCCGGGGTAAGCTTTACTCTACCAGGCGCGGCTGAAGTCGTGCCCTGAGAAATATACTTTGACAACCATGTGAAGTCGTCAAAGGCCCGGAGCCGCCCAGCTTCCGGGCCTTTTCCTTTCGGCGCGCGTAGATGCGTTTTCCGTTGCGACGTCCAGGCGGTTCGCGTACAGGTAGAATCGTCCCATGCTCTACCGACCGCGAGAACTGGTGATCCGGGCGCGCGAAGCGGCGACGCTGCTGCTGGGGACGCTCGACCGCGAGGAAATGGTGGAGCGATTTCTGGACGTATACGCGGCGGAAAACCGGCGGCCCGGACGCGCGGACCAGCCATCGCATTACCGGGAGCAGCGGGAAACGATCCGCCGCGAAGCCGTGCTGGCGATGGTGGCGCGAATCGAATCGGCGCTGCCGGCGCGGCTGAAAGTGCGCGTGGTGGTGAAGCAGCCAACTGCGCGAAGCGCGAAAAACAGAAAGCGGAATAAGGGCGCGAAAAGAATTGCCGCGTCGCGGAAGAAGGCGACCGGGATCGAAATCGGACTGCCGCTGCTGGACCTGTTTCGCGAAGAATTTTTTGTGGCGCTCGGGCAGGGCTTGAACTGGCGGGAGGAAGAGGCCAGCGAATTCTGGCGCGACCTGGAATTATACGAATCGCTCAGCGGCAGCAGCGGGCGAGGCGCGGGCGGGAAAATGGCGGTATCCGGGCCGTTCGTGGACCGAACGGCGTTTCTGCTGGACCCTTCGCTGATGGAGCAGGCGCGGCGGGCGGCGGCGCGTTTCCAGCGGGAGCTGTTTGCGACGGCCGACCGCGTGGTGAGGAAGGCGTTCGCAGCGCGGAAAACCTAGCGAAAGCCTCGCCGGAGCTCTAGATTCGACCCAAAATGATGATATTTCCGGCAAACAGGCTGCAAAGGCCTGCCAATTCCTGGGGATTTCCTTGTTATTCTCGCCTTAATGGCGATCCTCTTCTACATCCTGGTGCTGGCGCAAATCGCCTTGGCGGTCTATTCGCTGTGGGACGGCTTCGGCTGGTTTCGCATGGTGCGGCAACGGCTGCAATCGCATGCAGGCTTTTACGCGCCGTCGGCGGCGCTGATTTGCCCGTGCAAAGGAAATGAGAGGGGGCTGGAAGACAATCTGCTGGCGATGACGCGGTTTGAATACGCGAACTACGAAATTTATTTTGCGCTGGCGACGAGCCTGGACCCGGCGCTGAAAATCATCGAGCGAGTGAAGGCGGCGAGCAAAGTGCCGGTGCACATTGTGATCGCCGGGCCGCCGGAAGATTGCGGCGAGAAGGTCTATAACCTGCGGCGCTCCGTGGAATCGCTGGGCGAGAAATTCGACGTGATCGTGTTCACGGATTCAGATGTGCGATTGCCGCGCGGATGGCTCGGAAAATTGATTGCACCGCTGCAGGATCCGCGGATCGGAGCGACGACGGCGTATCGCTGGATTGTGCCGAGCGGAAGCGCCGCGGGAGGGCTGGCGAGCGCGATGGCGTCTACATGGAACGCGGCGATTGCGACGATGCTGGGAGATCCGAAGAGAAATTTCTGCTGGGGCGGCGGAACGGCGATCCGGCGAAAGACGTTTGAAGACGCGAAAGTGCTGGAAGCGTGGAAAGGCGCTGTGAGCGACGATTTTGCGATGACGGCGGCGCTGGAAGAGGCAGGATTGCCGATCGTGTTCTGCCCGGAATGCCTGGCGGCGACGCTGCATCCGTGGACGGCTTCGGAGCTGCTGGAATTCACCGACCGGCAAATCATCATCACGCGCGTCTATTCGCCGAAACGATGGAACTACGGCGCGGCGGCGCATTTGAGCTATTCCGTGACGCTGATTTTTGCGGCGATCGTCATCCTGGTGACGATGACGGGCGGGGATCCGTGGGGACAACTGTTCCTGCTGGCGCTGGCGATTCCGCTGCTGGCGGCGATGAAGGGAGTGGTGCGGACGATTGCGATTCTGGAATTGATGCCCGAGCAAAAGGCGCGGCTGAGCGAATGGGCGTGGGTGTGGAGCGCGCTGGCACCCGTTGTTCCGTTTCTTTTCGCATGGAATTTTCTGACTTCGCTGACGACGAGGACGATTCGCTGGCGCGGGATTCGCTACGAATTGGTGTCGGCGAATACGACAAGAATTCTGAAGCGCTAGCGCGACGTCAAATCCTTCGCTGAATCGCGGGAAAATCCTGCCAGACTTTCACGCCGCAGAAGTGCGAGCCTTCGGTGCAAATCGGAGTGGAAATTCCCGCGCGTAAATAGCAGGGCGGGCCGATATAGCGCGCGAGCTGCGGAAAGATTTCGCGGACCTGTTCGACTTCCTCGATGGAAGACTGATAAATCTCCTCCTGCGCGTTGAAACAGGTACGCATGGTCCATTTGTGGAGCAGGTGGAGGAGCGAGCCGGTTTCGACAAGGCGAATCGACTTCGCGTTGGGGAGCAGATAGAGGGCGAATTCGAGCGGCACACCGCGATCGATCAACTCATTTTTCGCTGTCCAGGCTTCTTCCATGGCCTGATGATAAATTTCCTGCGCGCGGGCGCTTTCGCGAATGAGCATCGGCGTGACGTAATCGGGCTGGCGCGTATCGGCGAGCGTGAGCAGCGGGCGCGAACCGGGAACCATGCGATGGCGCTGGTCCTGGCTATCGGCGGTGTGGCTGATTTTTTTGGCGAAGCTGAAATTCGCGTGTTGGAGCGCGCGCATTATCGGGGCATGAACGCCGATGTTGAGAGTTTCGCGGCGATAGGGATTGCGCGCAGGATTGAGCAGGCGATCGACGGCTTCGGCGTCGGGACATTCTTTTGAAGTGAGACCCATGACGGCGCGGTACGCGATTGCTGTCGCTTCGATCGCGCCGGGAGAATAGTCGATCAAGAGCGACGTGCGGATCCCGAGGCGCGCGTCAAATTCCCGCGCGAATGCGTCGCCCGCGTGTGATGCGGCGCCGGACCATTCGGGCGGATCTTCCATCGGCGCATTGTCGAAGCGGTCGAAGAATTGCGGATCGGCGGCGCGCACCTGCCGGACCATTTCGCCGATCACCTGCCGCGCCTCCCAGGGAGTATCACCCGCGCTCACCATGCGCCACAGGCGGTGCAGAACGATGCCGGATAGCGTGTGGACCATCGTCGTGAAAGCGGCAACGGGCAAAACGTAGCGGGCGACTTCGATGGCGCGCTTTTCCGATTGCCGCTGCACCTTTTCGGCGCGCTTAGGGTGCGACATAGAGCCAACATGCCAGATGTCTCCAAGAATTTCGCGGGCCTTCGGCTGGAGAAGGTGCGTGAGCGAGCGGTAATGCTCCCAGGCGCGGGCGGCAGCGCGTTCGTAGATGGAGCGCGTTTCCTCGCTGAAATTTTCAGAGGAAGGAGGAACGAAGGCTTGCGCGCGGTCGAGGCGGACGTAGCGCTGGCTCTGCTGCTCGGAATTGTAGAAAGGATGCGCGTGGAGAAACGACCAGACAAACTGGCGGCTGACGTTTTCGAGTCCAAATTCAAAATGCGCGTGCTGATAGACGGTGTGATGGCCACCGTAATAGGTGGCGGCGCCGATGAGTGTGCGCTGCTTGTCCGTGATCTCCTCGGGCTGAATCAGGCGAGGCGCATAGCAGGTGCGCGCGGCGGCGATGGCGGAATCGAAAGGATGCGCGAAGGAGTTGCGCAGCGTGACGCGCGGCGGCGCGGATTCGACGAAGTGTTCAGAAGGAAGATCGGACATGGAGTAGGAGTGAGCCGCCATGACGTGAGGGCATTGTATACCGCGGTGGCGATTGTGTCCTGTTGATTGCGCGAAGAGAAAACGAGGGGACTTTGGCGCGATGCGACGGCAAAAAGAAAAAGGCCCTCGGACGTTGTCCGAGAGCCTTTAGTTTGTAAACGCGAGTCGCAGAGTTACTTCCTATTAGCCGCGGCTTTATTGGCGTATTTCTTCTGGAAGCGCTCGACGCGTCCGGCGGTGTCGATCAGCTTCTGCTTGCCAGTGAAAAACGGGTGGCAATTCGAGCAGATTTCCACGCGGATGAGATCGCCTTTGTAGGTCGAACGCGTGTCGAAGACGTTTCCGCAGGCGCAATGCACCTTGACGGGATGATAATTCGGGTGAATTCCTTCTTTCACGATGGGCTCCGTTCTGCCGGCCGGTCTGCGCGAGGTTTGCCGGGGAGGCAGACAGTCGCGTCGCTAGGCCAGCGTCGAAACTTTGATTATATGTTAGATGCCCTTCGAATCCAAACGATGCTGGATGCTTCCTCAGGAAACAAAAGCGCAGCCGACGCGGATGCGGCCGCCCTCGGCGGGCAGTGCGTAGGCTTTCTTCAGGCTGACGCGGACGGGCGGAAGAATAGGGACGTGCAGCACGGCGTTGAAGGAGCTCGGAACGTCTTCGCCGCCTTCGAGCAAGAGCGCGACTCCGCCGTAACTTAAATCGATCACCGTTGCCGTCTTGATCGCCGGGTCTCCCAAATCCGCATGAGCGCGTGTGCCGGCGAGCGAGACGCGTTCCCATTTTCTCTGCACAGTGTAGGGCGGCCGCGCGGACTGCTTCGGCGGCGGGGGGGAGGGCACGGCGGCAGGAACCGGCTTGGGAGGCGGCGAAGGTGCGGGAGCTTCCGCCGCGGCTGAAGGAGTTGGCAGCGGTTGTTGCGGAGGCGGCGCCTCCTGCAGGGGAGGAGCAGCAGGCGGAGCTTCGGCGGCACGCGGCGCGGCGGGCTCGACGGGAGCGCGTGTCGCATATTTCAGGCGATAGAGACGCTCGTCCGCGACGCGAAGCAAGGCAGGCTTCGAATCGCCATCCTGCGGATGAACGGCGATGCCGAAATCGAGCGTAACGCCGATGTCGATTCCAAGCGCTTTCATTTCGGATTCGTATTGCGCGCGGACGCGGCGGCAGAGAGTAAGCGCCTGATCGGGATCGGTCTGCGGGAGCAGCAGGGCGAATTCATCGCCGCCGATGCGAAAAGAAAAATCGGACTGGCGGAGAGTCTTTTCGAGCGTGCTGGCGGCAATCTGCAGCACCTGGTCGCCGCGCAGATGGCCGAGGCGGTCGTTCACTTCTTTGAGCTTGTGCAAATCCATGATGACGACGGCGAGAGTGTGCGCGTAGCGGCGGGCGCGATTGAGTTCCTTGTCGCAATACTCGTCGAAGAGGCGGCGATTGTGCAGGCCGGTGAGCGGATCCGTGGCCGCATTGATCTGAAGCTTCCGGTACTCTTCGTACTCCATCAGGATGGGAACGCGAAGCAGGTTGGAAGTGGCGAGCGCTTCGAGCAGAGCGGATTTGAGAGAAACCGGACGGCCGAGACTTTCGGAAAGCTCGCGGCGGCGGCGAAGGACGGTCTTCCAAAGCTCGCTGCTGCGCGTTTCCGAAACTTCCACTTGCGCGATCGTGCGGAAAAACTGCTTCAGGAACTGGCCGCGCGCCGGCTCTTCGACGGCTTCCAGTGTTTCCGCGAGCAATTCAAGAAACGAATCGTCGGCAGACGGCTGCTCGGCCGTCGCTTCGCTGGGCTGGGGCATCAATTGTCCCAATAGACGTAGAGTGCGCTCAGGACGCAAAGCGCACCGCGGGGGAAGTAACTTATAGCACGGGACAGTCCATTCGAGTAGGGGATGGCCTTTTCACGGAAGCTCTAAGTTCAATTTTCAGGGAGGGTTGAGGGCCAGCAGAGGGCAGGGAGGGCTTCACCGGCTATTCGGCCGCTAGAGCGTGCAAAACAGTTCCACTTCAAGCCAAAGCGGATTCATTGCAAAGGCGGAGGAAAGAGAGTTCAGCCGATGGGCTTGAGGAATTCAACGCCAACAAGATGAATATCTCCAGCTTCTTGCTGCCGTTTTACCCGGGCTTGGATGGGGGGCATACCTGCTGGTACAAGACCGGAAGAGGTGATGGAGGGGGCGGGAATCGTCAAGGTGACGACATCGTTGATCGCCAGGGGGCGAGGACAGGTGAGAAACGCTCCCAAAGCACTGATATCCAGGGTTTTGGCCAAATCGAGAAACTGTTCCCCGTAGGCGTCTCTGCCACGGACGAAGAGAGGGACCTGGAGATGGAGCCTTTGTGAGCGGCGGTGTTCGTTATAGAGTTGGCCCAATTTCTGAGGGGCCGCGTTTTCTCGGAAGGCCATTGGTACCCCAGTTATAGTACTCACAAGCAGCGCAATTCAGATGCAATTCGGACGAAAAGAAACCTCTTCAATAAATCGTTATTCCTAAGTGTGTTGCGACGGAGGATTCGGAGCAGAAAACAGGCCGGCGAGAATCAGTGTGCAAACAACTTCCTGCCGTGCGTCCGAATTGTGCAAAGTAGGACGCATTTACCATTGACTCTCCCAATCCCCTTTGCGAGCATAACCGCTTCCGGCAGAGGCTTAAATCCTTTCCCTCGTTTGCTTGGGAAAAGACGCCCCAAACCCTGCGCAATCGCCCGCTGGATCCAGGAGGAGAGTTGTCCAAGGCCCCTACCACGGAGCAGCAAGCCAGTGGCCAACTCGTCCTGCAGCTGATTACCAGCCTGTTGGATGCTTTGGACCGGTCGGTGGTCGTGTGCGATAGACAGGGGCAAGTGATTTACGCCAACATCTACTCGCAACAAAAGATGCGCGAAGCGGGCTGCGAACCGGAGCAGGAGCGAAATCTATTCGAAGGATTTCTGCAAGCGGAACGCGCCGACGTGCTGCGATCGCTCTCGGAAGGACAGCAAGAAGTGATCGTTCCTGCGCGCGCGAAAGAAACAGATCTGCGCGCGCGAATCCGCTGGCTGCCGGAGCCGGATTGGCTGGTGGTCTACGTCGAACCTGCCTCGCCCGAAACGTCTGCGAATGAAGCGGAGATGCGCAACACCGTGCAAGAGCTGATGCAGGAGCGCGAGATCACTTACCGGAATCTTCTGGCGGCTTATCTGCGGCTGCAGGAAGTGAACCGGCAGAAGACGGTGTTCCTGGCATCGGCGGCGCACGAATTGAAAACGCCGCTGGCGGTGATGAAGGGTTACTACGATCTGCTGCTTTCTGGTTCGCTTGGGAAATTGGGCGAGAGGCAGAGAGAAATCCTGCAGGAATCGAAAGAGAGCTGCGACCGGCTGGTCCGGCTCGTGTCGATGTTCCTGAATTACTCGGCGCTTGAGAGCGGGAAACTGGCGCTGCAGGTTCGCGACAATGACATTCGAGACTGCATCCAGGACGTGACGTGCCGGTGGAACGACGCGC
Source organism: Candidatus Acidiferrum sp. (assembly GCA_035524135.1). Taxonomy (GTDB): domain Bacteria; phylum Acidobacteriota; class Terriglobia; order Acidiferrales; family UBA7541; genus Palsa-295. The sequence goes on along the minus strand of DATKPM010000116.1, from coordinate 17,205 downwards.
TGCAAAGGGCCAACGTGCGACTGGAAGTGAAGCTGCACCCGGAGCTCCCAACCTTCAAGTTCGACTATCAAAAAGTTCAGCAGGTGATCGCCAATCTGCTGGATAATGCGCTGAAGCATACGCCGAGCGGCGGGACCATCACGCTGTTGGCGGAGCCGCATTTCTGGGAGCGGCGGATTTCCGAGGCGACGCCATCGAGCGAAAGACGAAGAGGGCGAGCGAGCCGGCCGAACAGCATTCTCGTAACCGTGTCGGATACAGGCACGGGAATCGCGGCTGAGTTTCATCAGGAGATTTTCGAGGAGTTCGTGCGAGTGGATCCGTCGTCCTCGGGCATGGGATTGGGCTTGGCGATTGCCAAGCGCCTGGTGCAAGCGCACCGAGGGAAGTTGTGGGTAAACAGCGAGATCGGAAGAGGAAGCGCATTTTCGTTTCTGCTGCCAATCTATGTGGAGTGAAGCGGCACAAGAAAGACGCCATGCGCCAAGGCAAAGGTGAATGATGCCGGAAAAAGAGAAAATCCTAGTCGTCGATGACGAGCCGAGCATCCGGAAATATCTCCAGACGCTTCTCGAGGTGGAGGGATTTTCGGTCGAAACGGTATCGAGCGGGAAGGAAGCGCTCTCGCGCGTCGGCGACGGCGAACGCCCGGACCTGGTGATTCTGGATGTGCTGATGCCGGAGATGGACGGGCTCGAAACGCTAAGGCAATTGATGCAAGTGGACCGAACGCTGAACGTGATCATGCTTTCCTGCTCGAACGAAGTGACCACGGTGGTGGAAGCGATTCGCGTGGGAGCCCTGGATTATCTGACGAAGCCGTTCGAAAAGCCAGAGCTGGATGCGGCGATTCTGAAATGCAGGCAGAAGAAAGAGCTGCGTTCGGAAAACCAAGCGCTGCGCGAATACTGCGAAGCGCTGACCGAAGACCTGTCGTTCCTGGCCGCAAGCCCGCAGATGCTGAAAATTCGCCAGCAGATTTTGCAGATTGCGCCCGTGGATGTACCTGTGTTCATCAGCGGCGAAAGCGGCGTGGGCAAGGAAGTGATCTCGCGCATGATTCACCTGCGCTCGACGCGGCGGCAGCAGGCCTTCGTAAAGGTGAATTGCGCCGCGCTGCCGGGCGAACTTCTGGAATCGGAACTCTTTGGGTTCGAGCAGGGCGCATTCACCGGCGCGGTGCGAGCCAAGCCGGGAAAGTTCGAACTGGCGAACAAGGGAACCATCTTCCTGGATGAAATTGCGGAGATGAGCCCCCATCTGCAGGCGAAGCTGCTGCACGTGCTGCAGGACGGACAGTATTCGAGGCTGGGAGCGCGATCGGTGATCAACGTGGACGTTCGCGTGCTGGCAGCGACGAACGTGGATGTGAAAGAAGCGATGCGTTCGGGAAAGTTCCGCGAGGATTTGTATTACCGGCTGAACGTGCTGTCGATCCACGTGCCGCCGCTGCGGGAGCGGACGTCGGAAATTCCGCTGCTCTTCAACCATTTCCTGGTGAAATACAGCGAGAAATATCAGAAGACGGCGCCGCAGCCCTCAAAGCACCTGCTGGAAGCGGCGATGAGGTATCCGTGGCCCGGGAACCTGCGCGAGCTCGAAAATTTCGTGAAGCGCTACGTGATCTTGGAAGACGACGAAGGAAGCTTCCGCGAGTTGCTGGAAATGACGGGCCAGCAGCAGCGAACGGCTCCACGCGAAGAGGCTCCTCCGCCGAAGGATCAGGGCTTGAAAGCGCTCGTGCGCAGCCTGAAAGACGAGGCGGAGATGGAAGCGATCGCCGACGCGCTCGACAAGACCAACTGGTGCCGCAAGGACGCCGCAAAAATGCTGGGCATCAGTTACAAGGCCCTGCTTTACAAAATGCGCGCGTTCAATTTGGATTCCGGGCGCGGCGCGCGATCAAGAGCGGCGCGCGAAAAACAAGCAGCGCAAAACGAAGCTGGGGGCCGTCCGGAAACAGCGCCAACTCCCGTCGGCCCACGCACAACGGGATCGTAAATTTTTCAAATTGAGACAAATTCTGTGTGACGAAATTCGGCGCAGCCAGCGATTGGTGACGCCGAAGAAAGTTGCTTACGATCGCGCGCAGGATTTCCCCGCAGGAAGCCGGAGAAGAGCAAGTTCCATTACTTCTGCAAAGTGTTGCATAAGTAGGGCACACGGCCCGAGATTTTCCTATCCATTGAAATCGAGTTCGCATACTATCCGCTGCGAAATGGTTCGTGCGTGATGGGGTCTCACGTGCGGCTCCAAGTTCTCCCCGCCCAGCCGAGAACTTGCGGGCACCTTTGGCGCTGTCAACAAAGGGGTTGAGAGCCCTGCCTGCGGCGAGTTCCATAACGCCGGCAGTACTACCATCCGCCAGTGAGACACGGCGAGATTGGTACGAGATCGCGTCACAATTTGGAAAAGCGATTGCAACTCCAGAGGATAGGGGTTGCGATACTTTCAATCCAGCGTGGAGGAGCAGCGGGGTATGACTGAGCGCCGCATGGCTCGCCGGTATGATCTCTCTCTGCCGGTGAATGTTCGCTTGCCCGTGAATCGAGAACCGGGGACGCATAATGGGCAGACCCGGGATATCTCGACACGAGGCGTCTATTTCACAGTCCACAAAGAGCTCGCTCCCGGCACGGAACTGGATTTCACTTTGACGTTGCCTTCGGAGATTACGCGTGGCGCGGAAGTATTTGTTCGCGCGCACGGGCGTGTGGTCCGTGTCGACAAACATCAAGACGATCAGCACGAATCCATCGGTGTTGCCGCGGTCATCGAACGCTACGATATTATTCGCGGCGAAGGAATGCAGATGTAGTGGGGATTCACCTGGCGAGGTTGAACGGGGCCGCTGGAAAAATTCCAGCGGCCTTTTTTATTTTCATGCAGAAAATAAAAATTGCAGCGCTGAAGCAGAACTGCGTGAGAGGACGTGATCCACAGGAACGGGTGAAATGCCGGACAGATGGCCGTGAACCGGGCAGGAGTGAGACTTCCCGAGCGCAGTCAGATGCAACAGGATTCTGACCCAAAAACCCTTTCAGACATTCATTTAGCGTCGATCCAAGCGTCAAGAATGTGGGAAATCACCTTCCTGCAAGTGGCAACCATTTTCAGAAAAGGATGCAAACTTGGTTCGATGCCTGTGGATTCCCGAGAATCGAGCGGATGGAAATCTCTTCAATAGCCTGAAACAAAGGCCCTTAGGTTAGCGGCGGCGTGCAGATATACATAAGATGGAAGCATAGGAGCCAACGGGTTTGGCTCTTTAGGTGCAACGTGACGTGTAGAGCGGGGTGGATCAGACTCCGCCGTCATCTATGGCATCTGCTGCGACATCGAGAGCCGCCGTCCCAATACAAAGCACGGAGGTACCGCCCGAGGAGGTGTATTTCGGCCCCTCGCCGGCAATGCAGGTGGTGCGGCAGCGAGTGGATCGAGCCGCGGCACTGAATGTCCCCATACTGATTCTGGGAGAAAGCGGAACAGGAAAAGAAGTTCTCGCGCGATTTATCCACGAGCGATCTCCGTGGCGCCATGGCCCGTTCGTGAAGGTGAATTGTCCGGCGATTCCCGGAACGCTTTTGGAGAGCGAACTCTTCGGTTACCAGAAGGGCGCGTTTACCGGAGCAATTGCGAACAAGCCCGGCCGCATCGAGATGGCGCAGAGCGGCACTCTGTTTCTGGACGAAATCGCGGAGCTGGATGCAAGTCTGCAGGCGAAGCTGCTGCATGTGCTGCAGGACGGGCATTTCATGAGCATCGGCGATCATGAAGAAAAAAAGCTCGACGCACGCGTGATATGCGCCACGAACCGGGCGCTGAAACAAGAGATCGAAAACGGCGGATTTCGCGCCGACCTTTTCTACCGGATTAACGTCATCAGCGTCACGTTGCCAGCGCTGCGGGATCGCCGCGACGATATACCGTATCTTGTCGAATATCTGAGGGCGAGATTCAATCGGCGGTTCCAGCGAGAGGCGCCTGCCCTTTCGCGAGAGACTCTGCTGCTGCTCCAACAGCGCGAGTGGCCGGGAAACATACGCGAGCTGGAAAATTCGCTCGCGAGATACGTGGTTCTCGGCAGCGAAGACGCCTTCTACGTGGAGCCTCAGAACGAAGAGAAAAAGTTGCTCAACGTGGCGTACGAAGTGAACGAGGATGGGAACATCCCTCTAAAGCGCATCTCGCAACAGCTTACGCGGCGCATGGAGCACGATTTGATCTTGCGGGTACTTCAGGCAAATCACTGGAACCGCCGGAAAGCCGCGGAGGTCCTAAAAATCAGCTATCGAGCCTTGCTCTATAAAGTGCGTCAGGCAGGGCTGCCACCTAAGCGGATACAACGCAGTGTTCCACGTGAAACCAGCGCCGTAGAGGCAGTCTCAGAATCAGCGGATTGAATTCCCGAAGAAATCCCATCACTTAAGAGAGTTTGCTTTAGGTAGCGCCCAGCCAGCGAACGCTGGCTGTGTCTGACTTCCGAATGGTTCAAAATTGAACAATTGACAGGGGTTACGCGCCTTTAAGACAACCTGTACCATTGAATGCAAGCCTTTTCCTATCGTAATAGCGCCAGAAGAAACTTACCCTTTCATTTTCAATAAGATAGAGATATTAAGGGTTGGCAAACAGCGTGCGATACAAGAGTGAAGGAATTTGACGGGTGGAGCATGTGCTGAGGCTCATTGGCGCAGGCGGCCCCGGATTCGGCCCGGTAAAGCGTGAGGGCCAAGGGATGGGCGACCAAAAATGACTTCTCGGATTTCTAAGTATCTCCTTGGTGCACTGGCAATTGCGGTTTTGAGCTTTGCGCCGGCGGCTCTGGCGGATAGCGCGAGCATGGACCTCACCAGCGCCGGCTCAAATGTTCTCGGCGGCGTCTACGTAGGCCCATACACCGCGACGATCAATGGAGTCTCTATGCAGGTGGTCTGCGATGATTTCGCTGATGAAAGCTACATCGGCGAGACATGGACCGCCACAGTTAACTCGCTCGGGACGTTGACGGGCACCAAGTGGGGCTCGCAGGGCCAGGCAACACAAGGTTACGACGAGATGGCGTGGCTGTTCACGCAGATGATGTCTACAACGAACACGCAGACGATTGCTGATATTCAGTATGCGATCTGGGCTGTGTTTTATCCGAGCGCCCTCAATGCACTATCTGGCAGCAACTTGGCGAACGCCGAATGGTGGCTGTCGCAAGCGGGACAACAAACTTTCTACGCCGGGGAGTTTTCCAATATCGTTCTCTACACCCCAAATACAAGCGATCCCATCTCCTGCAATGGCCAATCCTGCGCTGACACTCCTCCCCAGGAGTTTATGGCCTATGTTTCGACGGCTGAGCCCTCGACGGTCGTTATGCTGGGGCTAGGAATGCTCTGCCTGGGCCTCCTATTCCGCCGGCGGGCGATGGCATAACCGCAGCTTTTCCTGAAGATTGCATGCCGGCTCTGGGAGTAAGTCTCGGAGTCGGCCTTTTTCTTTTTGTACGCCTGACGCGCCAAGCCGCGAGTTGATCTGCGAATCTTGCACGGCTAGCCAATTAGGAGACCCGTGCAATCTAAGAACGCTCCCTTCGCCTTATCCTTGCCCCGCACTCAGCAGATTCGTTAGCCTAGGTTTGACCTTTCCATCCTGCAGCCGGTGAGGCCGTGCACTCGGAAGTGTCACTGCCGCAGGAGACACGGGATACCTGGATCGCCGAGGTAGGTCGTCACGGCGCGTGCGAAAAATGGCTAGATCAGCCGCCAAACAGAGTCTGAAGATATGTCTTTTGTCGCCGCACCCGATGGTGCTCGACGAATTTCAGCGCCTGCTGGAAAAGTCGGGGTTTCAAATCATTACCCGCCAACTGCAATCCATGCTTGCGCCGGATCTTCGCCATCTGGCTGTTCCGCGGGCTTCTGTGTACGTCGTGGACGGCCACGCCGCCAAGCAGGCCACCGGGGCGCTGCTTTCCAATATTCTCGACAATCAACCAGCGAGCCGGTTGATCGTCGTCGGAGATGATTTCAAGGAGAGCGAGTGCCACACGCTGCTGAGGCAGGGAGTGAAAGGGATCCTGAACTATGCCGAGGCGCGCGATCAGCTTCCCCGAGCTGTTCCGCTGGTAGCTCAGGGAGGCTTTTGGGTGCCGCGAACGATCCTCTCGCGGTTTGTGGATTCGATTCTAAGCACGGCCGCCGGGCGACGCCTGCGCGGTGAGACGCCGACGGATTTGAGCCGCCGCGAGCAGGAAGTGCTGAACGGTCTGCTCGAAAACATGGCAAACAAGGAAGTGGCGGACCGGCTGAATATTTCCGAACGGACCGTGAAATTTCACGTTTCGAATTTGCTGGCGAAATTCGGCGTGCGCCGCCGGAGCGATTTGATCCTGCTTTGCTACCAGCGCCGGAGCGGCGGAGCTTAGATAGTTTTTTCAAGCGGCTCTGACGTTTTTCCCGCAGTTCCTCCACTTCTCGACCACCTCACTGCTATAATTTGATTTTGCCAGCGGCGTTTCCGTCCGGCGTGCCAATGCCAACTTTCTCCATTCAGAATTTCGGTTGCCGCGCTACAGACGCCGATGCAGCGGCGATGCGCGAGTCGCTGTTGCTCGGCGGATTTTCGGCCGCGCCTACGCCTGGACAGGCCGACGTGGTGGTATTGAATACTTGCACCGTCACTGGATCAGCAGATGCGCAGTCGCGCGAAGCGATTCGAAAAATCCATCGTGCCAATGCGCGAGCAAAAATCGTGGTCACGGGCTGTTACGCGCAGCGCGCACCGGAGGAATTGGCAGCTCTCGACGGCGTGACAGCCGTCGTAGGAAATGCTTTTCAAACGGAAATTGCGGAGGTCGCTCACGGGTCGATTTCTGGCGCATGTGCGAGCCTGATTTCTCCTGCCGCGCTACGGGCAGATGCAATGTCGCTGGCGCGTGGGCCTGCGAAGATCCTGACGAACGATATCTTCGGGCAAGTGGATATTCAACTGGCGCGCGGCAGCACACGGGCAGAGGATCGCACGCGACCCATCCTGAAAATCCAAGACGGCTGCAACAACCGCTGCTCGTACTGCGTGATTCCGTCGGTTCGAGGGCGAAGCCGGAGCCTGACTCCGGACAGCGTCATCGAAGAGATCGAAAAGCTGGTTGGGACAGGCGCGCGCGAAATCGTGCTCAGCGGCATCAATCTTGGCTCTTATGGCCGGGATCTATCGCCGCAGACGAGCCTGATGGAGATTTGCAGGCGGATTCTCGAGGAGACGGCGATCGAACGGCTGCGCTTCAGCTCGATCGAGCCTCAGGACATCACCGAGGAGTTCGCTGCGCTGGCCGCATCCTCAAAGCGCATCGCGCCGCACTTTCACGTTCCGTTGCAGTCGGGGTCTGATCGAATCCTGCGCGCGATGCATCGCCGGTATCGAGCCGCACATTATGCCGCCCGCATTGAGGCGCTTCACCGGATGCTTCCCGATGCATCCATAGGCGCCGATGTGATTGCCGGATTTCCAGGCGAAACACGGGAAGATTTTCAAACGACCGTGGATCTGATCCGTGGATTGCCACTGTCTTATCTACACGTCTTTTCATTTTCGGCGCGGCCGGGAACGAAGGCGGAGGCGATGGAGGGCGGCATTGCCTTTGAAGAGATTCGCGAGCGGGCACGGCTGCTACGGGAAGTGTCTCAGGAAAAGGCGGCGGCATTCCGGCGGTCGCAGACCGGGCGAACTCTGCGTGCGCTGACGCTTCATCGGCATGGAGCGGGATGGACCGAAGCGATCACGGGGAATTATTTGAGGATTCGCACGACGGGGGATTTCGAGGCGAATACGTGGCTGGAACTGCCGGTCACTGCGACTCTGGAGGAGATGGCAATTCCCGCGAGTTCCTTGGAAGCGCCCTGCGACTCCCCCTACGACTTGCCGAAAGAAATCCCCCTCTATTCATAGCGGAGAGCTGTGAGCGGGCTTACGCGCATGGCTCGCCGCGCCGGCAACCAACAAGCCAACAACGCCACCCCGATAAGCAGGACGACGACGCTGACATACGTGATCGGATCCGCCGCTCCCACGCCGATAAACATGCTTGCAAAAACACGCGTTCCACCAAAGGAAATCACGAGCCCAACGGCGACACCTATGGCGATGATGGCCAAACCCTGGCGAAGGACGAGCGCGAGAATGTCTTTCTGAGCGGCGCCAAGCGCCATGCGAATGCCGATTTCATGGGTGCGCTGGGCAGCGGCATAGGAAACGACGCTGTAGACGCCGACGACGGCCAGAATCAGGCCGAGCAATCCCATCGCGCCTGTGACCTGCGCGCCAAAGCGGTAAAGAAAAAATCCGTTGCCGCCGTTGAGCGCCTCCGACATCGTCTCCACGTTCGAGACAGGCACACTCGGCCCCAATTCGCGAATCGCGGCTTCGATAGGAGCAGCCAACGATTCCGGCGGGACAGAGGTGCGCACCTGGAGCGTATCGAAAGAGACAAAATCCTGAGCGAGAGGACGAAAGTAGAAAGGCGAGGGAGTTTCGGCGATTCCTTTGTATTTCTCGTCCTGGACGACTCCGACGACTTCGACTTCTTTACTTCCATCGGACTTGATCAGGAACTTTTTCCCGATAGGATCTTCCTTGGGCCAGTAGGCGTCGGCCATCGTTTTGTTGATGACGGCAACGAGAGGCGCCTTTTCGTCGTCGGCATCCGCAAATGTGCGTCCCTTCAGGAGGGCGATCTGCATTGTCGAGAAATAGCCCGGCGTGACGAAATTGGTCATCACCGTGGGAGGCTGCTCGCCGGCGGCGGGCGGATGATCGGCGATAATGATCTGATCGGCCGAGCTGATTGCTCCCATGGGAACGGAAAACGCTTCAGAAGCGGAGACGACGCCGGGCAGAGCGCGCACGCGGGTGAGGAGTTCACGATAGAATTCCCGCGCCTGGGGGTCCTTATATCCCACCTCGTCCGGAGAGAGCGAAAGATTGAGCACGTGATCGGGGTTAAAGCCAAGGTCCACGCGCTGTGCGTTCCCCAGGCTGCGCGTGAAAAGCCCGGCAACAACCAACAGCAGAAGCGATCCCGCAACCTGGGCAGCCACCAGAGTATTGCGGGCGAACTGACGGCGCGGGCCGTCGGAAGAGCCGCGGCCGCCTTCATGCAGAACCGAGCCGACGTTTGTCTTGGCCACGCGAAGAGCGGGAATGACGCCCACGAGGATGCCCGTCAAAAGAACGGCGCCGAATGCGAAGAGGTAGACGTGCGCATCCGGGGTGAAATCAAGATGCAGCGGCACTCCCACGGCCAAATGCAAGGAACCGAAAAATCCGCCGGCCCAGACCGCCAACAGCAGGCCGCAAACGCCGCCAAGCAGCGCCAGGATAAAACTTTCCACCAGATGTTGGCGAACGAGCCGGGAGCGGCCAGCGCCGAGAGCCGCCCGGATGGCCATTTCTCTTTGACGGACAGTGGCACGCACGAGCAGAACATTGGCAACGTTGAAACAAGCGACGAGCAACACCAGCGCCGCGAGCCCCATGAAAGCGGCGGCAGCGGCCGGAAGCGTTCCATTTGGATCGGGATCCGGTCTTGCGAGCCGTTCAGGATAGACGCGAATCAGCACGCCCTTGTCTGTATCTGGATACTCGGCGGCCAGCCGATCCGCCTCCACCTGCATCGCAGCCGTCGCCTCTTTCACATTTACGTCAGGCTTGAGCCTTCCCATCAATGTCAAGGCACGCGCGCCGCGATTGGTCCACATCCTTTGCGCATCGGCATCCGTGTCGTAAAGGGACGCGGTGAGGGGCACAAATGCATCCATCTCGAGAATCGAGTAGGTTCCGTGAAAATCCTTGGGAGCCACTCCAATGATGGTCGCGGAATGGTCGTCGAGTTCGACCTGCCTTCCAATCACGTTGGGATTGCCGCCGAACCGTTTCTGCCAATAGTAATAAGAAAGAACGATGACGGGAGCGGAACCAGGCGCCTCCGCTTCTTGCGGTTGGATCAATCTTCCCAGCAGCGGCTGAATGCCGAGCCCCGTGAAATAATTGCCCGTTACGCGGCTGACGATGCAGTGGTCGCCGCGCCCGTCCGCCGTCAGTCCGGTCAATGTGACGTTGTACCCGAATAGATCGCTAAATGGACCCTGCTGCTTTTGGAGGTCTTGATAGTCTGCAAACGAAAAGTGAATCTCGGGATCACTCGCACCCTGCTTCATGGTGAGCACAGTGATTTGGCCGGGGTTCGGGACGGGCAAAGGCCGCAACAACATGCCGTTCACCAGGCTGAAGATGGTGGTGTTCACAGCCATTCCGAGACCTAAGGTGATGACCGCGATCACCGCGAAGCCTGGAGATTTCTTCAAGGCGCGGATGGCATATTTCACATCGAGCGAAAAATCCCTCATGAATCACCCCTGTTTGTGGCCTAGACCCGAGACCGAACGTCACAATAGTCATGCAAGCATATTGCCTTCAAAGAAGGAAATGCGAAGACTAACCACTTACGCGACAGTAAGTTGCATGGCAGGGGTGCGTGGTCGATGGCGGGAATTGTGCGAATTTGGGATGCAGCGTTACGCAGGCGAACACACGCAACTAGCTTTCGAAAATGACCTGCGCGAGCGCCAGATTGCCGCTATGCGTGATGGTGAGCACGATATTATTCACGCCCATGCCGCGGGCAATTTCGGCAGCGACGCCTTCGAGCTTCAGCGACGGCTTGCCACTTGATGCGCGCACGACCTCAATATCGCGCCAGCGCACTCCGCGACTCCATCCGGTGCCAAGAGCTTTCATTGCAGCTTCCTTGGCGGCGAAGCGCCCGGCGTAGCGCTCGAAGCGGTTCTTGAATCGCTCGCAATACTCCGTCTCGCGAGGGGTGAAGAGGCGCTCAAGAAAAGGAGCTCCGTGGCGCGCGATCGCGTCTTCGATGCGGTCGATTTCCGCGATGTCCAGCCCGAGACCTACGATCACGCTGCCTCCCAGTCTTTCCGGCGCCCCGCAACGTTCAACTTGCACGCACCAGCCAAGACTGCACCGGCGGTGGATTATACCTATAATACTCGCGAGGACCGATTGCCGCGATTTGCGGCAGGCCGCAAACAATGCCCACTGCAATTAAAAAGACGCGAAATCGCGCGGCGCGGACGCAAAAAGGCGCAAGGAAAACTGCGAAGGATTGGAAATTCCGCCGCGCGAGCGGAATCCAATTACTCGAAGCACCGGCGCTGCAGCGGCTGGACTGGCTGGTTCACGGGTTCAGCACCCGCACGGGAGGCGAAAGCCGCATTCCTGCGAATTCCGGCGAGAGAGAATCGGACGAGCTGGCGCTGAATTTGGGATTCGCGGAATGGGACCAACGCAAGCAAGTGCTCGCCAACCGGCGGCGATTTTTTGCAGCGCTTGGCGCATCCCGCATGACACCCGTGACGCTGCGGCAAATTCATTCCGACATTGTGGTGCGCGTGGATCCGGCTTCGCTCGCCGGCGCAGAGAATCCGGCGAAGGGAGATGCGCTGATCACGCGCGATCCCGGCATTCTCCTCGTCGTGCAGACAGCCGACTGCATTCCGATCCTTCTTGCGGACACGCGGCTGCGGGCGGTCGCGGCAATCCACTCCGGCTGGCGCGGCACGGCGCAACGCATCGCCGAAAAGACCATTGGGTGCATGAGGATGGAATTCGGCACGCACCCCGAAGATGTCGTCGCCGCGATCGGCCCAGGAATTGGGAGGTGCTGTTATGAGGTGGGCCATGAAGTGGTTACCGAATTTGCCGCAAAATTTGCGGGGGCACGCGACTGGTTTGACGGCCCTTTCGACGCGCTGACGAAGGGCGAAAGCGATCCCAACTGGCTTCCGTGGCTGACGATGCGTCCGCCAGGACACGCGCCACCTCCGCCGCGCGCCATGCTCGATCTCTTCGCAGCAAATCGCGCAATTCTCGAAGGCGCGGGAGTCTCGCCGAAAAATATCTCGGCGTCGGGATTGTGCACGGCATCGCGCACCGACCTTTTCTTCAGCTACCGCCGAGAACGCACCACCGGGCGCATGATGGCCGCGATCGGGATTCGCTAGCGGGATTTGCGGCTCAGGAAGCAGGGGAAATCTGCGCGAGGGCAGCAGTGGATTCGAGGAGCGCAAGCTGCCCGCAGGCGGCCATCACATCCTGCCCGCGCGAATAGCGCACGAAGGCCGGAACACCTTTGTCAGTGAGGATTCGACGGAATTCTTCGGTGCGCGCGGCATCCGGCTTTTCGTAAGGCAAGTCACCCGGATTCCAGGGAATAAGATTCACTTTGGCGCGCAGGCCGTTCAAGAGCTTCGCGACGCGACGCGCGTCTTCCGGCGCGTCGTTGAATCTACCGAGCAGCACATACTCGAACGTCAATTTCTCCCAGGGACGCAGCGGATATTTGCGGCACGCGGCGAACAGCGCTTCGAGCGGATATTTCCGGTTGATGGGCATCACTTCGTTTCTCTGCGCGTCCGACGATGCGTTCAGCGAAATCGCCAGCTTCGGCCGCACCGGTTCCCGCCCCAGCCTTTCGATTCCCGGCACGATGCCGCTGGTCGATAGCGTCGCGTGTTTCGGCGAAATTCCGATCGCTTCCGCGTCGAGCAAAATCCGCAGCGCGCCCGTCACCGCGTCGTAATTCAGCAACGGCTCGCCCTGCCCCATCAGCACAATGTTTGTTTGGGGTCTTAAATCAGCGGTATTGTCGCCGAGCGCCACCAGCATTTGCCCCACAATCTCGCCCGCAGTCAAATTCCGCATCAGGCCAAGCGTCGCCGTCAGGCAGAAATGGCAATCCACGGCGCAGCCCGCCTGCGTGGAAACGCAAATCGTCTGCCGCTTTTCCTCCGGCATGAACACGGTCTCGATCGTCGCAGGTTTTTCCCTGCGGCCTGCTCTGGCTTCACCCATCCCCGGAAGCCCCAGCACGTATCGCACCGTGCCGTCTTCCGAGCGGTGGCGTCGCGCAATGTCAGGCAGCGTGATTTTTCCTTCGCGCGCCAGGCGCTCCCGCAGCGCCGCCGGCAGATTCGTCATCGCCGCAAAATCGAATTTCCGCTCGGCATACAACGCGTGATAGATCTGCGCGCCGCGAAACGCCGGCTCTCCCAGAGATTGCGCGAACGCGCGCAGCTCTTCGCGCGATTTTCCCAACAATTCCGCGGCGTTTTGATGCCTCTCAGCGGCCATCTTCGCTTCATCATAGCATGCGGCCCCGCGGCCCGATTTTCCCGCTTGCGCCGCGGCGTAGCGCGCTATAATCGACTTGTTTCCGGTGGCTCTGTGCACACACCGGTGGAGGCGCGGCCAGTGGAGGTCCTGCGAGTCGAAGATTGGGTGAAGAAGCTCGCTTCGATCCCGAAACAAGAGTTCACTATCCCCGCAGTTCTCGAATTCACGCGCCAAAACGGCGTCGATCCCGCCACACTCACGCCCTATCTTTTCTATGCCCGCAGCCACTACACGCGGAATCTCGTCTACAAATGCGATCTCTTCGAAGTGATTGCCATTTGCTGGGAATCCGGCCAGGTGAGCCGCATCCACAATCATCGCGGTCAAAATTGCTGGATGGCCGCGCCCATCGGCCGCCTGCGCGTCCAGAATTTCCGCGTGTCGGATCGCGATGCGTCGAATGGAAAGTGCCATCTGATCCCGACCGATGCCTACGACATGGACGCGACGCATCCCGCCGTTGTTCAGCCCGACGAGCCCGTGCATCAGGTTCTCAATCTCCCTGAATTCGGCCAGCGCTCCACCAGCCTCCATATCTATTCCTATCCGTATTCGAGCTGCGAAGTTTATCAGCTTGAAAGCGGCTCCTACGGCGACGTGCCGCTCCACTACACCAGCGAATACGGCAAGCTCTCTCCCGACGAAAAGCTTCTGTAACTTTTCTACGTTTTTATCTCACTGGTAGCATGTCGCGGATTTGCCTGCGAGAATTGAGGATAGCGATGAGCTTATCCAGAAACAGCGCCAGAGCTTCGAATCCTGCCGCGGTAAGGGCTGCTGCGGCGTCCTGGGAACCACTGGGCGCTCTGGCTGCTTTCCAAATGAGGAGCGCGATCGAAACCGACAGAAGGCATTCGAAGATTAGACGAATGACTCCGAATCCCGTCCTGCCCGCGTAAAACGAAGCACCGCCTGGAATAAGAATCCCTCTCCAGAGCAGCTCTCGCTCTGTCTTAAACGGGAGGCCACACTGGTTGCACTGATATCCTCCCGGAGGCAACGTTGAAAGACAATCAGGGCACAGGTGAACCATCGCACCCGTGGGAGTGGAGTGCGCTGCGCTATGCTGGCCCAGCAAGTCCGACAGTGTCTTTATTGTTTTTGCCTCGCCGGCCTCGAATTTCCAATACGAGATTTTCTCTCCATTCCTGAGTTTGATTGTGATGTACCTCGTGATCAGCCCTCCGAGGCTGACCTGCGCCACGTCACCCCACCCAACGCTGGCAACGCCGCGGTCCCATGACCATCCTCGCATTCTCTTGCGCGCCCGCAATGAAACGATCCGGCGGTCAGTTAAAACCAAGACAGCGCGCGGCAGACCATAGGTGTGCCATCCGGAAAAGAACTGTTCGAGCGCGCCCGGCATCGCCTGCGCGTTGGCAAAATAGAAGATCGTCTCATCCGAGCCGACCACGCGCCGGAGCACCTCCCCTAAATCACCGAGGATTTGGTCTGCGTGCTTGCGAAGCTTCGGCTTCTCTTTACCTTTTGCGTCGCAGTAGACGATATCTTCGCGGAGGGTAAGCCCATCCTGGACCCTTCGGCGCGGGATGCTTGATTCATAGACAGGAAGCTCGGAAGTTGCCACGACACCCCTCCTGTTTCGATGAAAGGAACGTCACGGTAACAGCAATATCATTCGGACGCAAGCGAAAGGCCTTCTCGAAAGGGATGCGGCGTCGCCACCGCGGCGTCCCCGTGTGCAGAAACATCTTAACTGTCGCACTGTGACAACGGCGCGCCGCCGTGTCACAATAAAGTGTGACGATGAACACCAACGGCGAGCGCGTCAAAAAAGAGATTCTGCCGAACGGCCTCACGGTGATCACCGATTCGATGGATCACGTCCATTCGATCTCCGTGGGCATCTGGATCCGCGCCGGCTCCCGCCGCGAGCCTGCCGAAATCAACGGCCTCTCGCATTTCATCGAGCACATGGTGTTCAAGGGCACCGAGCGCCGCTCCGCCGAAGATATCGCGCGCGAAGTCGACAGCGTCGGCGGCATGCTCGACGCCTTCACCTCGAAAGAGCTCGTCTGCTTCAATACGCGCGTCCTCGACGAGCATTTGCCGAAGGCTTTCGACGTCGTCTCCGACATGGTCCTCGCGCCGAAATTCGCCAAGGACGACATCGACCGCGAAAAATCCGTGATCCTCGAAGAAATTCGCATGACGCAAGACAATCCCGAAGACCTCGTCCACGAGCTTTTCACCCAGAATTTCTGGGCGCCGCACGCCATCGGCAAGCCGATTCTCGGCACGCCGGAAACCGTTTCCGGCTTCACGCGCGAGACGTTGCTCGGCTGGTTTCGCCACTGGTATGCGCCGAATCACGTGGTCATCACGGCCGCGGGCCATCTCGACCACGCCCGCTTCGTCGAACTTGTCGCCGCGCATTTCGGCAAACTCTCGCCCGTTCCTGACGGCGCCTCCGACGAGGCTCCTTCGCCTTCGCCGCACATCACCCTGCGCAGCAAATCCGAGCTCGAGCAGGTCCACGTCTGCGTCGGCGTGCCCGCGTTGCCGATGACCGACCGTCGCCGCTTCGCCGTCTCCTTGCTCAACAACGTTCTCGGCGGCGGCATGTCCTCGCGCCTGTTCCAGAATATTCGCGAGCGCCAGGGTCTCGCCTACGCGATTTTCAGCGAGATGAATTCCTATCGCGACGCCGGTTCGCTCACCGTCTACGCCGGCACCTCCATCGACACGGTCTCGCAAGTGATCGAATCGGTCCTCGACGAATTTCGCCGCCTGCGCGACGAGCCGCTTTCCGCCGAAGAATTGCGCCGCGGCAAGGATCACCTGAAAGGTGCGACGCTGCTTGCCCTGGAAGGTTCGGGCCAGCGCATGAACTCGCTCGCCCGCTACCACATCTATTTCAACCGCTACTTCTCGCCCGACGAGCTCATCTCGCTGCTTGAAAGCGTCACCGCCGAAGATATCCAGCAGCTCGCCCACGAATTCTTCCAGCCGGACCGCATCGCCGCCTCCGTCGTCGGCAATCTCGACGGCTTCTCCCTCACCCGCGATCAGTTGGTCCTCTAAATTGCCAGCGCAAATCTACCAATTTTCTTTCCGCTGGCCCTGAGGGAAGCGAAGGGCTGCGAAACAGCCGGGCGGCGTTTCCCCGGGCGTTGAATCCCCACTCAATGCGCATGCGAATGTGGCCTGTGTCATTCCGACCGGAGCGGCCGCGCTTTTCTCTTCCTGCTGCACGAAGTGCAGCACGCGCGGCCACGCAGCGGAGGAATCTCTCTTCCAGCTTCGCGAGTGGCAACAGGGCGCCTGTCGCACCGGTTTTTTCCTTTGCCTCCTATGGTTCCTGCGCCTCTTCTCTCCTTGACGCCCCTTCCGCTCTTTGCCACTATTCCTAACGTCTCACGGGAGCGGCGCGCATCACCTTTCGAATTTCCATTCTGGCTTCGGGCAGCTCGGGCAATTCCACGTTGCTCGAAACGGGCCGCACCACTCTCCTCATCGACGCCGGTTTCGGCCGCAAGGAGCTCGTTCGCCGCTTTGAAGCGCTCGGCCGCGCGCGTCCCGAGCACGTCGACGCCATTCTCGTCACCCACGAGCACACCGACCATTGCAACGGCCTCGCGCAGCTCGCCCGCGATTGGAATTGCCCCGCCTATCTCACCGAGCCGACGCACCGCGAAATCAAAAAAATGTTTGCCGACACGCCCACGAAGACTCCCGAGCGCGTCGAATACGTTCGCCCCGGCATTAAATTCGAAATCGGCGACGTCGAAGTCACCCCCTTTTCGATTCCCCACGATGCCGCCGATCCCGTCGGCTTCGCCTTCCGCTCCGGGCGCGTGAAAATCGCCATCGTCACCGACCTCGGCTATCTTCCCGAGCTGGTGAAACACCATCTCCGCGACGCCGACTTCCTCATCCTCGAATCCAATCACGATCTCGACATGCTTAAGGTCGGCCCGTATCCCTGGTACATCAAGCAGCGCG
>DATKPM010000115.1:0-8650 GCA_035524135.1 Candidatus Acidiferrum sp. | reverse complement strand
GCACAGATAACGTTTCTTCACTCTGGAAAGGCGGGGAATACATCGGAGCCAACTTCTTCGGCGTCGGCGTTTCTCTCGCGAAAGACGGCAGAACATCGGCTGCCGTTCGCGAATCGTATTCCCATCCGCCGGAAGTGTGGGTCGGTCCGATCGGAGATTGGAAGAAGGTGACGTCGGTCAATCGGGATCTGCACCCTGTTTGGGGCGAGGCCAAGAGCATTCACTGGACGACGGATATTGGCTCCGTGCAAGGATGGCTCGTCTATCCCCGCAATTATGATCCGTCCAAGCGCTATCCCCTTGTTGTCGATGTTCATGGCGGACCGGCTTGGGCCAACCTTCCGCACTGGCCCACACGTTGGGACTACTCCGCCGCGCTGCTCGCCAACGGCTATTTTCTGTTTCTGCCGAATCCGCGGGGTAGCTACGGTTCCGGCGAGGCGTTCACGCGTGCCAACGTGAAGGATTTCGGCTATGGCGATTTTCGCGACATTATGGCCGGCGTCGATGCCGCGGTCAAATCTCTTCCCGTGGATTCCAACCGCATCGGCATCACCGGCTGGAGCTATGGTGGATATATGACGATGTGGGCGGTCACGCAGACCAATCGCTTTCGCGCCGCTATGTCTGGTGCGGGCCTCTCCGATTGGCTCAGCTATTACGGCGAAAACAAGATCGACAAATGGATGATTCCGTTTTTTGGCGCATCCGTGTATGACGATCCATCTGTGTATGCGAAAAGTTCTCCTATTACATTCATCAAGAATGTGAATACTCCCACACTAATCGTCGTCGGCGACAGCGACGGCGAATGCCCGCCTCCTCAGTCCTACGAATTCTGGAACGCACTCGTGACGCTCGGCGTTCCCACGCAGTTCGTCATCTATCCTCACGAGGGCCATCTGTTCTCGAACCCCGCGCACAGCCGCGACGTGATCGCCCGGACGGTCGCGTGGTTCAACTCGAATATGTAGATCTATCGAAATGGGGATCCGGTTTTGCTGATCTGCTGTCCTGGTTGACAATCACGGGGTTTCCCTCCGGATGGTTGTCTGCCAGACAACTATCCGGAGGTCTCAACTACAGGCACGTTGTACAGAGCTAAGGTGGCAGTCTTCTTCTTCCGTTGGCCTTAGCTGCGGAGGTCGAAGCGGTCGGCGTCCATCACCTTGCTCCACGCCGCCACAAAGTCCTTCGCAAACTTCTCCTGGGCGTCCGCGGCCCCGTACACTTCCGCAAGAGCGCGCAGCTCGGAATTCGAACCGAAGATCAGGTCGACGCGTGTTCCCGTCCACTTGACCTGCCTCGTTTTCCGGTCGCGGCCCTCGTAGACGCCATCCGCGCCGGCGGACGGCTGCCACTCGGTGCCCATGTCGAGCAGGTTGACGAAGAAGTCGTTCGTCAGCGTCTCTGGCCTCTTGGTAAAGACGCCGTGCGAGGACTTCCCGTGATTTGCGCCAAGCACACGCAGGCCGCCAACGAGAACCGTCATTTCTGGCGCCGTCAGCGTCAGAAGTTGCGCCCTATCGATCAGCAGCTCCTCCGCGGATACGCTGAATTTGGCCTTAAGGAAGTTCCGGAACCCATCCGCCAACGGTTCGAGGTAGCCGAAGGACTCCACATCGGTTTGCTCCTGCGACGCATCCGTGCGCCCGGGTTTGAAGGGTACCGTCACGTCTTGCCCCGCGGCCTTGGCGGCTTTTTCGACCGCCGCACACCCGCCGAGAACGATCAGGTCGGCAAGCGATACTTTCTTGCCGCCGCTCTGCGAAGCGTTGAAGTCCTTTTGAATCCCTTCAAGGGTCTTTAACACCTTCGCCAATTGCGCTGGCTGATTGACCTCCCAGTTCTTCTGAGGTTCCAGGCGGACGCGCGCGCCGTTCGCTCCGCCGCGCTTATCCGACCCGCGGAACGAAGATGCCGACGCCCAAGCAGCGCCGACCAGCTCCGAAATGGAATGTCCCGATGCAAGAATCTTTGCCTTCAGAGTGGCAATATCGCTCGCATCGACCAGCTTGTGATCGATTGCCGGAACGGGGTCCTGCCAGATCAGCTCCTCCGGCGGAACTTCCGGACCGAGATAGCGAGAACGCGGACCCATGTCGCGGTGGGTGAGCTTGAACCAGGCGCGGGCAAAGGCGTCTGCCAACTCATCCGGATGCTCGTAGAAGCGACGGGAGATCTTCTCGTACGCCGGATCGACCCGCAATGCGAGATCCGTCACCAGCATCGTCGGGGCGTGATGCTTCGAAGGATCGAACGCATCCGGAATATTTTTCTTGGCGCCGTTTTTCGCTTGAAACTGATAGGCGCCGGCCGGGCTCTTAATCAGCTCCCATTCGTTGCCAAATAAATTCTCGAAGAAATAGTTGCTCCACTTCGTTGGAGTCTGGCTCCAGGTGACTTCCGGTCCTCCCGTGATTGCGTCTTTGCCTTTGCCTGTTCCATAACTGCTCTTCCAGCCGAAGCCCATTTCCTCGATGGGCGCCGCCTCGGGTTCTTGGCCGATAAGCTTCGGATCGCCCGCGCCGTGGGTCTTGCCGAAGGTGTGCCCGCCGGCAATCAGCGCAACCGTCTCTTCGTCATTCATTGCCATGCGGCGGAACGTTTCGCGAATATCCTTGGCTGCAGCGAGGGGGTCAGGCTTGCCGTTCGGCCCTTCCGGATTCACGTAGATCAGGCCCATCTGCACCGCCGCGAGGGGATTCTCGAGCTCCCGATCGCCTGTGTAGCGCTTGTCGCTGGCAGGATCAGGGAACCAGGAATTCTCCTTGCCCCAGTACACCGATTCGTCAGGCTCCCAGGCATCCATGCGCCCGCCACCAAAGCCGAACGTCTTGAAGCCCATCGACTCTAGCGCTACATTCCCCGCGAGGATCATTAGGTCGCCCCAGGAGATTTTCCGGCCATATTTTTGTTTCACCGGCCAAAGCAGCCGGCGCGCCTTGTCGAGGTTGGCGTTGTCCGGCCAGGAGTTGAGCGGAGCGAACCGTTGTTGGCCGGAGCCGGCGCCACCGCGCCCATCGCCAATGCGATAGGTGCCCGCAGCGTGCCACGCCATGCGAATGATCAGCCCTCCGTAGTGGCCGAAATCCGCAGGCCACCAGTCCTGGCTGTTCGTCATCACCGCGTGCAAGTCTTTCTTCACTGCTTGGAGGTCGAGCTTCTTGAACTCTTCGGCGTAGTTGAAGCCCTCGCCCATCGGGTCGGACTTCATTGAGTTCTGGCGCAGAATTCGGACGTTGAGCGCTTTCGGCCACCAGTCGCTGTTCGACCTCATTCCAACATTCGTGGTCCCGTGTACGACGGGGCACTTCGCTTCAGTTGCCATTCTTCGCTCCTTTTTCTGATTTCTTGAGTCGTGAAAATCTAAATCAAAAATTCTGAGGAACTTCAACCTATCCTGACTTTCCTGTTCACGCTGGCGCCGCCGGCTGTTGCCGCGTGCCCGGCCGTTGAGTGTCTATAGGCGTTCGATATCTATCGGGAAGCGTACTTGGGAGCGCACTTCGAGCATAGCCCCCGGAAAATGAGCTCGCATTCGCGAAGAACCCGCTTTCCTAGCGAGCCCTGGCCAGGCTTGCGCACGTCGTACCACTTCAGATCTTCGACATTTCCGCAGCGGTCGCAGATGAAGTGGTGATGTCGCACGCCCTTTACGTCGAATCGCGCGGCGCGCCCCTCGACGGCTACTTCCCGCACCAATCCCGCCTGCACCAGGTCCCGCAGATTGTTATAAGTTGTAGCCCTTGAAGACCGGGGATCCATTCGATTCACGGCTTTGAAGATTTCTGCTGCTGTGGGATGCCCGTCGCATTCCATCAGGAACGCCATCACAGCGTAACGCTGCGGTGTGCATCGCAGCCCGCTGCCTTCCAAGGACCGTTTGATTGCCGCGGCGTCCATACCCAATCTAGAATCTATCTAATCTAACATTTTGTCAAGACTAGTCTGATTTCTTTCCGTGGCGGGGATTGCGCGTCGGAACTTTGCTCGATCCCATAATGTGAACGGCAGGTCTGCGCGCGTCCGCATCACGAAAGTTTGGGCAACGGGGACGGCCAAGAGCGCGGTAAGTTACTCGCCTGTTCGAGTGCGCTTAAATATGCTCAAGGCGACGAGGGTACCTGCCAAAGCCGGAAGCGGAAGAATGAATACCATCAGCGCATCACTCAGGAATGCCGCATTGTAACAACGCGATCCTTGCGCTCCTTTTCCGCATATCAACGACACGACGATGCAAACAACCAGCAGAAAATGTGGTGTCAGCAGCAAAGCTCCGGCAATCCGTCTCCCCGGACTCGTCGTTCGCCACGCCGAACACGCGAAATAGAAGACCCCGCAGAACGATAGAACAATGACGCCAAGCAGAAGCCAAAAAAGCAGCTGCATTTGCGAATGAATATAGGAGCCGAAATCGATTCCCGCAAGTCTCGCCTATCTAGATACTTCACTCAGCGCAGGCAACATCCGTTCATGTTGACAAACGATGGCGCACAACGGTGGCAGATCCGCTCAGGAAATTTTACGCGCTGCGCCTTGGCGGCAGATGTTCGGCAAAATCTTTCCAAAGGTCGAGCCCCGGATTACAAGGCCTGCCACAATTCGATGGGATTTCCCTCAGGGTCATGCAGGCGGGCAAAGCGCCCGTTGGGATAGGATTCCGGGTCAACCTTAACTTCAACTCCTGCCGTTCGCAGTTGGGCGACCATCTTGTCGAGATCCCGCACGCGAAAATTCACCATCCAGACTTTTTGCGGATCCCCGAAATATTTCGTCGTCTCCGGAAAAGGGCTGAAGACGGTCGGGCCCGCCTCTTGCTCCCAAACGGGATCGTCCTGTTTCGACGGCGTGAGCGATATCCCCAAGTTTTCCAGGTACCAGCGTCCCAAAGCTTTCGGATCGTGAGCTCGAAAAAACAAACCACCGATTCCAGCCACTTTTTCCATTTTCGTTCCTCCCAATTCATGGTTAGCATCTGCCTTCGCAGGGGGAGCAGCGCTCGCTGTTTGGGCGAGGTTCTGTGTGACCTTGGTGAATTGATTTCGAGACAGAATGAAGCTGGACGCGAAAGCAGACGACAGTGTTTGTAGTAATCGGCGTCTTCCGAACTTCATAGCATTCTCCTACTGGGACTTCGTGCGAGGCCCTCCACAATACCTAGGGGGACGGACTTCTGAAAGCACAAATCTGGACGAATGGTCGAGAAGGGCACGCAGCAGCGCCGTCGCACGCGGCTTTGTGCGTCCTGAAGGATTCGCAAAATCAGCACAATCTTGTGGGTGGAAGTAATTTGCGAAGTACCGTCCTGCGCAGCGATACCCACCGACGCGCTGCCGCATGAGAACTGCCGGGTGGCTATCCCACTTAGTTCGAACTGGGAGAACAGGAGGCCGCGCGGGAGAGGAGAAGGTCGCGCTCCCGGGAGTTTTGTGTGAGGGCTGCGGCGCGGGTGAACTCGGCGCGGGCTTCGTCGAGGCGGCCGAGTTTGCGCAAGAGATCGGCGCGAACGCTTGGGAGTAAGTGGTAATTCTTCAGCGCGGGTTCGTTCGCGATCGCGTCGAGAATCGCAAGGCCTGCGGCGGGGCCCTCGGCCATGCCCACCGCGACGGCGCGATTGAGTTCGACGATCGGCGATGGAGCGACAAGCGATAGCGCGGCGTAGAGTGCGGCGATGCGAGGCCAGTCCGTCGCATCGGCGGTGAGCGCGCGAGCATGGCAGGCGGCGATCGCGGCCTGCAGGGTGTAGGTGCCAACGCTGCCCAGTGCGCGGTTCAACTCTTCGGCGCGCGCGAGCGCCGCGAAGCCGCGGTGAATCAGCAGTTGATCCCAAAGCGCTCGATCTTGATCGAGCATCAAGATCGGTTCGCCGCTTGCATTCACACGCGCGCGCGTGCGCGACGCTTGTATCTCCATCAGCGCGACGAGGCCGTGAACCTCCGGCTCTTCGGGTGCCAGTCCGGCGAGGATGCGTCCGAGGCGGAGCGCGTCTTCGCATAGCGCGGGGCGATGCCAGTCGTCGCCTGCGGTGGCCGAGTAGCCTTCGTTGAAAATCAGATAGATAACCTGCAGCACGCTTGCAAGCCGCCCGGAAAGTTCGGAGCCGCGAGGAACTTCGAACCCCACGTGCGCGTCGGCGAGCGTGCGTTTGGCGCGGACGATGCGTTGTGCGATCGACGGCTCGGACACGAGAAACGCACGTGCGATTTCATTCGTGGTGAGCCCGCCGATCAGTCGCAGCGTGAGTGCGAGTTGCGCGTCCGTGCCCAGCACGGGATGGCATGATGTGAAAATCAGGCGGAGCAGGTCGTCGCCAATGTCGTCATCGAGCGCGGAAACATAATCGGGCACGGAATGTTCCTGCTTCTCCTCGAGTTCGCGGCCGAGTTCATCGTGCTTGCGTTCGAGAAGGGAACGGCGGCGCACCAGATCGACCGCGCGATGCTTCGCCGCAGCCATCAGCCACGCGCCGGGATTCGCAGGGATGCCTTCGCGCGGCCATTGTTCGAGAGCGGCGACGAGAGCGTCCTGTGCCAGATCCTCTGCGGCGCCAAGGTCGCGCGTAATGCGCGCAAGGCCCGCGATCAGGCGCGGCGATTCAATGCGCCATACCGCGTCGATCGCTGCGTGAACGTCGCGCTGAGCGCCCTTCCGCGTGTTCGTTGGGTGAGTATCGGAAGACATGTCCGACACTCATCACAACATTTTTCTTTCTGAGCCGCAACGCAGCTATCTATCCCCAGCCGGGCATGCGTTTGCCGCTGCGTTTTACATGCTTGGTGCCGGCGTCCCATCGGACCATTTGCCTACTCCTATTAGGAAGACGGACAATGGTGGGAAGGATTTGAGTTGTGGATAGGAATCCGCAGAGATGTACCAGTAATTTACGGCCACAACGGGGGAGTTTGTGAGATTTGCTCCCCAGGCTGTGCCGTCTTTCGCCGCTTCGTAGAACATCAGGTGAGGGACATTGTGGCTCCCGTTATCGGTGAGATACGACCCCTTCGACATCATGTAGCTGACAGTCCCCGGCTCCAGTGCCGGCAATTCCTTTTTATCTATCGCTGCTTTGATTGCGGCGATGACTTCTTGCTTGGAATGGCCGGCCAGGATTAATTCGGTGCGTTTGTAGGCGTACGGGAGAACGGTGCGGACGGCTGGTGGATTGATGCACTCTGCGGCTCGGATTTTGGGATTCCAAAATTCAGGATGATCGAACATGGCCATCCATCCGCGTCCGACCCAGCAGACCCAGCCGTTTTTGCCCTGGACTGCGGTTTCGTAGCCGTGACGGGTTAGGACCACGACCGAGGCGTCCTGGGAAATAGCGTCTGGAGCGGCGCTCCGGGCGAGGGCAATTTCCGCGTCGCGATCCATTAGATATCGTTCCACCGGGGCCATTGTTGGATATGGCTGATTTGCGTCCTGTGCGGCTGCGGGCCGGGTTCGGACCAGCGCGGCGACGAGTACGAATGCGCTGAGGAACATGCCGTGTAATTGATTTCGGGTCATCTCGAGAACCTCCTAGTTGATTGCAGGTTGTGGAGAGCCGTCGTCGCGCGACTAAGGGACAGAAGCCCTCTCTACATAGGCGTCGTTTGAGGCGCCGCGAAATCGACAAAGCATGGAGAGTTTCTACTGCTGGCTCACGTTGGTGCCGGCCTCGTTCGTCTTCTTCTCGAACTCCTCGATGTTCTTCTGAGTCGCGGCGTCGAAGTCGGAAATATCAAAGAACCGGCGCACTTCAACCATTTCAATATCCTTGCCGGGGATGCGAGACGCCCATTCAAGCGCCTCTTCGCGCGACTTCACCTGAATCACCCAGTAGCCGCCGATGACTTCCTTCGCTTCGGGGAATGGGCCGTCGGTCACCTTGGATTTTCCTCCTTTGAACGTCACACGCGCGCTCATCGTCGCGGGCGGCGTCAGGCCGTCGAGCGCGAGAAGCACCCCGGCTTTCTGCAGTTCCTCGTTGTACTTCCTCATCGCTTCCATGTCCGTGACGTCGGGTACCCAGCCGGGCTTGGCATTTCCGTAGTCTTTGGGAAACATGATCATCATGAAACGCATGGTGTTCTCCTTGAAGGTTGAGCGGACTCCTTACTAGGGCCGCTACTCTTAATATAGGAGCTTCGACTGTGCTGGGCCGGCAATCTTCGGGCCGGCCCTTGCGTGGTGCCGCTCCACTTACGCGTCGAACGAGGCAGGCGGGAATCGACATCCGTTTACTAATTTCTTGTGTAGCGTAGGGTCCCGAAAGCACGTTATTTAGATATATAGCAGGGACATGAAGGATAATTCCGTCCGTTGAACCCTCGATTGCAGCAGGAGAGTCAATTCCCGTGGCAGTCGCAGAAGCCCGACGCGGCAGACGCGGCACACGTTGGTGGAGATAATCTTGCGACAGGGAAGGATCAAGAAGGGGCGGGCCGGAGTGGTCTTACGCGTAGCTTCTCGTGCAGCCTATTATTGTTTCGGAGGTTGAATTAAGCCTTTAGGAAAGAACGGTGAGCACGACGGCTTGCCCTGAGTTGCGCAAAGGGGGCACGAAGATTGCCGCCCTGCGAGGAAAACTTAAAGTATGGCGGGGACGACGGGACTCGAACCCGCGACCTCTGCCGTGACAGCGCGGCGTGAATTGGTTTTACAA
>DATKPM010000114.1:0-48126 GCA_035524135.1 Candidatus Acidiferrum sp. | reverse complement strand
CCCAGGGAAGTGAGCGAAGGCCCGAGACCTCCTTGCGGCGAAAAGAGATGATTGGCGGAACGCAAGTAGCTGAAACGGAATTCGTTGACCGCGGTGGACCCGAAGGACTTGGTGTCGCTCAAAACAAACACTTGCGCGCGGCTGTCGCTGAGAGCGTTGAAGCCGGGGACATTGGCGCCGCCGTTGGGGTAGGGCGTGTTGTTCGTGTCGTCGTCGATGTGCCAATAGCCGGAGATCAGGCCGAATTGCGTGGTGTTCTGATCGACGCGGATGCCGCCCTTGTCGTCGCGTAGCCTCTGTTCGGCGGAGCTGGTGCTGAAGTTGGGCAGCATGGGGCCGGCGTTGGCGACGTTGGGCTGCGGGATATAGGGAAGCAGGCCTTGTGCGGCCGGAGAAAACTTCGCGGGAGAAAGCTGGGCGTTGGGCAGAACGCACTGGGCCGTGGTGGTACAACCAGGCGTGAAATAAGGCTCGCCGTTCGTCACCGTGTAGCCGAACCGGTTGCTAAGAGTCTGGGCCCAGCCGGTGCCTTGGACGGTTCCGGTCAGGTTGGCTTCTTGATCCGTCAGATCACCGTTGCGGTCGGCAACCGAGGGAACGAACTGATTCTGGGTTTGCCCGTCGATCAGCCGCGTGCCTTGATAATCGGCAAAGAAGAAGGTCTTGTCCTTCTTGATCGGGCCGCCGATGGTGCCGCCAAACTGATTTTGAATCAGCTTGCCGATCGAAGGTGCGAACCAATCACGGCCATTAAAAGCCGTGTTGCGATTAAATTCAAACACATCGCCGTGAAACTGGTTTGTTCCGGACTTTGTGACGACGTTGATCTGCCCGCCGCTGTAGTTACCGTACTCGGCGTCGAAATTGTTGGTGATGATGCGGAATTCTTCGATCGAATCCAGGTTCGGAATGACGGCAGTTCCGTTATTTTTGCCCTCATTCACGTTGGCGCCGTTCACCATGAAGCCGTTAGCGGCCTCGCGCTGGCCATTGATCGACTGGTTGCCGGAATTGAGAGAATTGCTGCCGGAAACGGTGCGGTCGTTCAACCCGGGGGCTTGAGCGGCGTATTGCGATGGCACGACGCCCGGCTGGAGATTCAGCAGATCGGTGAAGTCGCGGCCGTTCAGAGGCACGGCGGTGATCTTTTGCGTGTTGATCACTTCGCCGATCTGTGTGCTTTGTGTTTCCACCTGAACGGTGTCGCTACGTACGGTGACCTTCTCGGAGACGGTGCCGATCTCGAGCTTGATGTCCACGCGGACAACCGAGTTTGCATCGATGCGTATCTTGCTCTTGGAAAACTCTTTAAATCCGGTCTGCTCGGCCAGGACCGTATAGTTCCCAATGGGCAATTCTGGAAAGTTGTAGAAGCCTTTGCTGTCGGTTTGAATGGTCGAGACGACGCCGGTAAGCGTATTCGTCGCGGTGACAGTGACGCCGGGAACCGACGCGCCGCTGGGATCCGTGACAATGCCGGAAATGCTGCCTGTGATGCCAGCCCACAGAGCGGTGGCTCCCACCAGAATAGTGAAAATCAAAAACGCGATTGCTTTCCGGGATGCGTGCATGCGGAAACCCTCCTCGGGATCCGATCGAAAATCATAGGGCGGGGATGCGCCGCCATGGTCTCATCTGGTGAAACCGAAGCGCGCAAATTGAGAAACCCGTGGACCACCCCAAGGCTAGTTATAACACTTCGACGGCCAAGTCAATCCATAGTTTTTAATTAAATTTATTGAAGTATTGAATAGGAGGGTTCACTCTCGGCGGGAGAGAAAACACGGCTGCCGAGCGGCCAATGCCGCACACCCTGGAGGAGAGCAGTGCGCGACATTGGCGGCAGCGATGTGAACAAGGCTAGTCGCGAGTCTTGACGGCGATTGCCGAAATTTCTATTTTCGCGCCGTTGACGAGACCGGCCACTTGAACGGTAGCTCGCGCTGGCTTCGGATCGGGAAGGACGGTGCGATAAACCTTGTTCATCTCCGGAAAGTCGTGAATGTCGGAGAGGTAGACGGTGACGGAAACAATGTCGCTCATCTGAAAGCCGGCCTGCTTGACGACCTTGGCAATATTGTCGAGCGCGGCTTGCGTTTGCGGCCCGATTCCGTCGGGCAGGTTCCCTTTGGCGTCGGTGCCTTGCTGCCCGGCGATGTAGAGTGTGTTGCCGGCAACGATGCCGTCGCTGAATGGAAGATTCAATGAAGGATCGAGCAAGCTGATGGCGCGCTTGTGCTGCGCGGCGCCGTGAAGATTCACGGCGAGAAGCAAGAGGGATGTGAAGAGTACGCTCAAGAGCGACAGCCGAAAAATCTTGCGTTGCATGATGTCTCCTTTTCGGGCGCTGAAACGATATGTAATTTTGCTGTGGCGACCGGACACGGCAAACGCGCCGAAGGGTGATGCGCCGGGGAGAGCTTCTCATCCGGCGGCAGATTTCGCAAATTGGCAGGAGTTGAGGAGGCACCGATGAAGAGCATTTTTTTGCGGAAAAGAAGGAGATTTGTGGCGGTTTGGGCCGCAATCGGAAGCGCGGCTCTGCTTTTTGGCCTGCTGCTGCGGCCGCCTGTGTTCGCGCGGCCGGTGCGGGGAACTGCCGACGCGGCGGTGCTCGATGGCTACAGGCATGTGGAAGTGGCATCGGTGTCCGACGCTATCGAGCAGATTCTGGGCAAGAAGATGTATATGAAGCACGAGATGCGGCCGATCTTCACGACGCATTTTGCCGGTTACGCGCTGACCGTGCTGCTAAAGAAGGATGAGGGCGACAAGGATCCGAACGCGCTCGATGGAATGCTCGCGGCGATCGACCAGGGCGGCCCAAATTCGGTGTACGTGATGACGGTCGAGGACGGGCAGGACATCGCCGGGATGGGAGGACTGATGGGCACGGCGATGGCGGCGCGGGATTTTTCCGGTGCGGTGATCGACGGCGGCGTGCGCGATACGGCGTATCTGCGCAAGATCGGATTTCCCGTGTACGCGACGGGCATCGTGCCGTCGACGTCGGTGCATCACTACCGGTTTGCGGGCGCAAATATTCCCATGGTGTGCGATGGTGTGACGGTCGCCCCCGGCGACATCGTGGTGGCGGATTCCGACGGCGTAGTGGTAGTGCCTAAGGAGTACGCGGCAGAGATTTTGCCCGTGGCGCAAGAGATGGATTTCAAGGAGCACTCGATGTACGCCTACATTGAGAAGCTGAAATCGATCGAGGAAGCGGTGAAAAAATTCGGGCGGTTGTAGCGCGGTCTGCGGCGAGGCATCGGTTGAACGCCTTGGGTTTAATAATTTTATTAAATTGTTCTTGAACCACGGCGGTTTCTTGTGTATCTGCTTATTTTCACCCTGTGATTTGGATTTCCATTTTGACCTGATGCATGAGAGGGAGGAAGAAGCGCGGTGGCAAATTCCGGCGGGCGCAACTATCAGATCAATTCTCTCCAGCGCGGGCTGAGCCTGCTGAATCTGCTCGCAGGGGCGGAGAACGCCTTGAATTTCGGGGAAATCGCCGGACTTTCAAACTTGCCGCCGAGCACACTCCATCGGTTTCTAGTGAATCTTCAATCGGCCGGGTATTTGAATTGCGACGAGGGCGGCAATTATCGCTTGGGAGTTTCCTGCGTCTTCCTGGGGCAGGCGGCCGTAGGATCGCTTGATATTCGATCGATCGCAAGGCCCTACCTGCGCGAACTGAACCGGCAGACTCGCGAAACCGTGCATTTGACCGTGCGCAATGGCACGTTCGCCGTTTACGTGGAAAAGATCGACTCGCCGGAGCCCCTCCGCATTCACTCGAAAATCGGCTCTTCCGTGCCGCTGCACTGCACGGCCGTCGGGAAGGTACTGCTGGCGTATCTGCCGCCCACGGAGCAGACGCCGCTGCTGGAGCGGCTTGATTTGAAGCGATTCACGGTGAACACCGTCGGCAGCTTGCAGGAATTGCAAGCTGAGCTGCAGCGGGTGAAGAAAAATGGCTATGCTTGCGATCTTGAAGAACACGAGCCGCACGTGCGCTGCATTGCCGCACCGATTTGGGATCACGTGGGCGCAGCTCATGCAAGCCTGAGCGTGACGGGACCGGCGGTCCGGATGACGATGGCGAGACTTCGGGAGCTGGCTACTGCGATTCAGCAGGCCGGGCTGGCGATTTCGCACGATCTGGGTTTTCGCGAGGCGAGCGGGAAGGTGCGTCCTGCTGCGCCGCAAAGAGTCCTGGGTGCGGAAGAAGAACGGCGCGGACGGAGGAAGCCGCGAAGGACGGTCGCGAGATCATGACGCTTCATTGCCGAAAAGCGAGACGTGCGAGCTGGCGGCTGAGCGTCGGGCTCGTGTTGGCCTGTGCCGCGGGCGGAGTGTTGCGAGCCAAGCAAGCTCATGCGACTCCTGCTCCTTGCCGCGTCACCGACACGAATTTCGACGGCTGGAAGGCCATCGAGATGAACAACACGTGGGTGAAGCTGACGATTGTGCCACAGCTTGGCGGTCGTGTGATGCAGGTGGAGTTTGCCGGGCACCCCTATCTCTTTATCAATCCGAAGTACAAGGGGAAATACGTCCCTCCGCCCGCGGATGCCGCAGAGAAAGGAACGTGGTTCAACTACGGCGGCGACAAAATCTGGCCGATGCCGGAAGGAAATCAGGACGCGAGCCATTGGCCGGGACCGATTGCCGACGCGCTCGATGACGGCGAGTATTCTGCCAAAATCGTCTCGCAGGGGGAGTCGTGCCAGGTGCGGCTGGACGGACCTGCCGATCCGCGGACGGGGCTGCAATACTCGCGCGAAATTACGCTGGGCGCAGGCTCTCCAGCAATCACTTTTGATGCCATCGTGAAAAACGCCGCGCCGCACCGCATCGTCTGGTCGGTGCAGACGGTGACGCAATACAACCTCGCCGATCCCAAGAACGCGTCTACCTACAATCACGATTTCTGGGCATACACCCCCGTGAATCCGAAAAGCGTCTATCTCGACAAATTCCACGTGCGGGCGGGCCTTGCTGACGATCCGTCGTTCTCGGTGCAGAACGGGCTCTTCACACTGCACTGGCTCTACCTGCAGAACGAGGTCTGGATTGATTCGCCGGGAGGATGGGTGGCGGTGGCGGACCGCTCTTCCCACTTCGCGATGGTCGAACGCTTTCCGGTTTATTCCGGATACCAATATCCGGGAAAAGCAACCGTCATTTTTTACAAGAACGGTCCCGCCGTCGAATTGGACGACACAGGAATGCCGCAGATTCGAAGCAATCCCGAAGATTCGCCTTTCTATATGGAAGCGGAAATCAACAGCCCGATGGAGGCGCTGAATCCAGGTGAAGTCTTCACATTTCGCACACAGTGGTTTCCCACACGCGCGGGAGATGGGTTCGTAACGGCGAACCAGGCGGGACTGGTGGCCGAACCTCTTTCGGCCACGGCGGGTGATGGAAAAATCAGGCTAAAGGGCACTTTCGGCGTCTTTTTCCCCGGAACACTGGAGGCTCGCGTTTTGGATGCAGACGGGAAGGAGCTTGCGACTGTCTCTGCGGGATCTGCGTCCCCGGATAGACTCCTCACGCTCGATCAGAACATAGCGGCCTCTTCGGTTAATGCGGCGCGCGTGGAAATAGACCTGATTGACGACGCGGGCAACAATCAAGGATTTCTGGCCGATGCGTCCTTGGCGAGCAAGGCAGGAGGCCACTAGCGCGATGCGCTGGCACGCTTTCCTGTTTGCAGGATTCCTGGGTTGCGCGGCGACCGCGTTTGCGCAGAGCGGCAACGGTGCGGCAGGCACGACAAACATCGACGTGCATGCCCGAGACTTGCTCGTTGCGCCTGTAGGAGATATGTGGCCCAGCTACAACGGCGATTACACGGGACGGCGATTTTCGCGGCTCGACCAGATCACCGCAAAAAATGTGGCGCAGCTCAAGGCGCAGTGGGTGTTTCACGCAACGATTCCGAGCGATCTCGAAGTGACGCCCGTGGTGGTGGGCGGCGTCATGCTGCTCGGCGCAGCGAATGATGTGTACGCGCTCGACGCGCGAACCGGCCGCACGATCTGGCATTACGAGCGCGCGGTGAGCCAGGGGCTGATCGACGACGCGTCGCAGCACCACAATCGCGGTGTGGGCGTTTGGCACGATCGCGTGTACATCGAGACGGACGATGCTCACCTGCTTTGCCTGGACGCGCGCTCGGGAAATTTGCTGTGGGACGTCGCCTACGCCAGCGGCAACAAGAATTACGGCGCGACGAGCGCTCCCCTGATTGTGAAGGACAAAGTGCTGGTCGGGACATCCGGCGGCGATGACGGCGTGCGCGGATTTCTAGCCGCATACGATGCCGAAACGGGGAAGCAGTTGTGGCGGTTCTGGACGATTCCCGCGCCAGGAGAGCCTGGGTCGGAAAGCTGGCCCGGAAAATCCTACCTGCACGGCGGCGGAACAACGTGGATGCCGGGCACCTACGATCCGGAACTCGACACGCTCTACTGGGGAACGAGCAATCCGTCGCCGGACTTCGACGGCGGGCCGCGGCCGGGCGACAATCTTTACACGGATTCTGTGCTCGCGCTCGATCCGGACACGGGAAAATTGAAATGGCATTTCCAGTTTACGCCGCACGACCTCTTTGACTACGACGGCGTGGAAACGCCTGTGCTGGTGGATGCGAAGTATCACGGAGAAGACCGCAAGCTGCTGCTCGAAGCGAACCGCAATGGATTCGTCTACGTGCTCGACCGCACGAGCGGAAAATTCCTATCCGCCACGAGATTTGCAGAAAATTTGAACTGGGCTTCGGGCATCGACGCGCAGGGAAGGCCGATTCGCACGAACGTGCAGCCATCGGCGGAAGGAACGAAAGTATGCCCCGGCTATTCGGGAGCGACGAACTGGTACGCGCCTTCCTACAATCCCGCGACAAAGATGTTCTATTTTCTTTCCCTCGAAGAATGCTCGGTTTATTTCTTGAAGCCGCAGCAATTCGGCGAAGGCGAGACGTATTATTCCACCGGCGTAAAACGTTCCACGGAGGTCCGCTCGCAGAAAATTCTTCTCGCCTACCAATTGGATACCGGCGATTTCGCTTGGAAATATCCGCAAACGGGATTGGGCCATTCGAGCGGCGGGACGATGACCACCGCGGGAGGGCTGGTGTTTTTCGGCGACGACGCGGAATCGTTCGAAGCGGTGGATGCCGAGACAGGCGCGCCGCTGTGGCATTTCCATACGGGGCAACTGATGCATGCCTCGCCGATGAGCTTCGCGTTGGACGGAAAGCAGTACGTAGCAATCGCTTCGGGGAATGATGTGTTTACGTTTGCATTGCCATGATGCAAGTCGGGAATTCAATTTGAATCGGGAGGAAACAATGGAACCTGTTCAGGAATCACGGCGGAATTTTGCAACGCGTTTCGCGGCGCTTCTTTCGGGACTGGGAATTGCCGGAGCGGTTCTGGCAAAGCCGGTCGCGGCTGCATCGCACAAAAACGCCGTGCAAAAACTGAATTACGAAGGCAAACCGGCGGGCACGGGATTCATCACTCCTTTAGTGATTCACAACGGCCTGCTTTACATCGCCGGCCAGGGTGCGCACTCGCATAATCCCGGAGATTTCCCGATGGATATCGAGACGCACACGACCAAAGTGATGGACAGCGTGAAGACCCTGGTCGAGGTGGGCGGCGGCGCAATGGACAGCATCCTCACGTTGACTGTATACCTGGCGAAGATCGAGGATTACGACGGCATGAACAAGGTTTTCAAGACGTATTTCCCGAACGGTGGTCCGGCGCGCACGACGGTGGCCGTGGCGAATTTGCCGGGAAATTCGCTGGTCGAGATCAACTGCACCGCGGCAGTCGTCCGCAAGTAAGACACAAGGAGAATTCGCCATGAAATGGAATTGGAATCGCAGAACATTCTTAGGCAGCCTCGCGGCAGCCGTGGGCGCGGCTGCCACGGGCATTCGCACGTTTGCGGCGGCTCCGCCGCAGGCAGGAAAAGTGACAGGCTTCGGCGCATCCGGAGATCCCTACGAAGAATTGGGAGTGACGACGGTGATCAACGGGCAAGGGACGATGACCATGCTCGGCGGCTCGCTGATCCGGCCGGAAGTGGAAGCCGTGATGGCAGACGCGGCGCACCATTTCGTCAGCATCCCCGACCTCGAAGTGGCTGCGGGCAAAAAGATCTCGGAAATGCTAAAGCTGCCGGACGGTTACACGGCGATGGTCACCTCCGGCGCCGCAGGGGCGATTCAGTCCGGGCTCGCCGGCATTCTCACCGGCGACAATGAGGAGTACATCAAGCAGCTTCCGGACCTCACCGGCCTCAAATCCGAAGTAATTATCCAGAAATCGCACCGCAATCCTTTCGACCACCAGCTTCGCGGGACCGGCATCAAGCTGATCGAGGTCGAGACGCGCGAAGATTTGCACAATGCCGTTGGCCCGAAGACGGCGATGATGCACTTCACGAACTTCGCCAACGCGGCCGGACAAATCAAAGTCGACGAGTGGCTGAAGCTGGCCAAGGGCTATAACCTGCCAACGCTGATCGACGCGGCTGCCGACACGCCACCCGTCTCGCATCTCTGGGATTACGCCAACATGGGCTACGACATGATTACGTTCAGCGGCGGCAAGGCCATGCGCGGGCCGCAGTGCGCGGGGCTATTGATTGGGCGGAAGGAAATGGTCCACTGCGCGCTGCTCAACAACAGCCCGTACGAGGACACGCTCGGGCGCGGGCAAAAAGTGGGCAAGGAAGAAATCGTCGGGATGGTCAAGGCGCTCGAAATTTACTTGAACGAGGACCAGGATGCGCTGACAAAGGAATGGTGGGCGCGACTCGACACGATTTCGCGCGAGATCACGAAAGTGAACGGCGTCAGCACGGCCTATTTCGTGCCGGACATCGCCAATCATGTGCCGAGCATGCAAATCAATTGGGACCCGCGGCGAATTTCGCTGACCCCGGGCGACGCGGCGACGGCGCTGCGCAGCGGAAAGCCTTCGATCGTCCTGGAGCGGACGGAAATCGGCCTGGGCATGAACTCGTTCATGCTGCAGCCGGGCGAGGACAAAATCATCGCGGACCGCCTGAGTGAATTGTTCCGCACACACACGGCCTGAACGTCGAGCCAGCGCTCAAGCAGCGCGACAAGGCGCCGCGCGCTCTCGTCTGCGGAATGGCTAATTTTCCGGCATACGCAGCTTCGAGCCGCGCTGCGCGAGCCACGAGTTGAATTCGCGGATCATCGCAGGAGTCCATTTGGAATCGATTTCGCCGGGCGTATATTTCTTTTCGCGCAGCATGGTGTGGCCCCAATCATCCACCAGATGATCCATTTCCGAATCGTCGGCGATTTTTGCGGCAAGCTGCGGCGGGATGAACGTCACGCCCTCGGGATCACCGAGCGCGATGTCGCCGGGCATCACCGTGGCGTTGCCGATGCGAATCGGCACGTTGATGCCGACCAGCATCACGTTTTCCAGCGCGGAAGGATCGACGCCGCGTGTATAGATTTGGAAGCCTTTGATTTCCTGCAGCCCCGTCGTGTCGCGCACCGAGCCATCCACGACGAGCCCATTGTGGCTGTGCGCGAAAATCGCGGTGCCAAGGTTGTCGCCGATAATCGTGCCGTCCTTGATTTTGCCGAAAAGATCCACGACAAGCACATCACCCGGCTGCAGAATGTCGATAATCCAGGAGTTTTCATCGCCGATGCGGCCTTCCTTTTTTCCGTTCGCTTGAATCACGGAATCGACGTCCGGGCGGCGCGGCATGAACACGGCCGTCACCACGCGGCCCACCATGCGCTCGCCGGGATTGATGATTTTCCAATTGCCCTCGAACTGATTTTTGTAGCCGGCGTCCTGCAGAGCGTCCCAGGCTTGCTCGGCGTCAGTGTCTTTCAACCGCGCAAGCACGTCATCCGGAACTTTCGGCCGTCCGTCGGGAAAACGCTCGCCGTGCCAGTCCGGCGTGAAGGCGATGCGCTGCTCCGTACTAAATATGCCCAGTTGTGCGTGCGCGGGAACAGCGATTGTGGCGAGAGCGGTCGCGGCGAGCGCCGCACGAAAAAATGCCTTCATCGTTTTTCTCCCTATATCAATGCGAATCGTGGAGTCGGCGCCGGCGCGTCCGCGAAAATAAGATTTCGCAACGCGCGAGCGCGGCTCGAACCCTACCACGCGGCAAATTCGGCGGCAACCGCAAGACGACACTCGATGTGGCGAACAATTTCTGCTGCCGGCTCGAAATACATTGCCGAAACGGTGCCCGCGTGACTCGCGTCCGCTGGATTCTCATCTTCTGGATATTCGTTCTGAGCGCGGTAGCTTTTCTGGATCGCGTGAACATCTCCATTGCGGGACTCTCGATCGCGGCGGAATATCACCTGTCCGACGTGCAATTGGGGCGCGTGTTCAGTTCGCTCCTGGTGGGATACACGCTGTTTCAGGCTCCGGCGGGATGGCTGGCCGACCGGCTGGGCTCGCGCCGGGTCTTGACGCTGGGAGTTGTTTGGTGGGGAATCTTCACGGCGCTCACCGCATCGCTGCCCGCCAACATTCCATTTGCATTGGCGTGTTTCATCGGCGTCAGATTCCTGCTCGGCGCGGGCGAAGCAGTCATGTATCCCGCGTCGAACCAGTTCACTTCGCGCTGGATTCCGACGGAGGAGCGCGGCATCGCGAACGGGTGGATTTTCGCCGGGGTAGGCGCGGGCGCAGGGATCACACCGCCGCTTGTGACGTGGGTCGTGCTGCACTACGGATGGAGAGCGTCGTTCTGGGTGTGCGCGGTCATCGGCGTGCTTTCGGGGCTGGTGTGGTTTGTGATTGCGCGCGATTCGCCCGAGGAGCATCCGTCGGTTTCGGCCGCGGAGCTTGCCAAGATCCGCGCGGGCCTGACGATATCCGAGCAATCTCTCGAAGAGAAAAATCTGCGAACACCCTGGAGCAAGATACTGACGAGTCCCAACGTCTGGGCCACCGCGGCGAGCTATTTTTCCTTCGGCTACGTTGCCTGGATTTTTTTCAGTTGGTTTTACATTTATCTGGCGAAGGTGCGCGGCCTGAATCTGAAGACCAGCGCCATGTATGCAATGCTTCCTTTTCTGGCGATGGCGCTCTGTTGCCTTGCAGGAGGGATAATCAACGATCAAGTGACAAAAGCGCGCGGCAAAAGAGCGGGGCGGTGCGGAATCGCAGTGGTCGCGATGGCGCTGGCCGCAATCTTTCTCGTTCTGGGAGCGCGCGCAGAAAGCGCGCGATTCGCGAGTGTGATTCTGGCGGGCGGCGCTGGTGCCCTCTACCTGGCGCAGAGCTCCTTTTGGGCCGTGACGGCAGATATTGGTGGAAAATCGTCAGGTTCGGTCTCAGGAGTCGTGAATATGGGCGCGCAACTGGGAGGCGTGGTGACATCGGCCGTGACGCCGCTCATCGCCATTCACTACGGTTGGACAGCCCCGTTTCTCGTGGCCGCCGCGCTGTGCGGATTAGGAGCGTTTGCGTGGCTGCTGGTTGACCCGGGCCGCAAGATCGTCTACGAAGGCGAGCGCAGCGGATAAGGAAGCGCAGCCGCGCCCGGGTTGAACTGGCTAGTGAGCCATCGCATTGTGAGCGCGGCGCGCGCGTTCCTGCCGGGCAAAATCACCAAGGGAAGGCGGCGGTTCGTTGGCAATGCGGCCTTCCTCGACGGCCTTTTCAAACGGCAGGAACGTTCCCACCTCGGACGAAGGCTTCGCTTCGCTCACAGCCTTTGCGAATGGGACGAAGCCCGACGGCACATATTGACCGTTGTTGGTGGCTTCAGGATATCGAAAGGTCGTGAGGGGCAAATGCGTCAGGGAAGCATTCACTTCGCCGCCGCCACCTCCTGCTCCTCCTCCTCCTCCTCCGCTGTATCCGGCCGCGACCGAACTGCTGGCCCCAAACGAGCCGCCGCTCCGCTGTGCAAAGGCCAGTCCCGGCAAGCACAAACAGATCACCAAGGCGCCCAGAATCTTCATCGCGATCCTCCTACGACACAGAGAATATCGGCAGGGAAAGGAGAAAAGGTAGGTTCAATTCGATTGGCCCCGGGGTTGTAGTACCCGCCCACTCCAGGAAAGACGGATTGCCATTGTTTTGTGCTTATTTCTCTATTTTCATGGCATTCCGGCCCGAAGGAGCGCATCGGGAACCTTGCCTTCAAGAGCAATTTGAGACGCTGTTTGGGGGCACGGTGCCTGACCGGACGGCCGGATTCTTCCTTCCGCCCCGGCGCGAACTGGCCTATCGTTAGAACGATTGAAGGGAACAACAGAATGCCGAGGCTGTTAGGACTTGTCTGTGCTTTGTGCATCCTATCCGTAGGGAGAGTCCCCACAATGCGAAACCTCCGCAGCCGATCTTCCAGTGCGGCCCCATCTTTGATTCCCGCAAAGGGCTCTATCCCTACCTTCGACGAGATGATCCACTACATTTCTGCAGACTGGGACAATCTCACGCGTTCCATGAACGATTGCGATACTTTCGTCGATCCCAAGATAGAGGGTGAGCCTGTCGTCTATCTTCCCGCCGGAGTGCCAGTTCCAGAGCAGCTCGCAGGGTTGGAGAAGCGTTGCTCTGTCCTCGTCAAGAACTTGCCAGTCGAGGTTTCGAGCGCAACGGAAAATCAAGTCTCGCGGATTCAGCCTCCCGGACTGCTTTATCTTGAGCACCCCTACATCGTTCCTGGAGGGCAGTTCAACGAGATGTACGGGTGGGACAGCTATTTCATCATTCGAGGGCTGCTTCGCGACGGCCGCAGGGACCTGGCGCGCGGCATCGTGGAAAATTTCTTCTACGAGATCGAGCACTACGGAGGCGTGCTCAACGCGAACCGCACTTACTATCTTGGCCGCTCGCAGCCGCCATTTTTAAGTTCGATGATCC
Source organism: Candidatus Acidiferrum sp. (assembly GCA_035524135.1). Taxonomy (GTDB): domain Bacteria; phylum Acidobacteriota; class Terriglobia; order Acidiferrales; family UBA7541; genus Palsa-295. The sequence continues at coordinate 35,209 of DATKPM010000114.1, read as the reverse complement.
TCGCCGTCTACAACGCGGACAAAGCCTCCGGCGATGCGAATCTCGACTGGCTCAAGCGCGCGTACGCGTTCGCAGCCGCCGACTACGCGCAATGGAATCGCGCACCGCATCTCGCTGGCGATACGCAACTGTCGCGCTATTTCGACGAAGGCAACGGCCCTGTTCCGGAAATCATGGGTGATCCCGCGCACTATTACCGCGAGGTGGCTCACTATTTCATCGCTCATCAGGGCGAAGACAGCCCCTTTCTTGTTCCCGTTGACGCGCAGCATCCTCCCAAACCGGACGCCGGACCCATTTTCGAAATCTCGCTCTGCGATTCTGGAGAAGGAAAGTCCGCAAATCTGGCCACCGTGAATTGCGCGCCTCCAGACCGCTTTGCGCTCTCTCAGGATTTCTACAAGGGCGACCGGAGCATGCGCGAATCGGGGTTTGACGTCACGTTTCGCTTTGGCCCTTTCGGCGCCGAGACGCAGGATTATGCTGCCGTTGGCTTAAACTCGCTGCTCTACAAAACGGAGAAGGACCTGGAAGAGATGTGCCTGCTGCTCGGGCGCAAGGGCGAAGCAAAGCAGTGGGAGGAGAAATCGCAGTCGCGCCGGGCGCAAATCACAAAATACCTGTGGGATGAAAAGCGCGGCATGTTTTTCGACTACGATTTCAAAACGCAGAAGCGTTCCGCGTACGACTTTGCCACGACGTTTTACCCTCTTTGGGCAGGTTTGGCCTCGCGGGAGCAGGCGCGCGCCGTCGATGCGAATCTAAAGCTCTTCGAGCAGCCGGGCGGACTCGTGACCAGCCGCACTCAGAGCGGCGCGCAGTGGGATTACCCCTATGGTTGGGCGCCGCTGCAGTTGCTCGCGGTGGAAGGGCTGCGCCGCTATGGTTTCGCAGCCGACGCGGATCGCATCAGCGAAGAATTCCTCTCGATGTTGCTTCAAAATTTTCGCCGCGATCATGCGCTCCGCGAGAAATACGACGTCGTCACGCGTTCTGCGGAGACCGAAATCGAAGTTGGATACACGCGCAATATGATCGGCTTCGGGTGGACCAATGGCGTCGCGCTTGCCCTGCTGCACGAGTTGTCCCCGGAAGTCGCCGCTCGGCTCCGGCAAGAGTGACAAATCCAACAAATCCCAGGCTAGCCTGGACTGCCCGCGCGGAATTTCGCAGAAGCGTTTCTTCTTCGTGGCACTCCCCTCAGGACAGGGAATGCAGCGCCAATTCGGCCACTCGCCGCATCTCGGCTTTGGTGGCTCCGTTCACCGCCTGAATCCCGAGACCTGCCATCACTGTGGAAAGATAGCGAGCAAGATCGGCGGGTGCTGTGCTGGAAGGAAGTTCGCCCTCATGCTGCGCCCGCTGCAGACGTTTCCTGATCCCGGTCTCAGCTGCCCTTCGCCATTCCGTCATGGCTCGTTTCACCGGTTCCGTCTCGACTCCGCACGCAAGCCCTCCTTGAATGGACAGGCACCCCGGTGGATTGCCCGGAGTGGCAAGGAATTCGATCGTGCCGTAGAGAAGTCCGGAAACAACCTCGCGTAATGTTGCGCACGCGAGCGCATCGCGGATGAACTTCATCGGACCCTCGCGATAGCGATCGAAGACGCGCCCGAACAGCTCCTCTTTGTCGCCAAACGCGGCGTATATGCTGGAGCGGTTGATACCCATCGCTTTGGTGAGGTCGGCCATGGTGGCGCCTTCATAGCTTTTGCTCCAGAAGACGCGCATGGCCGCGTTCAGAGCGGCGTTTTCATCGAAGCCGCGCGGGCGTCCGGTCCGGCCATCTGAATGCTTTCGTGCCATTGGGCATATTAGACGCTCTTCCGGAATGAAAGATTGAAAAATTCTGCATCCTGCGAATTTGCGCCGACATCTGAAACGGTAGGTACAGAAGTGACATTCAATGTCAAGGAGCATTCCGATGAACGCATTGCAAGGCAAGGTTGCGGTTATTACGGGGGGAAGCAGCGGAATCGGGCTCGCCACCGCCAAACGATTCGTCGCCGAAGGCGCTTACGTTTTTATCACCGGACGAAGGAAGGCGGAGCTGGATAAGGCAGCCGCAGAGATCGGCAAGAACATCACCGCCGTTCAGAGCGATGTCTCCAATCTGGCGGACCTCGACCACCTTTTTGAAACAGTGCGAAAAACCAAGGGCAAGATCGACATTCTGTTTGCGAATGCGGGTGTTGTCGAACCGAGGCCGACGGAAGCGGCCACGGCGGAACACTACGATAAGACTTTCGACATCAACGCTCGCGGAGTCTTCTTCACGGTGCAGAAAGCGCTGCCGCTTATGAAGGAGGGCGGGTCGATTGTCCTGAACGGCTCAGGCGTCTGGCAGAAAGGATTTCCCATTTATGCGACCTATGCCGGCACGAAGGCGGCCTTGCGTTCGTTCGTGAGATCTTGGACAGCCGAATTCGCAAGCAAGGGGATCCGCGCAAATATGATCAGTCCGGGGCCGATTGAAACGCCGATTCTCGAGGGCCAGTTTGGCCAAAGCACAGAAGCGATGAAAGAGCAGTTCAAGGCCATCGTCCCTATGAAACGGATTGGCAGGCCGGAGGAAATTGCCGCCGCGGCGGTCTTCCTGGCTTCGGATGAGAGCAGTTACATCACGGGTATCGACCTGCCCGTGGATGGCGGAATCGTTGCAGTCTGAGATCGGCTGGATTGGATTCGATTGATTCCGCTCGACAAAATGAACCTCCGCCCGTCGGGGCAAGTAATCAAGTACACAAGAAGTGCTTGATGTGAGCGGCGGTCGTGCAGTTTCTGCGCGGCCGCCACGAACGCTGGCTTGCCGAGCCGTAGCTCGTGGTTTTTGCGAGGGAAGGCTGGTGGGCCCGCAAGGATTTGAACCTTGGACCAACGGATTATGAGTCCGCTGCTCTAACCGCTGAGCTACGGGCCCGTCGCCCTGCCCTCATTCTGACATGAATTCCCGCCGCCACGCATATTTCCCGCTGAGGTTTTCTTCACGGCTCTTCATCCCATTCAATTTCGATTTTATGAGAGGCAGCGTGCCGAAATTTTCCACCATCGCCTTTTCGGCGGGAGCGTGTATTCTCTTTTCCGCTCGAACGCAAGCGGGAGAGTGCGGCCTTGAAAATTCTGGTTACCGGGGGCGCGGGCTACATTGGTAGCGTGGTTTCTGCGGACCTCGTCGCCGCCGGCCACGAAGTCGCGATTCTCGACAATTTCGCGAAAGGGCACCGCGGCGCTGTGCCGCACGCCGCCCAGATTGTGACCGCTGACCTTGGCGATCGCGATACTCTCCGTGAATTGTTTCGCGCAAACTCGTTCGAGGGGGTTCTCCACTTCGCCGCATTTATCGAAGCTGGCGAATCCATGTCGCTTCCCGAAAAATATTTTCGCAACAACGCCTGCAACACACTGTCCCTGCTCGAAGCCGTTCTCGAATTTCGCGTTCCGCGATTTGTTTTTTCCTCCACGGCTGCTCTCTACGGCAGCCCCGTGCGCACACCAATTGAAGAGGGCGACGCTCTGGCGCCTACAAACGCCTACGGCGAATCAAAGCTGCTTGTGGAAAAAATGCTCGAATGGTTTCACCGCGTCCACGGCCTCCGGTACGCGAGCCTTCGGTATTTCAACGCAGCGGGAGCAGCGGGCGAGCTCGGCGAAGATCATCACCCGGAGACGCACTTGATTCCGATCGTCCTCGATGCGGCGCAAGGCCGTCGCGCGAGCGTTTCGATTTTCGGCACGGACTATTCCACCCCGGACGGCACCTGTATCCGCGATTATGTTCACGTGAGCGATCTTTCCTCGGCGCATCATCTCGCGCTCGAACGGCTCGGCCGCGACGCCGCGCCCGAGCGCCTTATCTACAATTTGGGGAGTGGTCAGGGGTTCAGTGTCCGCCAGGTAATCGACGCCGCGCGCCGCGTCACCAACCGCTCCATCGAGGCCGTCGAAGCGCCGCGCCGCCCCGGCGATCCTCCCTCGCTCGTCGCCAGCTCGGAGAAAATCAAGCGCGAGCTTCACTGGCGCCCGCGCTACACCGATCTCGACGCCATCATCGAAAGCGCGTGGCAGTGGCGGCTCAAGCATCCCCAGGGCTATTCGGCATGATCTTGCTTATTTCCAAGGGCGGGTCGTCTTAATGAACCTCCTTGCAATCTGCTTTGCTTAGGAAACATCGCGAAAAAGTCGTGCGGCGCGCCTCGCCCCTCCGCGTACAATGGACCTATGGCCAGGGGATGGGAGAGTAAGTCGGTCGAAGGGCAGGTCCAGCAGTTCGAATCGCAGGACGGGCAGGGAGAAACATCCGGAAAAAAACGCCGGGCGTCGCCGGAACAGTTGGCGGCGCGCCGGGAGAACGAAGTCCTGCTGCTTTCGCGGTCCCGTGTGCAGAAAAGCCTTGAATCCGCTGTCGACGAGCGCTATCGCGAACAACTCCGCCTTGCGCTCGCAGACCTCGACGCCAAAATCGCCAATCTCGCTTCCAAGCTTTAGTTTTTTCCTCTGCAATTTTCCGCGGGCATTTCAATCGCGACGCGCGGCGGAATCCGGTTCCTGCTTAAACACCACGCCAACACCGTTTTGTTCCTTTTCGCTGCCCGCTTCGAAATGCACCACGGTTCCGTGCAGTGTCAGTTGGCTCGAACGTGATGGATCGTTGGATGCCTCGATCACGACGCGCACTTCAGATTGCAGCCGCGGGCGGCTGGGCAGCAGAAGATAAGCTCCCTGCAAGCTCAAATCGCGGATCGTTCCCTTCGCCTGGAAAGTCTTGCCGTCTTCGCCTTGTCCTGTCACGGTCGCGGCAAATCGGATTCGCCGCCGTTGACCCGCACGTGACTCGCCCAGAATCACATCCACGCCGCGCTCGCTCAGCGTGATTTTCATGCCTTCCGTCGCCGCCCACGTCGAAGGAAACTCTTGCCGCGCCGCCGAGAGGTAGCCGTCCACGACTTGGTCGGAAGAATCCGGATCGTGATGGAAGAGCACCAGATTCCGCACATGCGCGTCACGTGCGATTTTTACGCCTTCCAGCCAGCTCGAATGTCCCCAGCCGCGGCGCTCTGTCGCCAGCTCCTCCGGAGAATATTGCGCGTCGTAAATCAGGACATCCGCCCCGTGTGCCAGTTGCCGGAGGGCGGCGTCCATCTCCGCGACTCCCGGCTCATTGTCCGTCGCGTATACGACCGATCCTGCGGTCGTATCCAGCCGGTAGGCGAGGCAGCCTTGCGGATGATTCAGCCACGCGGTGGTCACCTGCGTTCCGTGAACATCCCACTTTGCGCCGCCCTCCACTTCGTGAAACTCCCGCGCCGCCGCCATCACGCTTGCGTTTACGGGAAAATACGGGCTCGCCAGTTGTGCCTCGAGCACTTGCTTCAGGCTTCCCGGTCCCAGAAATTTGGATTGGAAGCTATAAAAATGAAAGCGATTCTGTGATTCGAAAAAGGGGTGAAAGAAGGGAATGCCCTGAATGTGATCCCAGTGGTAGTGCGTCACCAGCACGTTCGCTTCAATGGCGCGCCCGCCGTTCTCCGCTTTCCATTGATTCCCGAGCATCCTTAGCCCGGTTCCGCAATCCAGAACGAATCGCGTTCCGTTCGGGGTCGTCAGCTCAAGACAAGGCGTATTTCCGCCGTAGCGCCAAGTGTTGCGCTCCAGAGTGGGAATCGAACCGCGTACTCCCCAAAATGTAAGTTTGGCGGTTTTTGGCGTCATGGCCGGAGAGTTCGTGACGCGCACGGAGGATTTGCCCCTTGAAAATCCTCCGGGAACCGGGTCCCAGAGCGATGGTATGGGCTTGCGCCGAGGGAAGTCAATTGCCTTTCGCGCAGGCGGTTCGTGATTGCGAACCGTCCCCGCTCCCGTCAGCTTTCCGCTTGGTAAACACCGCCCCGTGCTTTGCGCCCTTCCTGCGGGTAGAATACACGCGATGCACGCCCAATCCAGTGCGTCGGGACCTCACTCGCACACGCACGCCCATTCACATTCCCACAGCCACGCTGGACACTCTCACTCGCACATGCCCTCCAGTGTTGCTATGACCGGCATTTTGGGCGCTGCCGTCGTTGCCACGTTTGTTCTCGTTTTCATCGAGTTGGCTGCCGGTTTCTTCGGTCGGTCGATCGCTCTCGTCAGCGACGCGATCCACAATTTGACGGACATTCCTTCCCTCGTGATCTCCTGGCTCGCGATGCGTTGGGCCGAGCGCCCGCCAACTCCCGAGAAGACCTACGGCTATCATCGAGCGGGAATCCTGGCGGCGTTCACGAATGCGACGCTTCTGTCCGTTGTTGCCCTGTTCCTGATTTACGAGTCGGTCGAACGCCTTCGCCAGCCGGTCGAGGTACACGCCGGCCTGATGCTCTGGGTTTCTGTCATCGCGCTTATCGCCAATGGAGGAATCACTCTGGCCGTCCACGGCGGCCGCCGCGACCTCAACATCCGCTCCGTGTGGATTCACAATCTCGGCGATGCGCTTTCGAATATCGCCATCGTCATCGGGGCGCTGGTGATTCGCGCCACAGGCGCCTCCTGGGTTGACCCGGTGCTCGGCATCGGCATCGGCGCCATGGTGCTCTGGTCGGCCACCGGGATTCTCCGCGAATCCGCTCACATTCTGCTCGAAGGATTGCCGCGCGAAATTTCGCTGCAGGAAGTTGCAAAGCGTCTGCTTTGCCTCGAAGGCGTCCAGGAAGTTCACGACGTGCACATTTGGACGCTCGGCACGGACATGGTGGCTCTCTCCTGCCACATCCGGATTCCCGACATGCACATGGAAGAAAGCGAAAAAATTCTCGCCAGCGTGCGCGGACTTCTTGCCGAGCGCTTCCAGATTACTCATACCACGATTCAGTTCGAACGCGCCGGGTTACCGTCGGAAGGTCTATACATGCCGGAACCCGCGCGCCGTGCGGAAGATTGCGAGTAGGCGTGAAGCGCGCTTGCTATGCAGATGATGTGTCGAGTTTTGGAGGGAAAAGCCGCTGCGATTTTCCAGCTGAAAGAAAAATCTAGCTGCGCAAAGTCCGCTTAATCCAGTTGCAGCGGCGTTCCTCGCTCCTGATTCACTCGCTGTGTAGCCTGCAGGTCGATCTCGCTCACAGGAACCGTCTGGCGCATCCCGTCTTGCGTCACGTACACCACCTGATCGCCCGACCGCGTAAATGCCGCCGCATTCTCGCTGTGCCCGTCGTTGAAGATCAAAAGAAATTCACCTTCATCTCGAATTGGTTGCTGCTCTTCGGCCTGTGGCGCTTGTGCGGGCTCGGTGCTAGCCGCGGCAGCCTGCGGAGCTTCCTGCAGGATAATCACCTGCGGTTGCTGTGGCTGTGCCGAAGGAGGAGCTCCCTGGCTTTGGTCCGGCGGGTAGGCTTCCGACGATTCGTCTTCATCTGTGGGCACGGCAGCGTAGGCTGGCAGCAGGGGGATATAGAGCCCCGAATAACTTCCATTGCCGCGCAGTCGTTCGAATGTCGAGAGTTCCAGTTGCGTCACCGGATCGATGAAAGCCTTCACGCCTAGCTGGCTGTTGGTTCCGATGATTGGCGAACCTGGTCCTGCGTTCAAAACACCGTCCACATAAAAAGGCGCCCCTCCCGAATTGATGTAGGGGTCGGGCGTGCCATTGATCACAATTGTCCCGGCGGGTGCCCTCACGGGCGCCACGCTTGTGCGGACGTTTGTTGTCGCAGAGGTCGGCGTTGTTCTCAGAGGTCCGGGCCGCATCACGCCTGTGCTTCTTGGAGCGTGAAACACGATGGGCGACCCCATAGGCCGGGCCGTTCCCATCATTCCGCTCATTCGGACGCTCTGCGCGCTTGCGGACGACGCCAGGCCAAATGCTCCCGCCAGAGCCACCGATGCAAGTCCTACGATCCGAACCATCCTCATTGCGGCTCTCCTGACTCTTGGGACGGCCCCGGCGCCTCCAAGGTTGCTTTTATCTTACTCCTTCCTCTGCTGTCGCTTCTGCACTTTCCCTCCGAATCCCGGGAACCCTTCGCCGGTTCCCGGTGTCTATCTGAAGCTGGCCTTGGGCGGGAAGGCGAGGCGCTTCCTTATCTCCAGATTTCTTTTACCCTTGCGCTGGATGTGCTATAAACGTGAGTCCGAAAGACGCCCGGAGCGGCTCGGAGGCACCTCGTGGCGCACGATTTGTCCGTCGAAAAATTGCTGGTGCGCTCGGAAACTCCGGCGAGTGAGGCCGAACAGGCGATTGCGTATTGCCCTCGTTGCTCCGAGCGGCTCGAGCCGCGCAAGTGCAAGATGATTTGCGCAGCCTGCGGCTATTACATGTCCTGTTCGGATTTTTACTGAGGAGCGGGTCCACCGGGAATCACTGGTCCCGCCGGTTTGCTGATTCCCATCCATCGTTGGTCACACTTCAGGAGGCGTGAACGTGGCACTCAGAATGACGGACCGTCAAATCGACGGCGTGGACGTAGTGGAAATTGAAGGAAGAATCGTTCTCGGCGAAGAGAGCAACACTTTTCGCGAGAAGGTCAAGAGCTTGCTTGCCTCGGGCAACAAGAAAGTCGTGCTGAATATGGCCCAAGTCAGCTACATCGATAGCGCCGGTCTTGGCACCCTCGTAGCCACGTTCCACAGCGCCAAAACGCAGGGCGCTACCCTCAAACTGGCCAACCTCGGCACCAAGTTCAAGGAAGTGCTTCAGGTGACGAAGCTCATGACCGTCTTCGACACCTACGACAGCGAAGCCGCCGCAATCCAGAGTTTCAACAAGTAGCGCCGCTTTCGTGCCGCGTGCGGGCCGGAGCATTCCTCCGGCCCGTCCCTTTCATCTGCTCCCGCCTATTTTTCTGCCTTGCCTTCGGCGCGGTAGTTGGCAATCCCGCTCATCAGCTTTGGATAGAAGTCCGTGGACTTTTGCGGCAGCACGTCTCCTCCCAGCGCAATTTCCATCACCTGCTCGATCCGTGCCGGGTTGATTAGGAAGGCTGCCTGCGCCTCTCCCCTATCCACCGCTGCGATCGCCGCATCCATCTCACGCTCGTAGCCAACACCCTTTTCCGCGGCCACAGCGTCGGGTGTAATTCCCAAACCCTTCTCGAGCACCAGGCGGTGCAGGAGCACCACATCCAATTCGCGCTGCGCTTCGGATACGTCCGGCAATACCTTGGCAAGATTCGTGTCACCGCGCAGCGTCAGCAGGTGAAACGCGCCATCGCCGGCATACAGCCCGATGGTCCGGGAACCGTCTCGTCCTGCGCGCAAGCCACTCTGAAATTCAGCGTATGCCTTTGCGCGTTCCGTCGCATTCGAAAATAAAAAACTCTTCCAGTCGAAATATTCGGCCGTTTGCCCGCGGAATGTTTTGAGGTTGAATCCTCCCGCCGCGGGAATCAGCCGGTGGGTCGGCAGAATCACTAGCCCCGCGGAGTGTGTGTTGACGAACGTCATCATCGCGAACTCGCTCGCCGCTTCCGGATCCGTTCGTCCTGATTTTTCGCGCGCTTCGTTGCGCAGATCCAGCGCCGTTTCGTAACGATGATGTCCGTCGGCAATCACAAGCTTTTTGTTTTCCATCTCTTTTTGCACGCTGGAAATTGCTTCGCGATCGAACACCGGCCATAGCCTGTGCACCACGCTGTATTCATCCGTCATCTCGAGCGGCGTTTTTGCGCGCGTCGCTTCATCGATCCATCTCTCGATTTTCCGCTCCCTGTCGTGATAGAGCATAAAAAGCTGGCCGGTTTGCAGTCGCGTCTGCCGCAGCAGTTCGATCCGGTCCGCTTTCGGCGCGGAAAGGGTGCGCTCGTGCCGGAACACGACTTTAGCGTCGTAATCTTCCACGCGGCCAAGCGCGATGAATCCCTGCCGCGTTTTCTTCGTCTGCGTTCCCGGCACCATGAATTCCTGCGTGTAGATGTAGACTCCCGGCTGTGCGTCCTTTACCAGAACTTGTTGTGCCAGCCATTCCTCCACGCTTTTAGCAGCGCGCGTGTACACATTGTCTGGCGGCCCATCTGCCGGGAAAGATTTCCCCTTCTCGACTGGAATCAGGTTGTAGGGGCTCGCCGCGTAATACTTCTCCTGCATCGCGGGCGTGATCTTGTCGTAAGGCTGCGTCAATACGTCGGCGAGTTTTACTTTTTCCGTGTTGTATCGAATTGCGCGAAAGGGCCGGATGTCTGCCATGCGTTCCTCTATTGATAATTTTGACGAAATTCGAAGCCACTCATTCTAGCAGTGGGCATTTCGTCCACCAACCGCCGCGCCCGTCAAACTTTGTCCTGGATTTTGACGCTGCGTAGATGCCGTGACATTCGCCGTCCCGCCAAATAAAATAATTGCTTCGATGACTTCGCAACCCAGTTCGCTGGCGCCTTCGGCCACCTCTTATTCGCAAGTCCGCGTTTTGATCTTCGATCTCGACGGCACGCTGATCGATTCGAAACTTGATCTCGCGCTCGCCGTCAACGCCACGCTTGTCCACATGGGCCGCCCCGAGCTGCCGCACGAAACCGTCTATGGATTTGTCGGGAATGGCGCATCCGTTCTCGTGCGCCGCTCTCTTGGCGAAGGTGCCACGGACACAGAGTGCGATGAAGCGCTCGCCTACTTTCTCTCCTATTACCGCGCGCACATGCTCGACAATACTCGTCCCTATCCGGGCGTCGCCGAGGGGCTCACGCTTCTTTCGCAGCGTCCGATGGCGGTGCTCACCAACAAGCCCGTGAATTTCAGCCGCGCGATTCTCGACGGCCTCGGCTTATCGAAATTTTTTCGGTTTGTTTACGGCGGAAATAGCTTTGAAAAGAAAAAGCCCGATCCTTACGGCGTTGAGGTCATCCTGCGCGATCTCACGGCCGCGCCATCGGAAGCAATGATGGTTGGTGATTCCGATGTGGACGTGAAGACCGCGCGCAATGCGGGCATTCTCGCCACCGGTGTTTCCTACGGCATCGGTTTCCACACCTTTGCAGCTCACCCGCCGGACCTGCTCATCTCCTCGCTCACCGAGCTTCCTGCCTATCTCAACGGCCACCGCTCCTGATTTCACGCTTACCCTTCCTAGCAATGTCATTTCGAGCGGAGCAGGCCGGTTAGTTTGCTGTTCGCATCCCGTGTTGCGAGTGCGCGGCCCGCGAAATCGAGGCCTGCCTGCCGCAGGCAGGAATCCCTCTTTGAATGAGGGGCGAAATTGCTTTGTCGACGGTTGTAAAAGAGACGAAATCCGGAGCTTCTGTTGGGACTTCAGCTAACTCAATAATTCGCCTTATACCATTCCCACGTGCGCCGAAGCCCCTCTTCGAACATCACTTGTGGCTCGTACCCTAGAATCTGGCGCGCCAGTGAAATATCCGCCTGCGAATCGCGAATATCTCCCGCACGGGGCGGCTCGTGCCTTGCTTCGATTTTCTTGCCGGAAATTTTCTCCAGCAGCCTCAGCGTCTGATTCAGCGTGATTCTTGCGCCCGTTCCGCCGTTGAAAACTCTTCCGGAAGCCTCTGGGGCGTCGCAGGCGCGCAGCGTCTCGTCGACCACGTTGTCGATATACGTGAAATCGCGCGATTGCTCGCCGTCGCCGTAAATCACCGGCTGTTCTCCCCGGATCGCCGCCAGCATAAATCTGGAAAGCACTCCTGAATACTGCGAGCCTGGATCCTGCCGCGGTCCGAAGACGTTGAAATAGCGCACGCTCGCGTTTTCGAGGCCGTAGACCCGTCCGAAAACCTGCGCATACAATTCGCCCACATATTTTGTCACGCCATAAGGAGAGATCGGCTGGGGAGGCATCTGTTCAGTCTTCGGCAGCGTTGGCGTTTCGCCGTATGCAGAGGAAGATGCTGCGAACACAACTCTCTTTGCCTTCGCGTCTCGCGCAGCGACCAGCACGTTCAGCGTTCCGTCGATATTGACGCGATTCGTTTCGATCGGGTCTGCCACTGACCGTGGCACCGATGTCCGCGCCGCCAAATGGATCACATAATCCGCGCCGTGCGCGGCACCCTTCACGGCTGGAAGATCCGTGACCGAGCCTTTTATAAAGGTGATTTTCTGCCGGGCAGGATCGAGATTCGCCTCTTTGCCGGACGACAAATCGTCGAGCACGGTCACACTGTGCTCGCGCCGCAGAAGCTCGTCCACAATGTTCGAGCCGATAAATCCGGCGCCGCCCGTCACCAGGTATTTCATCAAGTCTTTCTCATGAGAACAAAATTTGATTGGCGCTCGACGCACGGCGGCGCCTGCCCTGCGGTGAGAAGCTTTCCTCGCGTTCGAGCTAATTGACTATATCCTGCGTGCTTCGGGCGGGCAACCGCGTCGTGCTTGGCGGTCTCCGGCCCAGAGGAATGCACGGAAGAGAAAAAGCAGAAATGTTACAGGGGAGCTCTCATTCCTAATTTTCAGGAACCACCCAGTCCTCGGGAGGGAAATCGATCTGCCAGAAGGAGGGCGAAGGCTTCAGGAATTCCACACCCATTTGCGTTTTTCCGCCCTGCTGATTCCCCACATGCACCACACGGCAGTCCTGCGATTGTTTCGTTGCGCGGTTCGATAGCGTCAGCTTTTGGCCGGACGTTACGGGGGTTTGAATCGTGATCAGCGCTCCGTGCGCGTTTACAACCAGAGTCCGCGTCTCTTCGTGAAACTCCCTTTTTGCGGAATCGTGGCCTGTCACAAGGATCGGCACGCTCAGCAGCACGCGCATACTCCGCCGCCGGCCGACGTCGGCAACCCAACTCGGTTTGTCTTTTCCTGCAGGATCGGAGGCGCTCATATTGCACTCAACGTAGCGGGTACTCCCGTTCCAGGCAATGGGACTCTCGTCCTATTCCCGCCGCAGGGGAGAGGACTTAGCAAGGGACGATTTTTTCGCGGTGCTCCTTCACGCGCCGCGTGGCGTTGCGCGAATCCACCACCAGCTTCGCGTGTTTCACGATCGCGTCGTAATCGTAACTCGAATGATCCGTTGCAATCAGCACGCAGTCGTAGCTCGCGATTTTTTCCGGCGTCAATTCCACGGATTTCATCGCGGAAAAGTCGTAGTGCCGCATTTTGAAGAGGGAGGAAAAATAAGGATCGTTGTAATCGAGCTTCGCCCCCTTTTCGCTCAGCAGTTCCAGCAGCTTCAGAGAAGGCGATTCCCGCAGGTCGTCCACGTCCTTTTTGTATGCCACGCCGAGGAGAAGGATCTTCGATCCCTTCACACTTTTCTCGTGGCGATTGAGCGCGGCCGCCGTCGCATCCACCACGTTGTACGGCATCGCCGTATTCACTTCGCCTGCCAGCTCTATGAACCGCGTCGCGAAATCGTATTCGCGCGCCTTCCATGACAGATAGTACGGGTCCACAGGAATGCAGTGTCCACCGAGTCCCGGCCCTGGATAAAATGGCATGAAGCCGAACGGCTTTGAGGCAGCGCTGTCGATAATTTCCCAGATGTCCAAATTCATTCGCAGGCATAGTTGCTTTAGCTCGTTCACCAGCGCGATGTTTACGCAGCGAAAGATATTTTCGAGCAGTTTCACCATCTCCGCCGCTCGCGTCGAGCTCACCGGAACCACCCTCGAAACGATCTGCGCATAAAGCCCTGCCGCCGCGCGGCCGCTCGGCGGATTCACGCCGCCCACGACTTTCGGAATTTGCTCCAATCCGTACTGTTTGTTGCCGGGGTCTTCTCTTTCCGGCGAAAACGCCAGGTAAAAATCGGTCGCGATGTTTTCGGTCCCAGGACCATGCGCCGGGGGACAGCGCAATCCTCCCTTTTCGAGGATCGGCATTACCAGCTCCTCTGTCGTTCCCGGATACGTCGTGCTCTCGAGCACGATCAGTTGATGTTTTTGCAAGTGCGGCGCGATCGATTTCGCAGTATCCACGACATAAGTCAAATCCGGCTCGCGCCGCTCATCGAGCGGAGTTGGCACACAAATCAGTACTGCATCCATGTCCTTCAGCCGCGCAAAATCCGTCGTCGCGTCGAGCTTTTTTGCCCGCACATGTTCTGCGATTTTCCCTGAAGGAATATGCTGAATGTAGCTTTCCCCCGCATTCAGCTTCTGCACTTTGACCGGATCCAAATCGAATCCCGTCACCTTCTGTCCCACATCGGCAAACCGCAACGCCAACGGCAAGCCGACATAGCCGCAACCAATGATTCCCACTTGGATGCCTTTTCCTGCAAAAAACTCTGGCTTGCGTTCCACGCTCATTCTGATTTCTCCCTGATGGGTGATCCCTTTGGATTAAGGCGCTTGCACAAGAGCTTTTGAGCACGATCTTGCAAAAATCCAATATACCAAGAACCTTCGTGCCCACAAATCAATGCGGCAACTATTGCCGGCGCCGAATTCCTCCGGGGCCACGAAATCGCATTGCCTCCTTCCCGCGTCTGCGCCAACATATCCGCCGCACTTTTTCGTCCTTTTGGAGAGGGAAAGCCTCAATGCACACATTTCTTATACTTTTGCTTGGATTGGCAGCGGGGATTCTCGTCGGATTAACCGGCATCGGTGGCGGGAGCATCATCGTTCCCGCTCTCGTTTATCTCCTTGGAATGGACCAGCACATGGCGCAGGGGACGTCGCTATTCGTTCTTCTCCCACCTCTCGGCCTCGGAGCACTCTGGCGCTATTGGAAGAAGCGCGAAGTAGATTTTCTCGCGGGTGCCATTTGTGCCGCCGGTTTCTTCATTGGCGGCTACTTCGGCGGGCGCATGGCCATCGGGATTCCTTCTCGTCCGCTCCAAGCGATTTTTGGAGGTTTCCTTGTGCTTTCCTCGCTCCTCATTTTGAGGCAATCCAAAGGCTCCGCGAGCCGGAACGGATCACATGCCTGATTCCTCTTGGCGGTTATTCGGAATCTTTTTGGCGGCCTGCTTCTGCGGTATTTCCAGCGGCCTGATCGGCGTCGGCGGCGGAGTGATTCTCGTGCCGCTGCTCGTTCTTCTATTTCACTTCGAGCAGCACCGAGCCCAAGGCACCAGCCTCATCGCCCTGGTGCCTCCCACTGGCGCTCTTGGCCTGCTCGTCTATTATCACGCGCACCAGGTGGACATTCGCGTTGGCGCTCTCATTATCCCGGGCGTCTTCTTCGGCGGAATCCTTGGCGGATATTTGGCCACGTCCCTGTCGCCGCGCAAGCTTCGTCTGGTCTTCGCCTTGTTCTTGCTTCTTTTGGGAGGCTGGGAGATCGCGACGGCGTGGAAAAGTTAGGCGACGATTGCATTGCGCACGAGAATGTTTCTAGGAATTCCTTGTTATTCAATATGATATGGCTTCATTACTCTCGCGTTTCGGTTTCCACTGACTGTGATTTTCCTGTGGAAATCGTTCGCAATTTCCTTTTCCTCACGTATAAAAAATTCCGGGCTTCGAAACTGACGGAATGGCAGAAGTCAGGAACTTCCGATTCATTGTCAACGGTAAGGCGCTGCGCTATTCTCGGATGCACATGGTTGATATTCACTGCCACCTGCTTTACGGGCTCGACGACGGACCTGATAAATTCGAAACCACCCGCGCGATGGCAGAATCGGCAATTGCCGACGGAATCACGCATGTCATCGCGACGCCGCACGCGCATCCGACCTATCCGTTCGTCCCGGAATTGATCCGCCAGCGGCGGGAAGAAATTCAGCGGGAATTTCAGGGAAGGCTCACAATCGCCACGGGCTGCGATTTTCATTTGAGCTTTGAAAACCTGCAGGACCTTCCAAAAGATCCGGCGAAATATTCGCTGAACCAGAAAAATTACTTGCTCGTCGAATTTGCCGATTTCGCCGTGCCGGCAAGCTCGGACCAGACGCTGCACGAATTGCAATTGCTCGGCCTGACGCCGATCATCACGCATCCGGAACGCAATCCGCTGATCCGGACGCAGCCGGAGCGATTCTTCCGCTGGCTGCGGCAGGGCTGCTTCGCCCAGGTGACGGCGCAATCGCTGCTGGGAAAATTCGGGCGGCCGGCGTTTGACGCGGCGCGCGAATGGCTGGCCGCCGGAGCGGTCCATTTTTTTGCGAGCGACGCGCACAATACAACGACGCGGCCGCTGAAGCTGCGTGAAGCGTACGACGCGGCCGCAAAGCTGACTTCGGAAGAAACGGCGCGCGCTCTCTTCACCGAAAATCCTTTGGCCGTATTCGAAGGCCGCCCGATTCCGTTCGTTCCGGAACTGGCGGAAAACGCGGGCCAATCGCGGGACGTAAAGCCGCCGCGCAAGAAGAGGTTCATCTTTTTTTAGGCTTCGCTTCCACCGAATTCTTCTGAACTCGCTGCATGGTCCCTCACGCGAACATCTCCAGAATTTCTTCATAGCGCTTGAAAGGCGGAATCAGATACGCGCCGGCGATGCCGGAGCCGCGCGCAGTGCGCGCCCAATCCATCATGCGGCGAGCGAGCAGGAATCCGCGGGCGCGCGCGTGTTCGCCGGCATTTTCCATTTCGCACAGCGTCGTCTTGGGAATGACGATTCCGGGCACTTCGTTGTTGAGCCGCAACGCCTGCTTATAGCTGGTGAGCGGCCAGAGGCCGACGAGGACGGGAATGGGGCATTTCCCGCCGAGGCGTTTCAAGAACGCTTCCCAGTGCGCTGGTTCGAAAATCGGCTGGGTCATCGCGAAGTGCGCGCCGGCATCGACTTTCTGTTGGAAGCGCGACAATTCTTCGTCCAGATCCTCAGCGACGGGATTGACGGCCGCGCCAATCGTGAAATTCGTGGCGCCGCCGAGATTTTTTCCCGCCCAGTCGGTGCCTTGATTGAGGCGCGCGCAAATTTTTACGAGTCCGATGGAATCGACTTCGTAAACTCCGCTGGTTTCGGGATGGTCGCCGAGCGAGGGCGGATCACCGGTGATGGCGAGGACGTTGCGGACGCCGCCGACGGTCCACGCGCCGAGAAGCATGGCCTGCAGGCCGATGATATTGGCGTCGCGCGTGGTGAGGTGTGGAATCGTCTCGAAGCCGTGCGCTTCGAGAGCGCCGGCGAGCACCATCGCGTCCATGCCGACGCGGGCGAGCGTGCCGCTGTTGATGTCGATGGCGTCGACTTGGCCGGAGCCCATGACGCGAGCGACTTGCTCAACGACGCGCTCGATGC
The DNA here is from genome assembly GCA_035524135.1 of Candidatus Acidiferrum sp. Lineage (GTDB taxonomy): Bacteria > Acidobacteriota > Terriglobia > Acidiferrales > UBA7541 > Palsa-295. The sequence continues at coordinate 18,154 of DATKPM010000114.1, read as the reverse complement.
CAACGCCCTTCGGCGGATCGATTTCCACCGAGACGACGAACTGCTGCTGCTGAATCTTTTTCCAGAGGTTGCTTTCAGGCTCGCGCGCGGCAATGCGGCGCGTGCGCTCCGGAGCTTCGAGAATTTCAATCCCGCTTCCATCACGCTTGGCTGCGGATTTCGACGGGCGCAATTTCTTCACGGCCTCGGCCATGGCGCGAACGTGTTCGGGGGTGGTGCCGCAGCAGCCGCCGAGAATGCGCGCGCCAAGTGCGGCGGCTTCTTCGGCGAAGAGAGCGAAATATTCCGGCGAGGATTTCGGATAAACGGTGCGGTCGCCGACGCGCTTGGGGAAACCGGCGTTGGGCATGGCGGAAAGCGGGCGCGAAGCCGTCTCGGCAAGAGCGCGAATGACAGGGAGAAGAAGCTGCGGGCCGACAGTGCAGTTCGCGCCGATGGCCTGGACATCTTTTTCTTTCAGGCGAGCGGCGACATCCTGCGGATGCGAGCCGCCGGCTGCCTCGCCTTCGTCGGAAAACGTCATCTGGGCGACGACAGGCAGGCGCGAAAAAGAGCGGATGGAATCGATGGCAGCGAGCAATTCTTCGATGTCGCTGAACGTTTCGAGGATGAAGAGATCGACGCCGCGCTCTTCGAGCGCTCCGGCCTGCTCGCGAAAAATCGCTTCGATTTGGTCGCGGGGAAGATCACGGACCTGGCGGACGATGCCGAGCGGCCCGATGGAGCCGGCAATGAGAACTTCATGGCGCGCGGCCTCGCGGGCTTCGCGGGCGATTTTCACGCCACGATGATTCAGCTCGGCGACGCGGTCGCCCAGCCCGGCTTGGGAAAGTTTGTGGCGGTTCGCGCCGAACGTATTGGTCTCGATGATTTGCGCGCCAGCTTCGAGATAGGCCGCGTGCGCGCGAAAGACGGCCTCGGCGTGTGAGGAATTGAGCTCCTCGACCGAGCGCTGCGGGCCGACCGATTCGTAGAGAAGCGAACCCATCGCGCCGTCGGCGACGAGAATGCCTTGCTGAAGGCGCGAGTTGAAATCGTCAATTTTCATCGTTCAGCGATGCCAATGGGGAATGGTTGCCCCAAATGTGAGTCCAAAAGGCGAGAGTCGATACCCCCGGTTTTGTTGCGAACCGGAATGAGGCCAAGTCTTTGTTTTCTGTTAGTTACAGCGAATCCGGTTTTTGCCTGTGTTGCGAACCGGAGGGAGGAAATTCGTGGCCGGGGGCCGCTGACCTGTGACTCGTGATCAATTTTTTCGAGAACGTCTCTTCTAAAACGCACCGAAATCCCTCACTCGACCCTAGCATGAGCGGGAAAAATAAGCAAAAGTCCACACGGTAAAGACAGTCGCGGAAAATGCCGTGAATCGTGACTCGTGATTTGTGACTCGTGAAAAGACGAAGGCTCGCGCAAATCGATCGCATAAAAACCCGCCAGGGCGATTTTCTTTTTCTCAAGGTGGATGCCGGCGGCGAGACGGTGCGCGTGTTCGGCCGTCCCGAAGAGCTGGCGGAGCGCTTGGAAGCGAGTGGCTATGACATTCTGTCGAGCGAGATCGAAGATGGAGTGGAGCTTCTTTTTCCTGGCGCTCCGGCCCCGCCCACGGGGTCCCCGGACTCTTGCGGAAGAATGGAATAGCAAAGCGGCGATTACTCGCCGCACTCCAAAAAATGCCAGCCGAACAGCAGATTCCTCTCGCGGCACGCTGTGCCGCGCTCGGAATGACAAGGTATTGAGCGGTGGAACCGAAGCCGAGGGTGAACCGTTGAGTACCAAGTTGAGAACTCTCGCCGCGGGATGATCCACGTGCAGGCGAGGGCCTGCACGCTCGACGGAAAAAGCATGCGTGGGGAAGCAGTGGTGAGTGAAGCGTCAGGCGGCCGGGAAGCGAGCTGCTTCGGCGAGGAGTTCGTGGATGAGGGTTTGGTAGGGCTTGCGGGAGCGGCGGGCGAGGCGCTTGAGGCGTGCGAGAAGGCGCGGGTCGATTCGGATGGCGATGAGCTGCTTGGCGTGAGCAGACTTCGGGCGTCCGACGCGACGAGCGCGGCGAAGCTCTTCGTCAGTGGATTCGGGGATGTCGGAGAAATCAATGCGAGAGTCCGGCATAGGCCTTGCGCTCCTTACGGCTTCCTTGTCTCGCGCTGATGATGCGGACGGTTTCCTTTTCATGTTTCAGCCTCCGAACCGTGTATACGACGAGTAGAATGCGTCCTCCGACAGATTTCCCGATCCGCTTGAAGCGAGCTTCGGTTTGGGAATGCGCGGCGTCGGCCCAGTCCAGCGCGTCCGGATCGGCAAAAATCGTGACAGCCTCTTCAAACGACACGCCATGCTTCAAGAGATTGCGCGCCGCCTTGGCCGCGTCCCACGCGAACACATTTCTGTATATACAATAATTTCACTTAGCGCGCAAGGAGGAGGACGTCCGCGGCGACGGTCCGGGGAGGCCTCACGTGGGCGCGCATTGAGCGTGACGGATAGCCTCACGGCGATCGGGAAAGGCAAAGCGGCGATTACTCGCCGCACTCCACAAAAGGCAAAGGCAAAGCGGCGGCGAGGCGCGCTGCTTAGGTGAAGGCGGGAGTCGGGCCGTGAGGCTGATAGAGCTCTTCGAGGCGGGAGACTTCGGCGTCGGAGAGCTTGACGGAAAGAGCGGCGACGGCGTCTTCGAGATGGTGAGGCTTGGTGGCGCCGATGACGGGAGATTCGACGCCCGGCTTGGAGAGAATCCAGGCGAGAGCGATCTGCGCGGGCGGCAGATTGCGTTCGCGGGCGATTTCAATTACGCGCTCGACGACGGGCTTGTCGATACTCACGTTTTTGGAGAAGAGCGTTTTGGCGAAGCCGTCGGTCTTGGCGCGATTGGTGAGCGGTTCGTCGGACCAGGGGCGCGTGAGGCGGCCACGGTCGAGAGGCGACCAGGGCGTGAGGCCGACGCCTTCGGATTTGCACAGTGGATTCATTTCGCGCTCTTCCTCGCGGTAGAGAAGGTTGTAGTAATTCTGCATGGAGACGAACGGGGCCCAGCCGTGGGCGCGCTGGAGGCCGAGAGCTTTCATAAACTGCCAGGCGTGCATCGAGGATGCGCCGAGATAACGGGCCTTGCCGGCGCGAACAACGTCGTGGAGCGCTTCGAGAGATTCCTCGAGAGGCGTGTTGTAGTCATAGCGATGGATGATGTAGAGGTCGACGTAATCGACGCCGAGACGCTGCAGGCTCTTGTCGATTTCCGAGAGAATCGCTTTGCGCGAAAGGCCTCGGCCGTTGGGGCCGGGGCGAACCGGAGAGCAGACTTTGGTGGCGATGACGACATCATCGCGGGAAGCGAAATCGCTGAGGGCGCGGCCGAGCACGCGCTCGCTCTCGCCGTCGGAATAGACGTTGGCGGTGTCGAAGAAATTGATGCCTTTTTCCAGAGCGGTCTTGATGAAGGGGCGGCTGTCCTCTTCGCTGAGCGTCCAGGGCCAGCGAATCATGCCCGTGGTGGCCTGGCCGTAGCTCATGGCGCCGAGACAGATGCGAGACACCTGCAGACCCGTATTCCCCAGATTGACGTAGTCCATATGGATTCTCCCGGATGATTGCTGCCAGTTGTTAGATTACCAAACCGCGCGGAGAGTTTCGGCGATGCGCGTGAGTTCAGAAGTGGCGCACGGCAAGCCTGCCTGCGGCAGGAGGCGGTTAAAAGACGCTGGATTCGTTGCGCAGGAGCGCGGCGGGAGGATGAATGTGCGAGAAGAGCTCCTCCTGAATCTTGCGGTATTTTTCGAAGGCGACAGTTTCGACGGTGCGCAGCTTGAGCAACTCGTGATAGGAGCTCCAACTGGAAGGATCCTGCGTATCGGCGAGGAAGATGCTGAGGCGTTCGGAGGCGCGAAAGCAGTCGGTGAAAGCTTCGTCCATGCGCGCCAGCAGAATTTTCTTTGCGGAGGTTTCCATGGCCTTTTCTCCCTGTGTGGTCCGGCGCGTCGCGAGGTGCTCAGAATGAACACGCGGCGGGGCTAGTGTAGCATCGTTCGAGAGGGGCGCGAGCGGGGAAGGCCTGAGCGGGCGGCGTCAGCGGGAATGGCTGGCGAGGCCGGCGATGGTGTCCATCAAGTCAAACTTGGTGATGATTTCGAATTTGCCGCCGGGAAGCTCGATGAAAACGGCGGGGCTATCGTGGCTCAGAATGGATGTGAGGCGCTCGACAGGGGCTTCGGAGGGAACAATGGGAAGCGCGGCGCCCATGACTTCGCGAATGACGAGCTTTCGGAGATCTTTCCCTTGTAGAGCGAGATTGAGAATCTGGTCTTCGTAGACCGTACCGATGGGCTTGTCCTCTTCGTAGACCGGCAGCTGGGAAATGTCCTGCTGCTGCATGGTGTGCAGGGCGTGAAAGACGGTCTGATACGGGCGGACGATGATGAGTTCGCGGGAGCGGCCCTTCTCGCGCTTGACGCGGACGACATCGGCGGCGCGGAGAGCAACTTCGGCGTCGACGTAGCCGTGTTCGCGCATCCAGCCGTCGTTGTAAATCTTGCTTAGATAGCGCGAGCCTGTGTCTGGCAGGAAGGCGACGACGACGCTGCCGGGCTTGGCATTTTTGGCGACGCGGAGAGCCGCGGAAAAGCAGCCGCCTCCGGAGCCGCCGGTGAAGATGCCCTCCATTTTCGCCAGGCGGCGCGCCCAGACGAAGCACTCTTCGTCGTTGACCTGAATGCAATCGTCGAGAATTTTCAGGTTCATCGTGGTGGGAAAGAAATCCTCACCAATGCCTTCGACCACGTAGGTGAGGGCTTTGCCGACTTTGCCGGTCTTGACGAATTCGTAGTAGAGCGAGCCGGCCGGATCGACGCCGATGATTTTGACGTTGGGATTCTGTTCTTTGAGATATTTGCCGGCGCCGCTGACTGTGCCGCCGGTGCCCATGCCGCAAACGAAATGAGTGATTTTTCCTTCCGTGTCGTCCCAGAGCTCGGGACCCGTGGTGCGATAGTGCGCCTCGGGATTCATGGGATTGTCGTACTGATTGGGATAGAAGGAATTGGGGATTTCGCGGGCGAGTTTTTTGGCGACGGAATAGTAGCTGCGCGGATCTTCAGGCTCGACAGCGGTGGGGCAGACGATCACCTCGGCGCCGAAGGCCTTCAAGGCGTCGATTTTTTCGCGCGATTGCTTGTCCGTGATGGTGAAGACGACTTTGTAGCCGCGAACGGCGGCGACAAGCGCGAGACCGATGCCGGTGTTGCCGGAAGTGCCTTCGATGATGGTGCCGCCGGGTTTGAGCTGGCCACGACGCTCGGCTTCGTCGATCATCCAGACGCCGATGCGGTCTTTCACCGAGCCGCCTGGATTCATGAAGTCGGCTTTCACCCAAAGCTCGGCGGGAAGATCTTTCGCCAGGCGATTGACGCGAATGAGCGGCGTTTTGCCGATGGCTTCGAGGATGTTGCGGCACTTCATGGCAGCGGAATCTCCGTGGTGATGCGCGCTGGAGGTAGATTAGAGATTTCGCAAGAGGCTGTCCAGAGGGATGGCGCGGGATGGTTCGCAGCGAAGAGGCGCGACGAAACGGCTGCGTGATAATCTAAACGAAGCGTGAGCGAAGTTTCCTCCGAGCGCGAAATTCTTTTCTACGATGGGACGTGCGCGCTGTGCCACCGGGCGGTGAAATCTGTCTTGAGGCATGACCCAGAGGGGAAGCTGTTTCGATTTGCGCCGCTGGGAGGGCCGACGTTTGAGGCGCAGATTTCGGCAGAGCAGCGCGCGGGATTGCCGGACAGCGTGGTGGTGAAGACGAGCGACGGGCGGCTGCTGGTGCGGTCGAATGCGTTTCTGCACATCTGCGAGCGGATCGGCGGCGGATGGCGCGTGCTGGCGCGGGCGCTGAGCGTGATTCCTCGCGCGCTGCGCGATGCGGTGTACGATTTTGTGGCGCGGGTGCGCTACAGAGTTTTCGGACGCACTAAGGATTGGTGCCCGGTGATGCCGCCGGAACTGCGCTCGAGGTTCGATCCGTAGCCGGCCTGGACAGGCTATCTTTCAGCAGGCCGAGCTGCACCAGGCTTTCGGCCGTGGCGACGATGGCTTCTTCGTTTGAGCGCGGCGCCCAGCCGAGCACGCGCCTGGCCTTGTCGTTCGTTGCGTTCTTCTTTTTGCCGAGCTCCGGCAAGATGAATTTCACCGCGGGGTCGCGCAGCGAGGCGATGCGGACAAGCCAGTTGGGAAGCTCGCGGGAGGGCACGCGTTTCGCTGCGGCGCCCATGCGGCTTTTCAGCACTTTGGCGATGCCGAGCATCGACATGAAATCGCCCGCTGCTCCGATAAACCGTTCGCCGTTCGCGGCAGGCTGGGTCATGGCGCGAAGATGCAAGTGGGCGAGGTCGCGTACATCGACGATGCCAAAATAGAGCTTCGGGCATCCGGGCAGCGAGCCATCCAGCAGCCTTTTCACCAAGAGAATCGACGCCGAATAATCCGGCCCCAGAACCGGGCCAAAGACGCCGACGGGATTGATTACCGACATTTCGAGTTTGCCGCCTTCTTTTGCGATGAAATCCCAGGCCGCGCGCTCGGCCAGAGTTTTCGATTTTGTGTATGGAAGAACGTCTCCACCGTTGGGGTCGGTCCAGTCCGTCTCGTTGAAAGGCGCGTCTTGCTGTTTTTTGCCATAACCGACCGCCGCGAACGAAGAGGTTACGACCACGCGCTTGACGCCTGCGTCGCGCGCGGCACGCAGGACACGAAGAGTGCCTTCGCGGGCGGGCACGATCAGCTCGTCTTCATTCTTAGGGACGCTCGGCGGCAATGGCGAGGCCACGTGGAGCACGTAGTCGCAGCCGGCGACGGCTTCGGGCCAGCCCGCGTCGGCGGTGAGGTCTGCGGCGAAGAACGACAGGCGATCTCCGGGTTCGGCGCCGCCTTGTTTGAGCATGGCGCGCACGTCCGCTTCGCGATTTAGATTTCGCACGGTGGTGCGAACCTGGTAGCCCGCGTCTAAAAGCTGCAAGATGCAATGTGCGCCAATAAATCCCGATCCGCCGGTTACAAGAACTCTGCTCATGGCCTTCTCCTCGCCTGGCTTCGATTCGGCGGTAAAGCCGAACAAACATCTCCCTTTTTTTGATGAGATTCACCGAGTGACGATTCGATTCTTTTGGAGCGAGCCTGGCCCGGGAGCGCTTTTCTTTGGCGTATTTACAACGGCTGCCGAAACGCACAACATGGTGCGAAACGCAAAATGGCGGCGATTGGTTCACGTCGAATAATGCAACGGCCACATCGGGAGGCTGAGGAGACATGAAGCGGGAAAACTTTTCGAGCGGGACGAAATGGGAACCAATCGTCGGATATTCCCGGGCAGTGCGGGTGGGGAATCAAGTGTTCGTGTCGGGAACCACGGCGACGGGCGCGAACGGGAAGCTGGTGGGGATTGGCGATGCGTACGCGCAAACGGTGCAGACGCTCCGGAATATCGAATCAGCGCTGCGGAAAGCGGGCGCGAACCTGGGGGACGTGGTGCGGACGCGAATCTACGTGACGAACATCACCGAATGGGAGAAGATTGGGCGGGCCCACGGAGAGTTTTTTGGGAAGATCCTGCCAGCGACAGCGATGATCCAGGTTTCGGGGTTTGTTTCGCCCGAGATGCTGGTGGAAATCGAGGCGGACGCGATCGTGGGGGATGTAACCGAAAATTAACAGATTCCAGGGCCCATTTTTGTTAGAGTTCCGCGCCATGACTGATGAAAACTTGCAGATTGTTCTAGCTCAAGGAACCAACGGATTGAGCATCATGCGGCTCAAAGGCCCGCTGAATATCCGCACGCTGTTTGCGTTTCACGACGCAGTGAGGAAAGAACCACCGCCGGCGCTGATTCTCGATTTCGAGGGCGTGCCGTACATCGACTCGGCCGGGCTTGGCGCGTTGGTAGCCGCGAATGTGGCGGGGAATAAGGCGGGGCGGAAACTGGCTCTGGCCGGGCTGACCAAGCAGGTGCAGGCGCTGCTGGAGATGACGCACGTGCTGCAACTGTTCAAGGTGTATCCCGCCGTGCACGAAGCCGAGATTGCTCTGGCCGAGCAAGTGCAACGCTAGGCGAATTTCTTCCTCTGTTGGAAATCCTCGCAAGAACTGATCGCGGAATCGCGTGCCTATGCGGCGAAGAGGAGCGGGCCGGGGTCTGCCTGGATGAAACGAACAGCCCAGCCTTGCAGGGGGTGGCTAGGCTGCGGCGGTTTCGAGGTTTTTGATTTTGGGAGTCACCCAGCGTAGGACGCCGCGGACGATGAAGACGTTCAAAAAGATGGAAATCAGCGAAGCGGCCAGAGTGGCACTGAAAACCTCGTCGCCTACCAGTCCGGAATGGCGCGCCACTTCAACGAGGATGAAGGAAAGCTCGCCAATCTGCGTGAGGCCTGCGGCGACGGCGATGCCGGTCCACTTGGAATAGCGGAAAAGCTGCGTCACCATCAGCCAAATCACAAATTTTCCGATAATAATCAGCAGCAGCATGGCGCCGAGCAAAGGCAGGTTGCGACGGATGACGTTCGGGTCGACCAGCGTGCCGAGCGAGACGAAAAACAGCGCCACGAAGGCGTCGCGAAGCGGAATCAGCGTGTCGTGAACGACGTGCAGGTCCTCGGAGCCGCTGATGGACATTCCGGCGAGGAAGGCGCCAAGTGCCACCGAAAATCCCAGGCGCTCGGCGATTCCGGCAGAACCCAAACAGATGGCGAGCGCCACGAGAAGAAGAAGTTCGCTGTTGCACGTCCGGGCGACGAAACGCAGGATCCGCGGAATCACCTTGAGCGCGAAATAGACGAGAGGAATCAGGAGCAGCACAGCCTTGCCGAAGGTCCAGGCGATTTGCTTGACAAGGTTTTCCCCATGTCCGGCGAAGACGGGAAGCAGCACGGTCATGAGGACGACGGCGAGGTCTTCCACCAAAGTGATGCCAATCATCACGCGGCCGTAGGAGGAGGTGAGTGCACCGCTGTCGGTAAGGAGTCGCGCCATCACCATCGTACTGGCGACGGAAATGGTGGCGCCGATCACAACGCTCTGCGCTACGCTCCAGCCCATCCAATGGCCGACACCCGCCGAGAAAGCCACCGAAAGGCCGATGCCGATGGGCCCGCCGACTAAGGCCACCCATTTCACGCGCAGCAGGTCGGGAATCGAGAATTCGACGCCGATGGTGAACATCAGCAGGACCACGCCGACTTCCGCGAAGACTTCGAAGGGATGAACGTCGGTGATATGCAGCCCGGGTGTGAAGGGGCTGATGACGATGCCGCCAGCGACGAAGCCGAGAATCAGAGGCAGCTTCAGGCGCCAGGCCAGGATTCCGCCGAGCAGGGCGGCCATGAAAATCCAGGTCAGATCGCGAAACAGAACGACATTTGGTTCCATGGGGCGTCTACCTCCTGCCGGGGAGCGGGAAACCGCCGCGCGGCCATACTACCGCAAGGCGCCGAGGTTCGCACCAGAGATGAAAGCGTCGGGCGGCGGCCGTGCGCGGCGTAGGCACAGAAAAGGAATTCGTCGGGCGGCGGCAGCGGCGCGTATGCGCTAGAATAAAAGCTCCGATGGATCGTTTTTACCGCGCGACCATGAAAATCGGCGGCGGGACTCTGTTCGGCCGCCTGGCGTTTACGTTTCTGCTGGTGTGCGCGATCGCCTTCGGCGCGGCCGTGGGGCTGCTGTTCGTCTACACGAGCGACCTGCCGGAAATCCGCGCGCTCGAAAATTACCGTCCGAACACGGTGACCGAGGTCTATGCCGACGACGGGCAACTGATCGGAACGTTTGCGCAGCAGCGGCGCATCCTCGTCACATACAGCCAGATTCCCAAAATGCTGCGCGACGCCATCCTGACGACCGAAGACCAGCACTTCGAGGAGCACATCGGCGTGGACATTCCGCGCGTGCTCGAAGCCGCTTGGAGCGACATCCGCCATCACAGCTACCGCGAGGGCGCGAGCACGCTGACGATGCAGCTCGCCGGCGGCCTCTTCCTGAACCGCAACGATCGCAGCCTGCACCGCAAAATCCAGGAGACGATTCTGGCGATCCAGATCGAACGCCACTACACCAAAGAGCAGATTTTCACGATGTACTGCAATCAAGTGTATTTGTGGAACGGGAATTACGGTTTTGAATCGGCGTCGGAATATTACTTCGGCAAGCCGGCGCTGCAGGTGACCCTGCCGGAGGCAGCGCTGCTGGCGGCGATGATTCGCGGGCCGATTTATTCGCCGACGGCGCACCCGAAGGCCGCGTTAGCGAGGCGCAATCTGGTGCTTGAATTGATGTACCGCGAGGGGAAAATTTCGCGGGTGCAGGAGGAAGCGGCGGTCAAGGAGCCCATGGAGCTGCATATTTCGGTGCCGCGCGATGACCTGGCACCCTATTTCGTCGAGGACATTCGCGAATACCTGGAGCACACCTACGGGACGGCGGCCGTGCACGAGCAGGGGCTGCGCGTCTATACGACGCTGAACGTGGCGATGCAAAGGGCGGCGGACCAGGCCGTGCGCGACGGGCTGCACGCCTACGACCGGCGCCACGGCTGGCGCGGCAACTTGACGAATATCTTCGCGCAGCACCTAGGCACGCTGGAGACGTATCAAAACGACGATTGGCGCGTGCCGATCGAGAAGGGCGATTACGTCACCGGGCTGGTGACGAATGTGCAGCCGACGTTCGCGATGATCAAGCTCGGAACGGTGCACGCGATGCTGACGCCCGCGGATTTTGCGTGGACCGGGAAGACGTCGCCCGGGCAATTGCTGAAAGTTGGAGACTTGGTGGTTGTCGATATCAAGGAGCTTTCCGGCAACACGGCGGAAGTCCAGCTCGAACAGGAGCCGGCCGCGCAGGCGGCTCTGCTGGCGATTGATAATTCGACCGGGGAAATCAAGGCAATGGTCGGTGGCTACGATTTCGAGGAGTCGAAATTCAACCGGGCGACGCAGGCGATGCGGCAGACGGGCAGCTCGTTCAAGGTGTACGTCTATTCGCAGGCACTGCTGGATGGCATGAACCCGTTCGACACGGTGGTCGACGAGCCGGTGACGTACATCAGCGGAGGAAAGCCGTATTCGCCGAAGAACTACGACGAGCGGTTCGAGGGGCGCATCACGCTGCGGCGGGCGCTGGCTGACTCGCGCAATGTGCCGGCCGTGCGGCTGCTGGATCATGTGGGCATCGAAAACGTAATCGAGCTGGCGCGCAAATTTGGCCTCACCAGCCCGCTGCCGCCGTATCTGCCGCTGGCGCTTGGGGCGGCCGACTTGACGCTGATCGAACACACTTCGGCGTTCACCGTGTTTCCCGATGACGGCATCCACATTCTGCCGCACGACATTCGCAAGGTGACGACCTACGACGGGGCACTGCTCGAAGAAGCGCGGCCGCAAGTGACCGATGTGATTCCGCCCGACGTCGCGCGGACGATGGTGGCGATGCTCGAAGACGTGGTCCAGTTCGGCACCGGCGTGCGCGCGAAGGAATTGGGAAGGCCTTCGGCCGGAAAGACAGGCACGACGAACGATTTTACGGACGCGTGGTACATCGGATTCACGCCGCAACTGACGTGCGGTGTTTGGGTAGGCAACGACGACAAGCGGATTTCGCTGGGGAAAAAAGAGACGGGCGCGCGAGTGGCATTGCCGATCTGGCTGGAATTCATGCAGAAGGCTATGGTGGGAATGCCGGTGGAGAATTTCCCGAACGTCGTGCCTCTCGAGAAAATCGCGCCGACGCAGCACGTGCTGGTGGACGTGCCGGACACCGCACCTCCCGCCGATGCTGCCGAGCAGGGATTGACCGGAGCGGCGGCAGGGAAGGCGCCCGCGCCGAAGCCGGGCGAAAATCCTGCCAGCAGCCCTGCACAACAGCAGCAGAAATCGAATAAACCTCCGGCATAGGTTGTGTTTTCCCTTCTCGGAGCGCGCCGCACGGTGAGGATGTGGGCGATTCAGCGTGTAAGGAACGGATCCCACCCATGCGAGGCGAGCAGCTTTTCGTTTCCCGCTTCATCCACTAACACAACTTTTCTTTCCTGCGTGATTTCGCCGATGCAGACGAGGCGGCGAAAACCGGGCGCGGCGCGAAGCCTTTTTCCCAGCTGCGGCCGGACGGTAAAAAGAAGCGCGTAATCGTCGCCGCCATTGAGGGCCATCGAGAGAGGATCGAGCTTCGCGCGGCGCAAGCGAGCGGGAATCCGCGACGGGATTTCGACGCAGGGAAGCCGGCGGGAGTTGATTCGCGCGCCAACGCCGCTCGATTCGCAGAGGCGCGGCAAGTCAGTAGAAAGGCCGTCGGAAAGGTCCATCATCGCCGAGGGAATTTGATGGTGCGCGAGCCAGGCGCCAAGTTCGAGAGGAATCTGTGGATATAGGTGCTGGCGCAGAAAAGAAGGGAGCTTGCGAGGGATTGGAACGCCGCTGCGAATCCACTCCAGCCCGAGCTGAGCCTCTCCGAGCACACCACTGGCGTAGAGAAGGTCGCCGGGCCGCGCTCCCGACCGGGTGACCGCTCGGGCCGGCGCAATTTCTCCCAGTACCGTGATGGTCAGGGAGATATGTGAAGATTTCGTCATATCCCCGCCGATAAGCGTCAGACCGAGCTCTCGGGCGGCCTTCCCAATTCCTTGGGAGAGCCTGTCGAGCCAGGAGCCAGTGAGGTGGCTGGGCAGAGCAAGTGCTAGAACGAACCAGCGTGGCAAGGCACCCATGGCGGCGATATCGCTGGCTGCCCGGGCGACGGATTTATAGCCAATTGAGTCGGGAGGGTGAAAGTCGGCAAGGAAGTGGACACCTTCGAAAAAGGAGTCACAAGTGACGACGAGACTGGCCCCAAGCCGCGGGGAGACCACGGCTGCATCATCGCCGATGCCGAGCGTATTTCTACTAACGCCATTTTTCACAATCAGATGCGGAATATTTTGGGCAATGCGCCGAACGAGTTGACCTTCTGTGTCCATCCTGTCCCCCAGAACAGTTGAAAACGGGAGGCCGATTTCCGTATTGTATGGCTCATTGGGGACTGGTGGAGAGAGAATCATTGGCCGAGGCCCAGATCGGTCCAGTGACCCCTACTGAAAATGGAAGATAGGGGTTGACGCTACAGGACCTGATCGCTAGAATCTGGCGGGTTTCGAACCAGAGCTCTCGGTTCAAACCAGTTCAGGTCAAGGCCAGCCGCGGCGGGGGCTCGCGGTGATTCCGGCCAAAGAAAAATCGGAATTGGGACGATAGCTAGTTAGAGACGATGCGAGGAAAACATTACACGTTTTTTATTGCTTCGTCGGCATCCGGCGGGATGCAGCGCATATCCGTACCCTTCTACGTAGTGCACTTCCTGGCGCTGTTGGCCGTGGTCGGTGGAATCACCCTGGCGGCGGGTTTCGGCTCGTATTCCCGGATGCTGTGGAAGGTGACGAATTACAACTCGCTGCGCCGCGAGCAGGACACCCTGAAAGTCCGCTACCGCGAACTCCAGACCCAGGTGAAGGACACCAACCAGCGGCTCGATTCGCTGCAATCGCTGGCCAGCGAAGTGGCGATGGCGTACGGTATCAACCGTTTCCGCACGACCCCTTTTGCAATTTCTGATGCGTCCGATGAGCCCGAGGCGCAGTTCCAGCAATCGGTGGACGAATTTAACTTCCTTGAGAAGAACCCGACGGTCGTATCGATGTCCGGCAGCGGCGTGCGCCTGCTTCCCGCGGCGCAGTTGAACAGCCTCGGAGTGGTGCCTTCGATTTGGCCGGTGATCGGAGAGATCACGGGACACTTTGGCGAGCGGCTGGACCCGTTCAGCGGAGAAGGTGCGTTTCACGCAGGAATCGACATCGCCTCGCATGTGGGCGACCCCGTGCACGCAACGGCGGATGGCGTGGTGACCGTGGTGGAAAAGCGCGCGGGATACGGGCAACTCGTGGTGATCGACCACGGCTTTGGCGTGACCACGTGGTACGGGCATTTGTCGCGCTTTAATACCGAAGTGGGCATGCGGGTGAAGCGCGGCGATGTGATCGGGTTTGAAGGCGACACGGGCCGCTCGACCGGGCCGCACCTGCACTATGAAGTCCGGATCTACAACACGCCGATCAATCCCTGGCGCTATCTGCAGCACGCGGCGGCTGATACCGACGCGACCTCTGCCGCAGATTGATTTTTCTTCCGACAAAAATCTCAGGCCAACTAATGAAACGAGCGATGCCCTCGCTTGTGCGTTGACGCGTCGGCGCTCGAGGAAGACAGTTATCGGCTGCGTGCAGCGGGCGGATCTGTGGCGGATGAAGATGTTGTACCGAGCATTTGCGGTGTGATGTCGAGCGAGAGGCGCACCCATTTGTCCTGATGCGTCACGAGCGTGCGGCTCACGACGTCGTGGAGAAACGCCGCCTGCTCGCGCGTCATTTGCCCTTGCATTTTCGGGTCTTGCAGCGCCACGGAGCCGAGCATGCGGAAGCCGTCGATCAGCGTGGCCAGCTCAAACGAGTCTTTTATCGAACTGCATTGCGCGTCCAGCGTTACGGTGAGCAGATCGCCTGAAGGCTTGCCGGCAAGCGTCAGCCCCTGAATGCTCCTCGCCAGATGCGCGAGTTGCGGCGTGTTGTGGAGCGGCGCGTAGAAGGAATCGGGAAGGTTGTCCGTGCGAGCCACGGCGAAGAGCGGTGCGCCGGCCACGCGCGCAATTCTTTCCTGCATGGCGGCGTCAGACGCGCCGGGCGCGGACGTACGAAGAATTGCGGCCGGATCGGGTCCGCTGGCGATGCGGATGCGCGTGGGCGAAAGAAATTCGAACGCCACAGGCGGCGCGCCGGGGACGACGAAAACGTGGCTGGTCCCGCTGGCTTCCTGATGGCCGCGCATGTGCAGTGCGTAGGCCGTGATTTTTTCCTGGTTGAAATGGCCGTCAGCGACTCCGAGCGTGCGGTCCTGCTGCACGCTTTCCGGAGTTTGCGCGAGACCCGCCGGCCACATGGCCACGGCGGCGCGATTGAGATCGCGGGCGTAATCAAAACCCGTTCCGTCCACGAACGCTTTGTACTCGGCATCGGCCTGCGACTTTGGCGCGGGAGTCAGCAGCAAGGAGATTAATGCGGAATCCTTCGATGCCCGGAGAGCGTCCACATTGATATAGGCAATGACGGGCGCGTCGGAGGGCAGCAGGCTAATTAGACTGGGAGGCGCGCCGGGGACCTGGGCGGGTCCGGGCAGCGGCTGTTTGAGGTGATGGTAATAGAGAGCGCCGCCTGCAATGGCGAGGCACAAGAGTGCGGCGACAGCGAGCCAAGCGCGTTTGGCAGATGTGAGCGGCATAGGAACAGCGAGTATAGGTTTCGGCTGAGGCGGTGTAAAGTTTTGGCAGGCAATTGCGGAGGCGCGGATGCAGGTTTTGGCACAGCAGGAAAGGCCCGAGTGCAACGAACGCGTGCGCAGGTGCGTCCAATAGCTAAAGAGATTCGAAGCCCTGCCCCGCGAGGGAATTTTCAAAAGCCGCAAACCGGGAGAGCCTTGGCATGGAAATCATGAAGATGCGATTGGGAAACAGGTGCGCCTGGGCGTGTTTTATCGGCGCGGCGTTGGGGCTATTGCTGGCTTTTCCGACTGGAGCGCAGTCTCCTGCATCGACTTCGGGGGCGGCAGCATCGAAAGGCTCCGCTTCGACAACCACTTCCAGCGTTGGCAAGCCGACAGACGCTTCGGCGGCGACGCCGACGGTCGATCAGGTGCTCAACCGCTACGTGCAGGCAATCGGCGGGCGCGCGGCTTGGGGGAAACTGCACTCGCGGACATCTCTTGGAAAGATCGTGGTGCCTTCGATGAACTTGACCGGCACGGTGATGATTCATGAGAAGGCGCCCAACAAGGTTCTGCTGGTGGTGATCCTCGCAGGGCAGGCGTTTCGCCAGGGCTACGACGGAACGATTGGATGGTCGGACGACCCGCAGGACGGGATGAAGGTAAAGACCGGGACGCAGCTTGAAGAAGCGCAGCGGGACGCGGATTTTTACCGTCCGCTGCACATGGAAAAGACGTACACAAAACTGAGCGTCGTCGGGAAGGAAAAAGTGGGCGAGCGCGACGCGTGGGTGATCCAGGCGGATCTTCCGGAAGGCGGTTCGGACAAGCTTTTTTTCGGCGCGGAATCAGGATTGATCTTGCGCGCGGTGAGCCAACAGCATACAGAGAACGGCGTGACGGCCGTCGCCGAAGATTTCAAAGATTACAGGGAAGTGGACGGCGTGAAACTGCCGTTTGAAATCGTGCAGGTAAACGGGAATTCGTCGCTGACCATTACTCTCGACGAAGTGCAGCACAATGTGGATTTGGACGATAGCGAATTCGCCAAACCCGCTGTAGAATAGGGCATGGCAAGGCAGGAAAGGTGCAAACTTTCTGCGGGATTGGCCCCGGCTTTGCCGGGGGCGGGAAAGCCGCTTGCAATTCAATTGCCTGTGTGTTATTTTTGGTAGGTTTGACGGTGCTGGCGTAGCTCAGTTGGTAGAGCATCTGATTTGTAATCAGAGGGTCGGGGGTTCAAATCCCTCCGCCAGCTGAGATCGAAGGGCCGGGATTTTTGCAGGGATGCGGGCAGTTTTCCTCGCGACAAAAGCGATAGGGCTGGTGTCTTCGGACACGAGCCCTTTCTGCATTGCGACGTACCCCGAAGATGAGGTCCGGTTCCGCTCTGGTTTGGTTTGCGGCACGATGATGTTGTGTCCCGACAGTTGGGCGGGACGCTGGATCGCCGCTCTGAAATAAGCGCGGCGAGGGCTGTGCGTCCCGGAAGACATCGCGGGACGGGTGGGTGAGTGGCTAAAACCAGCAGACTGTAAATCTGCCGCTCCTTGCGGGCTACGGAGGTTCGAATCCTCCCCCGTCCACCAGCGTCTCGAACTTTTGGGCCGCGAGAGCGCCATAACGGCTCGGCAAACAGTTCGTCAGACAACCGACTGGCACGCAAACGGAAGCGTTGCTTCCCCGGCGGCGCTCCCTGGTGAAACGGCGAAGGAGTATCCGGGGCAGCCGGGCCTGGGTAGCTCAGTTGGTAGAGCGCGTCCTTGGTAAGGACGAGGTCACCGGTTCAATCCCGGTCCCAGGCTCCATTTTGGCGTTGGAATTGAGCGGGGGTAACTCAGTGGTAGAGTCTCTGCCTTCCAAGCAGATGGTCGCGGGTTCGAATCCCGTCCCCCGCTCCAAGCACGTCGCGGGGCGGGACCGCAAAACTTCTTAAGCAGGACGCGGCGATGGCCGCGCAGCTCTTCTAAAGGTGAAGCACGATGGCGAAAGAGAAATTCGAGCGGAGCAAGCCGCACGTAAACGTGGGGACGATCGGGCACATCGACCACGGGAAGACGACGTTGACGGCGGCGATCACCAAAGTGCTCAGCAAGAACAACCCGAAGGTGTCGTTCCGGGCGTTCGACACGATCGACAACGCGCCGGAAGAGCGGGAGCGAGGGATCACGATTGCGGTGTCGCACGTGGAGTACGAGACAGCGAACCGGCACTACGCGCACATCGATTGCCCGGGGCATGCGGATTATGTGAAGAACATGATCACGGGCGCGGCGCAGATGGACGGCGCGATCCTGGTGGTGAGTGCGGCGGACGGCCCGATGCCGCAGACGCGCGAGCACATCCTTTTGGCGCGGCAGGTAGGGGTGCCGGCGCTGGTGGTGTACATGAACAAGGTGGACATGGTTGACGACCCGGAGATGCTGGACCTCGTGGAGATGGAGGTCCGGGAGCTCTTGAACAAGTACAAGTTCGACGGGGACAACGCGACGGTGATCCGGGGAGCGGCGCTGCCCGCGCTCAACGGGGACGAGAAGTGGGAGAAGTCGATCGGGGAGCTGATGACGGCCCTCGACAGCAAGATTCCCGACCCTGTGCGCGACATCGACAAGCCGTTCCTGATGGCGGTCGAGGACGTGTTCTCGATCAAGGGTCGAGGGACCGTGGCGACGGGCCGTGTGGAGCGCGGGATCGTGAAGGTGCAGGAGGAGGTGGAGCTGATCGGCTTCCGTGACACGCGCAAGCTGGTGGTGACGGGGGTGGAGATGTTCCGCAAGCTGCTCGACCAGGGTCAGGCGGGCGACAACATCGGGGTCCTGCTGCGCGGGATCGAGAAGAACGAGATCGAGCG
>DATKPM010000113.1:0-19253 GCA_035524135.1 Candidatus Acidiferrum sp. | reverse complement strand
GCCGTGGGATTCGGTATTTCGCTGCCGACACACGTCACGGTGCTGGGCGGCATCGCGGATGCGGCCGTTGTAGGCTCGGCGCTGGTCGCTGAAATCGAAAAATCCAGCACAGCGGGCGAAGCTGCTGCCGCCGTGGCAGCGCTGGTGGGAAAATTGAAGGGTGCGGCGCGCCGCGGCGTCAGCAAGCGTGGAGTCGCCGATGAGTGAGCCGGGAACATTTCGCGGCATTGCCGTGCTGGGTGTGGGCCTCATCGGAGGGTCGTTTGCCCTCGCTGCACGGAGGGAAGCTCCCGGAGCGGTGATCGCGGGCTTCGACCGCGAGGAAAATCTCGCGAAGGCGAAAGCGCGCGGCGCAATCGACGAGAGCTGCGCCGATGTCGCGAGCGCGGTGCACAACGCGGATTTGATTTATATTGCCTTGCCCGTCGTGGCGGCGATGGAGTCACTGCGGACAATTGCCGAACATGCGCCGAAAGGCGCGCTTGTCACCGACGCGTGCAGCACGAAAGGCGCAATCTGCCGCGCTGCCTTGAACGTTTTCAAGAGTCCGGACGGCCCGCTCTTCCTGGGCGGACACCCGATGGCGGGGAAGGAAGCTCCGGGAGTGGAGCAGGCGGATGCGGACCTGTTCCGGGGCGCGCAATACGCCCTGATCGGCAGTGGCCCCGCGACGGACGAACGCGTGCGCCGATTTCTCGCGTTGATTGAAAAAATGGGCGCGACGCCGGTGTGGTGCGATGCGGAAACGCACGATTGGGCCGTGGGAGTGGTCTCGCATTTGCCGCAGATGGTTTCGATTGCGCTGGCACGCGTCATCGAAGATGAAACCGACGAGACGGGCTTGCCGGTCTCCCTTGCGGGCGCGGGGTTGCGTGACGCGCTGCGATTGGCGGCGAGCCCTTACAGCATGTGGCGCGACATTTGCCTCACGAACACGGAAAATGTGCGCCGCGCGCTCGACCGCATGGAGCAAGCGCTTGAGTATCTGCGCACACATCTAGCAAGCCGGGAACTCGAGGCGGAGTTTCGCGGGGCGAATGAATTGTGCAAGTCGCTGCAGAAAGGCCAGTGAGGAGAGCGCGGAATGGATAAACGGGTGGCGGGCGCGGATGCGGCCATCGCCGGGGTGAAGGATGGAGCGACAATCCTGCTCGGCGGCTTCGGCCTCTGCGGAATTCCGGAAAATCTGATCGCCGCGCTGGTCGACAAAGGCGCGAAGGATTTGACGCTGGTGTCCAATAACGCCGGTGTCGATGATTTCGGCATCGGCCTGCTGCTGAAGTCCCGGCAAGTGCGCAAGATGATCGCGAGCTATGTAGGCGAGAACAAGACCTTCGAGCAGCTCGCGCTGAAAAAAGAAATCGAAGTCGAGCTGAACCCGCAGGGCACGCTGGCCGAGCGCATCCGCTGCGCCGGCGCGGGCATTCCCGCCTTTTATACGCCGACGGGATACGGCACGCAGGCGGCGGAGGGCAGGGAAGTTCGCGAATTCGGCGGGCGTCCTTACATTCTGATGCCGGCGCTTCGCGGGGATTTCGCGTTCATCAAGGCGTGGAAGGGCGACCGCTGGGGAAATTTGATTTACCGGAAGACGGCGCGGAACTACAACGCCGTGATGGCCACGGCTGCAGACCATGTGATCGCCGAAGTCGAAGAGATTGTGGAGCTGGGTGAGCTGGACCCGAACTTCGTTCACACGCCGGGAATTTTCGTGGATGCGATTTTTCAGGGGCACGACTATCAGAAACGCGTTGAGAAGCGGACGGTGAGGAAGAGGGCGTAAGACCCTCACGGTGACGGGGAAACTTCAGGGGCTAAAGCCCGTGCGGTTTGGAAGCGGTGACGTCGCGCCATCAGGCCCGACCCACAAACCGGCGCGCGAGAAGCGGGGAGTTCGAAGGAGAGACTATGGCAGGAGAAATCGACAAGCGGGAAATCGTGGCGCGGCGTGTGGCGCAGGAGATGCGCGACGGCTACTACGTCAATCTCGGCATCGGCTTGCCCACCTTGATCCCGAATTACATTCCCGCGGGAATGGAAGTGGTGCTGCAATCGGAAAACGGAATGCTCGGCGTCGGCCCGTATCCGTGGGAAGGCGAGGAAGACGCCGATCTGATCAATGCCGGCAAGGAAACCGTCACTGAAATTCCCGGCAGCAGCTATTTTTCAAGCGCCGAATCGTTCGGCATGATTCGCGGCGGCCACGTGGATATCACTGTTCTCGGCGCGCTGCAGGTGGATGAAAAAGGCAATCTCGCCAACTGGGCGATTCCCGGAAAAATGCTCAAGGGCATGGGCGGCGCGATGGATCTGGTCGCGGGCGCGAAGCGCGTGATCATCGCCATGGAGCACACCACAAAAGACGGAGAAGCAAAAATCGTGAAGCAGTGCACGCTGCCGCTCACAGGCGTCGGTGTGGTGAAGCAGATCGTCACGGAACTGGCCGTGATCGACGTGACGCCCGAGGGGTTGGTGCTGCGCGAAGTCGCCCCCGACGTGACGCCTGAGCAGGTGCAAAAAGCGACGGAAGCGAGGCTGCGCGTATCGCCCGATCTGAAGCCGATGGCGCTCTGACGAGCGCGCCGCCGGCTTCGCCATGCATGGGCCGGGCGCTTTCGCAATCGCGGCACATGCGATACCATCCGCGTGCAGATTGGCAAGGAGACCGATGGAACCGCATTCGATTGTCATCTTGAACCTCCACAACCCGAAGGAGAAGTTGTGGGGCGAGCTGACCGAAATCAACGCTGCAGGCGTTACGCTGCGCGGCATCGATCTCGGCTCGTTCGACGATTTCGTAATTCAAGTGCTCGATCCGGAAGGCGACCGCGTGGGGCTGCCGACGCTGTTTTTTCCGATGCTGCGCATCGAACGGATCGCGCTCGATGAGCCGCGCGGGTCGGTTCCCTCAATGGCGGAAGTTTTCGAAAAAAAAGCAGGGAGATCGATCGCCAGTTATCTGGCGCAGTTCGCCTGAGCCATGCGGGAAGAACTCTTCGCCAAGCTTTCCCGAACGCGCATTCTGACGGTTCCGAACCAACTGACGTTCCTACGCCTCGCCTTTCTTCCTTTTTTCCTCATCGCCATCGAATACGAACGGTACGACTGGGCGCTCGGGATTTTGATCGCCGCCGGCTTTAGCGACGCTCTCGACGGATTTCTCGCGCGCGGCCTCAACCAGCGCACGCCGCTCGGCGCCTATCTCGATCCGCTCGCGGACAAGCTGCTGCTTTCGTCTTCCTATTTCATGCTGGCGCTGAAGGGAAAAGTGGCGTGGTGGCTTACGATTCTCATCCTTGGGCGCGACGTCCTGCTCCTCACCGCCTCCGCCGTGATTCTCGTCACGGTCGGATACCGCCCGTTGCCGCCCAGCATCTGGGGAAAAGCAACGACGTTCTTCGAAATTCTCCTCATCGTGATGGTGCTGGTGCTGGCGCAGTGGGACATGTCCTGGCTCCATCTGGCACGGCACTACTGCGCCTACCTCGTTGCGGCACTCGTTTGCTTTTCGGGATTACACTACTCCGTGGTGGTGTCGAAACGTCTGCACGTGGGGGGCTGAACCGCGGCAGCGCCAAAGCAGCGTCCAACCTCAAGGCGAAAATCGCAGCGGATTGGTGTTCCGACTAGTGGAGCTGCATATACACGCGCAGCGCGATGATGAGGCTGGCGACCACGGCGAGCCCGCTGACGAGTCCCATCACGTTGGCGCGCTTCCGTTCTTCCGCGGAGACGGGAGGGCGATCCGCCATGATTTTGCCGAGTAAAAAGCCGACGCCAAGCCCGCCGAGGTGAGCCGCGTTGTCGATACCCGGAAAAAGCAATCCCCACACCGCGATGTAAATCAGCCAGCGGATCAATTGGCTGCGGAGCATCTGCATGCCGGCGCTTTGGCGATTCATCGTCATCGCGAGCAGCACGCCGATGAGCCCAAGCAACGCACCCGAGCCGCCGATGCTGAAATGGCCCAGAGCGCTGCTCAACAAATAGCCGCCGATTCCCGCGACAACGTAAATGAAGAAATAACGCGCCGAGCCGAAGCGCTCTTCCACCAGCGGCCCAATATCCATCAGCACCCACATATTGAAGCCGATGTGCAGAAGACTGCCGTGGAGAAAGATGGCCATGATGAACCGCCAAGGCTGCATTAGATTCACTCGCAGAGGCAGCGAAGCGCCGAGCACAGCAAGCGCGCGAGGATCAATGGCGCCGAGATTGAAAATCGCAGAAAGCCCGCCGCCGGAGGGCGGGCTTCCTCCGGAGTGCAGCGTAATCATGAAGCAGAAGATGTAGAGAATGCAGCTGAGGCCGAGGATGATATACGTGGCCGGCGAAGTGGCGGGCAGGAATCGCCCGAACGAGCGGCTGATGGCGGCGAGCGAAAACGTCATGTTTGCGCCGCACTGATGGCAGCGCGTGGCCGTCGAGCCGACGAGCGTTCCGCAGGCGGGGCAGATGCGCGGCCGCGCATTTTCCTGGCGCGAGCCGAAGATCGAAGAAAATCTGTCGCGGAAACGGTCGAGTTTCCAGCGCAGGCGCGGCGATAGCGGCAACGGGTTTCCTTGCGAGAAGATTAGTGCGTTCCTATAATACCGGATTCATGAGGAAAGAAGAGATGCGGTTTCCCGCGTGAGTCTCTTGCGCCGGCCTTCGGAACCCCGCCGCCCGTCAGCAGAGCGGTCTCTTCGAAGCTCCTCCCGCACTCGTGCCCTTGCTTGGCTCCTTTGCGCAGGCACCATCGCGATTTTTGCCGCAGGATGTGCGCGCCATCGCGTGACGGTTGCGCCCCCGGCGGCAACGCCCACGCCGCAGCCGTTGCCTCCTTCTTCGCGACCTTCCGGACCGCCGCCAGCCGTCGAGCATCAGCCGGCGGTCCCTGGTGAATACGTCGAAGAAGGTGTTGCTTCGTGGTATGGCGTGCCCTTCGACGGCCATCGCACCTCGAGCGGCGAAATCTACAACATGCACGACTACACGGCCGCTCACCGCACGCTGCCGTTCGGGACCGTCGTTCGCGTCACAAATCTTCAAAATGGCCGGCAAACGCAGGTGCGCATCAACGACCGCGGGCCGTTCGTCGCCAACCGCATCATCGATCTCTCGCTTTCCGCGGCTCAGGCTATCGGCATGGTCGGCACGGGCACGGCGCCCGTCCGCCTCGAGGTGGTGTCCGGTCAGAATCTCGCGGGAGGATTTTTCGGCGTGCAGGTGGGTGCGTTTCTCAAACAGGAGAATGCCGAGCGGCTGAAAGAGCGCTTGCAGCCCGCCTACGGCGCGGTGAGCATCGCCACCTACGATTCGCCGGCGGGCCTATACTACCGCGTGCGCGTCGGACGCCTGCCCAGCGAAGCCGCCGCGCAGCAACTGGCCACGCAGTTGCAGCAGAACGAACAGTTGACGACCTTTGTCGTGCGCCTCGACGAATAACCGCGAAAGCAAACGAACGCCCTGCCTACTTGTGCTTCATCACGTAAACGCCGTCCCAATCCGCGTCGGGCTCCTCTTCCAGATACTCCTCGCAGCGGCCCAAAAACAGCCGCGAAGGGCCGTCCTCCGGCCAGCGTTTCAGCACTTCTTCAAACTTCTCCCGCGCTTCGCGCCATTGGCGAAGCTTGTAGGCCTCGCGCGCTTTGCTGAACTCTTCCACCAGCTCCGGCCCGTTATTCGAGGCGACCTGGTTGCTCAGCAATTCGTAGATGACCACGGGTTGCAGTTTTCCTTTCACGCGGATCATGTCCAGCTCGCGGAGCAGGAAAAATTCGGGAGTCACGGAACGGAATGTGTACTCGCTGATGATGATTTTCGTGCCGTATTCCTTGTTCAGGCCTTCTAACCGCGAGGCGAGATTCACGCTGTCGCCGAGAGCCGTATAGCCGTAGCGCAGCTTCGAGCCCATGTTGCCCACCGAAGCGCTTCCGGTGTTGATTCCGACGCCGATCTCAAGAACCGGCCGCCCGTCCTTTCGCCAATCTTCCTGCATCTCGCTCAGCCGGTCGAGCATGCTCAGGGCGGCGAGGCAACACGGGTCGGCGTGGCGTGGCTCGTCGAACGGCGCTCCCCAAATGGCCATCACCGCGTCGCCGATATACTTGTCGAGCGTCCCCTTGTAGAGAAAAATCAGCCGGGTCATTTCCGTGAGGTATTCGTTGAGCAGGTTTGCCAGCTCCTGCGCATCGAGCTGTTCGGAAATGCTCGTGAAGCCGCGAATGTCACTGAACAGGACGGTGATTTCCGTCTTGCGCGGCTGGACGAGGTGCGGGTCGAGCAGCAGGCGGCGAATCACTTCCGGGCTCACATATTGCTGGAACGCGCTGCGCACCCGTCGCTTTTCCTGCTCTTCCACCAGCACGCGGTAGAGCGCCACAAGCCCGACATTCGGCACGAGGGTGAAGGCCGAAGGCATGATGAAGTTCAGCCAGCTTCCGTGCAGAAACGCGAAATACACGACCGCCGCAAACGGCACAAGCATGGCGACGCCCAGGAACATCCAGCGGGGTTGCACCAGAGCCAGCCAGACTCCCAGACCAATCCCGAAGAGCACAATGAACCCGATGTCTGTGAGAACCTGAGGCGCTCCGCGCCGCAGAAATTGTCGATTCAGCACGTTGTCGATCAGGTTCGCGTGCACCTCGACGCCCGGGAAATCGAGGCTCCCGTAGGGAGTGACGCGGAGATCGCCAATGCCCGTCGCCGACGCGCCGACCAGTACAAGCTTGTCTTTGAAAGTCCCCTGCGGAAACTTTCCCATTGCTGCGTCGGCGAACGATACATAGGGATACGTCCGCGCCGGACCGCGAAAATTGATCATCATCCGGCTCACTCCGTCGGGATGGATCACGAGGTCGTGTCCGAATTCAACGCTCACCACGCCCGCGCCGCCGTAGTCGAGGATCGTGTCCTGTTCGGAAAGCCCGAGAAACATCCGAAGCGCCTGCACGTCGATCGACGCGTAAAAGTCCCAATTCGAGCGGTCGGCGTCGCGGCCATAGGGAAGCGCCAGCACGGACCTTCGCACCACGCCATCCGGATCGACGAAGACGTTGAAAAATCCCGCCGCGCCTTTCCCGGTAACGAGCGCATCGGTCAGGAGCTGCGTGTTCGCTTCGGCGCCCTGAGGCAGCATGTACTGGTTCGCGTACTGATCGATCAGGTTGATGCGTCCCTTCACGCCTCCTGCCGAGGGCAACGGACGTACTTGGGGAAAGGGAAAGTAGTCGAGAAGGTTTGCGTAGCGATCCAGCGTCTGGGCACTTACGCCTTCGAGGTCTGCCTTGGTGTATAGAAAATAATCGCCGAGCACGACATTCCCGAAGCGCTGAATCGCGTCCGCAAACTGCTGGTCGTAGTCGTATTTCTTTTCGAGAGCGTCGATTTCCTTCATCACCGCCGGATCGGGCGTTTGGCGGCGCTTCTCTTCCTCCAGTTGCGCGGCGAGAGTTCGCAGAGGCAGCGGCGTTTCGTCCGGCTTGCTGAACGTGATGTCGAACGCCACCACCTTGGCGCCATCCTGCCGCAGCGCGTCCAACAGTTGCGCGAAATAGACGCGCGGAAACGGCCAGTGGCCAAGAACTTCCTGCGAGCGCTGATCGATATCGATGATGATAATGCGGGGATCGGGCCGGACTGCGCCGCGAAATTGAAAGCGGGCGTCGAGAGTGTCGAGTTCGAGGCGGGTGAGAAATTCCGAAAGCGGCATCGGCCGCTCGCCGACAAACGTCACCATATAAAAAAACAGCGAGAGTAGCGTGATCGCCAGGCTGATGGAGAGAGCGCCGCGATGAAGCCTCAGGGTCGCGAAAATCGTCGCACTTTTCTCGCCTTTATCTTGGGCCATGGACGCGGCCGCGCGCACGCGCGCGGCAGTCTGGTGCGGCAAACTGCAGTCTGGCGCAACACTAGCAAAGCGCCACCAGCGATTCAAGGACGCGTTGGCAAAGCGTCAGGTGTTCCGCGGTGTGGAAGTCTGCCGGCGTCCCTTTCGGTCGCTTGCCGGGGCATCCCGAAATGCCCTCGGAGCATCCTTAGATTGACCCCGCCCCAGGCCCTTCAAGAGGCATCCTGCCTCTCACTCCGGAGGTAAACATGCGAAAGCCATTTTGGCCCACGGCCCTCGCCGTTGTGCTCGGACTCATGCTCGCTTCCTGCGGCGGCAATTCAACGCCCTCGCAACCTTCTTCCTCCAGTTCCGGAATGGTCCCTGTCAGTTTGACGATTAGCGACAATCCGCCCGCAGGTGTAACCATCTTGCGGTTCCAAATTCAGGTGACGGGCGCGACGTTGCAGCCCGCCGATACCAGCCAGTCAACCGTGTCGCTTTTGTCCTCGCCGCAAGGAGTGGAACTCACGCACCTGCAGACCGAGTCCGCCTTGCTCGTCAATGCGAATGTTCCCGCTGGAACCTATAACAGCTTGACCGCGACTTTCGCGAATCCGCAGATGACAATTTTCAATCAAACGGGCGGGACGCTGACCGTCGGCAGCCAATCCTGCGCCACAAATCAGGTCTGCACGCTGACTCCAACTCTGAATCAGGTCTCCATCAGCATTCAGGCGCCAACTTCGCCTTTTCCGATTACACTCTCCAGCAATTCGCCGCTCGCTCTGCTGCTTCACTTTGACGTCAATGCATCCGTTCAGGGCGATCTTTCGGTTTCGCCCATGGTCAGCGTCAAACAGATTCCGGCGCCTCCCAGCACTGCGTTCGGGACAATCCATCTGGTGGGGAGAATCACGGCTGTAAATTCGCCCAACTTCACTATCCAGTTGGGCTTCAGCGGGCTAGCGCCCGTCATTGCCACCGATAGCAATACGGCCTACAACTTTGGCAATTCGTGCGCTGCCGGCGATTTCAGTTGCCTCGCCGTCGGACAAGTCGTGCGCGTCACGGCAAGTCTGATGTCGGGCGGGACGCTCGACGCCACAAACGTGAAGCTGCTCGAATCGAAGGGGCAGCCAGCTTTGGAAGGACTGGTATTGAGCGTGAACGCGGCCCAAAGCCAGTTCAAGATGGTCGTGATGGACTTGCAGCAGTCCTGGGGAAATGTCTGGTTCGGTTTCCCGGTGACGATTCAGGTTGCATCCTCGGCGACTTTCAGCGTTGATTCGGACGGCGTCACGGTGCCGCCCACGCTGAGTTTTGCCAGCATAAGCGACCTTGTCGTCGGTCAGGAGGTGACGGTGAATCCTACGGCGACGCCAACAAGCGCTGCATCGCCGACCCCCTGGCTTGGAATCAGCGTGGACAGTGTGGAGCTCGAAGCCTCCCAGGTGACATCTGGTGTGACCGCAGTGAACGCAGGGGCGACTCCGCCGAATTTCATTCTCGGCACTCTGCCGCCGCTGTTCTCCTTCGCAGGCATCAGCCAGATCACAGTTGAGCCCGTCATGGGCACGGTCTATGAGAATGTCAGCGGATTGAGTTCGCTGTCCGTGGGCCAGACCGTTTCCGTCAGCGGGCTACTGTTCAACACTTCCGGCGGCCCCACGTTGATCCCGGAGGAAATCGAGACGCGTTGAGCAGGCGCGTGCGTCTGCAATTTCTCCGGCTATCTGAGCGAGCAGCCTCACCCCCTGACGCAGCGAAGGCTCCCTCTCGCGGCGGAGCCTTCGCCAAATACACTTGACCCGATTTGGCTATATACTCAAGGTCCCCCGCAAGTCCGGAAGGATTATGGCAAGCAAGCGCCAAATCTGGTATGTCGAGGGCTCTGCCGCGGAAGACCTCGTTGCGCCGTTGAGCGCCCGGTACGATCTGCGCACGGTTTCCTCGCGGCGAACCAACGGCTCTGGTGTTCCCCAAGGGCCCGGCGTCTGGATGGCCGAAATCGGCGCCGATGGTGGCGCAGCAAAATTGCCCCGGCGAGCTGCCGACTGGCGCGTCATCGGCGTCGTTCCCTCCAAATTTCCAGCGAAATCGGAACTTCCTTCCATTGGCGATGGCCGCATCTTCGCCTTCGTCCCACAGACCGCTCCAGCGAACATGGTTCGGCGCATTGTGGAAGCCGCGTTCGAGAATCTCGAGCTCACCCGACGCGAACACCGCGCGCGCCGCGCCCTTCAGAGCGCGGACCGCGAGCTCGAAAAGCTCAACGAAATCGGCATCGCGCTTTCCTCGGAACGCGACGTGAACGCTCTCCTGCGCTTGATCCTCGAAAAGGCCCGCGAAATCACGTTTGCCGACGCTGGCTCTCTCTATCTGGTCGAAGAAGCGCCGGACGGGCAGAGGTCTCTTCGTTTCATACTCACTCAAAACGACAGCCTGGATTTTCCGTTTGAGGAGGTTGTCCTGCCGCTCGCCGATGATTCTCTCGCCGGATATACGGCTCTTCATGGCGAGGTGCTTCACTTCGGCGACGCTTACCATATTCCGCGCAACCGCCCATTCCGCTTCAACGACCGCTACGACCGCGAATCCGGCTACCGCACCAGGTCGCTCCTCACGCTGCCGATGAAAACCGCGAAGGGAGAAGTCATCGGCGTGCTTCAGTTGATCAACTGCAAGAAAAAACCGCTGCAGAAGCTGCGGACCGTGAGCGAGATCGAAAAATATGTCCGGCCGTTTCCCGCCCACTCGGTGCGGCTCGGATTGTCTCTTGCCTCGCAGGCGGCCGTCGCTTGGGAAAATCGCCGCTTGTATCAGGAAGTGGAAGCGCTCTTCGAAGGCTTCGTCCGCGCTTCCGTGATGGCTATCGAGCAGCGCGACCCCACCACGTCCGGGCATTCGCTTCGCGTGGCCGAGTATACCGAAGCTCTGGCGAAGGCTGTCGACCGCGAAATGGATGGTCCCTACGCTTCCGCGCGTTTCTCGCGCGAGCAACTGAAAGAAATCCGCTACGCGGCGTTGCTGCACGATTTCGGCAAAGTGGGCGTGCGAGAAGAGGTGCTCGTCAAGGCCAAGAAGCTCTACCCGCTGCAGCTCCAGGTTGTCCGCCAGCGCTTCGATTACATCCGCAAGGAAATTGAAGCCTCCATCGTCCGCCGCAAGCTGCAAGTGATGCTGGAAAACGACCGCGGCGAAGCGCTCTCGGAAATTGCGCGCTTAAGCGAAGACCTCCAGCAGCGCGAGGAAAAAATCAACGATTACCTCTCCCTCGTTCTGCGGGCCAACGAGCCCGACCTTCTCGAAACCCGGCAATCGGACGAACTGCTCGAAATCGCGCGGCAGTACTTT
This sequence comes from Candidatus Acidiferrum sp., assembly GCA_035524135.1. GTDB lineage: Bacteria > Acidobacteriota > Terriglobia > Acidiferrales > UBA7541 > Palsa-295. The sequence goes on along the minus strand of DATKPM010000113.1, from coordinate 8,083 downwards.
TCCGATCCACGCGGCATGGAGTCGCCCTATCTCAATGCAGACGAGCTGCGCCTGCTCTCCATCCCGCGCGGAAGCCTCGACGCCGCGGAGCGTCGCGAAATCGAATCGCACGTGCTTCACACGTTTACGTTTCTCACGCAAATTCCCTGGACCAAAGATCTCCGCGGCATCCCCGACATCGCCCGCGCGCACCACGAAAAAATCAACGGCAAGGGCTATCCCTTCCACCTGAAGGGCGACGAAATCCCCCTGCCAGCCCGCATGATGACGATCTGCGACATCTACGACGCGCTCACCGCCGCCGACCGCCCTTACAAGAAGGCCGTACCTTCCGCTCGCGCCCTGGAAATTCTCGCCGATTGCGCCCACGAGCAGGAGATCGACGCCGAGCTCTTCCACATCTTCCGCGCACGCCGCGTCTACGAGGGCGAGCCCAACGCGAAAGAATTCGATTGATGAAATTCTCCCGGGCTCGGTTCAAAAGAAATGTATTCCGTAAAGAGCTGGCACGAGGATTTTTCGCGGCTCTCCTTCTTCTCGCTCTCGCACAGTCTACGTTCGCTCAACTCGCGGCTTCCTCCGCTCCGCCGCCCTCCACCGTAACCATTGTCCTTCCCCCGCACGTCGTAGCGGGCCAGCCGGCTACGCTCGCCGTTCTCGCCGGCGGCAAGCTCGCTCCTGGTGTTGATGTAGATCTCGGCAACGACCTGCGCGTGCGCACCGATCCGGTTGGCCGGGCTTATTTCACCGTTCCCTCCGGCACGGATTACCTAATCGCCAAGGCTCAGGGCGCATCCGCCGCCACGCTTGTCGATAACACGTCTCCTTCCTCTGCCGCGGGGACTCTCGACGTTCCTGCGCAGGTTTCGATCGCCGATATTTTTCCCATCTGTGGCCAGGGATTTCAGGGTGACGCCGAATCCAATCGCGTCACGCTCGGCGGCGAACCCGCGCTTGTGCTCGCCGCTTCGCCCGAATGCTTTGTCGTGCTTGCGTCCAACCAATCGATGCCCGGCCTCGTGGCCGTTTCCGTCAAGACCGGCAACCGCACATGGGCGGGTGCCACGGATCTCGTGTCCTTGCGCTACGAATCCGCGCAGCCTCCTCTCGCAGCTCAGAAAAAGAGCCGCTTGCGCGTCTTTGCGGAGGGAACGCGCGAGCCGGTCCGGTTGAGCCTGCACAACGAGACTCCCGGAGTCCTCCAATTCACTCGCGGTGACGATCAAGCGACCCGCACGAGCGGCGGAGAGATCAACGTCGCGGAATTCGAGGTCGTGGCGATCCGCTCCGGCAACTATTCCTTCCGGGCGCAGATTGTCGAATCTCCGCGCGCCGCCGACGCCGTCCGCTTTCTCAACGCCGCCGAGCCTCTTGCCAGCCAGGACCTGGGCAAGCAGTTGCGCAAGCTTTCCGGACGCCTGAAGCATCACCCGCGCGACGCGGAAAAGCTCGCGCCGCAGCTCGACGCTATTCTCAAAGTCGTTGTCGCGTCGAACCTGCGCACTCTTCTCGTCGCCGCTCGCAATTGCTTGTAGAAATCCGTTTCGACTGGTTGGAATCCTGCGTGCTCTCACGGCGCAGGGGCGGTAGCTTATGGGAAATTTCAGCAGGGCAAGGAATTCGGACAGAAGGGAACTACTCTGTCGGCGCCGATTCGAGCGCCTTTGCAGCGCTTTCTGGCAGCGCGCCTTCGGCCATTTGGTCGAGTGTCCCGCCGATGCGCGCCAGCCGGCCGTCGGCCTCTTCGTAGCTCTGCTGCGCGTGCCGTAGGTGTGTGCCGAGCTTTCCGTACGTTTCGCTGAACACTTCGAGCTGCTTCTGCAAGCCGCCGAGCTGCCCTTGCAATTTCCGCGCGTTTTCTTCCATCTGCAATCCGCGCAGGCCCAGCAGGATCATCCGCAGGTACGCATAGAGCGAATTCGGCGAAACGGGAATCACGGAATTTTGCCGGCAGTAGGTGTCGAGCGGCCCGTACTTCGCGTCCTCCGTCATCAGCAGCTCGTAGAAAATGGTCTCCGAGGGCACGAACATCAGCGCCACGTCAAACGTATGCTCGCCCGGCAACACGTATTTCGCCGCGATCGAATCGGCGTGTTTTCGCACCGCCTGCGCGAACTCCTTCCGCGCCTCTTCGCCCGTTTCCAGCAGGCGCCGGTAGGAATCGAGCGGGAATTTCGAGTCGATCGCCAGCAGGTGATCGCCCGCGTGCACCACCGCGTCTACAATGTCTCCGGTCGCAAACCGGTATTGCAGCTCGTAGGCGGAGGCAGGCAGAGAATCCTCCAGCATTCGCTCGAGCCCGATTTCCCCCAGCGTCCCGCGCGATTTCGCCCCGCCCAGCACTTGCTGCATCGTCTGCGACGCCTTCGATAAATCCTCGCCCATCTTCAGCACGGTGCCGAGCTGCTGGCTCATCTGCCGCACCGATTCGCTGGCCGAATGAAGCTGCTGCGCCACATTTTTCTGCGCTTCGGAGGTGATTTGCCCGGAGCTGGCGATGCCGGTCTGCAGCTCCTGCCGCACCTGCCCCAGTTGCTGCGTCATCGCCTGCATCAGGTGGTTGATCTGTGCGGTGAAGGATTGTCCTTGTGTCGTCAGCGCGTTTTGCAGCTCCTGCCGCGCGTCGCCGAGCTTTTCTTCGGAGCGTTTGCTCGCTCCGCGCACCAGCAGAGCCACAATCACCACGCCTGCGACCACTGCTCCGAGGATGTACCAGATGTTCGGATCCATGTGAGGAATGCTCCGGAGGCCGACTCCACTTGCTCGGCCCCTTCACACTGTATCTTGAATCTCCGCTTGCGGAAAACGCAACTGGAATGAGGCGGGACTGTCGATTCGCATGCTAAACCGGAGTTCGATCGTGCCGCGCAGCGTCCCGCAAGGCGGTTCTGTCTGGCGAGACGCAGCCTTTCGAAGCTACCAGATCACTTTCAGTCCAAACTGGAACGTTCGCGGATCGAACGCCGCCGTCGGCTGCCCCGCCGGGCACAACGCGCTTCCCGCCGTCGGGTCGCACACGGGGTTCACGTCGCTCGCGTTGAAGCGGTTCAGTAGATTGAATCCGTCCGCAATCACCTGGACGCTCCACCGCTCGTTTATCGGGATCGTCCGGGCGATTCGCAGGTCGATATCGAAATAGTTGGGTTTCGCGTAGGCGTTGCGCGGCAGGTCTCCCACGCAGCCATAGGGCGGCGAAGGAACCGTCGGATACGGCCCGAACGGCTGCAGCGAGCTGTCCACGCACTCGGTCGGCAGGATAAACTCGGCGCTCTTGACGTACGGCGAAGTTGTTGCTGCAGGGAAGCCGGGAGGCACGGGCGTGCCGGCCGGCAGAACCGACGGCCGATTCGTGGCCGTCCCGAAATCAAGATTCGTGTTCGAGCCGATGAGGATGTTATACGGCCTTCCCGAAGAGAGTTCGATAATCGGTGCGACCGTGAAATCCCCGAAGAATTTTTTCCAGAATCCCGCGCCTTCCTGGCCGTGGGGCGTCTGGATGACGGCACTCGTAATCCAGCGATGGCGCTGGTCGAAATCCGAATTGCCGCGGTCGCCGTTCGGATTGCTGTTGTCCTGCGGGTTGAGCAGCGTTGAAAGGTCTGTCGAATCGTCGATCGAGTGCGACCACGTCCATCCGGACAGCAGCTCGAAATCCTGAGAGAAACGCTTCGTCACGGTGAGCGTGAACGCGTTGTAGAGAGAATTTCCGGTTGACGTTTGTGGGTTCACGTCGCTCCACGGAATCGGCAGCGGCGCGCCATTCGAGATAAATCCGGTCGGGAAGCCCCCCGCCTGCGCCAATCCTACGAGCGTCGCGTATCCGCCCGGAACCAGTCCCGAAAACGACGGGTTCGGTCCGGAAGGCCGGAAGAAATTGAACACCGCCGGCGTCCCGATCATTCCCACGGGCGCGCCCGCGCAGTTCGCCGCCCCAAATCCCTGCCCCAGAATCGTCGGCGCGATCAGAAAAACGCTGCCGCTCACAGCGCCGGACGTCGTGTTTACACAAGAATTCGCGGCGCCATTCGGCACCGCCACGGTCAGAGGATTCGTTCCTGCTGGAACGACGCCCGCGGCAATCGCGTTCGCATCGTTCGTCACCAGCGTCTTCGGATTCGTTACGTTCAGATTGATCGTGCGGTCCAGATGCGTTCCGTGCGTGTAGTTGTAGGAGGCGCTGACCTTCCAGTTCCTCGCAAACTCGTGTTCGATCGTCAGGTTCGCCTGCTGCGCCAACGCATACTGAAAATTGCTGGTCACCGGAATCGTGTACGGCACGATGGGCAGCGGGTAACCCGGCTCGCCGTAGGGCGAATAGCCCTGCACGCTCAGGTAGCGCTGGTTATTGAACAGCGAATTCGTGTACGTGTTTCCCGACGTGTCGACGAAAAATCGCTGCTGGCTTGGCTGATAGCACATCTGCGGCGTGGCCGGGTTCGTCGAGCAGCCGGTCGCGATGTTGCCCGTCAGCACCCCCTGGAAAATCGATGACGCGTTCAGCGCTCCGATGTTTGCCGGATTATCGATGGATGCGCGCGAGGGCGTTCCGCCTGCCGCCTCAAGCAGCGCCGATTCCGCGCCGTCTTCGGCTGTTGAAAGAAATGCGAGCGCCAGCGGCGGATTGTCGTAGAAAAATCCGTAGCTTGCACGGATTACCGTCGTGCCGTGGCCGAACGGATCCCACGAGATGCCGATGCGCGGCGCCACGTTGTTCTTGTCCGTCGGAATGCCTTGCACCACGCCGAATGCTTTTTCGCCCTCCGCGTTGAGCGTTGTCGCGGGCGTAAAAATCGGCAGCCAGCCGATGTCGTAGCGCACGCCGTAGTTCAGCGTCAGGTTCGGCGTGATTTTCCAGCTGTCTTGCGCGAAGACGCCCAGCTCTTTCTCGTCAAACGGGCTGTTGGATTGCCCGACTCCTTGGTAGAAAAATTCCGGCAATCCCAATCCGTACGCCTGCACCGAAGTGAATCCCGGCAGCCCAGCAAACGCCGGGCTCAGCGAACTTGCATCGAGGCTCGTGAAATCATAGACGCCGCCGTAGTTAAGCGTAAAAATCTGCGATTTGGACGAGCGCAGTTGAATCAGGTTCACGTCGCCGCCGAACTTGAATGTGTGCGTTCCCTTTGACCAGGTGAGGTTGTCGGTCCACTCGTACCGCTTCTCAGTACGGTCCTCGGTGGAAAACGGTTCGCGTCCGAAAAACGCCGCGCCGGCAATGTTCACCGCCGCATAATCCCCGCCCGGCAGGTTCGAATATCCGTAGTGCAACCCGCGCCGCGCAAACTGGAATCGCGCTTCGTTGAATAGCGTGCTCGAAATCGCCGTCGTGTGCTGTCCGATGATGGCCCAATCGCGCGTCTGCTGCACCGACGTGCGCGATCCGGAGTTCTGCCCGAAAGTCTGGTTCTGCGCGTTCACCTGGATTCCCGTCGTCGTGTCCGGCGAAACCATCGCCCGGATGAACGAGCTGTTCTTCGAGTTCCAAATGTGATCGATTTTCAGCGAATAGATGCTTGATTCATCCGATGTCGGAAAATTGCCGATCGTCGAGACCAGAGGCACGAAATTCCCCGGCAGCGGCACCACGTTTGCCGCGCCGCAGCTTCCCGGAATTCCCGGATTGCAGTCGATCGGCAGCGGAAAAGTCGTCGGCCCACCGGTCGCGTTTCCAAAAAGCGCTGTCGCCGTCGCCGCTCCCGTCAGGTTGGCCGCGGAGATCAGCGGTTGCGCCTGTGGGACGGTGCAGTCCGCTCCATTGCCCGTCAGCGCGCCGATGTTCGTCTGATAAAAATTTCCTTGCGCCGGCGTCAACAAAAACGCAGGTGCCGCGGCGCAGGGAATCGCGAACGTTTGTAATCCGAAGTTGTCCTGCCCGATGCTGGTGAAGCCGGTTTCCTGCTGGCGGCTGATTTCGTAGCTGAAAAAATAAAACGTCTTGTCTTTTTGGATCGGCCCGCCGATCGTCGCGCCTCCCTGCACGCGCGTAAAAGATTGCTTCACGGGAATTGTGCTGAAGGCCTCCGTGGCCGGGTTGAACACCGCGTCCACCGAAAACGGATTGCGCGCCTGGATGGCACTGTCGCGCAGGTATCCGAAAACGTCTCCGTGCACCTGGTTCGAGCCCGACTTCGTCACAATGTTCACCACGCCGCCCATCGCCCGCCCGTATTCTGCGTTGTAGTTGCTCGTGATCACCTGGAATTCCTGCACCGCTTCCTGCGAGACCGTCGCCCGCACGCCTCCTACGGAACTGTCGTCCGCATCCGCGCCGTCCACGGACACCATATTCGACCGCCCGCGCTGTCCGCCGAAATTCAGCCCGCTGGTGGGTGCCGCGCCGATGGACGGCGTTTCATCTCTCGCCGCTTGCGAATTCAGCAGCGTGAAATTGATGTAATTGCGTCCGTTGATCGGCAGATTGTCGATTTGTCTCTGGGTGATGGAGGTCGAGATATCCGTCTTTGCCGTGTCCAGCAACTGAGGCGCCGCCGAGACGTTCACCGACGTCGCCGTCGTCGCCAACTGCAGTTGCGGGTTGTATTCCGCCGCTGCGCCGAGCACGAGCGTCAGCGACGCATTCGTCAGCGTCGCGAATCCCTTTGCCGCGACCGTCAGCGAATACGTTCCCGGCGGCACGCCGATCACTTCATAGCGCCCTTCCGAATTGCTCGTTGCCGTGCGCTCCGCCCCGTTCGCGGCGTTTCTCAGCGTGAGTTGCGCGCCGCTGATCGCCAGCCCTTGTGGATCGGTCACCACTCCGGACAAGTTCACCGTGTTCACTTGAGCCCATGCGTTCGAACCTGAAGCGGCAACCACAAATACGAGCACACCCAGCAGGAAAGCAAGTTTGCGCACACGCATCTCCACACCCCTCTCGACTTCACCCTGCGGTATTTTGGGGATCAAAGAACCGCCACCCCGTCCCCCGTGGTTTTCCGCCGCCTCGATACGCACCCGTCCACACGGCGCTCGGTCCGGCTGATTTGCGACTTCTACTCCGGAGCCTATGCCTTTGCAATAGAAATCTTGAATGCACGCAATCAGACTTGCTCAATTGGGCAGCTTTTTGGGGGCGGCCGGCCGTTCTCGCTTCGTTAAGCGTGCATGCCCCTGCCTGCACGCAGAGTCACGCTTCCTTCGCACCGTTACTAATCCCTGGAGCTTCCCGTCGCGCGCGGGAGTTTTACTGCTAGGAGGATTTGAGGGGATAGCGGAAAAGCCGAAAAAGCTCTACTCGCGGAAGGGGGAATTCGAGAGCTGCACCAAAGGGGCCGTCGCCGGGGCCGAACCGCCCTCAATCGTCTGCGGCGCCCGCCAGAAGTCCATGGTGGCTACCTGATGCACGCAGGAGACCGTGCACCGCGGTGCGCAGCCTTTCTTGGTGTAATATTCGCGCCGTCTCTGCTCGTCGGTGTACTCAATCAGCGGCACGCCAGGGTACCCTCGCTGCTGCGAGCAATAGTGCACCAGCCCGTCTTCGCAGACGTAGAGGTACCGCGATCCCGCCCGGCAGCGCCAATTGTTTTCCCGCCCGGCGGCGATGTTGTGCTGGAAATAATTGATTCGCGTGAACGACCGCTTGCCGAGCTTCATGATCTCTTCGAAGATCTGTTGCTCGCGCGTGCCGAGCGGCTGCAATTGCCCGTTCCCGTCGTGCAGGATTCCCACCGTCGACGTGAATCCCAGCTCCACGGCACGGTGCGCCACCGTCAACGCGTCCTCGGGAAAGTGCACCCCGGCGCCGAGCACGGAATTGATGTTCACCTGAAATTCCGCGTGTTCGGCCAGCAGTTGCAGCTTCTGGTCCAGCACCTTGAGGCTCTTTTTCGACACGTCGTCCGGCTTCACGTTGTCGATGCTGATCTGCAGATACTCGAGCCCCGCCCGGTTCAGCCGCTCGATCCGGTCCGCCACCAGCAGGTAGCCGTTCGTGATCATCCCGGCCATGATTCCGTTCTTGCGGATGCGCCGGATGATGTCGTCGAGCTCGGGATGCAGCAGCGGCTCGCCGCCGCTGATCGTGATGATCGCCGTGCCCATCTCGCCCAGCCGGTCGATTCGCCGGAACATCTCTTCGGTCGAA
>DATKPM010000112.1:0-35963 GCA_035524135.1 Candidatus Acidiferrum sp. | reverse complement strand
CTTCTAAGCAGAGGGTCGGGGGTTCGAATCCCTCCGGGCGCGCCACCTCAAATCCATCGCCTTTGCATTTCTCCATGCGCACCTTCCCCTCCCCGGACCTGAGAGCGCCTGAAAGACCGAAGCCGTGCCATCGAGAGCTCTCCCGAACACGCGCAACTGAAAAAGGGTATGATCGCAGTTCCCAAGCGCGATTGTGAAGGTCAACATGGCTCTTCCAACTCTCGATTTTTCGGACGAGGGATATGCCAAAGTTCAAAACGCTGATCAAGGGGCTCTCTTTCACCGAATGCCCGCGTTGGCACGATGGGAGGCTCTACTTCTCGGATTTTTATACTCAGCGGGTCTATGCCGTAGCGCTGGATGGTGCCAAGGAGACCGTCGCTGAAGTGCCGGGCCGGCCCTCGGGACTTGGCTTTTTGCGTGACGGGCGAATGCTGATTGTGTCCATGCGCGACCGCAAGATCCTGCGACGCGAACTCGACGGCTCTCTTATCGAGTATGCCGATCTTTGCGCCCTCGCCCCGTGGCATTTGAACGACATGCTTGTCGATCACCAAGGGCGAGCCTGGGTGGGCAATTTCGGGTTTGATTTAATGAGTGGCGCCGATGCCACGACCACAAATCTGATCCGCGTTGAGCCGGATGGCGCCGCCACCGTCGCGGCCGTTGGACTTGGTTTTCCGAACGGGATGGCTCTGACACCCGATGGAGATACATTGATTGTTGCGGAAACGACAATGAATCGCCTCAGCGCCTTTGACTTCGCCTCCGGTGTGCTCGGTAACCGGCGCACCTGGGCGGCGTTCGGCGATCCGCCAACGTCCACAAAAACTGCCGAGCTTTTTCGTCAGGTGGACGTCGCGCCGGACGGAATCTGTCTCGACGCGGAAGGGGCCGTCTGGGTCGCCGACGCAATCAAGTGTCGGTTGATTCGTGTAGCTGAAGGCGGCGGGATTCTGGAAGAGCTACAGACCGATGGATTGGGAGTTTTCGCGTGCATGCTCGGAGGGGACGACGGGCGGACACTCTTCGCGTGTGTTGCGCCTACATTCACCGAGGCTGAGGCATCCGCAAGCCGTAGGGCTGAGATTTGGATGACCCAGGTCAACGCGCCCCGGGCTGGGCTTCCCTAGCGCCTACGACGGGATATGGCGTGGAGTTAGTTAGTGCACGGCTTAATCTACGGTGAGCAGTTCTTCGTAGAATCCGCCAATCTTTCTGGCGCGATCGACAAAATGGATCTCGAGGATCCAGTGGCGCGTCTGGCCGTCCGCACCCAAATCGCGCATACGATTCGGATTCTTCGGGTGCACATACAGTGTGATTTTGTCGCCGGGAATCCGTTCGTGAGGGAATTGCCCCACCAAGTGCCCGGCAATTGGTCCGCCGTACTCCCAGCCGTATTTCTTCGCTAAATCTTGCGCGTGACGGTAAAGTTCCGCGGCCGTGATATCAGGATGAGCCTTGAAATATTCCTTTCCCTCAGCAAAAGCCTTTTGAATGTCTTCACGCAGCTTGTGCTTCACTGGGTCCGACCCAATCACGAACGTTCGCCCGAAGTCGGCCTCCCACTCCTCGAATACGGGCCCAAGGTCCAGGAAGACGATCTCATCCTCACCGAGCGTTAGGTCCGGCGGGTTTTCGTCATAGGGCAAGAGCGTGTTTGAGCCGGCGCGCACAATGCGCTTGTGCCAATGCTTGTTGACACCAAACTCGCGTTCGGCAAGCCCGTAGATACGTTCGTTGAGCTGGCTTTCGGAAATCCCCGGACGGATCAACCCGTTTGCTTCAACGGCCTTGAAAAGGGCGCCCGCGCAATTTTGCGCCGCGCGAAGCGCAGCAGCGCGTGGATCTTCGATCTGTGTTGCCATCCGATATCACCTATGCTTGTGTGAAGGAGCATTCTACTATGAGGCCATCCGTTCACGTGAGGCACCAAGCACAGCCTAAGGCCTTGCTTCGCCGGCCCGCTGGCGGGCGAATTCCACATTCGGCTGCCTCGCAGAGACTCGGCCGGCCCAGATCCAGGCGTACCTGCTGAGCGCAGAACCGACGAGAAAAAAGATTGCGGCTGTCAAGCGCCCGTAGTGCGTGGAGCCCCAGAAGAGTCGCACAAGGAGCGAGCCGGGGCCTTCGAGCAGGCCCGCGATGCGGAATGCGATTCCCGAGGGTCCGTGATGCAGTGGCGCGTCCACAGCCGGCTTTCGAAGTTCGACCTTCAAGTCGAGCAACGTCTCGACTCCCGCGGCGATAAATCCCAGGATTTGAGTCGGCAGCACAAAAAATCCGGCAAGTTCGAGAATCGCCGAAGCACCGCCCATGCCGGATGTCAGAAAGTGGACCGGCAGCACGCGCCGGTTTGCCGACCACAAAGGATTCGCCGTGGCTCCAATCAACACGCCGGTGTATCCCGCAAGCAGCAATCCCGTGACTAACGCCCCCGCTTCCGCAGACCAGCGAAGGAAGCCGAGGATGGGCCAATCGAATCCGCGAAGAATAAGCTCGTTTGCAAACAACGCCGGCGTTATGCATGCGGAGAATCCAATCAGAATCCACGCACCCATCGACATTGCCGAGCGCCATTTGAAAACGCGCAGCATGTTGAGAAATCGCGCGGGCCGCCCTAAATCAGCAATTAGAAGCATCGGGCATATCGCTGAGCCGATGAATCCCACCCAAAGGAGGACGCGAACCAAGCCGGGATCCGCGTGGAGAAGATGGGCGACGAACGCCATGCACCCGGAGACGCCAGAGATTCCCCCCAGGAAGAAATAGAGGGGAATCTCCCAAGTCCACACCGGGGGCTTCAGCGCAGGGAGACCGTAGTAGCTGTCGTGTCCCGTGATTTGCGGATGTGATCCCAGTTTCGCTGCGCCGGGAGCCAGAGACGTTTCGCCTGCGATGCGCTTGATTTCTTGCAAGCGTTCTTCGGTGGCCCTGCCTCTTGGGTTGCCCGGGACGGTCATGATTCAAGGTAATACGCTGAAGGCTCTCTCATCGGAAGGAAAATGCCGCAAACACAACACCGATAAGGATCGCGGCGGTCAAAAGCGCGGAGGTCCAAGCGCTTTTCAAATACACGGTCGGGACTTCCGGCGCGGGCGGCAAATTATAATTCTCAGGTTCACCCAAAATAACGAAGAAGGCGTGAATTCCCCCCACGCTCGTTTCCTTCGGATCGTAAAGCTTGGCGTCGGTGTAGCCGCGTTCTTGCAATTCTACAACGCGGTCCTTCGCGCGTTCCTGGAGCTCTTCGTAGGGACCGAATTGAATCGAGTGCGTCGGGCATGCGGTGGCACATGCAGGCATTAGCCCGACCTTTTGCCGGTCGTAGCAGAATGTGCATTTGAATGCACGCCCGTCTTCGTGATTCTTGTCGATGACTCCAAACGGACAGGACACCACGCAGTATCCGCAGCCGTTGCAGACATCCGGCTGAACGTAAACCGTGCCCAGATCCGTGCGAACGATCGCGCCCGTCGGGCATCCTTCGAGACAGCCGGAGTTTGCGCAGTGCTTGCAAACGTCCGAGAGGAACACCCACCGGAACGGCTCGCTGGTGCCCGCAATCTGCGGCCCCGCTCTTTGCGGCTGCTCCAGAAACATCACATGCCGCCAAGTGGATGCGCCAAGAGCCTGTGTATTGTCGTAGGAGAGACCTGTCCAGGTGAATCCATCCGCAGGAACGTTGTTCCACTCCTTGCAAGCAACTTCGCAAGCCTTACAACCGATGCAAATCGTGGCGTCGGTCAAAAACGCGCTCTTGGTCATGAAGCCCCTTTCGAGCGCAGCTCGCACAACTTCTCGGTATTTTCAGCGCGCCGCCCGCGCAGTACTGTGCACAAAATGCCTTTGGACTCCATGATGCGGACGGTGGGCTCTTCGGAAATTGCGACCAGATCGTTGCCGCTGTCGCCCTTAACCAGACCAGAATACCCCCAGTGGAACGGGACACCGACTTGCTCGATGGTTTTATCGCCAATGGTCAGCGACTGCATTCGCGGGGTCACAAGCGCGTGGGCTTCCACAGAGCCGCGAGCCGTGGCTATCGTCACCCATTCTCCCGGCGTAATTCCCAAAGTCTTCGCCAGTTGGACAGAGATTTCGCAAAAGAAGGTCGGCTGAAGTTCCGCCAGATGCGAAAGCGTCCGTGACATTCCTCCCGCCGTGTGATGCTCCGTCAGCCGGTATGTCGTCAGTACATACGGAAACCTCTGGTCCGGCGAATTTGCGTATTCGTTCAATGCGCGCGATTTTCGGTCGGCAACCGGATTCGACTGAAATTTCGGATAGACCGGATTGCGAATAGGCGACTCGAACGCCTCATAATGTGATGGCAATGGGCCGTCGGCCAATCCTGTCGGCACCCAAAGCCAGCCTAGTCCGTCCGCGTGGAGGATGAAAGGCTTGTCCCCGGCCAAGCCGGAGTCACCTTGTGCATCCGCGGATGGTTGATGATCCGGCGGCTTCGTAGCTACGAAATCAGGAACATCGTTGCCAGTCCACATCTTGGCTTCGGCGTCCCACCAAACCAACTTTTTCCTTTCACTCCAGGGCGTGCCGTCTGGTTTGGCGGATGCGCGGTTGTAGAGGATGCGCCGGTCGGCCGGCCATGCCCAGCCCCACCCATGTCCGTAAAAATCATTGGAATTACGCGCGTTGGCGAGGTTCTTCCCTTCCACAGGAAAAACGCCCGAATAGATCCAGCAGCCGCATGCCGTGGAGCCATCCGCCTTCAAAGCCCCAAATCCAGGCAAAAGCTTCTTGTCGGAGACCGCGTAGCCGTTCATCTCCTTCAGAATTTCCTCTCCGACAACTTCGTGATTCTCGCCCTCCGTCGGGTAGTCCCATCGCAGCGCAAGCAAGCCCGCATTCCGTGGACGTGGATCGCGCCGCGCCTTTTCGCGAAGAATATTTCCGAGATTGAAAATGAAATTGCTCTCGCTCCGGCAATCCCCTGGAGGATCGACCGCCTTCTCCCGCCACTGCAGCAACCGCTGGGTGTTCGTGAACGTTCCTGCTTTTTCGGCGTGACCCGCTGCAGGCATCAGGAAAACTTCGGTGGGGATTTCTTCGGTTTTCACCTCGCCGTGCCGTACTTCCGGAGAGTCATACCAGAACGAAGCGCTTTCGGTCTCCACCATCTCGCGTACCACAAGCCATTTCAGCTTCATCATGGCGCGCCGTTCGAAGCTGGAATTTGGTCCCGCGACGGCTGGATTTTGTCCCATCACGAACAGGCCTTCCATCTTGCCGTCCATCATGTCAAGCCAGTAGGCCTGATGGGAATGGTCGCCGGTCAGCCGTGGAAGCCAGTTGAATCCGTAGTCGTTTTCGGCAGTTGCCGCTTCATCGTAGAAGGCTTTCAACATGCTCACGATGTACTTATCGAAATTGTTCCACCAGCCCGTCCGCGTTTTGTACTTGGCGATGAAATTGGAAAGACTCTTCGACTCCTCGCCGAACTTCGGCATGTTGATATAGCCCGGCAAAATATCGAACAGCGTCGGCACGTCTGTGGAACCCTGGATCGATGCGTGTCCCCGCAACGCCATGATTCCGCCGCCGGGCCTACCCATGTTGCCGAGCAACAGCTGCAAAATCGCTGCGCAGCGGATCATCTGCACACCGGAAGAGTGCTGCGTCCAGCCGACCGCATAGCATATCGATGCCGTCTTATCGGGGCCCGACGCCTTGCAATAGGTACTGGCGACACGCAGAAACATCTCGCGAGATACGCCGCAATACTTCTCGACCAGCTCCGGCGTATATCGCGCGAAATGCTTTTTCATCAATTGATAGACGCATCTGGGATGTTGCAGAGTCTCGTCCTTTTTGTACCCGCTCAGGTCGGGCGCCGCACCACTTCCTTGGCCTGACGCCGCGGCGACGCCCTCGTACATCCAGCTCGAAGGGTCGTAGAATTTCTTGTCGGGATTCCAGCCCGAAAAGACGCCTTCCAGATCCTCGGTATCCTTAAAATCCTCAGGAATTATCACTGGCGCGTTGGTGTAGTGGGCCACGTACTCGCGGAAAATCAGGTCGTTTTCGAGGATGTAGTGGATCAACCCGCCGAGAAAGATGATGTCGGAGCCGACACGAAGCGGAACCCAGATACTGGAGACGGCAGACGTCCGGCTGAATCGCGGATCGACGTGCATCACCGTCGTGCCCTTTTCTTTCGCGTCGATCACCCACTGAAACGCGACCGGATGGTTTTCCGCCATGTTGGAACCCATGATCAGAATCACGTCCGCATTCGTCAGGTCCTTCGGCGAACTCGTCGCCCCACCACGTCCGTAGGTTGTGCCCAGACCGGGCACGGTCGAGCTATGTCATATACGGGCTTGGTTGCTGATGCACACCATGCCCAGCCCGGCGGTGAAAAGCTTCTTGATAAGATAGTTCTCTTCGTTATCCAGTGTCGCGCCGCCAAGATGAGCGATTGCTGTTGTCTGCATCAGGCTTTGGCCGTCTTTCGTTTCCACGAAGGTCCGCTCGCGGCTCTCCCAGATCCGGTCCGCAATCATTTCCATGGCCTGTTGCAGCGGGATTTCTTCCCACTTCGTGCCATAAGGCCGACGGTACTTTACTTTTGTCAGCCGCTTGTCATGCGTCAGCAGTTCGAAACTTGCTGAGCCCTTGGGACACAAGCGCCCGCGCGAAACCGGAGACGCAGGGTCCCCCTCGATCGAAATGAGCCGATTGTCCCGGTGGAAGATCTGCTGGCCGCATCCGGTCGCACAGTAGGGACATACCGAACGCGCCACTTTGGCACCATGGTTCTTCGGCTGAATCCTCCGCATGTGTTCACTCCAAGCGTCCGCACCGGTTCCGTCGCTCTGGTGCACGATCTGCCGGATTACAGGCCACCGCATCGCTAGCTCTTTGATCATGCCGAGGCTCCACCCTGACTCGTCAAAGCAGGTCAATCTTGCAGCCATCTAATTCTATACTTCACCGTATTGGTTTGGATTCGCATCTAGACACAAAAAATTAATTTTATTGGATCAAACGCTTCATTCCGCCAGCCATCAACAGCCGTTGATAGCAGATGGGGCCCTCTACAAGTGCGACGATGGCGATCTCTGGGCGTTCGCTAGGGGAACATCGAGACGAGCTTATGCGAAGTGCCATCCGTCAAGCCGAGATCGGTGAGGTGAGGGCCGGGATTGCAAGCGAGGCAAGTGCCCTCGATGGCTTTGAATGTCCAATAGGGAGGCTTCCAATCTGTCACCTGACTTGCAGCATCCCGCAGCGCCCTGAATTTCCCAGCCAGGGATGCTGGGGCCAAATCGGACAGCAACCCACCGACGGGGAATTCAACAAACGCCAAAACAGCGCCTCCCTGAGCCACCGCCATGCCGCCGCCACAGCGAATCAACGCATTGCCCGCGGCGCGCATGTCTTCCACTGATCCGCCCAGGATTACCAAGTTATGCGAATCGTGCGAGTATGTCGTGGCGATAGCTCCACGCATGCGGCCGATGCCGAGCTGAATCGCACACTGTCCTTGGCCAGTGTGGCGCCCGTGACGATGCCGCACATACATCATGCTTGCGTCTTCGGGCAGCTCTAGAAAGCCATCCCGCACTTTCACTTCAATGTCGCGCCATTCTGCGAAACGCATCCCAAGAATGGCGCGCACTCTAGCCGTGCCGGCTGCACTGGCAGTGCTGCTGATCTGCAGATCTTCTTCCCGAAGTTCAGGCACCTGGACAGAGTGAAGAAGCCTGGGAAAAGATGTCGATTCGTGGAGCGAGACCAGCCACTGGCCGCGCTCCACAACATGGCATCCGGCAACAAACACACTCTCTACGTTAAACTCTTCCAGCGAGTTCAGCACCGCAATATCAGCGATCCGTCCTGCACATACTGCCCCCAAGTCGGGCCGACGCAGGCGCAGGGAAGCGTTGAACGTGGCGCAGCGAATCGCATCCACATCATTCATTCCGTAGCCAACCAAACGCCGCAGAACATCCGAAACACCGCCTTTTTCCACAAGATAGTCAGGCGGCACATCGTCAGTGCAAATACTGACCTGCGAAGGAATTTGAGGCAGCTTTCGGAGTTCTTCGACGACACCGGGGAGAACATAGTCATGAGAACCACGGATTTCGATGGCGAGCCCAGCCCGCAATTTCTCGACGGCGTCCTCTCCGGACGTAATCTCATGATCGGAGCCGACTCCTGCAGAGAGATACGCCTGAAGCGAAGGGCCTGCAAGTCCTCGCGCATGCCCTTCAATCAATTTTCCGGAATTCAATCCGGCCGAAACGACATCGACCATCCGCGGCGTTCGTGCCAGCACGCCGCGCATGTCCATTACCTCGGCGACGCCCGCAACATCCTCCCACGACAACATCTCCTGCATTTCACCGCCGCCAAACTTCGCGCCCGAGGTTTCAAGACCCTCGGCAGACGGAACGCATGACGGTGCCGCGCAGAGAAATCTGAGAGGCAATCCACGGCTTGCTTCAATGGCGTAGCGGACGCCGTCCAGACCAAAAACGTTGGCCAGCTCGTGGGGGTCGTAAAATATCGTCGTGGTTCCTTGCGCCACTACTTGTTCCGCGTAATAGACAGGGAGCAAATGCGACGTTTCAAAGTGCACGTGCGTGTCGATAAATCCCGGACAAATCCATCTGCCGGCCGCGTTGTAAGTAATCGCAGCATCTAACCGCGCGCTTGGAGGATGCACACTGGCAATCATTGCGCCGGTGACGCCGACATCGGCCTTGCGCAATTCTCCCGTGAGCACGTCAACGAGCGTTCCATCTACGATGAGCAGATCGAAGGGGATTTCGCCTTGCGCTGCCCTTACGGCTCTAGCTCGTGTGGCGTTGTCGATAATTCCGGGAAACCTGTGCGGGCTCATCTGTTTTCTGAAGAAGGGCCGACAATACAATCAAACGTGAATAGATGCTATCAGAAGTTTAGGCTTGCAACGCTGTAGGGCATATGAAAGATTTGGGCGCATCTCGCGGCGAGAAATAGCTCGTTGTCTGCTCAAGATCTTCAAGCGATGCCTCTGAGTTTCGCGAGCATCGGGATCATGCGCCCGGAGATCCAGTATTGGGGGCTCGGCCATTATGGGGACCACGCAAGAAAAGCATTCCTTCGGCAGTGAAATCCGAATCCGCCAAGAGCTTGTGGCCGTTGCATTGGAAGTTGAAGCGGCCGATTTGGTGATGGAACACGCGACACTTCTGAATGTCCACTCGCTCACCTGGAAAAACGACTGGGACATTGTGATCAAAGGGCAGCGGATCGCCTGGGTCGGTCCGCACGGAGACTGGAAGGGTTCTGCGAGCTGCAAAGTCTCCGTTCAAGGCCTGTGGGCTGTGCCCGGCTTCGGCGAAGCTCACAAACATATCGAAAGCACGATGTTGAGCCCCGAATATGAGGCAGACCTTGTCTTGCGATTCGGCACGACGTGGAATGTAGAAGCCTCGCACGAGTTTTCGAACGTCAACGGCGAGCGTAACGTGGAGTTCTGGCTGCTGCCTCGCCAGCGCGGAAGCCCATTCAAAATATTCCCGTCGCTTGGTTCGGCGACTCCGCCGACGGGCTGGGAGGAATCGGGCGGCTATTATGGCTATTCGGAGATTCGCAACTTCATCGACCGGAATCTATGGGTCACGGGCCTCGACGAAGTGATGGACTGGTCCGCAGTCGTCAATCCCAAAAATCCCGGATACAAGAGATTGTGGGAAAACATCGAAGCCACGTTGGAAGCGCGCGGCGTTGTGGAGGGACACGGAAACGGACTTGTCTCCCTGGCAGAAATCTCTGCCTTTGCGGCAAGTGGCATCAGCTCGGACCACGAGGTCTGTCAGGGCCAGGAGGCCTGGGACAAGTTAGAGAGGGGGATTTTTCTCGAGACGCGCCCTGACAGCAGGCATGTTCTGAAGTTTCTCTTGGAAAGAGGTCTGCGCGACTGGTCGAACGTGTCGGTGACCACCGACGATCGCAACGCAGAAACGACGCTCCGCCGCGGTGCGATGGACCACAACATTCGCTGCGCGATTGAGAATGGTGTGCCCGTTGAGATTGCCTATTCGCTCGGCGGCTACAATACAGCCCGCCATTTTCGAATTGACCACGTAGTCGGATCCCTCACGCCCGGACGCTACGCCGATGTCGT
The DNA here is from genome assembly GCA_035524135.1 of Candidatus Acidiferrum sp. Taxonomy (GTDB): domain Bacteria; phylum Acidobacteriota; class Terriglobia; order Acidiferrales; family UBA7541; genus Palsa-295. The sequence continues at coordinate 25,816 of DATKPM010000112.1, read as the reverse complement.
TCTCCTTTCCGACCCCGAGCGAGTGAAGATCAAGGCCGTATACTCGGACGGAATCAAAGTCTCCGAAGACGGCAAGATGCTTGTCCCTGTTCCGAAAATTGACTGGCCCAAGTGGGCCACCAAAACGGTCAATCTGGGCCGCAAAATTGAACCATCGGATTTTGCCGTTCCAGCGCCGACGGGACGAACGACGGTCTACGCCGCTGTAGTCCCCCCTTTTCATCACCAGAAGGACTTCTTTACGGTGGAATTGTCCGTTGAAAACGGCTTGGTACAACGGGATGAAATGCGTGCCATCACGAAGGTCGCTCTGCTGGATCGGTATTCCGGCCGCACACGCATTTCGCGGATGTTTTGGAAAGATGTCGGGATGAAAACGCCCGATTCCGCGATGTGCTGCTCGATTGTCCACGACAATCACAACGCCTGGGTGATCGGCAGCAGCGACGAAGCCATGGCGCTGGCTGTAAACACGATGGCGGAAATGGACGGGGGCTTTGTTCTGGTCAGCCACGGAAAAGTCGTGGCGAAAGTTCGGCTGGAAATCGGCGGGTTGATGACTGCCCGTCCGGCGGAGGAACTCGCTCACGACTTGCTGGCAATGCGTGCGGAAATGGACAAGCTCGAATGGATGGAAAAGTCCGTACCTGCCATCCAGGATTTCCTCGGTGTCGAGCACGTCACGGAGGCGCTGTGCTATGCCTTTCTCACATGCCCTCCCTGGCACTGGACTTTTATGCCGCCCAGCGAGGCGCTGCCCGAAGGCTTCGTCAACATCCGCACGGGCGAGACCCATCCCGTCATTTGGTAGGGCAACAACTGAATCGCGGAGGGCAGGTGGAGAAGCAAGTCAGAGTTTTCTTCAACCGGGATCGTGAGGTAACTCCAGATCGATGAGTCAGCCGGTTGAGAATGAGATTCCTGTCGCAGAAGGCTCTCTCCAACGGTTGTCCGCCGCGCTCGACCGTTTCTTTCACTACAGCGAACGAGGCTCCACATTCTGGGTAGAGGTGCTGGGAGGCATCACTACCTTCAGCACCCTATCTTACGTCCTAGTCGTACATCCGCTGATTCTCTCCGAGGCGGGCATGGACCGCGGGGCCCTCATCACAGTGACTGCGCTCGCCGCGGCAATTTTCTCAGTGGTCATGGGCCTGCGAACGAATTATCCGCTGGCCATGGCGCCGGGGATGGGCATCAATGCGTACATCGCCGTCCAGGTTTGCCAGGGCATGAACATCCCCTGGCAGGCGGCGCTTGGAATGGTTTTCTACTCGGGCATTCTTTTTCTGTTGATTTCCGTCACAGGCCTTCGCCGCAGGATGATCGATTCCTTCCCGGACAGCTTCAAAAAGACGGTCGGCGCGGGCATCGGCATGTTCATTGCTTTTATAGGATTAAAGAACGCGGGAATCGTTACTTCCAATCCTCAATCTCTTGTTTCCATCGGAGATTTCTCTTCCCCGAAGGTCCTGCTTGGCTTTGCGGGCATTCTGCTTACCATCATTCTGGTAAACCGCGGCGTGCGCGGCGCGTTGATTCTGTCGATCCTCGCCATCACTTTTGCCGGGATGTTCTTGTCGGCGGCCAAGGCTGGCGCCCGGATTACTCCCTGGCCGCACCAGATTTTCGGCTGGCCGCATTCCATCGCTCCCATCTTTTTGAAGCTGGACTTCGTGTACCCTCTTCGCCATCCTCTCGAGAGCCTGCCGATCATTTTCGCAATTCTCTTTGGCGATCTTTTTGCGGCCATGGCGGTGCTCATGGCCGTCGCGGTTCGCGCTCGATTGAACGACGAGACAGGCCAACTGCCAAAATTGCGTGAAGCGCTTTCTGCGGACGCGGCCGCCTGCTGCGGTGGAGCACTTCTCGGTACAACCACCACGATTATTTATCTGGAATCGGCAGCTGGTGTCGAACAGGGTTCGCGGACCGGGTTGACCAGTCTCGTGGTCGCTGCCTGTTCCATGGTTGCGCTTTTTTTTACCCCTCTAATCGCTATTGTTCCGGCCGTGGCAACCACGCCCGCGCTTGTGATGATTGGGATATTCATGATGGAGGGGTTCGCCGATCTGGACTTGCGAGACGGCGTCGTGACTGCGACTGCGTTGGTCACGACCTTGCTTACACTCTTGGGATCTGCCAGCGACGGCTTGGCGTTAGGATTTATCACCAATATAACGCTGCTGGCGACGCTGGGCCGCTCAAGACAAGTGAAGCCATTGGCCTACGTGCTGGCGGGCATTCTTCTTCTGCATTACGTTTTGTGAGTCCTCTGCGCCGCAATCATCGGCGAATATTACCGAACCCACTTTGTGCCCAGAGGCTTTCCCAATTCCACATTCTAGCGGTGACTTTCGGAGGGAAAGGAAAGCCCAATTGATGCGCCAACATACATGCCTGACCACGGTGATGTGCCTCATGCGAAATCATGTAGGCAAGCATCGCGGGGCCGCCCGCCCACGGCCTGGCCCACGCGTCACGGAGGAACTTCTTGACGGGGCCTGCTGGACCATCGAGTGCATCAGCAAGCATTTCCGAGCAGCGGAGTGTGCTTTCAGCAAGCGCTGCGCGGACCTGCTTTTGCGTACACCCAGTGCGGTGAAGCTCCGCCGGCAGCTTGAGATACGGGGCTGAAAGCCTGATCCACTTCCGGCGTATGTTATGCACGTGCGTAAAAATCGCCGCAATTGTCCGCGTGTTTGTGCCAGGAAGTCTGGCGTGCCATGCACGAGGATCAAGGTGTTCGATCACAATTTGGTTGATCCTGTCGTTGACCGCATAGGTCTCTAGCATTGCCCGGCGGTAGTCAGGTGTGGGCAGTGTTGCGGCGCGAGCCATAGGACCTCCTCAGGGCGCGGGGCGGAGGATTACAGCGAAAATATGCCGACTTGGACAGTACGGTACCCTATTTTCTCCTGAAGCGGAATCGTGCGACACAGGTTCCAAGAGTGGAGAGGATGAAAGAGTGCGGCCACTTTCAGTGTGCCGCACCCGGGAAAGATGCCTGGAGACGAGGGGGCTCAGTGCAAGAAAACGCTAAGCCTCAGTCCCCGAATGAGGAAGGCCCGCGGCCGAAGCTCGGGAAGAAAAATGCAGTCCCTCTGCCATGTTCATAGCGTTCCGATTCACGTCGATCATCGCAGGCAAGCAATGAGCCATCTCGATTACAAATGATTTTTACGCGGCATACTCTGATCTTGACTTGGCAATTGCCCTCAAGGCTGAGGACTTGCGCAGAGCCGTCCGCGCGTGAAACAGCCGGCTCTTGGCTACAACCACCGAAACACCCAGAGCCATTGCCGTTTCCTTGAGCGAAAGCTCTTGCAAATGCTGAAGCTCGATCACTCGCCGGCGGGTCGGCTTCATGGCGTTGATTACGCCCAGAAGAATTTCCTGGCGCTCGCGCTGGGAAAAGTCGGCTTCCGGACTTGGGCCGGCATCGGGAATATTCCACACTCTCTCATTACCCTCGCTTCCGATTTCGTCGACGGCCGAAATTTCGGGGCTGTTGCGTCTCTTGCGAATGATCATTAGTGAAGAATTGATGACTATGCGTGTCAGCCATGTCGAGAACGTCGAGCCGCCGTTGAAATTCTTCATGTTGACGAAGGCGCGCAGCAAAGAATCCTGCGCGGCGTCTTCCGCATCCTCGCGGTTCCTCGTAATCCGATAGGCGGTCCGGCGAATCTTGCTCATGCACGGCTGGCACAGCTGCTCGAACGCCTCGGAATCGCCGTGTCTGGCAGCTGTCACCAGGTTCTTTTCTTCTTCCGCGTGTGAATTTGTTGCGACAAGATGTAATGAATTGTTGCGATCCCGCAACATTGCACCCTCAGAAATCATGTTCCCTCCAAAGTACAATTTCACTTCCTGCCGCAGACTATGAAGAGTTCTGCGAAAGAAATCATCCCGTGATGGAATGATTTTTCATTACCACTCTGGGGGCGACCGGAAATACCACATTCGGCGGATATGCGATGAGAGAGGAAAAATCTGCATGCGGACGGCTGCCGAAGAATCGATGAGTCTGCAGCACTTAATTCAGTATTCAGGCGGCCGTGTGGCGGGTGGAATCACGATCTCGCGCCTGCCGAATAGACGCGCATCCAGCGAGAAGGCTCCCGGGCCTAGCAATGAGAGCGACACAGCGAGCACAACGATTTGAAGCACGAAGAGTCGCGACCCGGATGAATTAAACCATGGGCCAGCAATCCACTTCAGGAGAATTCCTAGATTGCACAGTCCGGCCAAGAGCCCTGAAACAGGGGTGATAAATCCGATCAGTAGCGAGACCCCTGCGGCGAGAAACAAGATGCCAACCGCAAGACCCTCTAAACCAAGGGCATCCTTGCCCCATAAATACAGCAGCCCCTGCGCCGTGGCCGTAAGGCCAATCGAAGCCCGTAGTACGAGCAAGCCTGCTCCAGGCCTTCCGCCTGGGAACGTCGAAAAAAGTCTCTGCAGCGCCGTTCTCCCTAGGACACTCCTGCGTGCCGGTGCGACTAAGTCTAAGTCTGGCGCACGGTCGAAAGTAATCCCTGAACGTGGTATTTTTCGATTCCACGCATTGGGGACCAGTTCTATTTGCCTGTAGAACTTTAGAGATGAATGATTCCGCGGCGGATACCGATGGACACTGCCTGGGTACGGTCGCTGGCTCCCAGCTTTTCCATGATGTGCTTGATATGAACCTTCACAGTCTCTTCGGTGATGAACAGTTTCTCTGCAATATCACGGTTCCTCCTGCCAGCCGCGACGTGGTTGAGAACTTCTATCTCGCGCCCGGTCAAGGCGTCCTCGCTCATGTATTCGGCAAGACGCGCGGCTACCTGAGGATGGATGCGTTTTTTTCCCAAGTGCACTTGACGGATCGCCTCCACGATATCTTTAGGCGGCATGCTCTTGAGCAGATACCCACTGGCACCTGCTTCCAGCGCCCGCTGGATTTCCACATCCCCTTCAAAGGTCGTGAGGATCACAACGTGTGCCTCTGGAAATTCTGCACGGATCTCGGCTAAAGCGTCGATACCGCTCATATCCGGCAGCCGCAGGTCCATCAACGTGACGTCGGGAACATATTTTCTGAATTGTTGAATGGCTTCCTGCGCGGAAGCCGCTTCCGCCACCAGTTCCATGTCTGGCTGGCTTCGAATGATCGTTCCGATCCCTTCGCGAAGGAGTGGATGATCATCCACGCACAGGACGCGAATCCGCGTCGCGCTGCTCATGCCTCACGCTCGCTTTCGATTTCCCGTTTCTTTTCTCTCGCACGGTCGGGCCTGGAAAACCAGCTTCTGCGTCGCGGACCCGACTGACTCTCAAAGGCAATCTGAGATGGTACCGACAATTCAATCTCCGTTCCCGCGGCAACCCGGCTCAGCACGCGGAGCGTTCCTCCAATCCTTCGCGCCCGCTCCCGCATGACCGACAGCCCCCAGTGCCCATCGCGTCCCGAAGTTACCACCTGAGGGTCGATTCCGCTGCCATTGTCGCGCACCAGAATGCGTAGATCGTTCGAGCCATATTCGAGTTCGAGCTCGATTTCCCTCGCATGAGAATGGCGAAATGCATTGGACAAGGCTTCGTGCCCGATCAAGTAAACTTCGTCCAGAATCAACGGCCGGAGCGACCGGGGTGTACCATCTACAATTATCCGGAACTCAACTTGCGAGTGTACCGGGAACTCCTGTCGCACACGGGAGAAAGCCTCTTCGAGATCCGGAGACGCACGGCTCGACAGTCGCAGCCCTTGGACGGCGTTGCGCCCCTCTTCGACGACGCGCCCCATCAATTCGAGCGCGCGCCCTAGAAACGGCTTTGCGGGTGAATCAGAAGACAATCGCTCGTTGGCTACGTGAAGCTGCATCGAAACGCTCAGGAATCCCTGGAGCAACGTGTCGTGCAGCTCTTGCGCAATTCTCGTTCTCTCCGCCAAGCGCTCTTCAAAGCGCACATTCAATTGCCGCGTCAACTGCAACATTCTCAAGCGCAACGTAGCCAAAACGATCAGGCAAACAGCAGCCACGAACGACAGTCGAAACCACCATGTCTGCCAAAACATCGGCTCGATGTTGAATTGAAGCGTCGACTCGCCGCTGTTCCAGAGGCCGTCGCTATTGCTTGCCATCACGCGGAAGCGGTAATTGCCCGGTCCCAGGTTCGTGTATGCAGCATCGTGCATGGAAACGGGCTCGCTCCAATGCTTGTCGAACCCATCCAGCATATACTTGAACCGAACACGGTCAGGAACCGACAGGCTCAGCCCCGAAAACCGAATATCAACACGGCGGTCGTCAGACGGTAGATTTATCGGTCCCTCAAGGCCAACGGGTCTGCCATCAGCGTTCATCCCTTCAATCCGGACGATGGTGGGAGCGGAGGTCGCGTTCGCCCTCCTCGTATCGACCACGGAAAGACCCCGGTTCGTGGAAATCCATACCCGGCCCGATGCATCTGCAAATATGGACTCATACCTCTTCACTCCCTCAGTTCCTCCAAGCCCGTCGTCCACCCCATACTCGCGAACATCGCTAGGGCTAAGCGCACCTTTCAACAGCTCGAGGCGATTTACCGCCAAAATGTGATTCGTCGTGGCAATCCACAGCCGCCCATTCGCGTCTTCCGCAATTCCCAGAATCCCCTCGCGCAACTGAGGCATGGTTTCAGCAGGCACCTGCAGTCGTCCAGACTTTAGAAATGCTTGTCCTGCTTCCGTTCCAATCCAAAGCACTCCTTGGGAGTCGGCCATGAGGGTGTCGACATTGTCGGAAGGCATTCCGTTGTTAGTCGTGAAAGTGCTCCAGCGCCCTCGCGAGAGTGAACTGAGCCCGTTGGGCGTTCCGAACCATATGGTACCGTCCGGAGTCTCTGCGAACGACGTGACCGTGTTCGAGGCCAGGCCGTTTGCAGTCGTGTAGGTCGTAAAGCGATGGTCCTTGTATTCGCTCACTCCTCCACTTAGCGTGGCCGACCACACAGCTCCGTCGCGGCTCAGAAACACTGCGTAGACACCGTCTTGGGGGAGACCATTGGCTTCGGTGAAGGTTTCCGTTGTAACCTCGCCATCGGCATCGCGTATGTGCGCGAGCCCTTCCTGCTGTGTTCCGACCCACATGTCGTTCTTGTTTCCGGTGATGGAATAGACCACATCACTGCCCAGGTGACCCGTCGCTACAATTCCAGCTTTTTCTCCCTGCAACCACCGCAATCCACCCTCGATTGGAGCAAACCAAGTCCTTCCCTCCTGATCAACATAAACCGGACCGCTGCTTCCCGACTGCGTGCCCGTCATCGAGTAGGTCACAAAAGTACTGTCGCGCAGACGCTCGATGCCTTGCGAGCCACCCACCCACAGATTTCCCTCTCGATCCTCAAAGAGTGCCGTCACCGGGCCGGAAACATTGAGCGTACTCAACTCTGCAGAAACACCATCATCCATGGCACGAACCAGCCCGTCGGCGGTGCCGACCCAAATGTTCGAGTCGCGATCGCGAATCATTGCGAAAATTCGCGTGCGCCGAAGCAAAGGCGGCACTCCCTCGTCGGTGAGCGCAGTCCCATTCCACTCCAACATGCCTTTTTCGGTGCCGATCCATAATTTCCTGTCTTCCAGCGGCAGCAAGCAGTCGACGTTCTTGGGCTGACTTTCTTTCGTCGCAGAGAAGACGTGGCCGTCGATCGTGTAAAAAAGTCCCTTTTCCCGTGTGCCCAACCACACTCTTCCGTCGGAAGTCTGGGACATCGACGTGACCGCGACGTTCGGCTCGGCGAACCGGTGAATTGCAACGCCGGTAGCCCAACTGAAATGGCTCGATAGCTCGTCCGTCGTTTCCGAGCTTGCTCCGGCCTTGGAGCTCTGCGACGTTCCTGACTGAGGCAGGAAAACCTGGATCTTTCCATCCACGTAGCTTAGGGGGCCGTAAACAAGCGACGAGAAAAGGACCGTCCCGTTCAATCGTTTGCCGACAGCAGTGATTCCAAACCCTGCCTGGTCGCGGCCAGGTTCAAATTCCCCTTCGCGATACCGGAGAATATTTGTGCTCTGCAAGAGCACCCACAAATTCCCGTCGGCATCCGATTGCAATCCTTGGACGCCCCCGATCGAAGACGCTCCGGGAACTGGCCGCTTTATTTCCAGAAAATTCTGTCCGTCGAAGCGGATGAGCCCTTTGTTCGTCCCAATCCAAAGATAACCGTCGCTGCTTTGAGAGATTGCCGTAACCGAGCCAGGCGGAAAGCCTCTGTCGCTTCCCCACCGTTCGAAGGAGTATTGCGAAATCGTCCTGTGCGGGTCGAGCGCTCGTACTTGAGAGGCGAAGTAGAGCGCGAAAAACCCCACAATCAGGCACGCGAGAAACCTCCAGCCGCTGTGCTTTCTCTCACGGAAGGTATTCGAATTTTTCAACGACAACCTCGGTCCCTTTCTGCAGCGGGTCCGTATTGCTCGGCACCACATAAAAGATCAACTGGAAGGTTTCCTGCCCGGGCGTGGGGACCCCGGACGTGAAGACATGCTCGGAAACGACGGAAGCATCGGCGTTCGTCGAGGAGCCACGAACTGTCGTGAAAGTGGCCCGCCCCGACTCCCATCGAACCGTGTGCGTCAGCGTACCCGCAGGCTCCGCAAAGGGCGCGACATTTCCCGGGACATAGAAAGGCTGTATCGCATATTGGGCATTGTATTTGCTCTTCGCGTCTCCCCAGCGGCTGATCTCTACGTCCCATTCACGATAGTGTTCGGCTCCGCCCCAGTCGTCGAACGTGTTCAGGCTCAGCACCGCTGCCGGTTCCAAATAGGACGTATCTCGGACCGTCGTGATGTAGGTCCCATAACCCAGGCTGTGCGTCAGTTTCATCTCCGTGCATGACCATTTGTCACCTTCCCGCTTGATACGCATATGCAGGGCGCCGCTTGCATCCACCCAGGCGTTATCTCCGTCGTAGAGGTTGTTCATTCCGCCGCGATCGCTGGAGATGGTCCGAACCAACCAGTCGTATCCACTGAAACGCAGCTGCTTGTAGTATGTGGAAAGCGACCCCATGCCTTTCGTAACCGCAACGGTGAGAATCGCCCCGCCTTGTACTGGAGCGACGTCCAACGTTGGCGGTGGCTGATAGGTTGAGTCCACTAGCATCGCTGCATATTCCCATCCCAGGTGAGTTTGCGTGCTCCACGTTGAATCCGCCTTGATCGCGATGAAAGGTGATTCAGGCCAGGGCTGCACCCACCAAGGGCCGCTGCGGGCATAGATTACGATTCTGTCGCCAGAACGCGCACCCACAACACGCCCCGAAATTACGTCGACTCTCTCGCGGCCTCCCTGGGCAGCCGGTGGAATTTTTGTGAATTCAATGGAAGGTCCCATCCTAGCCTGTCGCGAATGGCATCCGGACAGGACGAAGCAGAGCAGCAACAAGAGAGCGTTCGCTGCAAAGAATCGGCATACCACCCCGCATGCACAAATCCTCCGCAAAAGGGAAGAAACCGAACGAACTGAAATTTGACAGGAATCGAAGCGTGCCATTCTCATCCTCGACGGTGCGCTGTCGTCCGCCCGCAACTTCGTACCGAGTGCAAGGGTTCCACGGAATCGTACAACCGCGCTGATTCAGTGCCAACAATTGTATGCCACCGCGCCGGCGAAGCCGCAGAAGCCTCCCTGTCGAGAAGCAACAAGAAAACCCAGAAGTCCTTTGATCGGGAAATGACACGGCAAATCTTTGCAACGAGGGTCCTCATGGGAGGTATCCGAACTTCTCGATCACGACTTCGGCGTTTCTCCGAAGTGGACTCTTGTCGCTCGCCACGACATACAACATCAGCTCTACTCTCTCCTGGCCGGGAGTCGGTACTCCCGACGTAAAAACGTGGTGCGAAACAACCGTTGCGCCGCGGCCTACAGAGGAGCCGCGAGTCGTTGTAAAGTTCGCGGTTCCATATTCCCAGCGCAAGATGTGCGTGAGCGTCCCTGAAGGCTCCACGAAGCGGGCAACGTCACCAGGAACGTAAAAAGGCTGAATTGCATATTGCGCGTTGGGCTTGCTGGTTGCGTCACCCCAGCGGCTGACCTCGATGTCCATTTCGCGATAGTGCTCGTCCGCTCCCCATCCGTCGAAGGTGTGCATGCTCAGTACGGCCGCGGGCTGCAAATGCGACGTGTCGCGCACGACGAAAGTGTACGTTCCATACCCAAGGCTCTGTGAGAGAACCAGTTGCGCACACGTCCACCTGTCACTTCTCTTCGCGATTCGCATGTGCAATGCGCCGCTCGCGTCTGTCCACGCGTTGTCGGCGTCGTACAGGTTATTGAGTCCGCCACGATCCGCGGGCGTCATGCGAACTTTCCAGTCGTATCCGCTGAAGCGTAGCAGCTTGGTCGGGTTCGGCGGCAGCGTGCCCACACCCTTGGAGATCGCGACCGCCACCACATTCCTGCCCTCCGCCGGCGTCGAGTCCATCGTGGGTGGTGGGTCGTATCCGGGAGTGACCAGAAGCGCCGCGTAGTCGTAACCTAAATGAGTCGGCGTGGTCCAAGTCGAATCCGACTGAATCGTTATAAATGGCTTTTCGGGCCACGGCTGTACCCACCACGGGCCGCTCCGCGCGTAGACTACGACGCGCTCCCCTGCCGTTGCACCGAGCACGCGGCCAGAGATCGTCGCCACCCTATCCCGCCCTCCCTCTGCAGCAGGCGGAACTTCAGTAAATTCGATGACCGGCCGCTTTCCCGCTTCCGACGAGTGGCAGCCACTCAGGAGCGCGCAAAGGACGGCCAGTGGGAGCGCCCATCTTTCGACCAGGAAGCCAAAAATCGCTCGCAGGAATTTCTCCGCAAAATCAAAGAGACCCAACAGACCCCCTTAAGAGAACAAACAGGAATTCTCATTTTTCCTTCGTTCATCGCCGAACTAGGATTTGCAGATCGCCTACGGCTTTCGTAACCGGGCGAATCCTACATCCATCACTGTCCGCTTGCCAACTTTCAAGCACAATTCCAGCTATGCTGGCCCTCACGACGCACCTTCACACGAAAAAGCGTTCGCCCGTAAACAAGCTTCCGGAATTAAAAACTCCACCAACGCCACCATTCACGCATCCAACTTGTATCAATACCCATTCGAGAACCTGTCTAAGATTTTGGTCGCATGAATGAACAAAAACCCCAACGAAAGGCTCTTCCGTTACTCCCCAAAGGAGTCTGCCCATCAAGGGAAGTACGCGAAAACGGCTCAGGCTCGGGCGAGATACAAACGTCAGGAAGCTACCCCTGAACCGATTAACTCTGTCGGGCATATTGTGATCGTCGGCGTCTAGCCAATGCTGGATCCAAACGCGTTCAATCTTGTGCTGAAATAGGGCAAGCTTGCCGTTTCGGGTGCCCACCTATGCCGAAAAATGGAGTTAACTATGGCTAACGCTGTCAAAGTGCTTCTATTGACGATCAGCGCTCTTTTCCCGATTGTCGACCCGCTGAGCGGAAGCCCCATCTTTCTGGCGCTCACCAAGGAATATTCGCCCCCCATGCGCCGGGATCTCTCGGCGCGCGTCGCCGTGAATAGTTTCTTGCTTATGATTGGCTCGTATCTCATTGGAGCGCACGTCCTGGGCTTCTTTGGCGTTTCTCTGCCAGTTGTTCAAGTAGGCGGCGGGCTCATCGTGGTCGCCGTGGGCTGGTCAATGCTGATGCAAAAAGAGGACGGTGGAGAGCCGGCGCGCAAAACCGTTCAGCCACAGGATGAATTTCGCTGCGCGTTTTACCCTCTCACCTTGCCGTTGACCGTCGGTCCCGGATCTATTTCGGTGGCGATCACATTGGGCGCAAATTCGACTCACCGCTACGGAATTCACATTTGGTTGATCCTCGCGGCGGTGGTCGCCACCGGTTTGATCGCGGTGAGCGTCTATCTCTGTTACGGTTTTGCGGACCGCCTGGCGCGAATGCTGGGAGAGAGCGCAATGAATGTCATCGTCCGCCTCTCGGCCTTTCTCCTTGTTTGCATCGGAGTCCAGATCACCTGGAACGGAATCGCCGCGCTTCTGTTATCGATTCGCTTTCAGGTGCGCTAAGGAACATTCATGCCGAATTCCGATGCCTTGGCGGAAAAATGGCTCACCTTCGGTCTCGCCTTCGTCGGAGGTTATGGAGACGCGGCTGGCCTCGTGCTCGCAAAGACGTTCACCGGTCACGTCACTGGTAACCTTGTGCTCGTCGCTATTTCTTTGGTTTCTCGCGATGAACGCGCCACGCTCGCTCATTTCGTCGCCATCGGTACGTTTCTTTTTGGAGTTTTCCTGAGCATCCTCGTCGCTCATCTACTCCACGAATGGCCCTCCTGGTCGTACCTTCCGGCCATCATGAGCATTGAAGTGATTCTGATCGGCGTTTCCTCCTGGGCGATGTCCATGCGCGCAGCAATCGGAGTGGGAATATTTATCGTTTGCGTTTCTCTCGCTCTTGGCCTGCAAAACGGGGCCCTCCGCCGTACAGGCGGAATCAGCGTGCACACAACGTATCTGACCGGAATGATTACGCGCCTCATCACTACAGAGGCGGACAAAATCGGCTCGCTGGCTACCGCTCCTCCTCCACCAGGACCAGACCCGACAATTGTTGTCCTTGGCGGAATCTGGGCGAGCTTCGCACTCGGAGCCGCGACGGGAGCTGCGACGGCGTTTCAATTCAGGGACCGCGGCATCCTCGGAGTCGCTTTTATTCTGCTCGCCCTCATCGTGAGATGTCTCGCATTGCGCCGGAAGGGAGATGCAGCCGCTTCTAATAAGAATTTGCAGTGAATGAAAATCCACCGCTTCGGCCAGCCATCAATGTCCCGCATTCGCCAGCGGAAGCCATACTTGAAACCGTGTATCGCCCGGTTTCGAATGGACCTGAATATTGCCGCGATGTTTCTTGACAATCCGCTGCACCGTATCCAGCCCCAGCCCCGTCCCTTCCCCTACGCCTTTCGTTGTGAAGAACGGTTCAAAAATATGTGTCACAACGTCCGCCGGGATTCCGGCCCCATTGTCTCCGATCTCGACCACAACGCAGCCGGCATCGCGATATGTCCGGACACGAAGCTCGCCGTTGCCGTTCATGGCGTCAATCGCGTTGTCGATGAGATTCGTCCACACTTGGTTGAGCTCGCTTCCGAACGAGTCGACGAGCAGCGGGATCGGCTGGTACTCGCGATGGACCGTCACTCCGCGTTTTAGCTTATGGTTCATGATCGTCAAAGTTGTTTCAAGGCTCTTCACCACGTCCACGTTTTGCACGGGAGCTTGGTCCATAAACGTGTATTGTTTGATCGCCCCAACCAGGTCAGAGATTCGCGAAGTGCTGCTTTCAATTTCGTTCAACAGGCTTGCCATCTCTACGGAAGCGGCAATTCTCACCAGTGCCGCTCGTGCGCTGCCGGTGTCGAGGTTTTCGAACAGGGATTCCAAGGCGGCCGGTTGGATTCCTCGTTGCGCCAGCTCCGCCGCTAGCTGCCACAAATCGTTCTGCCCGTGACTTCGCAGCAAGGAACCGATCTGATCTTCCAGGTCACTGATGGTCAGAGCATCAGGCGGCACCTCCTCCCAGTGCGTAATCGAAGCTTCCAGCTTCTCGATTTCCGCCTTTTGGGCGGGAGTCAGATCGCGCCGGCCAAGTTCGTGGCTGGCGTCCTTGATGCGTTTTAAAGTGTCCCGCAACTGTGCCGCCGCGCGTTTGGCAGCGGAAGCAGGATTGTTGAGCTCATGGGCGAGCCCAGCGGAGAGTTTTCCCAGCCCGGCCAGTCGGTCGCGCTGCTGTTCCAGGCGCGTCACTTCGCGGATGCGGTCGGACATCAAAGCGACCAAGCGCTTGGCCAACTCCGGCATTCTCTGAATTAGATCCGGAAACAGCACGGCCGGAAATCGCAGGATACGCCCATCCGTCAAAGCCCTACCTGTAATCGTAAATTGCTTCATCCGCGAGAAGGGCAACGCTCCCGTCACGTCGCCGACCTTGCCCGCAATTACCGTGGTGCCTCCGCCAAGCTCACCGCGCCACTCGAATTCTCCTTCGAGAAGAACAAACATTGCCTCGGGAGGGTCACCCTGCTTCGCATAGATTTCTCCCGCCTTGATGTTCACTTCCTGCGTCTTGCTGAGGAACCAGGCAATCTGATCCTCAGGCAAACCGGCGAACGTCGGAAAGCACAATAGCTCCGAGGGAGTGACCATCAGACCTTGCTCAGATATTGATGAATGAATTGCACGGCCACAGACCCCTCGCCCACGCCCGACGCTACTCGCTTCACGGAACCATGCCGCACGTCTCCCACCGCGAACACGCCGGGAATATTCGTTTCCAGCAGGAATGGATCACGTTCGAGCGACCATCCTTTCGGCCGCTCGCCATCCCGTACTAGGTCCGGGCCGGTGAGGATGAATCCCCGGTCGTCCCGCTCGATGATTCCGGAAAGCCATTCGGTCCGCGGCAGGGCGCCAATAAAGATGAACATTGAACTCGCAGGCACTCGTTCCACCTTGTTCGTGTCCGTGCACAGGACCGAAAGCTCTTCCAAACGCTTGTCTCCATGCGCTTCGGCCACGCTGGCATGAGTCCACGTTTGAATGTTGGGAGTTTGCTGGATTTGATCGATCAGATACTGGGACATGGTGGCGGCCAGGCCATCGCCGCGTACCAGAATTACGACTCGTTCGGCGTACTTGGCAAAGTTCAGCGCAGCTTGTCCTGCGGAGTTTGCCCCGCCGACCACATAGACTTTCTCGCCTTTACAAGACAGAGCCTCCGTAGCGCCGCCGCCATAGTAGACCCCGGCTCCTTGTAGTTTGTCGATTCCCGGAGCATCCAGACGTCGCCACTGCACTCCCGTGGCCACCAGCAATGCGTGGCAGGAAAGCTCGCATCCATCGGCCAGCTTGATGATTCGATAGGATCCTTCCGTCCGGACGCCTACCGCCTCTTGCGGTGACAATATCTCCACCCCAAATCGTTGCGATTGCACCACCGCCCGGCGCGCCAGATCGCCTCCGCTCAGCCCCGTAGGAAATCCGAGATAGTTCTCAATGCGCGAACTCATTCCCGCCTGACCGCCGGGAGCTTCGCGTTCAATCATCACCGTCTTCAGGCCTTCCGACGCACCGTAAACAGCCGCCGCCAGACCCGCAGGGCCTCCGCCTATAATCGCCAAATCGTAGAAGTCGGTCTGGGCCCGCGTGCGGAGTCCCACTTTTTGCGCCACGTCAGCCGGCAAGCTCTCGAGGAGTTTTGTTCCGTCCGGGAATAGCACAATGGGTAGATTCGCGGGTTCAGGCGAAAGAACCTCCAGAAGACGCTTCGTTTCCGGATCGCTGGCGGCCAGCTCCACGTCGATCCATTGATAGGGCACGTGATTCCGCGCCAGAAAATCGCGCATCTCATAGCTTCGCGGCGACCACCGTGTACCCAGCACTCGTATACCCTCGAACACCGGATGGTACGATGCCCTCCAATCATCAAGCAGGTCGTCCAGTTGCGGATACAGGTGCTCGGCCGGCGGATCCCACGGCTTCATGAAGAAGTAGTTGATGCTTGCTTCGTTGATGGCGCTGATGGCGGCATTCGTGTCCGCGTAAGCGGTCAAAAGCGCCCGCTTGGCATCGGGAAAGAGGTGCATTCCCTCCTGAAGAAATTCCACTCCGTTCATCCGAGGCATGCGCTGATCGGCGAGTAAAAGAGCCACATCGTCGTTGCGCAATTTCAGTTGCTTCAGAATTTCAAGCGCCTTCTCCGGCGAATTGCTTCCAATCACACGGTAATCCGCCCCGTATTTGGACCGCAGATCGCGCTCGATCGCCCGTAATACATCGGAGTCATCATCTACGCTAAGTAATATTGGCCTGGCCATTGGCAGCTCTCATTTGGGAGACACATACAACTCGACCTTAACATCAGTACCCCAACAAACCATTAGATACAATATCCGTCCCTTGGTCGCGGGATGTCGGAGGAGGCGAGAATAAAACGCGCACGCTTGCCCGCCTGCGGCAGGGGCGAAGTCGGCAAGCATGCCGGCAAAGGCCCATGTGAGAAACTGCCATAAGCGTCATGTGCCATCAAAGACCGTCACATGGAATTTTCGGGGGGGCAAATCGCGGTAAGTCGTTTAATTTCTGGTGAGCCACCCAGGACTTGTCCCGATGGTTCGGGACAGGAACCCGTTACCACCTCGCCGAACGCCAAGTAGTTGGCTCGCCTGACCCGTTCTCGTGTCGTAGTCGCTGGTTTCCGTCCCGTTCGTTGCTTAATGTTCCCTATGTGTTCCCCGTCGCAGTCTCTCTGCTCCATCTGAGTCGCGCGTCACGCCTAATCCCGCTACCTCAGGCGCCGTACTCAGGTCAACTGCTTCTTCGGTGCAGGAAATATATGCGAAATCGAGATTTGCAATAATCCATCGCGCCATTGTAATCGGCCCCGACGGAAAATCTATCCGCGATGAACGAACAAAGGTTGTCCCTTCGTTCTGAGGTTCAGAACTGAAATGTGATCGCGACCGAGATTCGAGACGTAGAGCTGATCGAAATTTGGTCCACCAAAGGCGCAATTAGTTGGCTGGCAGAGAAGCAGGTTCTCTTCATCCTTGCACAGAAGATCAACTTTCCGTTCGGGAGAAACGCGATAGATGCAGTTGGAGGCGTAGGTTGTGACGTAAAGATTTCGCGCAGCATCGAAGGCGAGTCCGTCGGGAAGGCGTGCCATACCATCCACGAAAACCTCCGTTGCGCCGGCCGTACCGTCGAGATTGATGGCGATCCTCAAGACTCGATCTAAGTTGCTTTCTACCACATAAAGAAATTTCTCTGCCGCATCCAACGCGAGGCCGTTCGTGAAATGGAACGGCCCTGACGAAAAGAGCGATGGCTTGCCCGAGACGGAAAGCTTCCAAATGACACCGTTGCCTCCCTTCCATTCGCCCGAGTCGCTGAAGTAAAGATTTCCCCTCGAGTCGAAGACGCTGAAATTCGGCACGCGAATCTTCGTACCGTCCACCGTGTCCACGACCAGACTTACGTCTCCATGCTGCGTCACTTTCAGAAGCGCGTGCCGGTTCAAATCGCAGACGTAAATATTTTCTTCGCGGTCCAGCGTGAGCCCCAAACAGAAGCCGCCTGTATTAGCAATTTCCTTCACATTTTTTCCGTCTGGGGAGACCCGGTAAATCTGTCCGCGCTCGCCTCCGGCGTAAAGAGTTCCATCGCGTCCCACCGCCACGCATTCGGGATGATCAAGGCCGTAGAGGACGACATGTACCTCCGAGACAGGATAGAGCATGGAATCTCCTCGTCGATGGACCAGTCCACCTAGCGGAAGACGAAGATATGCAAAATGGGCGCTTCGGGCAAGGTGAATCGAATTCACACGCACGAAGGCGAAAAACTCACGGCTTGCTGCGGAAAATTTCGCCGATCATCCTCTCTTCACCGTCCAGGATGCTTTCGATCATGCTCAAGCGGTCCTTGCTGGGAACGAACTCAAGTCGGCGAATTCCAAACGGATCGATCTCCTTGCGGATGAGGCGCAACTCTTCTGGAGTGGGCGGAGCCATCCTCGGCAGAGGATTGGCGACAAGGAATTGCCCGGCCGTCTGACTGCGAACTTCCTCAAGCGTTGCTTCGGGATGAATGTTCACAAGCTTGAACCGTCGCTCGGAATGGTCAAGCTCGAAAATCCCGAGACTCGAAATGAGCCGGACTTTGCCAGGCTGAAGGCCGTTTCGTATGCGTTCGGCGTCGCCGAGGATTCCTCTCGAGGCTGTGCAGAATTGCACCGATTCGACAAATCTCTCGGGAGAATGACGTGTGAGATAGAGCACGAAATGCTGGTGAAGATTTGCGACATCAGCCATTCCACCCTGTCCAGGGAGCCGGAGTCGCTTGCCGTTGGATTCGATCCATGCGTTATTGGTGCGCCCGTGGACATCCAACTGCGCAACGGTGATCACTTCGTGCGTGATCCGGCCCGTCTGGTAGTACCAGTGATATGTTTCATCGCCGCCCCAGAAGACTTTAGCTGTTTCCCAATCCAGCGGCTCGGCAAGCGTTAGTGACATGGGGTGAGGGTCCACGTCAATGAAGCCGCCGTTGAGTGCGATAAGAGCAAGCCCTGGGGCGTGGGTGCGCTTGGCCAGCAGGTACGAGACCATCGCGAGCGGCGAAACGGAGCCGACCGAGCAGATGCTCGAACTGTCGTACTCGTGCGCGAGCGTGGCGGCGAGAAATTCATCAACGGTGCAGGGAGCCTCGGGAGAAATATCCAGCCCGAATCGGGAAAGTCGCTCCGAGGTCAGCGCCCGGCCCGGAGTGCTTGCGGCCTGCGCGAGGAATGCCACCCGCCCTTCGGGCGGGGCGAATTGAAATTTCGGCGAATGGATTTGCTTGGCGGGCACAGCGGCTGCCTGGGGCGCAGAGGAAGCAGTCTTCTTCTTCTCGCCCTCTTCCCGCATGCGCTGGAGCAACCGACGGTAGTCCGTTGAATAGTAGGGAAGACATGAAGTGGGGTACGCCCCGAGAGGCGCCTTGGCAACTGCGCTGACAAATTCACGGGGAAGGACAAAGGATTTCGGCGCATCGCCCAGCCTGCCTACTTCCACGACTTCCTCGACGGTGAAGAGTTTGTTCTTCGCCGCTCCCAACGAGCTCAGATCCAGTCCTCGAGCCCCCTGAATTTCAATATTCCCCTGCGTATCTGCTCTTTGCGCGTGAATGAGCAGGTAATCCAAATCGAGCCGGCGAGCAAGCGCAACCGGCTCGCCGGTGAAGGGCGAAGTCGTCTTTTTCCAGAAGTCACCGGCATTCATTAGGTCGGAACCCGCGGGAATCTGAAAGGGCATTTCCGGGATGTTATAGAAGGCAGCGTGCATTCCTTGAATCATGGCCAAAGCGGTCCATTCCTCGACTTCCACGATGTTCTTTTCGAGCGCCTGTCGAAACCGTGGAGCGAGGCCGAAAAAATCCATGCTGGAAAAGCAGAAGATGAGCTTCTTGATGGCCCCAGCCTCCAGAAACAATTCGAGTGGCAACCCCCCACCCCAACTGATGTAGGTGAAGTCGTTGCGACCGAGATCCAGAACGGCAGCGATCAAGGCAATCGGCAGGCGGGAGAGATGGACACCGCCAATCCCAACGCGACAGCCGCTCGGGACCTTTTTAGCGAGTTCTTCCAGCGCAACGAATTCCGTCATTTGAATTTCGAATCCTCCCCGCGAAAGGGCGAAAAGCGCGATATTCGTGGTGACGAAGTATAGCAGCGGGGGAACGCAGGCCGAAACCGGAGGCTCGTTGTGCCGCGAGAAAAAGGCGGAGGAGGAATCCGCGTTATGGTACGTTACTGGTTCCAACTGACGCCCGCGGACCGTTCAGGCGCGCGGGACTTTCACAAATTTCAAGTCTAGGGGGCTCTTTACGATGCGCCTCAAGGATCGTGTGGCATTCGTCTCCGGCTCAGCGAGCGGAATCGGGCAGGCAATCACCGAGCTATTCTCGGCCGAAGGCGCAGCCACAGTCGGAGTGGATATTGACGAAAGAGGCGGCGTGGAGACGCGTGATCGGATCCGCGGGAAGGGCAGGCGCAGTGTTTTCGCGAAAGCCGACGTCGGATCCGAGCCCGAAGTCAGAGCGGCAGTAGAAGCGGGAATCAAGGAGTTCGGCAGGATCGATGTTCTGGCCAACATCGTCGGAATCGCCTCGGAGGCGCCCTGCCATTTGATGGAGTTGAGCGATTGGGACCGGATCATCCGCGTCAATCTAACCAGTATGTTTCTGACTTCAAAGTACGTCCTGCCAGGAATGATTGACCGAAAGTACGGTTCGATCGTCCACATGTCTTCGGTGCAGGGAATTTTGGGGCTGTCCGGATATCCGCACTACGCCGCCAGCAAGGGCGGAATCATCGCGATGACTCGCCAGATGGCGCGAGAATACGCCTCGAAGAATATTCGCGTGAATTGCATCGCGCCTGGGACGGTCGACACGCCGCTTAACCGGATGGTACTCGAGCGCGTGCCCGATCCAAAAGCACTCTATGCCGCTTGGCTAAAAATGCATCCGCTTGGAAGGCTGGGGACTCCTCTTGAAATTGCGTATGGCGCGCTCTACTTGGCAAGCGACGAAAGTTCCTGGGTGACTGGGCAATGCCTCGTGATTGATGGTGGTTTTTCTTCCTCCGCACCTGTGTGAGCCGGAGGCAGGGATCGAAGCGGCGCATCCCATCGCCGGAAAAATAAGGAGTTCAAGAAAACATGAATGGACCGTTAAAGGGCCTGCGAGTTGCAGATTTCAGCCAATTGGTGCAAGGCCCGAGCGCCACGCAATTGCTGGGAGATATGGGTGCGGACATTGTAAAGGTCGAGCCGAAAGGTGGCGATTGGTCACGCAACTGGTCGGTTGGCGATTGCTTCATGAATGGCGAAAGCCTCTCGTTTATCGCCTTCAACCGCGCAAAGCGCAGCATCACTCTCGATTTGAAGGCCCCGGAAGGCAAGGAAGTCGCGATGAGAATCATAAAGTCCTGCGACGTCCTGATCGAAAACTTCCGGCCGGGCGTGATGGACCGCCTCGGGATCGGCTATGAAGCGCTTTCCAAGGCTCATCCCGGTCTGATTTATTGCGCAAGCAGCGGATGGGGGCAGGACGGTCCCTATAAGGATCGGCCTGGACAAGATCTATTAGCGCAGTCGATCGCGGGCGTTCTGATGCTCAACGGCAGCGCGCAGGATCCGCCGATGCCAGTGGGAATTGGGCTCGCCGACCTTACCGCCTCCATGCACATCGTGATCGCCGTATTGATGGCGTTGTATGAGAAGGCGAAATCCGGGAAGGGGCAGCGAATCGACATCAATCTGCTTCACTCGATGATGCACATGGCAACGCAGGAACTCACGCTCTACTTCAATACATTGAGCGAACCTGTGCGCAGCGGCGCCGGCGTCGCTTATCCCTGTGCGGGTGCGCCGATGGGCGTCTACCAGACCAGGGACGGATTCATTTCAATCGCTATGATGCCCGTAGGGAAGATCGCGGAGCTCGTCGGCGTTTCGGGATTTGAAGGCAATGATTCGAGAAATGTGACGGACGACCGCGACGGAGTAAAGAGGAAACTTGAAGAAGGCTTCAAGCGGAAGACGACAGCGGAATTGATGGATATTTTCATGGCGGCCGATATCTGGGCGGCCCCTGTCAATCGGTTCCCCGACGTGGAACGCGATCCGCAGGTGGTACACAACAAGGTGATCATCGAATTCGAGCATCCCCAGGCGGGAAAATTCCGAACCGTAGGACCGCCTATGAAATTTAGCCGAACACCAGGCGAGATTCGCAGGCCACCCCTGTTGGGCGAGCACAAAGACGAGATCCTGGCCGAGATCGGCTACTCCGGTCAGGAAATTGCGAGATTGAAGGAATCCAAAGTCGTCTGACCTTCAGTACCACTCAAATCACATGCGAGGAATCTGGAGAACCCTCTGTGACAACCCTTCGGGGAATTACGTGGAATCACGACCGCGGCCTGGCCCCTATGTTGGCCACGGCCGCGCAATTTAGAGAGTCGCACCCGGCAGTCCAAATCGAATGGACGGTTCGCTCTCTGCAGGGCTTTGCCGATCAATCGATCCAGCAGCTCTCGGAACAGTTCGATCTGATCGTGCTCGACCATCCCTTCATGGGGACAGGCTCGAAGACCGGTTGCCTCGAACCGCTCGGCCGCCACATCTCGCCCGATGTTCTGAAAACGCTGCGAACCGAAAGTGTGGGCCACTCGCACGACAGCTACTTCTACGACGGGCGCCAATGGGCTCTGGCAATTGACGCTGCAGCGCACGTCGCCGGCTACCGCCCGGACCTGCTTGAGAAGGCGGGAGCGAAAGTCCCGGAGACGTGGGACGAAGTGTTCGAACTTGCGCGCATCCGTCCGGGATTCGTCACCACACCACTGCTGCCAGTTGATTCTTCCTGCGCTTTCCTGTCTCTCTGTGCCAACGCCGGGGAGCCTGCCTTCGCCGATTCAAACCGTGCGGTGAGGGAAAGTACAGGGGCGCTGGCTCTTGAGACTCTGAAACGTCTTTCTGAAGCATCGTCGCGCGAGGCTCTCTCGTGGAATCCCATCGCCGTGTGGGAAAGAATGGGTACGACGGACGATATCGCTTATTGCCCCCTCGGATTCGGGTATTCGAATTATGCCCGGCCGGGATACAGGAAATCACTCGTCCGATTTACCAATATTCCGTCCCAAGGTTCGCGCGGTCCGGTGGGAGCGATACTCGGTGGAGCAGGCCTCGCCATCTCGGCGCAGTGCAAAGAAATGCCGGTTGCAGTCGAGTATGCACAGTGGGTTGCGAGTGCGGAATGCCAGAAATCCATCTATGTGAGCTCGGGTGGCCAACCCGCGAATAGGAAAGCATGGATTGACCCGCAAGTGAACGCAATGACTACCAATTTTTTCGAGGATACGCTTCTCTCGCTCGAAAGATCCTATGTCCGCCCGCGATTCCCTGGGTTCGTGGAATTTCAAGCGGAGATTTCTTCCATAATCAGCGAATTCCTTCACGGGCAGAACACGGCGGCTGTGACGCTGCGTTCGCTCGACGCAAGCTACTCCCGCTGGAAATCCTAAAGAAGACTGTTGAGCCGCCCATCCCGAAGAGTCGCTGGTACCCGCGGATTAGTCACCGAAGTCGGGCAAGAATTATGCCCCAAACCAATTTCTCGTGGTGAGCCGCCCAGGACTCGAACCTGGAACCCGCTGTCACCACAACATATGCTAAGTAACTGATTCGTCTTGTTCGTTCTCGCGTCATAGTTGCTGGTTTTCGACCCTGTTCGTCGCTTAATGTTCCCCTAGAGTTCCCTGCGCGAGTTTCGCTCGTTTGATGCCAACGATGGGGTCGTGTGTCATACCCATCCCCATGCCGAAGGCATGGCCCTTCTCGGCGCTCCCCGGCGCTCTGCGTTAACCGCGCGCCGATAGTCCCTCGGATCACTCCGTGACAGCAGAGGAGGCCAACTTCTGACTGCCTACACGCGTTTCCCCGCCTACCAACTCCAGCTTGATGTTGGGCTCCCCGGAATAGCGCTCGATGAGTTCCGCTAGGCGCGGCGAATGGGTCGTAATCCAGAGTTGCGAACGCTCCGATGCCCTAGTGACCAGACGCGCCAGACCATCCAACAGGTCGGGATGTAGGCTCGTCTCTGGCTCGTTAAGAGCAAGGAGACCTGGGGGACGCGGGCTCAGGAGCGCTGCCAATAAGCATAGGTATCGAAGAGTGCCATCGGATAGTTCGGAAGGATCAAGAGGCCGCTTCAATCCCGGCATTTGAAGCAAGACGGAGAAGCCAGCTTTTGAGGTCTCGATAATGAGCGCCGCTCCGTGAAAGGCAGTCGCTACACTGTCGCGTAACTGTTCGGCATCTCCGATCTCAAGGACGGTTTGCAGCGCGGCCGCAAGATCGTTTCCGTCATGACTCAGAACGGGAGTCTGTACACCTATCTGGGGCTTGCGAAGTGGGGAGTCTTTGTCCGTTCGAAAGTGGTGGTAGAACCGCCAGTTTCCCATTTCCGCCCTTAATGCTGATAGCTCAGGGTAGAGATGTGGCTCGCGTATTTGCGAAAAGACACCTTCGCTAGCCATCAACTCGCCTGAGTAGGAGACACGTTTTCCGACACTGTCTCGAACCCAAGTTCCTGAAGGGCCGCGCTCGAAAAAAGTGAGCCGCCCGGCCTTCCGGTCCTCCATCCACACGCGCTCCTCTTTGATCTCGGGGTCTAGCCTGAACGCACTGGGAGATTCCTTGCTGGTGCTGACCAGCCCGCAGCTCATCGCGTAGGAAAAGGAATCCGTCTTTACGCCTAACGTCATTCGTAACGGTTGAACCCGAGAGGAGCCCATGCTGCGCGAGCGGCGCTCGCCCGCCCAGAGAACGGAGGGCATTCCGCCTTCTGCCGCGATAACCCGCGCGAATCCGCCCGTAGCCGTTTTAGCCAAGAGAAAGACTGCGTTGTAGAGATTGCTTTTCCCGCAACCATTCGGGCCGGTCAGCACATTGACTTTGCTAAGGCACACCCGGAGATCGCGGATAGAACGGTAGCCGGACACACGTAATTCTCTGATCGCCATCTGGGTGATTTTAGAGCATCGCTGGCGCGAGATGCTCTAGGCAAACGGGATTAGTCCATTTGTGGCGGTTTGAGAGAAGGGTGCTCCGCATACAAAGGGTTCAGAACCTGCAATAACATCTCTCCCATGATACGGCCTACCGCACGCCTGTAGGTCTCGAATTCCTCGGAGGAGCACCGATCCTTCACAGTCGTTATCGAGCGGTCCAGGCGGCCTGAAATTTCGATCATCATCTCGCTAATCTGCTGAGCTACAGCGGCATCTCTTATCATGGCTATCGGCATCCTGCGGATTCCATGCATTTGTTCACACAGTTCCAGAATCGGAAGCCGTTGTCGCCCGAAGGGAGGCTGCTCTCACTGCACGTTTCAATACAGTCTTGTTTCACTTGCTTGCAGTCAACGTTATTTTTGCAGTTTGATTTGCCGTTACTCGGCTGAGGAGCTGGCTGCGGTGCTGGCCACCAACCGTAGGCGATGCCCAATTTGTAGAGCTGATACCCGTCGTAGATCGCCAACCCAGCGTCGAGGGTAATCAAACCTCCAGTGAGTAGTGACCCCCCGCCTGCTGCCGCTCCGCCTCCGGCCACTGGGAGAATCGGCTCGACCGGTGGCACGGGAGGTTCGACGGGTGGTGCTGGCGGCGGCATGACGGGGCCACTAGGTGTCCCTGGAATCGTCTGCTGCATGCCGGTCGGATCAACAAACTTCATGGGGTTGTTGTACCCGTATTCGTAGAAGTTGACGGTATTTGCCGCGAACCCTAACGGATCTTCGCTGAGGAAGTGACCTGTCGTCGGATCAAAATAGCGCGCCCTGTTGTAATAGAGACCAGTTTCCGTGTCGAACTCTCGCCCCGTGTAGCGGAAGAAGTTCGTGAGCGAGCCGCTGGAGTTGGTGGTATTGCCGAACGAATCGAACGTGTACGTTTGCGCCAGCGATCCGACTGTGTTGCTGAGAGACGTAATCGAGCCGAGGGCATCGGCTTCATAAAAGCTCGTCGTGCTGCCTCGCTGCATAGCCAACGGCTGATCGATTCCCGGTCCTTGCGTATAGCGAGCCACTGCTCCGCCGGTGGAATTCACCGTTTCGATGAGGTTCGGGCCGTCGTACGCAAAAATACTCGTCGTGGTCGGCGAGATTTTCTCGATTCTTCGTCCGAAGGGATCGTATTTAAATTGCACCGTCCCGCCGGTGCCGGGCAAGGTGGCACTGGTCATCCTGTTCTCGTAGTCCCAGGCGTAGGTCGTGGTGCCCGACGAGGTCGTCTTGCTCGTGGTGTTCCCGTTGTTGTCGTAGGCGTAGCTGGCGCTCGGAGTCGAAGTCAGCTCGTTCGATGTGTTGTAGTTGTACGGCGACAGGCTCAGCGAACTCAGCCGATTGCCCACCGGGTCGTAGCTGTAGTTCTCGGTCGTGTTCGCCCCCTGCATCACCTGAGTCAGCTCGTAAATCTTGTCGTACGTATAGCTTGACGTGACTCCCGCCAGATCGTCTTGCTTCGCTGTGCGGTTCCCCGCAGGATCGAGCGTGTATACGGCCCCGTCAATGGTACTCCCGGACAGTTGGTGCAACACCGAAACCAGGCGCGATAGCGAATTGTAGCTGTAGCTCGTCGTCACGTTGTTGGGCCGCGTGAGCTGCGTGCGGCGGCCCAGAGCATCGTAGGAGAACCCGAACGAC
>DATKPM010000111.1:0-21801 GCA_035524135.1 Candidatus Acidiferrum sp. | reverse complement strand
GCCGGGAACGTCCGCGTCGTTGTTGTCCGTGCCGTCGAGCAGGAAATTGTTGTTGCGCTCGCGGCCGCCGTTGATGGAGACGCCGCCCAGCCCGGAGTCGGATTGCGTGACGCCCGGCGACAGCAGCACAAGCTGGTAGGGGTCGCGCAGGATGAGCGGCAGCTCGACGATTTGCGCGTGGTTCACCACGTCGCTGAGCGTGGCATCGGTCGTGTCGATGGCCGCCACTTGCGAGCCCTCGACCGTTACCGTGGTCTGCTGCTGGCTGATTTCCATCTTGGCGTTCAAGGTCAGCGCCTGGTCTACCGTCAAGGTCACAGACGCATACGTCAGCGTCTTCAATCCCTGCTTCTCGATCGTGATGTTGTAAACGCCCGGGACGAGGCTGGTGATGGAAAAGAAACCGGTGCTGTTGGTCTGCGCGGCGTGCGTTCCTCCGGTCGCCTCGTTCGTCACCGTAATTTGCGCGACGGGTATGACGGCCCCGGATGTGTCCGTGATTGTGCCGTTAATGGACGCGCTGCCTTGCGCGCGTGATGCCGGCGCCAAAGCAGCTCCGATGATGACCAAAAGGAAAAATGACCTTGCCCTTCTCATGAGCCATGCGTTACCCCGTTTCGTCATTGTCTCCCCCAGCGAATGCCGGTTCATGTGCTGCAGATGGAACGTGAGTATTCGAAACCCGAAAAGCCTACACCCACTCGAAGGCAACTCTTCAGGTTCCCAAGGTTGCTGCCTTGCCTGCCAGATTGTGCTTCTGGTTCCCCAAGCGGGATTTGCATTTCTACAGCCAGACGGGCTCCCTGCACGGCGTGGGATAAGCGCCTTGAAAGCAACGAGTTAGCTTTCGATTGGCAGGTTTGGGATGCTGGTTATCCGAATAATGGTAACTGAGGGTACATCTTTTTGGATGCCTGGTCTAAACGCCCATCGCAAAACGTCGCGCCGTCACGCGACGCCTGCTCCGGCGTCTTCTGGTGCGCCCAATGCTCTCGCTAATTGTTGTTCGCACGTACTTCGTCGATGCGGCGAATGGCTTTGTTGATGTGATGCAGCACGCGGTTTTGCATCTGTGCGGCCGCCGGATCGCTTTCCGGCAGTCCGGCGTCCCGGCGCGCTTGGGCCAGCAATTCGTGCGCTCGGCGAAGATCGTCGTTCCAGATGAGGGTCGTGTCGATCGGCGGGTGATCGCTCAGGCTCTTTCCATCGTCGATTGAGGCCTTCTTCAGCTCGTGCATGGCTGAATCGATTTCGTCGAGAATTTCCTTCTGCCCTTCCTGCTGCCCTTCGTGGAGTTTGCCCGTGGGCCACGCGGCCACATAAGAACGCGCCATGCGCAGGTCCGCGAGCGCGTGCAAATAGTCTGGATGCTTCTGCTGCGCCGCAGCCCGCGGAATCGGCGCAAGCGCGCAGAGTAACGCCGCGACGATGAGTGCCGCGAAGACCGATGTCGGAGGTGTACGAGCGGTTCTCATGTGTGCATAGCTGCCGGGTGAACGCCTCCGCAACGCTTGGAATCTAGCACGCCGCGCCGCTCTCCGGAAACGCGCGAAGAGGCTGAGCCAAGGTCTCAGCGGGTGGACTGCCACAGCAGCGTAAACGCGGCGGCGGCGATGAAAATCACCACGGCGCCGACGGCCACGGTGAAAAACCGGTGATACCACTCGGGCGGCTCCGGATGGGCCGCAATGCGCGACACGAACCGCCCGCGCCCCAGGTGCTCGCCAAAGAAGCCCAGGCGGACAATCGCGATTCCGGAAAGGCCTGCAATCAGCGCGAGACCCTCCAGAAGGAGCCTCACCGCAGCGTGCCCGCGATGCTCAAGGCCGCTCCGCTGATTCCGAATGCCCGGACCGGGAGGATTTCCGCTGCCAGGAGGATTGAATGAGGTAGCTGAAGAGCAGCGCGGCGGCGAAGGTCACAAATGCCGCAGTCCACAGATAGAAAATCCAAGGATGGCGCCCGCTGAGGATCAAGCCAAAAACGAAGAAAATCGCCACCGCGGTGTTGGCAATCCAGTGAAACCTTGCCCCCATAGTTCCATTATACCCCTAAACCCTCCCTAACCCTTTTTGCCGGTTCCGGCCACACTGCGGCCAACCGGCCCTCCGCCTGTCTTCTCGGGGGCTTTTTCGGGGGGATTCGGTTTCTGTGTGGTAGATTCCAGCCGGCGAAACGGTTTAGGGTGCATTCGCCGGGAGGTCGGAAAATGTCTGAATGGCTCGCAGGAAGCCAGTGGGCTCCACGTGGACCGAGCCGCGAAATGGCCGGTCAATATCGGCAATTGCCAGTAAGATCAGGCAGATCAGACTCGTCAGCGCGAGCACTTGGACCAGGTGTAGCCAGAAACTCTCGCAGCCAAACAGCGACGTAAATAATACGGTCAAAAGCCCCCCAAAAATCATCACGACCCAGAGAATCGTGGGCAGCTGAGATGCATCCTCCAGATGGCGAACGCGGCGGAAGCGGGTCATGGTGGATAGTTCGGCCAAGGTGAGGTTTGCGCTGGCCTGCTGGGTCGGTGTAGCCGGTTGGATTTGGGGTTGCGTCAGCGCCGCCCATAATTTCATGACCACAGGATGTGCTTGCAGGCTTTCTTTCCCGTCGTGCATCGCCGGCCATTCCTGATAGGTCACCGCCTCAGCATAGTCACGCGCCAATTTGTGAATTTGGTCCCTCTGCGCGTCCGGCAACCCATCGGCGAGGCGATAGACGTTCACCAGGCTGTTTGCTTCATTGTCTGCGTTGAGCTCCGCCAATTGATACTCGGTCCAGACCGCGTAGAGCATGAAGCCGATGATCACAGCATACGTCGTGCCTAAGACGGTGAGATGCCAGCCGACAAGCTCGTTGTGGGGAAGACGCCGCGCCCCGGGCCAGAAGTATTGAAGCGTCCATAGGACGGCCACGGCGAAAGCGAGACTCAGAACGAGGATGATGACGTCCTCAAGCGTGGTCAGCATGGGGCGACATTCTAGCGCGTTTGCGGCAGCCAGGGAATTGAATGAAGATCCGCGGGCTTAAGCAATTAAAGGTTGGACAACGGTTGGGTGTTCTTAACGATCAGACGTCCAAAACGTGATCGCGAGCCACGCGCGCGTACCAGAGCCCGGAATCCTTCACGGTGCGTTTCCGATCGCGGAAATCCACGTACGTCAGGCCGTAACGCTGGCTGAAGCCGTCGTTCCATTCGAAATTGTCCAGTAAACTCCAGGCGTGAAACGCGCGGACGTTGGCTCCAGCGGCAATCGCGCGCGCGAGTTCGGCCAGGTGCTGTCGGAAAAATTCCGTTCGCCGCGTGTCCGGGACCAGCCAACTGGCCCGCGCATACGGGTCGTCCAGGTAGCTGCAGCCGCACTCCGTGATTTCGATGATCGGCTTGTTATATTCGCGCGTCATCTGCATCACCAGGTCGTAGATGCCGCGCGGCCACACTTCGAGGCCCGCATCCGTCAGCGGCCCTTCGGTGGGCATGACGGCGTGGAATTGCGTGTAGCGGTCCCGCCCGGTGGATGCGTCGGTTTCGATTTCCGTGCCGAAGCTGTTGCCCTGCCCAGAGCGGCCTTGTGCGGAAGCGGCGCTGGCGTCGGAAACGATTCGCCGCGTGTAATAGTGAAATCCCAGCCAATCGAGCGGCGCGCGCATGATCTTTTCATCGCCCGGCTTGAATCCCATCTCCTTGTAGGGAATATCGCCGACAAACGCTTTCGGATACTCGCCGCGCATCGCCGTGGTGAGGAAATATTCGTTGTTCATCGCATTGTAGCGGGCAGTGGCGGCGCGGTCGGCGTCGCTATTTGTTTTCGGGTACGCGGGCGCCATGCCGTAGGCGCTGCCGACCGATGCGTGCGATGAGGCCGCCTTGATGGCGCGAAATGCCTGGCCCTGCGCCAGGTTCACCGTGTGCGCGGCCTTCAGGAACAGGCCGTAGTCGGACTTGCCTGGCGGAAACGTGCCGATGCCGTAGCCGAAATAGGTGAATGTCCACGGCATATTGAACGGCGCCCAAATCGTGACGCGGTCGCCGAGGTGGTTCGCCAAAATTTGCGCGTAATCCGCGAAATATCCGGCGAGGTCGCGATTCGGCCAGCCGCCGCGGTCCTCGAGCGCTTGCGGCAAATCCCAGTGATAGATTGTGCAGAAGGGCCGAATGCCCGCTTCGTGCAGCGCGTCCACCAGGCGGCTGTAATGGTCGAGCCCTTTCAAATTCGGCGCGCCCGTGCCCGTTGGCTGGATGCGCGGCCAGGAAATGGAGAAGCGGTAGCTCTTCAGGTTCAGGTTTTTCAGGATGGCGATGTCGCGCGGGTAAAGATGGTATTGATCGTCGGAGACGTCGCCCGTCGCGCCGCCGCGAATCTTGCCCACCGTGTGTGTCCAGCGGTCCCAGATGGATTCGCCCTTGCCGTCCGCGTCCCACGCGCCTTCCACCTGATAGGCGGAGGTCGCCGCGCCCCAGAGAAAATCGTCGGGAAAACGCGCGCTGGCAATCTCGGAGGGGGGAATTGCGCCGGGAACTTGTTCCTTTTCCTGCAAGGGGTTCGCGTCGAGCGTGCCGCCGGCGAGCAGAGCTCCGCCCGCGGTTGCCAAGGTCCCTTGCAGAAATTTTCGCCGGTCCATCGGGCTGGGTCCCCCACGCCCAAAGTAACACTCCGCTTAACTAATGCGCATCCGTTTTCCCGGGCTTGGTGCGCAATGTGACGCGGTCGCGCCGGAATTGAATTCCGTTGCGAAATTGGCATGTGCTGGACGGAAGGACTTGCTTTCGCTAGCGTGGCGCGCATGAAGAAAGCGAAGTCCAAAGTGGCGCGCCGCCCGGCGAAAAAGCGCAAAGCCGCACCGAAGACTGTCGACGAATATCTTGCGCGTGTTCCGGAGCCGGCGCGCACGACGCTGGAGAAAATTCGCGCGGCGATTTCCACATTTCCTCAATTTCCACAGCAAAAATTCATTTCCGTCGGATTGACTCTTCTTGCCGGCAGAGTTACAACGTCCCTGCCAAGGCGATCGAATCTTTCGAGACTTCGAAAGCGAAGCCGGCGCAAGCCAGGCGCGCAGCGAGGGAATTGGAAGAAGAGGCGGCTTGGACAGGTTTGGAATGGCACGGCATCACGGCGCGGCCCAAGGCCTGCTCCCTCGGCAAGCGAGGCGACACGACGTCAAGCAACGCTTGATGAGCGGACGCTAACGCGAGCCACGGAGCCCACGGAAGACCCGCCGCGGTCGACCGACTACGCTAACGCGAAAGAACGGTCGGCAGCTGGAACGTTTCCTGACTGAAGGGAAGGGGCGAGCAATCGCCCCTTTTCTTTTTCTACTGAAGATTCGCGCGGCTCACCCGCGGTATTGCACACTTCCGTCGGCAGCAATCGGCCATCCCGGATTCCACGCCACTTCCCAGGCAAATCCGTCCGGATCGGCGAAATATCCCGAATACCCTCCCCAAGGTGCCTGCTTAGGCTGCTTCAGGATCTTCGCTCCGGCAGCTGCGGCACGTTGGATGATGGGATCGACCTCGCTCTTTTCGCGGACGTTGTAAGCGAGCGCCATCGCGGCGCGCCCGAAGGTCGCCGAGCCGGCGTTGAAATCGGCGGCGAGTTCGTCTCGCAGGAAAAGCGCAAAAATCATTCCGCCGGCCTGAAAGAACACTACTTCGTTGTTTTCAAAGACCGGCTTCCAGCCCAAGCCTTCCACATAGAATTTTTTCGACGCCGCAAGGTCCTTCACTCCGAGCGTCACCAGGCTGATGCGCTGTTCCATGATATGACCTCCTCCTTTCGGCGCGGAAACCAGCGGCGCCGCTGCCAGTATCGTCAATAATTCTCTGCGAGTCAGCATCGCGATGAAAATATCCCGTAGCCGCGCACTCCAGGGGCACGCGAGCAGCCGGTGCGGCAGCCAAAATGCCGGTGAGACGCACCGTCGTTGCGGCAGGAGTTTCTCCTCGTTTCAATCCGCCGCGACCAGAGCCTTACTGCAATACTGTTTGACGAATCTCCAGTTGCGACTTATCGCATCTGCGGCAAAAGCGCATCTTTCATCGTGTTTTCACACTTGGTGCGGTAGCATAGCTGAACTACCCCAGGGAAGAGGAGACCCCCTGATGGCGATTCTGCCAGACAACGGCTTGGCCCACCTGAGGAGTTCCTATTCTGTTGCTTCCACGGTCGAGCGCGTGCGGGCGTTCCTGCTTTCCAAGGGGCTGATGATTTTTGCGCTCGTCGACCACAGTGGAGAGGCGGAAAAAGCAGGCCTGCAGATGCGTCCCACGCAATTGCTGATTTTCGGCAGCCCAAAGGCAGGGACGCCGCTGATGGTCGCCGCACCCACGCTGGCGATCGACCTGCCCCTCAAGGCTCTCGTTTGGGAGGACGACGGAGGAATCGTCTGGGTTTCCTACAACACCCCGCAGTACCTGCAAAAGCGCCACGATATCCCCTCCGAGTTGATGAAGAACATCGAAGTTGTCGGACCGCTCCTGCAAAAAGCTCTCGAATAGAGGCGCCAACCCAGGCGCGCCGCGAATCTACCGTGCCAAATTTGCCCTTGCTGAACTCGCTACAATAGGAGTGCGTGCGCATTTTTGGCGCGGAGGGTCTGCATGTATGAAGTGATCTTGAAACAATTCGAGCATCCGGATGAGGTGCGAGAATTCGAAAAAGGCAAATTTGAGATGATTCGCATCGGCGGGATGACGATCGGGCGCGCCACCTACGAGCCCGGCTGGAAATGGTCGGAGCATGTGGGAAGGGCGACCGGCGCAAAGAGCTGCCAGGTGGAGCACGTCGGCATGGTTGTTTCCGGGCGCGCAACCGCGGCCATGGACGACGGCCGCATCATCGAGATGAAGGCGGGAGATATTTTTTATATTTCTCCGGGACACGACAGTTGGGTAGTCGGCAACGAGCCGTACATCTCACTTCATTTCCTCGGGGCAGAGCATTACGCGGAATAACTGAAGAACAAGTGTGCGCCGTACTCCCTCGTGGGCGGTTGCTTTGGGCGCCCGCGCTGTTTTTACGGTTGGGAGACGTTGCGCTTGGGGGCGTTGGGAGTGAGCTTGCGGATGACGAATTCCTGAAAGACGCCGGCGAGGGCCGTCTCCGCGATGCGGATTCCGCCGGTTTCAAACGTCAACCCGACGCCGCGCTTGTTGGCCGGATAGTAGGCGTTCGCGATGCCGCCGGCCGCAAAGTTTCCAAGCACGTTCGAATAGTTCGGCTCCCACCGGCCGTCGTCACTTTTGCAAATCAACGCGCTCCGCAACGCGTAGAGGAGCCGCGAGCGGACGCTGCCCGTGCCCTTGTAGAAATAGCGCGGATCCTGCTTGAAAATCATCGGAAACACAGCGCCGCCAAGCATTGTTCCATCGAAGACATCTGCATACGTCGCGCCGTACCGCTTGAAATATCCCTGCGCTCCCTGGCCGTATTCCTTGAAGGTGTTGGTCCTTTGCTCGGCCCCGGCCACGGCTCCCACTGCCAGAATCGTGAAGGGGTCGACGGAGGATTTCCAGGACAGCGAAAACTTCTGCTTCGTGGTCAGCGCCGGTGCGTCGGGATCGTAGGTGACGAAGAAATTGGGAACGATTCCGAGGACGCGCTGCTTTTCCTGGATCTTCACCTGTTCTTCGGAGAGTTGCTCGCGCGTCAGGGTGACGTGCACTTCCGTGACGGTCGTCGCGACGGCCAGCACGATTTTCGGCGCTTGATAGACTTCTCCCTCATGCAAAGTGCCGGAAAGAGTTTGCGAGGCCAGGCCGCCCGAAGCAATCGTCAGCGTAAAATCGCCCGTTGCGACATTTGTGAAGAAGAACTGTCCGCCTTCGTCGGTCACCATTTGCTGCGTAGCCGTCTGTCCGGGATGGGCCAGCGTCACGACCGCTCCGGACACGAACGCGCCCGACTGGTCCGCAACCGTGCCGATGATGCTCCCGGAGCTCTG
Organism: Candidatus Acidiferrum sp.; assembly: GCA_035524135.1. GTDB lineage: Bacteria > Acidobacteriota > Terriglobia > Acidiferrales > UBA7541 > Palsa-295. The sequence continues at coordinate 13,860 of DATKPM010000111.1, read as the reverse complement.
CTCGGAGGTAAATTGCGGGTGCGGCAGTTGCGTGTCCGGCGTGGTGTCTGTGCCGGTGCCAGCGGACGTCGTGCTCTGCGGCGACGGCGCGGGCTGCTGTGATTGAGCCAATGCCGGCTGGGCCGCGGCAAAGAAAACCAAGCTGAACGCAAGCAATCCAAAATCGCGCAATCGTCCAGTCAGCGAATGCCGTCCGAGAGCCGCGCTTTTCACAAAATAAAAGCCCAAATTTTCTCCCCGCAATTCCATTCCCCCGACCCCAACTCTGTCTGCTTCCTTTATTCCCACGCACAAAGCAGGTTGCTAGGCACTCGGTGGGAACACGAAACCTACCCATCTTCGATGCTATGACCTGTCCATGAGACTCATTTGAAATTCTTTGGGCATCGATTCAGGTGGCTGATTCCTGTGCACTTATGCTCGAACAAAGTCGCGCTGGAGTCAACCGTCCGCGCCACGAAATCCGCATCCACGCGTCGCATCCTGTATTTGCCGGCCGCATTTACGGCCGGCAAATTCATGGCAAGACTTTGCCCGCCAGGTTCGGGCATTCACTCCCCTTGCGTCGAAGGGTTGCTCCGGGGCATCTGATGCGTCGAAAGTTGAAATTCTTGATGTTGGCCTACGCCTCCAAAGTTGTGCACCAAGCGCAGGGCCCTCGACAAGTCGGATACAACCACATCATCGGCACGGGAGAGAACACACATGGCGAAGAAACTTGAGGGGAAAGTAGCGCTGGTGACGGGCGCTTCGCGCGGCATCGGCGCAGCCATCGCAAAAAAGCTCGCCGCGGACGGCGCAAAGGTGGCGGTCACATATACAAAGGGCGCGGACGCTGCAGCGGTGGTCGTAAAGGACATCGAACGCGCCGGAGGAAAGGCTATCGCCATTCAAGCCGACGCGATCGATGCAGAGGCGACCAAGGCCGCCGTCGAGAAGACAGTCGCTGCATTCGGGAGGCTGGATATTCTCGTCAACAATGCAGGGACGGCCCGTCCGAATCGTTTTGAGGACACGACGCTTGAAGACATTGATTACATGATCGACCTGAACCTTCGCGGTACCCTGGTTGCGACGCAAGCTGCACTGAAACATCTGAAAGACGGCGGCCGCATCATCATGATCGGCTCGTGCGTGGGCGAACGCATGATGACGCCGGGTCTTGTGGCCTACTCGGCCACCAAGGGAGCCGTGAAGATGTTCACACAGGGGCTCTCCCGCGAAGTGGGCGGCAGGGGCATCACGGTGAACAACGTCCAGCCCGGCCCGATCGACACGGATTTGAATCCGGCCGCGGGCGGTTGGGCGATTCCTCAACTTGCCCTCACGGCTCTCAATCGGTTTGGGACTGCGGACGAAGTTGCCAGTCTGGTGGCGTTTGTCGCAAGCCCGGAGGCCGCATACATCACGGGCACGAACCTGACCGTCGATGGCGGCACGAATGCCTGACGCAGAGGGGAACTGATTCGTCGATTGGGAGCGTTGGCGACGGCCTGCTGCACAACCTAGCAGTAAATCGAGGACAGCCATGGGGAATCTTTCAGGAAAAAGCGCGTTGGTGACGGGAGGCTCGCGCGGCATCGGCCGCGCCACGGCGCTGGCTTTGGCCGCGGCGGGAGCGCGCGTGGTGGTTCATTACGGGCGCGGCGCGAAAGAAGCGGAAGAAGTGGCCGCGGAGATTCGCAAAGCGGGAGGCGACGCCGAAACAGTCTCCGGCGATCTTGCCGAGCCCGAAGGCCCGCATCAAGTTGCGAAAAAGGTGCGTGAGATCGTAGGCGAGCGGTTGGACATTCTCGTCGCAAATGCGGGAATTTCGAAGGCCGCCTCCATCGAAGAAACCACGCTTGCAGATTTCGACCGGCTCTTTGCCGTCAACGTCCGCGCGCCGTTTTTTCTTGTGCAGCAGTTGCTTCCCGCTCTGGGGGAGGGAAGCAGCATCACCTTTGTTTCGTCGCTGGCCGCGCGCTCGGCCGTAGGGAAAATTCCCGCATATGCCTCCACCAAGGGCGCCATCGACACGCTGGTGAAGCATTTCGCATTCATTCTAGGGCCGCGAGGCATCCGCGTGAACGCGGTCGCTCCCGGCATCGTTGACACCGACATGTCGAACTTCACGAAGACGGAAGAAGGGCGCAGCTTTGCTCTGGGCATTCAGGCGCTGAAGCGAATCGCGCGTCCGGAGGACATCGCCGGCGTCATCGCGTTTCTCGCCTCCAATGATGCGCGCTGGATCACCGGCGACATCCTCTCCGCCACCGGCGGCTCGAAGCTGTAGCGAGTCTCTGGCCTCGCCCCGTTCGCCCGGGCTATCCCTTGTACAAATCCGATTCGCTGAGCGGCGGAGGTGCGGCTGCCGCGCCAGCGAGCCGCGCGCGCTGCCGCGCCGAGAACATCGACCCCTTTGCAACGACAATAGGCGCAAATGCCAGAAGGCCCGTCGCCGGAGAAATATCGTCATACACGGCTTCGATGCCGCCTTGCAGGAAGTAAGTCTCATGCCAGAATCCGGTCCCGCGAGAATTGCCCAGAAAACCCTTCCACCACGCGCGATGCGGTTCCGAGCGCGCCCAGCGCTCGAGCGAATCGAAATCCCTCCAGTATTGGCGAATTCCTGCGTGCAGCGGAAAGAGTGACCAAAGAAAGACCTCATGCCGCAGCAAGCCATCGGGCGTATCTGCGGCGGATTTGGCGATCTTCGGCCCGAAGCCGAGCAGCGTTTTGATACCTGTGATGGCGCGGACTTGCATTCCCAGAAGAATGACAACCAGATTCGGATATGCGGAAAGATCGACGGTGCGGCGTTCGACTGCCATGGCTGCACCTCCTTTCAAGGCCGAAAAGTAGACTCACAAAATGATGCCTTAGTTATTGGACTTTCGCCCTGTGGTTTTGCCTCCTGCGTCTTGTGGCAAAAATCGCATCAAGTTACGACAGGTGTTGCATTTCCGCAGAAGCTATGGTACTCTTGCCCTGCGTTTGTTGCTCTTATGTTCCCTTTTTGACGCTTGCAAACAGGTCGCCGGGCGCAACAGCCCAGCGGCCTTTTTTTGTGACGGGCAGAGGCGACGGGTGCAGCAGACAGCTTTCGGGGCGGGGAAAACCTGCCTTATGAATAATTTAGGAGCATCAGAAGTGGCTAAAGAACAAGGTACAGTTAAGTGGTTCAATGCGGCTAAGGGCTATGGGTTCATCCAGCGCCAGACCGGCGAGGACGTTTTCGTGCACTTTTCGGCGATTCAGGCCGATGGGTACAAGTCCCTCAACGAAGGTCAGGCGGTGGAGTTCGAAGTCAAGCAGGGTCCCAAGGGCCTTCAGGCCGAGCGCGTTGTTGGCCTCTAAACCCGTCTGAGCAAGACCCGTAGGACGCACCACATTTCGGGAGGGAGGTCAGGGGCGACCTGGAGCCACCCTCCCGAACTCTTTCCAGTCGGCACTCTTTTCGGCTTGATCTTGAGGTGATGCCGTCTGCGCGACGGATGGCAGCCGGAACCCCTGCGAAGGATTTCGGTAGATTTGATACTTCATTCATTCCCGCAAGGAGGAAGCAGTGCAAGTACTCATCGAAGGCCAGGAAGTTCGGCACGAGCAGTACGGAGTCGGCACGGTCACGGAATCGAACGTCGAGCGCACCACGATCGACTTTGAGAAGCACGGCGTGAAGAAGTTCGTCACGTCCATTTGGTCGGCGGAATTGATTGGCGAACCTCCTGCCGAGCCGCCCGCAAAGCGCCGCGGCCGCCGTCGCCGGGCTGTAAAGAAAGACTAATTTCCGCAGGCCAGCGTTTCGCCCGGCCTGCGACCCAGGCGCGCTGCGCAATTGAAGCGCGGCCGTCGCCGGGCAATCTCGCGCGGCTGGATTTCTTCCAGCCGCGTTTTTTTATTTCTTCTCATTTCCCTTCTTGCTACGTACCGCGTCCTTCGAGAAAATACCCGCCATCACTTAATCGCAGCGAGTTTTGCAAGTTCGTGATAGCTTTATGGGCCGCAAAACGTCCAAGCGCAGATAAGGGGTGGAAGTGAAAGCTGAACCGCGTTGTAGCAGGCAAAACGAAGCAATCTCCCAAAACACAACAAGAGTTCTCATCGCAATTTTGGTTGCGGCAGGGTTCGCCGCAGTTGGCGCCGCCGCGCACCCGCAGGGCGGCGAGGCGAAGGCGCCTGTCGTCGTGCAGCCGGGGGCTCCGGGTCAGCCGAGCAGGATTCTGCCTTCCAGCACCACCGCTGTGCTGCCGCCGGCTTCGAAGGCGGACGTCGATTTCATGCAGGGCATGATTTTCCACCATTCGCAGGCCATCGTAATGACTGCGTGGATTCCCACGCACACGAAGAACAAAGATTTGCAGCTTCTCGGCGAGCGCATCAGCAGCTCGCAATCCGACGAAATGAAATTCATGGAGCGTTGGCTGGCGTTGCGGGGAGAATCCTACCCCAAGATGATGCCGGGTATGTCCGATATGGACATGAACGGCCAGGCGATGGCGCCGATGCCCGGCATGCTCACAGCCGCGCAGATGGACGCATTGAACAAGGCAAGTGGCGCGGAATTCGACCGCCTGTTCCTGGTCGGCATGATCCAGCACCACCAAGGGGCGGTGACGATGGTGAAGGATCTCTTCAATACGCCCGGCGCGGGGCAGGACGCCGCGCTATTCGACTTCGCCACCGACGCCGACAATACGCAGCGCGCCGAAATCCGCATCATGCACTCCATGCTCGACAAGGAATTTCCAAAGGAGAAAGAATGAACGAATCGCATCGCGTTGGATTGCGTCTGGCAGGAGCCGTCTTCGCAGCCGTGTTGATGGGCTTCTGCATTGGAGGAGCGCGCGCGCAATCGCAGGCGCCTGCGCAGACACCTCCGCAGGCTCCCGCGGCATCCGCGCCCGAGGCCAAGCAGGCCACCCCTCCAGCGAACGCTGGCAAACAGGAAGAGGAGGAGAATCCGTTTGCGCCGGCGCCCGCGCCGCCGCTCCCGCTGGGCATGAAGGGGTCTGACGTAAACGACCCGCGGTACAAGCTGTCGCCCGGGCTCTTCGATGCGGGCGAAGCGTCGATGGGCATGAAACACCTCCTGCTGCTGAAGAAGCCCGACGCTTTTCAATTGAATATCTCCGGGCCGGATGATCCGAAGGTGCAGAAAACTCTGTCTTTGCTCGGCATCCCTCTCGGCGCGAAAATCCCCAAAGACGTGCAGATGGTGATCGCGCAACTGGCCTTCTCGAATTCCGATCTTGCGTTCCAGGGAAATCATCTGTTTCAGGGAAATTTTTACGGCATCAACATTTTCGACATTTCGGACCCGGCAAAGACTTCGCTGCTCACCTCTTTGGTGTGCCCCGGCGGGCAGGGAGACGTTTCGGTCTACAAGAATCTTCTCTTCATGTCGGTGGAGATGCCCAATGGGCGCATCGATTGCGGCACGCAGGGATTTCCGCCCGAGCCGCCGCCAGCTGCCGGACAGGAAAACGAGCGGCACATTCCCGCGGCGCAGAAAGACCGCTTCCGCGGAGTGCGAATCTTCGACATCTCGGATATACAGAACCCGAAGCAAGTGGCAGCCGTGCAGACCTGCCGCGGTTCGCATACGCATACGCTGGTGGTGGACCCCAACGACAAGGACAACGTCTACATCTACGTCTCGGGCACATCGTTCGTACGCCAACCGGAAGAGTTGGCCGGATGCTCGGACGGCGAGCCGGACAAGAACCCCAATACGGCGCTGTTCCGCATCGACGTGATTAAGGTTCCGCTGGCCGCGCCGCAGGATGCCGCCATCGTTTCGAGCCCGCGCGTTTTCATGAATTCGCGGACGGGCGAAATCAACGGATTGACCAACGGCGGCACGCACGGCCGCGACGCGACGAAGCCCGAAGAAAAGGCGAGAGACACAAACCAATGCCACGACATCACGGTCTATTCCGCCATCGGGCTTGCCGCGGGAGCGTGCTCGGGCAACGGCATCATTCTGGACATCAAGGATCCCGTGCATCCGGTGCGTGTAGACGCCGTGAACGATCCGAACTATTCCTACTGGCACTCCGCTACGTTTTCGAATGACGGGACGAAGGTCGTCTTCACCGACGAATGGGGCGGCGGGCTCGGCGCTCGCTGCCGTCCGAACGATCCGGACGATTGGGGCGCGGACGCCATCTTCCATCTGCACGACGACACGCTGAAGTTTGCCAGCTATTACAAGCTGCCGGCCGCGCAGGGCGACACCGAAAACTGCGTCGCGCACAATGGCTCGCTCGTACCCGTTCCCGGGCGCGATATCGAAGTGCAGGCGTGGTACCAGGGTGGCGTTTCCGTGATGGACTTCACCGATAGCGCGCATCCGCACGAAATCGCCTATTTCGACCGCGGGCCGATCGATGCGAAGATGCTGGTGCTCGGTGGCGACTGGTCGGCCTACTGGTACAACGGCTATATCTACGGCTCGGAAATCGCGCGCGGGTTGGACGTCTTCGAGCTGACGCCGACGAAAGACCTGACGCAGAATGAAATCGACGCGGCCAAGACCGTGCAAGTGGACACGCTGAACGTGCAAAGCCAGCAGAGGATCGTCTGGCCGCCGAAGCTGGTGGTGGCCAAGGCGTATCTCGATCAACTGGAAAGGTCGGGCGCGCTGCCGGCAAATCGCATCGTGGACCTCCGAAAGGCCATCCAGAAAGCGGAAGATTCGCACATGAACCGCGGCAAAGTGGCGAAGCTCAGCCGGATGGCGCCGTCGCTTGAAAAGAGCGCGGCAAGCGCGAAGGATCCGAGGGATGCGGAGAGAATGCGCTCGCTGGCGGAAATCTTGAAGAAACCCGAGGCTTAAACTCGGCGGTGGGCTGGAAAGGCCTTGCGGCTGCTAGCGGGATGACGCAAGCACGCCGTCTGCCTGCTTTTCCTTTGGGCTGAGGGCGTGAAGGATAGTGTCGACGGCAACGTCTTCGCCCACCGTGGAATTCACCATCAGGTGAAACCAGTTGCGGTCGGGCCAATCGACATCGAAATATTTCTTGATGAACGCGGCGCGGTCGCGGTCGACGCTATCCACCAGTTGGATCGCTTCCTTGCGGCTCTTGCCGCCGCGTTCGAGCCGCTGCACCTTTTCCTCAAACGGCGCATAGACGAAAACGTGAAAGGCATCGCGCTGGCTTCGCAGGTAGTAAGCTGAGCCGCGGCCGACGATCACGCAGTGGCCGCTCGCCGCCGCTTTCTTCACCACGCGCTCGGCCAGCTCCCGAATGCAGTCCGTATCGAGCACGCGGGCCTGGGGCGCGTTGACGCTGCCCTCGAAGCTCCCGCGCAAGAAGCCCTTGAGCAGCCGGTAATAGAGGGGGTCATTCTTTTCTTCGCGCTGCTCGACGGCGTCGCAGCCGCAACCCATCTCGCGTGCGATCTCGTTGGTCAGAAGCTGGTCCCAAAGCTGCCAGCCCAGCCGGTCCGCCAGCTTCTTTGCGATGTCGGCGCCGCCGCTGCCATACTCGCGTTCAACGGTTAGCACTCGAATCATGGGAATGTCGCCCTCCAGAATGAATTGCCCGGTTCAGAATTCATCCCGCCACTCGCGTCTGCATCCGCATCGGCCCACCGCCTATTCTATCGCCACGCGCCGCGCTCCCAGCTCATTCTTCCTCAACGTGAAGGAAAGCACAAACATGATTCCTGAGAGAGTGGCCAGGAATACGAACGTGTCGAGATAGGCCAGCGTTGTCGCCTGCGAGATCAGCGCCTGATAAGCCAGACCGTAGGCCTGCTGCATCGCACGTTCGGCGTTCATTCCCGACGCGATTAAGTGTTGTGTGAGTCCTGTGACCAGATTCGAAAAGTTCGGCTCCCCATGCGTGACGTTGGCCACCAGATAATTCTGATGGACCTGAGATCGCCGGTCGATCAGCGTCGTCACCAGCGAAGTGCCCACGCTGCTCCCGATGTTGCGCATGAAGTTGACCAGGCCCGCGACGTTATTGCTCTTCTCGACCGGCATTCCCACGTACGAAGCCAAATTGATGGGGACGAAGAGAAATCCCAGCCCGAACACCTGAATCAATCGCAGGACGCTCGCGCTGGTAAAGCTGATGTCCAGGTCGAGATAGCGGCTGGAAATAAACATGCCGATTGCCAGCGAGAACCAGCCGAAGGCGATCAGATATCGGGCGTGAATTTTTGACGAAAGAATGCCCGCCACGGGCATCAAAAACAACAGCAGCAATCCTCCGCCGGAAAGCACCAGCCCTGCCGATTCGGCCGTGTATCCCATCAGCGATTGCAGGAAGAGCGGCATCATCACCAGGCTCGAAAAGAGCAGAATGCCGAGCGCAAACATCATTCCGTTGGCACTCAGAAAATTCAGGTTCTCGAACATGTGCATGTCAACGATTGGGTGCTTGTTGAACCACTCCCAGATGCCGAAACAGATGAGGCCAACGGCCGCGCAAATCGCCATCACAAGAATGAAATGAGAGCCGAACCAGTCGTCTTCCTGCCCTTTGTCCAGCATCACCTGCAGCCCGCCAACACCAAGCGTTAGAAGAGAAATGCCGATGTAATCAAATTTGACGCCGCCGCCGGCCACGCGCTTGACCCACGGTGGGTCGTCAACCAGCCGGTAGACCAAGGAAAGAGTGAGAATCCCAATCGGGATGTTAATGAAGAAAATCCATCGCCAGGAATAGTTGTCCGTGATCCATCCGCCGAGCGTCGGCCCGATCGTTGGCGCGATAATTGCCGTGACGCCGTAGAGGGCAAACGCAAGGCCGCGTTTTTCAGGAGGGAAGACATCCGCCAAAATCGCCTGCGCCATCGGTTGCAGCCCTCCACCGCCCGCGCCTTGCAGGATGCGGAACATCAGGAGAGCGCCCAGGCTCGGCGCAAATCCGCAGAGCAGGGAACTGGTGGTGAAAATCGCCAGGCACGTCATGAAAAAACGCTTCCGCCCGAGCGCGCTGGCAAACCATCCGCTGATGGGCAGCACAATGGCGTTGGAGACGAGATAAGAAGTGAGCACCCAGGTGCTCTGGTCGTTGCTGGCGCCGAGGCTCCCGGCAATGTAGGGCAACGCGACGTTGGCGATGCTCGTATCGAGCACCTCCATGAACGCCGCCAGCGCGACAACAACTCCTATGAGCCATGGGTTAAAACGAGGTTTCCAGGCGACACCGGGTGCGAGAGCAGCAGCCGCAGCTTCGTTGGAACGCTTCTGGTTATCCTGTGGACCGTCCGCCATGGGCTCGCGACAAAGGAGGTGGAGTGGGACTGCTCTGATGCCAACGCGATCCGGCGCCGACGCCCAGGGAGCTCAGATCAGCCCCTTTATACACCGGCCGCTCACATCATGTGAAGTAATTTGGTCTTTGTTTTATTTTTTGCCTTCGCCACGCATAATCCTCGGGCAAGATATTGAGAAGCGCTTGCGCAATCCGCCGGTGAACGTCGAAGATATCCGCGCATGAGTGAGCTCCCCAAGCCGAGGAACCAAAGCCGCAGCTTGTTGCGCGCAATCGCAGCAGGGATGGTCATCGGTTTCGTCGTGATGTCGGTTGCCGGCTTCGCGTTTGAAAAGATTGCGGAGTGGCGCGATGCGCGGCGCTGTCCGATGCGCGGCACACTCGTAACGCTCGCAAGTGGACAGCGCCTGCACCTGGATTGCACGGGCGGAGTCAACCCTATCCCAACCGTCATCCTCGACAGCGGTGGATACGATTCCTCGCAACAGTGGCGCACCGTGCAGGACCAGCTTTCGCCCTTCGTGCACGTCTGTTCCTTCGATCGCGCCGGCTACGGCTGGAGCGACGCCGGGCCCGAGCCGCGCACGAGCGCGCAAATCGTCCGCGAAATCTATGAAGCGCTGCACAAATCGGGCGTTTCCGGGCCGTACCTTTACGTCGGGCATTCGTTTTCCGGGCTCGATGCCATCACATTTGGGCACATGCACCAGGGCGAAGTGATCGGCGTCGTGCTCGTCGACTCGGTTTATCCCGCCGAGACAACGCAATTTCCCGCACGATTTGCCGTGCCGCGATGGCAGGAGATGATTCTCGAAGCAGCCGCCGAGTTCGGCGTTGCACGCCTGGCGGGATGGTGCGGCGACAAAACCGGCGCTTGTCCCAATTGCGCCCGGTTCACGCGCGCAGCCGTGGCGATGATCCAGGCGCTGCCGGAAAACGAAAGGCAAGTGATGGCCATCGCGCAGCCGGGAATACTCGGTGCCACGCCGGTGGCCGTGATTGCGCACGACCCGAAAGTTGGCCTCGACGGGCCGCGCGACGAGGCGTTTGAACGCGCCTGGGCCGGCTGGCAGCAGGACTTGCTCAAGCTCTCAACGAACTCACAATTTCAAATGGTTCCCGGCGCCGGTCATGAAATTCAGGCCGGGCATCCGGAGATTGTCGTGGCTGCGGTGCTGAAAATCCTTCGCGACGCGCATTTCTTGCCGGCGGCCGAATCTCGATAATCCTGCGGCTAAGCGAAGATTGCCTAAAAAATGGAACGGCCCCCGGAACGGATGGATTACTGCTCTGGAAAATTCCAGAGCGCGGCGAGCGTGAGGATGCTGGCAAACACGAGAAACAACCCGAAAGACCGGTACCGATTGCGCATTTCTCCCATGACAATGTCCCCTGAGTGGATTGCAAGAGGCGCGGGCCGGCAAACGCCTCCTCTAATTACGATGCGCGAAAGACCGCTGCGGGTTTCTGAGAATTTTCTCCGCTTGTTTCTGTGACTCTCCAGGTGCAGAATCGCCCCAATCTTCGGTCCTGAGCGGGTACAGAATTGGCGTGCCGCGAGCAAGTTGGGTTCCGGCTGCCAGCGATGCTGGATTTGAAATCTCTTTTGCTGTGCGCGCTGTTGATTGTCCTTGCCGCCACACCGCTCTTCGCCCAAAGGCCGCGAATAGGCTCGAAAGCGCCGATCAATCTGGTCCCCACGATGCCCGACGATCGCGTGGTAACCGACAAGGGGATATCGGTGCAGGACTCAAAGGGCGGAAAAATCTGCTCGATCGAACCGTTTCCCGGACTCTCTTACACCGTCAGCGTCACCACCTTGCAAGTTCCCGCGAAGGCTGAAAAAGAGTATGAGAAGGCCTGTTCGTCGCTGAAGAACAGGAATTTGCCGGAAACGGAGCAGCACCTGCTGAAGGCCACGCAGATTTATCCGAACTACGTAGCCGGTTGGGTGATGCTCGGGCAGGTATACGACGCGAGACAGCAGGTCGCACAGGCGCACGACGCATGCGCCAAGGCCTCTGCCGCCGACCCGAAGTATCTCCCCGCCTATCTTTGCCTCGCGGAAATCGCCGGCCGCGAGCAGAAATGGAGCGACGTGCTGAATCTCACGAATCGCGCGCTTGAACTCGATCCGGCGAACGACGCATACGCATATTTTTTCAGCGCCATCGCCTATTTCAATCTCAACCAGCTGCCCGTTGCGGAAACCACCGCGCTAAAAGCCGAAGGGATTGACAAGGATCACCACGAGCCGCTGATTCAATATCTCCTTTCACAAATCTACGGAGCCAAAAGCGACTCGGCCACAGCGGCGCTTCACATGCAGGAATACGAAAGAATCGCGGCGACGCAGCAGGCGAACAGTGTGATGAGGGTCGCAGCGGCTGCGGGCGCTCAGAAGTAACCCACCTTCCAAGCAAATCAATAGGAAATCGCGCCGCAGGTTTTCAGCGAAATCTCAGCTTTCTAAATTCGGGCGAGCACGCGGCCGGGCAATAGAATGATGCCCTTCACCAGTTCGAACACGCCATCGACCGCTATTCCCAAAAGCCGGAAGGGAAGCAAGATGAGCCACACAAACGGATAGAGCACCAGCGCAATCAGCGCCAGCGGCCAGCACAGCACCAGCAGAATGCACCACAGAATGAATTTTGCCATCGCGGGTCTCCGCGCGCGATTGCGCGATTACGGCTCTGAAATCAGGTTGATCTGTCCCACGCCGCCGCTGACGTTCACCTCCAGCGTGACCGGCGATTTCCCGTAAGCGTCATTCACGTAGGAATCGTCCCGCTTGTGCAGCCCGTCGGTGGAAATTGCACCAAGCCCGCCGCTCGCATGGACCTCGACGCCCACGTTTTCCGGCAAGCGCAGAGTCGCCTGCCCGACGCCGCCTTGAATCGTCACCGAAGCATCCTTCTTCCAGTTGGCGGCCAGATCGGCGTTCACCTGCCCGGCGCCCATCTCCAGGTCGAGCCCCGTCAGCGTAAGCCCATGCAGATCCAGATCTCCGTGGCCCGCGCCAATTTCGATTTTCAGACTTGAGGGAATGTCATTATTCAGCCGCAAAGTCCAGTCGTTGTGCCCCGTGGCAAACCGGATGCTGCTTCCATCGCCCTGCGTCAGGTTCAACATTCCCGTTCCGCCCGAAACCATATAATCCACCTTCGGCTCGCCGTCTTCGGCGGCATAGTGAAAATCCGCTTCGACGATTTTTCCGCTCGCTGCCCCGCCGTGCAGGGTCAAATCGCCCGCGGGAATTGTGATATTCACATCCGCGGTCTGCGCGCCTTGCGCGTCCACGCTGTGTGACGCATTCCGCCACTGCGTCCTCAAGCTGTGATGCGAGAGGGCGGCAAACACGAGAACGATCAGAATCACCAGGGCCAGCACTTCGCCCGCGTGCGAATGCGACTCGATGGTTGTGGTTGCGCTTCCGCCCGCGGCGGCAGCGGCGGCGTTTGCCTTTCCCATGTTGTGCGAGTCGATGAAATAGTCCACCAGCTTACCCAGCCCGATGACAATCAGAATCACCGGCCAGTAGCGGAACAGCAGGTTCCACGGGTCGAAACCCGGATGCATATTGGCAAACAGCCACAGTGCGCCAATGGCGATCAGCAGCAGAGCAAACGCCAGCGAACTCCGGCGGTAGCGATAAGGGCGAGGCATCTATAAGTCTCCCGGCGCGAGAGAGTATACCCGCGCCCCGTCAACTCTTACTAGCAGCTACGCATCGGGCGACGGAAATGTTTCAGGCGACTTGAGTTATGTGTTGGTTCATGACGCAGCACGATTCTCAGTGCGTGCCGTTCGGCTCGCCTGGGAGCTATGTTGTAGACGCCCGCGCCCGGTGATACACTCGCCGCATGGCACGGAAGAAAGCAGCCGCCAAGAAGGCGACGAAAAAGAAGAAGGCGGCAAAGAAGGCAGCGCCGCCGCGGGCGAAGAAGACCGCGCTGAAAGCCAAATCTCCTGCTGCGGTGAAGCGACTGCCAAAAAAACAGGCGCGGCGAGGCGGTCCCGCGCGACGGTCACGATCGCGCGCCGTGGATGGAGACGAGCCCTTGATTCCGCGCGGGCGCGGCCTGGGACCAGATTCCGGAGGCCAGTCCGGCGACGTGCAGGGACTTCGCGGCGCGGCCCTGGGCGATTCCGAGAGCGTGGAAGAATTGATTGAAGACGGCCAGTCGTTCGAGGCCGAAGTGATTTCCGGCGTCGAAGACGCGCCCGATCCGGACGAAGGTGAAATTCGCACGCGAGAAGTTCCCGAAGACGACGTCCCGCCCGAATACATCGAGAACCAGTAGGTCTTCTCTGCGCGATCCCGGGCTCAAGGCGCCGCAAAGGGCGAAATGAGCGATTGCAAATTCCATACCGAGCAAAAGGCGTTCTGGAAACGATCGCACCGAGCCGCGAAGATTCTGGTGGTTCTCGCCGCGTTCCTGTTTGCGCTGCCGCTTTTTGCGCAGGATGTGGGGCCGGTCTCCGGCGGCGCTCCTCAGGACGACAATCCAGACTTGCCGCAACCGGAGGCCTCGCAGCCCGCACCGCAACCCGTGCCCCACGCTTCGCCGCCCGAAGAGCCTGTGCACTACACTTCGCCGCTCAATTCCGCCCCGCCCGCGCTGCCTGTCGGCCAAATCAT
>DATKPM010000110.1:0-30152 GCA_035524135.1 Candidatus Acidiferrum sp. | reverse complement strand
GAATCGGGTGGCAAGACAACTCTCACTCTTCACGTAATCGCGGAAGCGCAGCGAATGGGCGGCCAGGCGGCGTTCATCGACGCCGAGCACGCGCTCGACCCGGTCTACGCGCGGAATCTCGGCGTGGACGTGGACAATCTTTTGGTCTCGCAGCCGGACAATGGCGAGCAGGCGCTGGCCATCGCCGAGACGCTGATCCGCTCGAACGCCGTCGATATCGTGGTCATCGATTCAGTGGCCGCGCTGGTGCCCAAAGCCGAGCTCGAAGGCGAAATGGGCGAGCCGCAAATGGGATTGCAGGCGCGGCTGATGTCCCAGGCGCTGCGCAAGCTCACCGCCATCGTCTCGAAGTCGAAGACCTGCCTGATTTTCATCAACCAGATTCGCGAAAAAATCGGCGTGATGTTCGGCAATCCAGAAACCACCACCGGCGGCCGCGCGCTCAAGTTCTACGCTTCGATTCGCGTCGATATCCGCCGCATCCAGTCCATCAAGGAAGGCGACCGCGTGGTCGGCTCGCGCACCCGCGCGAAGGTCGTCAAAAACAAAATCGCCGCGCCCTTCCGCGAGGCTGAATTCGACATCATCTACGGTGAAGGCGTTTCGCGCGAAGGCGACCTGCTCGACCTCGGCATCGCCCGCAACATCGTGGAAAAATCCGGCACGTGGATTTCCTACAAGGGCGAGCGCATCGGCCAGGGCCGCGAAAACGCGCGCATGTTCCTCAAAGAGCACGCCGACGTGCGCGCCAAAATCGACCACGAGATTCGCAAGGCGCTCGGGTTGCTCGCAGGTCCCGCGGTGGTCGAAGACGCCGCGAAAAATTCCGAGGGCGAGGCGCACAAGAGCGGCCTCAAGGCCGTCGCGGCCACGCAAGGCAGCCGCGCCTCGCGCTAGTTCGCTTTTTTCTCGCGGGATCGTCGCGCGGGCCTCGAATTTCTTCCCCTGTTCGAGGCCCGCTTTGCCGGCGCTTTCGCCGCGCCGCGTGTCGCAATTCTAAAAACCTGTCCTTGTTTCCAGTTGCGCCCGCCCGTTACATTTCCTTACACTGTTTGCTGCAATAATTTTTTATTAAGGACCGCATCGGCCGATTCCTAAGCCTATGGGACGCACAGCAGCCACCCAGCAAGCTGTTTCTTTCCTTTGCCTCTTTCTCCTCGCGGCATTCAGCCTCTCCGCCGCCTCGTCTCACCGTCGCCACCGCTATCGCGGCGTGCCGACGTATGGCGATCCGACGCAGGGCGACGACTCCGCCAACGACGATCCAGTGGTCCGCGAGATCGCCGTCGATTCGCTCGGCCACGCCAATGGCTCGGTGCTCGCCGTGGATCCCGAGAATGGGCGGATCCTGACCATCGTCAACCAGAAGATGGCGTTCTCGTCCGGCTTCGAACCGTGCTCGACGATCAAGCCCGTCATCGCGCTCGGAGGGTTGCAGGAAGGCGTCATCACGCGCAACACCATGATTCGCGTGGCGCCGCGCCACTATATGGACCTCACTGAGGCCATGGCGCACTCCAACAACAAGTATTTCGCCGAGGTCGGCACGCGGCTAGGCTTCGCACGCGTGATCAAGTATGCCGAGCTGATGGGCCTCGGCCAGCCTGCGGGTTACGATATTCCCGGCGAGCCTTCCGGCGAACTCCCGTCTGCGCCGCCGGTGATTGGCGGCATTGGGCGCATGTCGAGCTTCGGCTCCGGGATTCGCATCACGCCATTTCAGCTTGCTTCGATGGTCTCGACGCTGGCCAACGGCGGCACCGAATATTACCTGCAATATCCGCGCACGCCGCAGGAACGTGCAAACTTCACGCCGCGCATCCGCCGCCATCTCGATATCAGCGGCGTCGTTCCGGACATCCGCGAAGGGATGCTCGCGGCCGTTCTCTACGGCACGGCCAAGCAAAGCTACGATCCCGATGGCGAGCAAGCGCTCGGAAAAACGGGCACGTGCAACGACGAGGATCTCGGCGGACGAATCGGCTGGTTCGCGTCCTACGCCGACCAGATGCATCCGAAAATTGTTCTCGTCGTCTTGATTCGCGGCGGAGGTTGGTACGTCAGCGGCCCTCACGCTTCGGAAATTGCGGGACGCATCTACCGCACTTTGCACGACCGGAACTTCTTCGCCACCGAACCGCCGCGCGGGTTCGACGATTACGTCTCCTCTGTCGGAGCTTCCCACTAGCCGCGCTTTTGCAACTGCGTGCGTCGCCGGATGCGCGCCTTCCTCTGCCGTCTGCGATCGCCGTTGCTCTTAACGAACTCTCGGACGACTGTTCTTCTTTTGCGCGGCTCGGTGTTTGAGTTATGCTGCGGGCCGCGGAAGCAACCGCGATCCGCGGGGGAACATGGGGATTCGCAGGATTATTTTTTGGAGCGCTCTGTTCATTGCAGGCGCGATTTGCATTGGAATTTCCTTCGCGCACCTTTCAACCGCCAATCACGCATTTGCCGCTGAAGCTTCGGCCGCACGCGCGGAGACAATTCGCATCCAGCAGCAGGTGATTCTCTACCGCGACGCCGTGGTTCCATCGCGCACGCCGTTCGCGGCGGTTCTTGCAACACTCGGCGTCGCCGATGATACGGCCGCACGCCTGGCAGCATCGGCGCAGCCGGTTTTTAATTTCCGCCAGCTCCGCGCGGGCAATCACCTGGCGGTCGGGCGCTCCGTGCTCGGCGAATTGCGCGCCGTACGCTACGAAATCGACGCCGACCACAATCTTCTGATCACTCCCGACGGCAGCGGCTTCCACTCGGAAATTCAGACGATTCCTTTCGAGACCGAATCGGCGGGAGTCTCTGGCGCGATTCACGGCTCGCTCTTCGAATCACTCGAAGAAGCAGGCGAAAAGCCGGAGCTCGCGCTGCGGCTTGCTGAAATTTTCGGTTACGATCTGGATTTCTACACGGACCCGCGCCCTGGAGACACCTTCCGGCTTGTCGTCGAGAAAAAGGTTCTTTCCAGCGGCGCGCTCGTTTCTTACGGAAAAATTCTCGCTGCGGAATATGTGAACGGCCATCACACCTACAGTGCCGTTCTTTTCCACGATCCTTCCGGCAATCCGGCCTACTACACGCGGGATGGGAAGGCGATGAAACGCGAATTCCTCCACTCACCGCTGAAGTATGCTGCGCCGATCACTTCGCATTTCAGCTTGAGCCGCTATCATCCGATTTTGAAGGAATACCGCCCGCATCTCGGCATTGACTATGGAGCGCCGACCGGCACGCCGGTGCAGACCATCGGCGACGGCCGCGTGATTTTTGCGGGAAGGAAGGGCGGGGCGGGAAATCTGATCGAGATCAAGCACAACGACGGATACACCACGTATTACATGCACCTCTCGCGCATTCTCGTTCGCGATGGCGAGCGCGTCGAGCAGGGGCAGCGGATCGGCCTGGTGGGCATGACGGGCCTCGCCACCGGCCCGCATCTCGATTTCCGGATCGAGAGGCGCGGGCAGTTTTTGAATTTTGAACGGATGTCGCTGCCGCCTTCGGACCCCATCGCGAGGCGCGATCTTGCTGCGTTCTCCGCCGCGCGCGACCGCGCCTACGCACTGATGCCTGCGCTGCCGCCGTCTGGCCCGAACACACTTGCGGCGAATCTGCCCACGCCTGCCGCAAATTCGCCGCGTTAGAAGTGAATGTCGCAATCTTCGGGGCGTCGTGCGCACACACGCCTACGCGCGACTGCACACGTCCCTTTTGCGGCGCCATTCTTCTCAGGTTGTCGTGCAGAGAAAGGAACTAGGCTTTGACTTCCCAGGTGTCGCCGGCGCGGAGCAGCTTGCCAAGATCGCCTTTGCCGCGGCGCTCCTGCACTTCGCGAATCTGTGCGCTCACAAGATCCTCGTAGCGCGGAGCATCCACCGAGCGCAGCACGCCGATGGGAGTAGGGAATCCTTCAAGGGTGTCCATGCGCGAAAGAAGGAATGCGTAGGCGGGGTTCGGATTCGTCTCGTCGTGCACGATCAAGTCCTGCTCGCCCACACCGTTTCCGAGCGTGACGACTTCCAATTCAAGCCCCTTTCGCCGGATGCCCTTGTCACGGTTCTTCCCGAAAATCAGGGGCTTGCCGTGTTCGAGCTGGATCACGTGCTCGCTGCGCGCATCGCGCTCGGTGAGGTTCATCCACGCGCCGTCATTGAAGATATTGCAATTCTGCAGAATTTCCACGTAGGCCGCGCCCTGATGCGCCGCTGCGCGCTTCAATGTTTCTTTCAGATGCGCCTGAAACACATCCACCGACCGCGCGACGAACGTTGCTTCCACCCCAATCGCGAGCGACATGGGATTGAACGGCCGGTCGAGCGAGCCAAAAGGCGTCGACTTCGCTTTTTTACCGACTTCCGAAGTCGGCGAATACTGTCCCTTCGTCAGGCCGTAAATTCTGTTGTTGAACATCAGCACTTTCAGCCCGACGTTGCGCCGCAGCATGTGAATCGTGTGATTGCCGCCGATGGAAAGCGAGTCGCCGTCGCCGGTCACCACCCAAACATCCAAATCCGGCCGCGTCAGCTTTAACCCAGTTGCCACAGCCGGCGCGCGCCCGTGAATCGTGTGGAAGCCGAATGTGTTCATGTAATAGGGAAAGCGACTGGAACAGCCGATGCCAGAAATAATGGCGAATTTTTCCTTCGGTAGGCCGAGATCGGCAAACACACTCTGCACAGCGGACAAAATTGCGTAGTCGCCGCAGCCGGGGCACCAGCGGATTTCCTGGTCCGTCTGAAAATCCTTCTTGTTGTAAAGCGGCAGTGTTTCGGTTGCCATCGCTTCTCCTGAATCTTTGCGGGACCTAGGCCAAAATCTCTTTGATCTTGCGCTCGATTTCCGATTGTTTGAAAGGCTTCCCCTGAATCTTGTTGTAGCCTTGCGCGTCCACCAGATATTTCGCGCGCAGTATCCACAGGAGCTGCCCCATGTTCATTTCCGGCACCAGCACTTTGTCGTAGCGGCCCAGAACCTCGCCGAGATTTTTCGGCAGGGGATTCAGGTGGCGCAAATGGACGTGCCCGATGCGGCGGCCTTTGGCACGTGCTGTCTTCAGGGCCGCGGTGATCGGCCCGTGCGTCGAGCCCCACGCGACGATCAGCAAGTCGCCCGAAGGATCGCCCGCCGGAACCACATCCGGAATTTCGTTGGCGATTGCTTCCACCTTTTCGGCGCGCAGGCGAACCATGCGTTCGTGATTCAGCGGCTCGTAGTTCACGTTGCCGGTCACGTCTTGTTTCTCTAGCCCGCCGATGCGATGTTCGAGCCCCGGCGTTCCGGGAATCGCCCATGGCCGCGCCAGCGTTTTTGGATTGCGCTTGTAAGGCTGAAATCCCTCTGGATTCTTCTCGAAATGGACAGGAATTTCCGGAAGGTCCGCAACATTCGGAATTCGCCACGGCTCCGCGCCGTTCGCCAGGTAGCCATCGGAAAGAATGATCACCGGAACCATATATTTCACAGCAATGCGCGACGCTTCGAGGGCGATCCAGAAGCAATCGCCGGCAGTCGAGGGAGCGAGCACCGGAACAGGCGCTTCCGAATTGCGTCCGAAGAGAGCCTGCATGAGGTCCGCCTGCTCCGTCTTGGTCGGCAATCCCGTCGAGGGGCCACCGCGCTGAATGTCGCAAACCACCAGGGGCAGCTCGACTGCGATGGCGAGCCCGATCGCTTCGGTCTTGAGAGCCATGCCCGGCCCTGAAGTGGTGGTGATGCCGAGCGAGCCGCCGTAGGCCGCGCCGATGGCCGAAGTCACGGCGGCGATTTCGTCTTCCGCCTGAAATGTAATCACGCCGAAATCCTTGTAGCTCGAAAGCTCGTGCAGGATGTCTGAAGCGGGCGTGATCGGATACGAGCCAAGGAACAGCGACAAGCCCGATTGCTGCGAAGCTGCGACGAATCCCATCGCCAGAGCCGTATTGCCGCTGATGTTGCGGTAAACGCCCGGCGCCAACTTCGCGGGAGGAATTTCGTAGCTGATCTGGAATGCTTCGGTGGCCTCGCAGTAGCTGTAGCCCGCCTGCATCGCCAGACGGTTGGCATTCACCAGTTGCGGTTTGCTCTTGAATTTCTGTTCGAGCCAGCGCAGGGTCGGCTCCATCGAGCGGTTGTAGAGCCAATAGCACATGCCGAGCGCGAAGAAATTCTTGCAGCGGTCCATGCTTTTGGCGTCGAGGCCCAAATCCTTCAGCGCGGCGCGTGTGAGCTTCGTCAACTGGACGGAAAAAACGCGGTAGCCGTCGAGCGAATGGTCTTCGAGCGGATTCGAGGTCATCTGCGCCTTGCGCAGGTCTGCCTCTTGGAAATCGTCGAGGTTGACAATCAGGATTCCGTTGGGCTTCAGGTCCGGCAGGTTCATCTTCAGTGCCGCCGGATTCATCGCCACCAGCGCATCCACGGCATCGCCGGGCGTATAGACGTCGTTCGACGCAAACTGCACCTGGAAGCCGCTCACTCCGGGCAGGGTGCCCGCAGGAGCGCGGATTTCGGCGGGGAAGTCGGGAAACGTCGCCAGGTCGTTGCCGTAGAGCGCGACGGTGTTCGTAAACTGGCTTCCGGTGATCTGCATGCCGTCGCCGGAATCGCCGCAGAAACGGATCACGGCCCGGTCGATCACTTCCCGCTTGCGGCGTAATGGCTCAGTCGTGGCTGACATAAACTTTCAGGCGTTCCCCCGGTGTGAATTGCGAAATTCCCGCGTTCAGGTACTCACGAAAAAGCATAGCACTGCGGGCGCGCGAAGGAAACCGATTTGCAGCCTCCTCTTGCCGCTTCGGACGCACGCGCGTCGCATCTCCATGGCGGATGCTATACTTGCCTCACCCTTCCTCCACTTCATTCACCGAACACTTCGAATGCCTGGGCGGGCGCTCGATGCAAGAGGAGGATTATGTTTTCGCTCGTCTACGTCAGCATCGCCTGCGTGCCATTCTCCAATCCACAGCTGATCGATCTGCTCGAAAAAAGCCGCGTCAATAATGAAGCGCTGGGAATCACCGGAATGCTCCTATATAAGGATGGGCGCTTCCTGCAGGCAATGGAAGGCGAGGAAGACTCCGTAAAATTCTTGCAGGCAAAAATCGCCGACGACACGCGCCACCGCGATTTGACGGTCCTTCTCGAAGGCCCGATTGCCCATCGCGAATTTCCCGATTGGTCGATGGGGTTCGCCAATCTCAATCTTCCGGAGATTCTCTCGATCCCAGGCTACACGCCCTTCCTGAATACGCCTCTGGCGCGCGAGCACTTCGCGTCTTTTCCCGCCGCATCGAAAGAACTGCTCTTTCTCTTCAAGAAATCCCGTCTCTGACAAAGCAAAGGCGCTTTTCGTTTTCGCCAATAACACTGGTACATTGAAAGAGAGCTGTCCGAGTCGCGTTCTAATTTCAGGAAGGTCAACCGCAACGCCGATGAGTTTTCGCACAGAAGATCTTCGCATTCGATGGACCAAGGTTGTGCTTCCTCCGATTTTTCTCGAGGAAGAATTGCCGGCCACTGAAAAATCATCCGGCACGGTCTATCACGCCCGCGAGGAAACTCGCAGCATTCTTCGCGGCGAGGACCGCCGGCTGCTTGTCGTCGTCGGCCCCTGCTCGATCCACGATCCGAAAGCCGCGCGCGAATACGGGGCGTTGCTCAAGACGGCCATCGACGAGCTTTCCGCCGAGCTTCGCATCGTCATGCGTGTCTATTTCGAAAAGCCGCGCACGACCGTCGGTTGGAAGGGGCTGATCAACGATCCGCACCTCGACGAATCCTTCAAAATCAACGACGGCATGCGCCTGGCCCGCCATCTTCTGCTCGACCTCGCGGAAATGGGCGTTCCCGCCGGCACCGAATTTCTGGACATGATTACGCCGCAATACGTCGCTGGGCTCGTCAGTTGGGGAGCGATCGGCGCGCGCACGACGGAAAGCCAGGTTCATCGCCAGCTTGTTTCGGGACTATCGTGTCCCGTGGGCTTCAAGAACGCGACTTCGGGCGACGTGCAGGTGGCGATACAGGCGCTATTGTCGGCCGCGCAGCCGCACACGTTTTTGGGCCATACGAAATACGGGCAGTCCGCGATTTTTGTGACAATGGGCAATCCCGATTGCCACGTCATCCTTCGCGGCGGCAGAAATATCGTCAATTACAAGGCCGAAGCCGTCGCCGACGCCTGCCGCCAGCTGGCAGACGCCAATCTTCTGCCGCGCGTGATGGTCGACTGCAGCCATGCCAACAGCGGCAAGGATCACCGGCGTCAGGCCGAGGTGTGCCGCGACGTCGCCGCGCAGATCGCCGGCGGCGGCCGGAATATTCTTGGCGTGATGCTGGAGAGCAATCTGGTGGAGGGTGCGCAGAAGCTCGCTCCCGGCAAGCCGCTGGTATACGGCCAGAGCATTACGGACGCATGCCTCGGCTGGCAGCAAACACTGCCGCTCTTGCGCGAGCTGGCGCAGGCCGTTCGGGCAGGGCGCGCGAGCTGCTGATTTTCAGCAGTCTTTGCCAAATTTTCACTTTTTTATCGTGTCATTTTGGGCGCTATTGGCGCGGGAATTTCTTGCGCCACCGTTGTTGCTCCGCTACCGTGAAAAAAGATCGATGGGCGCCTCGCAGGCACGCCCGCCTCTACGATCTGTCCCGCGGCGATTGGATCCTCTGCCGCCATGACTCCACAGGACCTGCGGGATCCATATGAGCGCATCGTTTACGATTGCCGCGATTCCGCAGGGCTCGCTGCACAAATACTGGAAATCCGCGCAATCAGGCGCTGAAAAGGCGGTTCGCGATCTGCTGGCGCAGGGAGTCACCGTCGAGTTTCTCTGGAAGGCGCCGCTGCGCGAAGACGACCGCCAGGAGCAAAGCAAAATCTTCGAAGGAGTGCTCCGGCGCGGCGTGCACGGAGTGGTTCTCGCTCCTTTCGACAGCACGACGATGGTTGCGCTTGTCGAAAAAGCGGCCGCGGAAAATATTCCGACGGTCATCATCGACTCCGCTCTCGACTCGCACAAAATTCTCAGCTTCATTGCGACGGACAACCTCAAGGCAGGCGCTCTCGCCGCCGACCGCATGGCGGAAGTTTTGAATGGCAAGGGCAAAGTGCTGCTGCTTCGCTATCAGGAAGGCTCGGCCAGCACGGAGGAGCGGGAAGAGGGATTTCGGTCGCGCCTGCGCAGGTTCCCGCAAATCGAAGTCATCGTATCGGACCAATTTGCCGGGGCGACGCGCGTCACTGCCAAGACAGCCGCGGAGGCCATGATCACGCGCTACGCGGGACAACTCGCCGGCGTCTTCACTCCCAACGAGTCTTCGACTGCCGGGACGGTGATGGCGCTCGCAGGGCTCGACATGTCTTCCCGCGTTGCGCACGTCGGTTTCGACACTTCGGATCTCTATCTCGACATGCTTCAAGCCAAGCGGATTCAGGGCCTCGTCGTTCAGGACCCATTTCGCATGGGAGAGCTTGCCGTGAAAACGCTCGTCGACCATCTGCTCGGCAAATCGGTTTCGAAGCATATCGATACCGGCGCGACGATGGTGACCGCCGCAAACATGGATTCGCCTGAAATCGCCCGCCTGTTGCAACACTCGCTCGTTCTGAAATAGCTCTTCTTTCGCCGGGTACGTCTCGCGCGTGCGATGGCACGGAGTTGTCGCATTTGGGTCCCGCCGCGCAGTTTCGTGCAAGGCTCGCGCGCCTTCCTGATGTATCTTTTCGGCTCGGGTTGTTTTGCGCCAGGCTTTCCCTGCGGCGCAACCCGAATGCGGGGGTGCAATTGTGAATCTCAGCTCCGTTCCTTCTCTCGTGGGTGGCAAGCTCAAGCGATGGGTCTTCTTCGCGCAGGACTACACGTTCCTGGCCGTCGAAGCGCTCCGCGACGTCCTGACGACCACACACTATTTCCCGGACACGGTCGAGCAAATGGATCTGATCGGCGTTGGCTCGATCGTGATCGTGGCGCTGGCGCTGCTGTGCGTGGGGGGCGTGGTGGTGCTCAACGCGTCGTCGCAATTTGCGCGCTTCGGCGAAAAGGCGCTCACGGGCGACGCGCTCTCGCTGGCCCTGTTGCGCGAGCTCGGGCCCGTGTTTACTTCGCTGCTCGTCGCCGGGCGAAACGCCACGGGCATGGCCTCCGAGCTGGGCTCGATGGTCGTCACCGAGCAGGTGGACGCGATGCGCGGCCTTGGCATCGACCCGATCCGCAAGCTCGTCACGCCGCGCGTCCTTGCCATGCTCATCACGCTGCCTTTGCTCGTCGCCGTGGGCGATTGCGCCGGTCTTTTTGGCGGCTTCGTAGTCGCCACCATCACGCTGCATCTCGACCCGGAGCAATTCTGGACGCGCGCCATCAAAGCGCTGGTCCCTGCCGACCTGTTTATCGGCTTCTCGAAGCCGGTGGTTTTCGCGTTCATCATCGCAACCATGGGCTGCTACCAGGGCTTTCGCGTGCGCGGAGGCACGGCGGGCGTGGGCCGCGCGACGATCACCGCGTTTGTCGCTTCGTCTGTGCTCGTGCTCGTAGCCGATCTATTTCTCACGCGCCTGCTTCTCTACGTCTTCAATTTGTAAGGTCAGGCGCCGATTTCGCGGCGGGATTCCGGCCGTATCCGCGGTAGAGGACTTGTCGTCTTCGCCGTCTCTTCTCCCGATTTTGTGGAAAATGTTTTAAGTCAAATCTTGCGCTCACCGACGCACTTATCCACAATTTCATCTTCCAATCAGAACTGCGACGCTGGAACGTCCAGGTTTTCTGATTTGGCTGTTTTTGAAAAACGAACCGGAACGGCAATCTACTCCAACAGGTCTTGTCCGCGCGTTCTCCGTTTGTCTTCCGCAAACAAAGAGGGTCGCATTGAGCCGTACTCTACCGTTGTGTCTCGTGCTTTCGCTTTTCGCCGTTTCTTGCGGGTCTACCGCCAACAGTTCCTCTCGACCGTCGAGCCCGACGGCACCGCCGCCCGGCAGTTCGCCGGGATTCGCCGTCGCGACGTCCAGTTTGCCAGATGCAACCGCCAGCGCCGCTTATCGCGCGAGCCTTTCAGCCAACGGGGGCACGCCTCCATATACGTGGACGCTTTCTTCGGGAAGCCTGCCTTCCGGCCTGGTGCTCGACGGAACTCTCGGCGTGATCACCGGTGTGCCTGCCGGCGCAGGATCCGCAAATTTCGAGCTTCAGGCACGGGACGCTTCGGGGAAAACCGCCAGCCAAAGTCTTGCATTGACTGTCGAGGCAGGGAACTCCGGTACAACGTACTACGTCGATTCCGTGAACGGAAACAACTCGAATTCGGGAACGTCGGAATCGTCGCCCTGGCAAACGATCGAGAAAGTCAACGAATCGGAATTTGCGCCTGGCGACCGCATTCTTTTCAAAAGAGGCGATATTTGGCGCGAACAGCTCGCGCTCAACTCCTCGGGCGAGCCTGGAGCGCCGATTTTGGTGGATGCCTACGGCAGCGGCCCCGCCCCGATCGTCAGCGGCGCGGACGTGGTGCCGTCGAGAGCGTGGAGCCTTTGCTCCAGTTGCCAAGCTGACGTTTGGCAGTCTACGGTGAAAGTGCAACCCAATATCGTGCTTTTCAACGGCTCGAAAGGAGCCATGGAAGCCAATCTTTCGCAGGTTTCCTCGGCT
This sequence comes from Candidatus Acidiferrum sp., assembly GCA_035524135.1. Lineage (GTDB taxonomy): Bacteria > Acidobacteriota > Terriglobia > Acidiferrales > UBA7541 > Palsa-295. Next base: position 18,537 of record DATKPM010000110.1, on the reverse strand, counting down.
GGCCGGTGGTATTGGAGCAGCGGAAAACTTTACGTCTGGAGCCTGGCAAGCCCCGGCAACGAAATTGAAGCAGGCAGCAGGGAGGCGGGTATTCTGCTGTTCGGGATTTCCTATGCGACGGTCCAGAACATTCAATTTGTTTCCGCGAACGGCCTGCCCACCAACGGCGCTGTCTACGCTCAAGTATCCACATCGACAGGCGAGAATTCCCACGATCTCGCGTTCAACCAACTTTCCGTGCAAAATGGCGCGGGAGACGGCATCCATCTTGAAGACTGCAACAACTGCGTCGTCGAAAGTTCGTCAGTTTCCGGAGTGGCTCGCGACGGAATCATGCTGGCCAGCGGCAAGTCGCAATTTCCTGTAACTTCGGGAGCCGTGTTGGGCAACACGGTTTCATCCAACGGCCGCGACGGAATTTCGACGTACGGGTGCGCGATCGGCGCGAGCTGTGAAGGAGAGACATTCTCGAAGGGCCTGTTTCTTGCCGGGCTTGTGATTTCGAGCAACGTCGCCCACGATAACGGCGCGGGAATTTACCTTCACTGGACCAACAATTCGTCGGTCGCTTCCAATGGTTCTTACAACAACACGGACACTTCGGCGCAAGGCGAAGGCTACGGCATCGGCGTCGAAGCCTCGAGCGGCAATACACTGGCACGCAACCTCTTGTATTCCAATCGCACGCGCGGCGTCGAGCTGTCGAATGATGCCGGCGCCGGGACCTCGCTGACAGGTGCTTCGAACAACCTCGTGCAGTACAACGCCATTCACGATAACGGCGACCACGGCGTTTTCACGAACGACGCACCGACGCAATCGAACGCGATCCTCTACAACGTCATTTGGAACAATGTGAACGGGGCTTGTTTCCTTGCAGACGGCACCGGCCACAAATTCTATGGCAACACGTGCTGGAACAACTCCACCGGCGTCGACCTGTACACTTCGGACTCGACGCCTACAACCGCTGACATCTCAATCGAAAACAATATCTTCTCCGAAAACCAAAGCCGCGCCGTGCACCTGGAGAGCGGGGTCAGCCTTTCGACCCTGACCATCGACTACAACGATTACGATCCCGAAACATCATCAATGTTCCTCTGGCCCTCGGGCTCCGGAGACTTGAGCGCCTGGAAGTCGCTCGGTTTTGACGTGCATTCCCTGGCGGCTGGACCTCAGTTTGTGAGTCCATCGCCTTCGACTCCGGCCGGGCTGGCCATACAATCCGGCTCGCCGGCGGCAAAAGCGGGGGTCGACCTGGGGCCGCAGTTCCAGGAGGGTTTGGATGCGGGCTCTTCCTGGCCTTCGGGCGTCTCTACCGTGCCGCAGGGAACCGCCTGGAGCATGGGGGCGTTTCCGCAAAATCCTTGAGGTGTTTGCCGATCGCTAAAGCCAAGCGAGGGCATTACCTAATCAAAGTGGCGCATTGACGGGTTTCCGGCAGCGGGCCAGTTTCCGGTCACTGTTTCAAGTAACGAAGAGCAACGGATCCTGATTTAAGAATCTTCGACTCGACAAGTTTCAATCGCAAGCTCTCCCGCAGGCTAACGCGGTCGAACAAGCGCCTCCCTTCTCCTGCAATGATTGGCTGAACGACAACACGAAATTCATCCACCAGGCCAAGCTCGACGAGCTGTGAAGGAATATCCACGCCGCCGACCCAAATGTTTTTGCCCTGTTCTTGTTTCAATTTCAGGATTTCGTCGCGGAGGTTCCCGCGAAGAATTCTCGTATTTTTGTCATCGACGCTGTCTAGTGACCGCGAGAAGACAATTTTGTCGAGGGAGTCAAATGTTCGAGCGAACTCGATCTCTGCTCTTGTCTCCGACTGGCTCTTGGCGATATCAGGCCAATAAGGAACCATCAATTGATAAGTTTTCCGCCCATAGATGACCACGTCAGCATCTCGCAGGAGTTGCGTATAGTGGTCAAGTAGCTCTTCATCGGCCATTCCTTTGGTGTGGTCGCAGCAGCCATCCAGGGTGACGTTGATCGCGTAGACTAGATTTCTCATTGGGTCTTCAGGGGCTTAACTATCGGTCAACTCCTTGGAGGCCAGCAACCGGAAACTGGCCCGCTACCTGTCCCGGAGTACCATTGACTTTCGCTTTTGATTCGCCTATAGTCAGCGCGGCATCCTGCAGGGGGTCCAGACATGGCTTTAACGAAGCGCCAAAAGGAAGTTCTCAACTATCTCGTCGCCTTTCTCAACAAGAACGGCTATTCGCCGAGCTTTGAAGAGATCGCTCACGCCCTCAAGCTCACTTCGCTGGCCACGGTCCACAAACATCTCTCGACGCTCGAAAAGAAGGGTTTTATCCGCCGCGGCTACAATCAGAGCCGCTCCATCGAGGTCACCCAGCTTCCCAAGCCCGTCCGCGAGGAAATTCTCGACCGGCACGTCGTCGAGCTGCCCCTTTCCGGACGCATCGCCGCCGGCCGCCCACTCGAAGCCGTCGAGGATCGCGAGACCATCTCTCTCGCCGATTTCGCGCGCGGGCAGAATACCTTCGTGCTTCAAGTGAAGGGCGAATCGATGCGCGACGACCATATTCTCGATGGCGACTTCATCGTCGTGGAGCAGACTCAGGTGGCGAATACGGGCGAAATCGTCGTCGCTCTGGTTGGCGAGGACGAAGCCACAGTGAAGCGCTTCTATCGCGAGCCGGGCGGCAAGATTCGCCTCCAGCCCGCGAATTCCAGCATGTCGCCGATTCTCGTGCCCGCTGAGGAAGTGCGCATTCAAGGCCGCGTCGTCGGCGTCCTCCGCAAATATTGATCCGCGCAATTCTTACTACGGTTGAAGCCTGCAGGCCGGAGCCTGCAGGCTCTGCCGGCCCGAGTGTGTTGGTTCACTCCTGATCGCCCTTCGCGCCTCTGCGGAATTCACATTCTCCACGCGCCCTTTGCTTTGTGGCGGGGATCCTCAGGTCGGCCCCATTTCTCGGCGGACGATTTTTTCGCACAATTCATTGTGTTGAGCCCGCAGGCCGGAGCCTGCGGGCGGCTTCGCGCACCCGCCCTCGCCTTTCTCTGTGTTCTCGGCGCCTCTGTAGCAGTCTCAACGCTGTGCATTCTTCTGTCGCGTGTGCGCGCGATCTGTTATTCTCTTCGCCCCGCCCAACGTACAGGTAGCTCTCCGGGCACACTCGCTTCAGTTTCGTTTTGGTTCCCGTTCATCCCGGCGCTACATTGAGTTTCCCAGTCGAATTTTTCAGCGCAGGTTCCGGCATTTTTGGGCCCAAGGAGGGCAAATGTGGGGAGGGAAGAAACCGGAGTCTCCTTCGCGGAGCCCGCTCCCGCAGCAACCGTCGACTGTGCCGCCATCCGTTCCGTCGCAGTCAAGATCAACCGCTTCCACCGCACCGGCGTCGCCGAGTGCAACAACTTATCCTGGGGAGGTTAAGACAATGGCACCACTGGATACCTATCCAACCACGACGCCCTCGGCGAGCGGCACGGCCCGTCTGGGAGCGAGTCTGCATGTGAAGGGCGAAATCACCGGCAACGAAGATCTTTTGATCGACGGCACGGTCGAAGGCTTGGTTCAGCTCGAGGAGCGCAAGCTCACCATCGGCGCCAGCGCCCGCGTCACCGCCGACGTGATCGCCCGCGAAGTGGTCGTCTACGGCAACGTGAAGGGCAATCTTCGCGCCCGCGACCGCATCGAAATCAAGAAGGACGGCTCGGTGGTCGGCGATCTCACCACCGCGCGCATCATGATCGAGGACGGCGCGTACTTCAAGGGCTCGATCGAAATCGACAAGGCCGGCGAAGGTTCGAGCGATGACGAGAAGCCCTCGTACACGCGCTCGGCACGCGCCTCTCTGGCGACCTCGACCACCTCGGCGTCCTAAGCCGCTTTTTGCTTCTCCGCATCGAAGGCCTGCCTCGCGGGTCCCGCTCCCGGGCCCCGCGAGCAGTCGTCTTTTTCCGTGTACTCGCCTCGTTTTTCCTCTGTGCTCTCCGCGCCTCTGTGGCAATCTTTCTTCACTCTTCTCTGAAACCGTCATAACCTATAGGCCGTTCATGCGTTCTGAAAAATCAATCTTTCGCCGCGCGCGCGGCCCGCAAATTGTGCCCTTCTCAAAGCCGTTCGTGGTCGCTCTTCTTCTCTTTATCCTGTCCGGGTGCACCGGACGAAGCCTCGGCTCCGGCTCGCCCGTTCTCGCCGTTTCTCCCGCGACGCTTTCGTTTTCCGCCGACCTCGGCCACCAGCTCGACCCCTTGCCGGCGGAAATCCATATCGCCAACGCCGGCACCGGCAGCCTGACGTTTTCCGCTTCCACCGATTCTGGCTGGCTCGCCGTCACTCCCACGGGTGGCAATGCGCCCCAGGCGCTGCAAGTGACAGCAATGATCGGGGCGCTGAAGCCGGGCACGTACACGGGGAATGTCATCATTCAATCCGCGGGAGTCTCCGGTTCGCCCGCAAAAGTTGGCGTGAAATTCACCGTCGCCCCCGCCCGCTCCTCACCGCCGCAAGCCACTCGCCGTACGCGCACCTCCCGCCGCGCCATTACCTCTTAGCCGTTTCCGGAGTTCCTGGCCGCGGCCGCCCCGGTCTTCGCACAGTCAATCCTTTCGAGCCTGCAGGCTCCTGCCTGCAGGCCGGCCTCTTCGCTTGCAATTGATATCTCGCTTTCTTCTGTGCTCTCCGTGCCTCTGTGGCCATCCCGTGGCGGCCACAAAAGTCCACCGTGCGTCCTCACTTGCACTTCCTCCGAATTTCAATAAGATGTTTGTGTGAATATTTGTCGGAATTGCAGGCCGGAGCAGCCGAGCGCAAAATCCACACACGACCGCGGCCTTTTTTCACTCTTCCGGTTCGCAACACACCGAGAAACCGAACTGTTGCAAATAAAGAGCTTAAGCCTTCCGGTTCGATGCGCTTTTCAGGGTATCGACGGCGCTCGCCAAACGGAAAATTTTGCTTTTTCCCCGACGATCTTTCTCCAATACGAAAGGCCACTGATCCCGTGCGCGATCTAGCCGCTGCCGCCATCGAAACCGCCAAGCGCCGCGGCGCCATCTATGCCGACGCGCGCGTGATGGACATCCGCCATCGCGACATTTCGACGAAAAACGGCGAGGTGGGCACGCTCGCCGAAGGCGAATCGCTCGGCATCGGCATTCGCGTAATTGCTTCCGGCGCGTGGGGATTTGCCGCCACGGACAAGATGACTCGCGAAGGCGTCGAGGCCTGCGCCGCGGAAGCCGTCGCGATCGCCAGGGCGTCTGCTCTGGCCAAGCGTGGCGACGTGGTGCTCGCACCCGAGCAGGCGTTCGTTGACACTTGGCAAAATCCGTTCTTGAAGGATCCCTTCCGCATTCCCGTCGAGCGGCAAATCGACGTGCTGCTGGCCGCCGACCGCGAAATGCGCAAGGTGAAGGGCGTGACGGTCGCCGAAGGCTCGATGTCATTCCGTCGCATCGAGCAGTTGTTTATTTCAAGCATCGGCTCTGAAATTCATCAGCTGAAAATGCAGTCCGGGGCGGGTATCGTCGCCACGTCATTTGCCGGAACGGAAATTCAGAAGCGCTCCTATCCCAGCAGCTTCGGCGGGCAGCACGCGCTTGAAGGCTACGAATTGATCGAGCGGCTCGATCTCGCCGGCCACGCCCAGGAAATTGCGGAGGAATGCGTCGCGCTCCATTCCGCCGTGCAGTGTCCCGAGGGCGTGAGCACGATTATTCTCGAAGGCTCGCAGCTCGGCCTGCAGATTCACGAATCCATCGGCCATCCGATCGAGCTGGACCGCGTGCTCGGCATGGAAGCGAATTTCGCCGGCATGAGCTTTCTGACGCTCGAGAAGCTCAATCATTTGAAATACGGCTCGGACATCGTGAACGTCGTCGCGGACGCGCGCCTGGAACACGGTCTGGGCCTTGGCACGTTTGCCTACGACGACGAAGGCGTTCCCGCGCAGTGCACGCCAATTATTTCGAACGGGCTTTTCACCGGATACCTCAGCAATCGCGAGACGGCCGCGTCCATCGGCCTGAACCGTTCGAGCGGCACGATGCGCACCGAAAGTTGGGGCCGCCTGCCCATCATCCGCATGACCAACGTCAGCTTGAATCCCGGCACGTGGAAATATGAAGACCTGATCGCCGATACCGACGACGCGATTTTGATGGAGACCAATCGCTCCTGGTCCATCGACGACCGCCGCTACCATTTCCAGTTTTCGACGGAAATCGGCTGGGAAATCAAAGGCGGCAAAAAAACGCGCATGATCAAAAATCCCAGCTACAGCGGCATCACCACGGAATTCTGGAACAGCTGCGACGCCATCTGCTCGCGCGACTACTGGACTCTCTGGGGCACTCCGAATTGCGGCAAGGGCCAGCCCATGCAGACCATGGGCACCGGCCATGGCGCCGCGCCGGCCCGCTTCCGCAACGTCAAGATCGGAGTCGCCTTCTCCAAGTGACTATGCCCGCGAAGAAAAAATCCGCTTCCCGTTCTACCGCCACTGGCGCCGCTCATATTTCCGCCGCCGATCTCAGCCGCATCGCGGAAAGAGTCCTGAAATTCAGCGAGGCCGACGAGACCGAAGTCGAAGTCAATTTTTCCACCGACGCGCTCACGCGTTTTGCCAATAATACGATTCATCAAAACGTCGCCGAGCAGTCGCTCGATATTTCCGTCCGCGCCGTGGTCGACGGCCGCACGGCTCGCGCCTCGACGAACAAGCACGACGACGAATCCCTTCGCCGCGCCGTCGAAACGGCGCTCAGCCTGGCGCACAACCAGCCGAAAAATCCCGATCTCTTGCGCATGCTCGGCCCGCAGAAATATCGAAAAGTGTCGCGCTATTTTGGCCCCACCGCCGAATTCTCCGCGCAAGACAGGGCCAAAGCCGTCGCGCGCGTCTGCAAAATGGCGGATGCGAACAAGCAAACGGCTGCAGGAATTTTTTCCTGCGGCGCCGTCCACGAACTTCTCGCTAACTCCCGGGGCCTGCGCGCCGAACACAAGCAGACGCGCTCGGAATTTTCGGTGACCATTCTCGAAGAAAATTCCTCCGGCTGGGCCAAGTCCAATTCTCCCGACGTTCGCACGATCGATCCCGGCGCGCTTGCGGCCGCGGCAAGCCACAAGGCCGCGCAGTCGCGCAATCCTCGCGAACTTCCGCCAGGGCGCTACACCACGATTCTCGAACCCGCCGCTGTGCTCGATTTGGTCGGGTTTCTCTTCTACGACTTTGCCGGAACCGCCATCGAGGACAAACGTTCCTGCTTCAACGGTCGCATCGGCAAAAAAATTCTCGGCGGCAACATTTCCCTCTGGGACGACGTCTATCATCCGCTGCAAACCGGCGCGCCGTTTGACGGCGAGGGCGTTCCGAAGCAGCGCGTGGCGCTGGTCGAGCGCGGCGTGCCGAAAAATCTCGTCTACGCGCGTGCGACAGCCAAAAAAATGAAGTCGAAACCCACCGGACATGGCTTTTCGCTGCCCAACGATTACGGCGAGGCCCCGATGAACCTCGTGTTCGCTGGCGGCAGCGACTCCGTGGAACAAATGGTTTCGTCGACGGAGCGCGGAATTCTCGTGACGCGCTTGTGGTACATCCGGGAGGTCGACCCGTACGAAAAAGTTCTTACCGGCATGACGCGCGATGGAACGTTTTTGATCGAGAACGGAAAAATCGCCGGGGGCATCCGCAATTTCCGCTTCAATCAAAGTGTTCTCGAAATGCTCGCGAACGTGGAAATGCTCGGCCCGGCCGTGCGCTCTGCCGGCGAGGAGTCTTTTGAAATGGTGGTGCCCGCGATGAAGGTCGGCGGCTTCCATTTTAGCGAAGTCACAAAATTTTAGCAGCGCGGAAGCGGCGAGGAAGATCGCGAAGGTTTCAGTCGTTGGTTTTTTTGTGCCGGACGAAAAATTGCTGCTTGTCGATGTTCGCCGGCACGGCGACATCGAAAAATCCCACCATCATTTCATCGTCCGTTTGATCGCCCCAGCGTACCGAAGCTTCCGGATCGGGATTGTGCGGATTGTTTTTTGAATTGTCATACCATGCGACGGCTTGCAATTCCGTTCCCGCCTTGATCGGCAGCGGTTGCGCCAGCCGGTAGCTCAACTGCCAGAAGAAATCCCAATTCACGCGCAGCAGCGTCTGGACGCTTCCGTCGCGGCGGATGATGTTGTACTCGAACTGCTTTCCGCGCAGGTGCATGTGCGGGAGGAAGCTGAGCAGCAGCGCGTCGTTGGGCATCGTGCCGTGCACTTCCACCCGGAAATCATCGTCCTCCGGAGGAATCACGAAGCGGCTGTTCGTCAGTTGCAGCGTCAGGACACGCTTCGCCGGCGGATGCTTCGCGAACACCAGGCCGATCTTCGCCTGGTCGCGCATCGCGTGGCCGTTCGTCGTGTAGTGCATTTGGAAGACGAGGTCGGACCCCGCGGGAATGAACTTCGCCATTCCCGCGGGCCAGCGGTCCGGCAAGCTTCCCGGCGCATAGACCAGGAGGATATCGGCCTTCATCGTATGCGTGTCTTGGCGGTCCTGCTCATCCGTCATGTCGTCGGCGGTGAAGGGAACTCCGATCGGTGCGTGCTGCAGCCAATGCGAGGCCGGCGGACGAACATAGACAACCGCGTGATGCACGTTCGCGCGGCTCGACGGCCGCACTTCGGACATGCGCACCCATTTCCCTTCGGCGAAGTGCGTGGGCACGATTTCGTAGGTGTATTCCACTTGCCCGCGCGCAGGAATGTCCACTGGCTTCGGCATTTCAAACACGGCGTCGGGTTCGGGAATGCTCCACCCTTCCACCCAGTGCCGGTCGGGCGGGGCGTCTTCCGGATTCCCGGCAGGCGCGCCGGATTTCGCCCACGCGAAAATCGTGGCGATTTGCCGCTGCGTGAGCGAGGGATCGTTGGAGAAATGGCCGAAGCGCGGATCGGCGAACCACGGCGGCATTTTCTTCGATTCCACGGTGGCGGCGATGACGCCGGTCATTCGATGCGTTTCATCGTAGGTCATCAGAGGAAATGGGCCTATTTCACCGGAGCGGTGGCAGCTTTGGCAATGAGTTTGGAGAATCGGCAGAATATCGCGATAGAAAGTCGGAGTCGCAACAGCTCGCGCGCGAGTGATCTTGCTGTCTGGGAAGAAGAGTAGAACGCAGACGAGAGTTGCCGCTGCGATTGCAATGATCCGCCGGTTGGCCACAAAGATTAGTTACGCGCAAAGGCGCAGTGGTTGCAAGAGAGGAAGCGAGATTTCGGCATAGCCAGTCAGCGAGTGAACTGAATGCTATCGATAGCCCGCGAAATCACATTTTCCTGGATCTGGACGAGATCGTTGTCGGCGAGCGTCATGCCAAAAATCGTGAAGAGGCGCGGGCCGCGTGGAACGAAAACCACGACGCCGGACCAATCGTGATTGTCGACGCTGCCGCGGAATTTCCGCTCGACAGCAGGAATCCCCGCGACGATAACTTTCGCCTCGCTGGTGGTCCTGAAATTGTCGAGCGTATCGCGCAGACGATCATTGGTGGCGTCCATATCGGCGGCGAGGGACTTCCCCACGGGATTCTGGCCGATCAGAAGATACGTGGATTGATCTTCGGTGCCCATCGCGGTGATCGCTCCGGGAAGCACGGAGCGTGCGCCCTGAATCACGTCCCAATCAGGCGGCTTATACATACGGAATCCATAGGTGTCGTTCGCGTAGGTGTTGCCGTTGACTTCTTCGCGAATCGGCTCGGGAGCCGCGGACTGTGCGGGTGCAGAAGACGGTGGAGTTGCGAAGGCTGTTGTTGGGCGAGCTGGTTGTGCGACGGATGAAGCGGGTGGCGGAGCGGACGGCTTTGCTGCCGTGGCTTGCGCCGTTGGTGCAGCGGATTTTTTCTCGGCGGGAGGAGGCGCGCTGGTTGCCGCGGGCTTTGGCAGCGATGGAGTTTCGGTTTTGGCGTCTTTCGTCGCCGGAGCGGAGACCGCCGCCTTCGGTCCTGAGTCCGAAATTGATATGGAAACGACCTGATCTTTTTGGACGAGGGCGTAGCCGAAGCTGGTCTTCACTTTGAAAGAATTTTCTTCGAAGCCGACGATCACGCCGGTGATTTTCGTGCCGTCCTTGAGCTTCAGCTCATCGGCGCGGACAGAAGGGACAATCAAAGGCACGACAAGCAGCGCCGTCGCAATTGCGCGGGCCGCAGCCGCACGCATGTTCTGCCACTTGTTACGAAGCATAGTTGGAGTATGGCGCTCCAGGAAGGGCCTCGCAAGACGGAGAGTTTTTTTCGTGTTGGTTTAGTCAGTAGTGATGCAGACGCACATGGCGTGGTTGCGGCAGCCGGGTGCGGCCGGCGAATGCGCGAAATAAATCACTGGAGCGGCGCCGCACGAATCGCGGGAGTGAATCAAATAACCGCAAAAATTGCCCTTCGGAGCATTGTTGATAAGCGGGCCAAATTGCCGTTATACAATCGGTGCAAATGAGCAGGGTTCGCGAAGTTTCGTTCAATGGGAGGAGATTTCTCCAGTGAATCAAGCCGGTCCGCGATTTGAGCGAGTGATTTGGATTGTGCTGGACAGCGTGGGGATTGGGGAACTGGAGGACGCGGCGGAGTATGGCGACGTGGGGCGCGACACGCTGGGGCACATCGCGCGCTCGCGGCCTTTGAAGTTGCCGAATCTGGTGCGGCTGGGGCTCGCGAACATCAGGCCGCTCGCACATCTCAATCCACCTGCGAAGCCTGCGGGAAGCTACGGAAAAGGCGCGACGGTCTCGCCGGGGAAAGACACAACGACCGGCCATTGGGAAATGGCGGGCATTTGGCTTGACCAGGCATTTCCCGTTTACCACCACGGCTTCCCAAAAGAATTAATCGCCGAATTCGAGCGCCAAATCGGCCGCAAGACGCTCGGCAACAAGCCCGCGTCTGGAACGGAAGTCATCAAGGAACTCGGTGAAGAGCAGGTGCGCACGGGATTTCCAATCGTCTACACATCCGGCGACAGCGTCTTTCAGATTGCTGCGCATGAAGACGTCATCCCCGTCGCTGAGCTCTACCGCATGTGCGAGATTGCGCGGAAGCTGCTGGATGGGCCGAATCGCGTCGGGCGCGTGATCGCGCGGCCCTTCACGGGCGCGCCGGGAAATTTTCGGCGCACCGAACGCCGCCACGACTACGCCGTCGAACCGCCCCGGCCAATGCTGCTCGACGTACTTGCCGAGCGCCGCGTGCCGGTGTTCGGCGTGGGAAAAATCCACGATATTTACAACGGGCGCGGAGTGGAGAACTACGTCACGACGAGGAACAATGGGGATGGGATGGCGAAGCTGACGGAATCGCTCGAGAAACAGAGCCGGGGACTGATTTTCGCGAACCTGGTGGATTTCGACATGCTATACGGGCACCGCAAAGACGTGGAAGGGTTCGCAAAATCCCTCGAAGAGTTCGACGCGCTGTTTGGACCATTCCTCACATTCCTGCGACCGTCCGATTTGCTTCTCATCACGGCCGACCACGGCTGCGATCCCGATCCTGTGAACCCCACTACAGATCATTCGCGGGAATACGTGCCGATTCTTGCATTCACGCCCAGCGCCACGAGTGGCGCGAACCTTGGGACGCGCGCGACACTCGCGGACATGGGACAGACAGTGGCGGAGAATTTCGGCGGAGCGATACCTCACGGAACGAGTTTTCTGAGCGAAATTCCCAAAAGCTGGAAGGAAAGACGAACGAGCTAATTGCCGGCGGTGGCTCCGGGCGCAGCCTTGGGCGCGTAATAGCCGGCACGGGTGCGGACCGTCAATTTGCCGGCTCCACGAGGAGGCGTGAGCTGGACCAACACGCTGCGATAGGTGCCGTCCTGCGCCGTGTTGGTGGGGTAGTAGCCGAGCAGATACTGGTTGCGGATGTCGTGGGCGACCTGCGTGCAAATGGCCTCCACCTGGTCGACGCTGTCTGGGAAATAAGCTTTCCCTCCGGTAGCTTCGGTGAGTTCCGTGAGCGCCTTGACGGCGTGGCGCACTTCGCGCTTGTCGTGCTTGCGGTCGTCGGCGCTATAGATGCCGATGGCATAGATGGCGGCATTCGATTCCTCGGCGACGCGCATCGTTTCCGGCAGGGTCATCTGGCTGGCGTCGTCTTCGCCGTCGGTGATGACGAGCAACACGCGCTTGTCCTTGTGCCCCTTCTTCAGATGGTCCAGCGAGCCGACGATGGCGTCGTAGAGAGCCGTGCTGCCGCGCGAGTCGATGCGCGAAAGCGCCTGTTTCAATTCTTCGCGGTTGCTGGTGAAGTCGTCTTCGGTGTCGAGATAAAACTCATCGTTGAAATTGACGACAAACGCCTCGTCCTGCGGGTTGCTGGTCTCAACGAATGTCAAGGCTGCGGCGTTCACCTCGGGGCGCTTGTCACGCATGCTGCCGCTGTTGTCGATCACCAAGCCCATCGTTACGGGAACATCGTCGTGAGAAAAGACGGAGATGTTCTGCTCGACGCGGTCCTCGAACACGCGGAAATTTCCGGCCGTAAGGCCCGGAAAAAATTGCCCGCGCGAGTCGTCGACGGACACATGCAGGACGACGAGGTCTACTCGCGATTTGATCGAGTGATCGGAAGGCTTCTGGGATTGCGGGGACGCATAGCCAGGAGGCGGCGGAGGATTCACCGGCGACTGCTGGGCGTTCAAGGGGAGGACGGTGAAAATCGCAGCGAGAAAAACCAGCGCTGTCGCGCGGAGGAAAGAGAAACGGTCAGTGGCCTGGCGCGTAGTATCCACTGCGCGCGGTGACGGTGAGTGGAGGAAGCCCTTTCGGCGGGCGAAGCTTGATCTTGATTTTGCGCCAGCGCCCGTCGTGCTGGCGATCGCTCGGACGGTATCCGATGACATATTGATTTCGCAACTCCATGCTGATTTTTGTTGCGATGTCCGCCAGATCGTTCACCGAAGCCGCCGGAAACGTGCGGCCGCCGGTCATTGACGTCAGCTCGTTCAAGAGTTCGGGGCCGAGGCGCTCTTCCGGAGTCGGGCCGCCATCCGCTTCGTACAATCCGATCGCGTAGATTTGAACATCCGATTCGCGGACGAAGTTCCGGATGTCCAACTCCGTGTAGCGGCTATGATTATCGCCTCCGTCGGATATGATGAGCAAAGCTTTCTTTGTGTTGTGTGCTTCTTTCATCTGGCTGAGGCCGAGATAGATTCCGTCGAGCAGCGCCGTCATGCCGTGCGCAGAGGTAAACATCAGGCGGTTTTGCAGATCGTCAACGCTGCTGGTGAACTGGCTGACGAGCTGCGCGCGATCGTTGAAATTCACGAGGAAAAACTCATCCTCCGGGTTCGACGTGCGGAAGAATTGCACTGCGGCCATGCGCGACTTTTCCACCTTGTCCGCCATGCTGCCGCTCATATCGAAAATCACACCGATGGAGATCGGCACGTCTTCGCTTTCGAATTTCACGATTTCCTGCTCGACGTTGTCCTCGAACACACGGAAATTGTCCTGTTCAAGCCCCGTCACGATGCGGCCCATGGGGTCGGTGACGGTGACGGGCACGAGCGTCAGCTCGGTTTCGGTCTCGAGGGCGTGCTGGTGCGCCTGTTTGGAGGATTGCGGCGGAGGAGGGGGTGGCGTGGGGCCGTTGACAACATCCTGCGCATGCGCCGCAGAGGGAATGGCAAGCCAAAAAACAAGCGCCAGAACCGCAAAACCGCTCAGGCTCAGCCTCGAAACACCTGGCTGCATGGAGCGGTCTTTCACGGGTCCCCCAAAGGCGGCCGGCTCTCACCGCCAACGCTTCTAGGCGGGATTCTAGCACCGGAAGAGTTCAAATCAAGTGCCGCCTTGAACATTTGACAGAGTTGTGACATCGCCGCGATTTCTTCGCCGACATGCTAAGATTTCCCGCACCGTGAACGGCTTCCGCCCATGACCGCTACTTCTCCTCTTCGAGTGCTTGTCGTCATCCCCGCGCGCCACGCTTCGGTGCGATTTCCCGGAAAACCACTGGCGCCCATCGCCGGGAAATCGATGATCGAGCGCGTGTACGAACAGGCGCGCAAGTCTGCAACAGCGTCCCGCGTGGTTGTGGCGACCGACGACGCAAGAATCGTCGAAGCGGTGAAGAGGTTCGGCGGAGAAGGTTTGCTCACCCGGAGCGATCACCGAACGGGCACGGACCGGGTCGCAGAGGTGGCGGCACACATCCATGCCGAAGTCTATGTAAACGTGCAGGGCGACGAGCCGCTAGTCGATCCGGCAACGATTGATGCTGTGGCCAATGCGCTGCTCGAGGACGAAAGCGCGACGATTGCGACGCCCATCGCCGCGATTACGCACAAGAACGATATCGTCGATCCGAATGTGGTGAAAGCAGTGCTCGATTTTGACGGGAACGCCCTCTATTTTTCGCGCGCGCCCATCCCGTGGGTTCGCGACACCGGCGCCACCGTTTCCGCGCGCCACTGGAAGCACATCGGGATCTATGGTTTTCGCCGCGCCGCTTTGCTCGAATTTCCCACGCTGCCGCCGGGGGAGCTCGAGCACGTGGAACAGCTCGAGCAGTTGCGTTGGCTAGAAAACGGATTTCGCATCCGGGCCGTCGAGACGGAATATGAAGCCGTCAGCGTGGACGTTCCCGCCGACGTCGAGCGCGTCGAGAAAATCATTCAGGAACGCGGAATGGCGTAACGCTCCCCGCGTGTGCCGTCGTGTCGCTGCCCCAGGCGTCCTCTAGGGAATCCAGTTCGAGAAAACGGAATCGGTGCCGTGCTGCTGCTCATGGCACGAATAACATTCCGTCTTCGCGTCCTTCACCACTTGCCTCGACGGATTGCCCTGATCGAAAAGATAAAAGGCCCAGCCGCCTGTGTCCGCATGATTTTTCGAATCCTTGGCCATCACGGCGAGTGCCTTGCGCTTTCCAGGCGCGTAGGAGCCGGGCTGCGAATCGAGATCGAACAGGTCGAAGACGAAGACGGTGCCGTCGGGGAATTTGCCACCGGTGCGCAGAGGTTTGTAGCCGGGTTCGTTGACGTAGACGTCGTGGAGGCCGGCGAAGTCGTCGAAGAGCGGGCTCGTCTTGTCGTACACGACCATGCTGCGGACGTGATACCAGTGGCGGTAACCTTTGGTGAGTTCGTATTGGGCGAGAGAACCCGTCATGTGTTCATACTGCGCGCGGCCGCGCGCCGCGAACAGCAGAATGGCCGCGGCAACGACTCCAAAAACGGCGAAAATGGAAAAAAGAGAACGTCGAGGCATGAAATTCCTCCCCCGGAAACCAGCGTGAAGCGGAATGATGAAAGGCGCCGCGAAGCGCCAAGCCTATATACGTTCGCAGAGGTCTCGCGTCAAGGGCGGAAGCGCTATTCCGTGAAGAGAAAGCGATAAGAATCACCGGCGGCATCCATGGAGAAAATGCCGCAGATGTAAAATCGTGATTTGACTTAGAAGCGCGTTGCCCCGATAATGAATGGTACGCCGATTCCATCGGAGGAAATCGAGCCACCTTGCGGACCGGCCCGAAGTACATCTTTGTTACGGGCGGCGTGGTTTCTTCTCTCGGAAAAGGTGTGGCGGCGGCTTCGATTGGATGCCTCCTCGAAAGTCGCGGCCTGAAGATTGCCATCCAGAAGTGCGATCCCTACCTGAACGTCGATCCCGGCACGATGTCTCCCTATCAGCACGGCGAAGTGTTTGTCACGGACGACGGCGCCGAAACGGATCTCGACCTAGGCCACTACGAGCGGTTCACCTCTGCCAATCTGACGCGCGACAATAACTGGACCACCGGGCGCATCTACGAATCGATTATCACCAAAGAGCGCCGCGGCGATTACCTGGGAAAAACCGTGCAGGTGATTCCGCACGTCACCGACGAGATCAAGTCGGCATTCCGGAAAGTGTCAAGCGGCGTGGATGTGGTGATCGTCGAAATCGGCGGGACGGTGGGCGACATCGAGTCGCTGCCGTTTCTCGAAGCGATCCGCCAGATGCGCCTCGAACTGGGTGCGGACAATGTCATTTTCCTCCACCTCACGCTGGTACCCTTTATTCCAACTGCGGGCGAACTGAAGACCAAACCGACCCAGCACAGCGTGAAAGAGCTGCTGAGCATCGGCATCCAGCCGGATATTTTGATTTGCCGCAGCGACCGGATGCTCGGCGCGGAGTTGAAGAGCAAGATTGCCCTGTTCTGCAACGTCGCGGAACAGTCTGTGATTTCCGCTCCGGATGTGAGCAACATCTACGAAGTGCCGATGTCGCTGGCGTCCGAAGGGCTCGACGAGCAAATTCTGCGCTTGTTGCATATCGAGGCGCCGCCGCGCGACCTTTCGCGCTGGCTCGCTATGCTCGAAACGCTCGAACACCCGCAAGGTGAAGTCCGCATCTGCGTCGTCGGCAAATATGTCCAGTTGGAAGACGCGTACAAGAGTTTGCGCGAGGCGCTGGTGCACGGCGGGCTCGCGAACCGCCAGCGCGTGGTGATCGAATGGATCGAAGCCGAGGAGATCGATTCGCTTGAAAACGCGGAACGCCGCCTGCGGCATGCAGACGGAGTTCTGGTGCCGGGCGGATTCGGCAAGCGCGGCATTCAGGGAATGGTCTACGCGATCACCTATGCGCGCGAGAAGCGCGTTCCTTTTTTTGGCATCTGCCTGGGCATGCAGTGCGCCACCATCGAATACGCGCGCCGCGCTGCGGGCATCGCTACAGCCGACAGCACGGAATTCGATCCCGCGACGCCCAATCGCGTGATTTACAAGCTGCGCGAACTTCTCGGCGTGGACGAGATGGGCGGGACGATGCGACTGGGTGCCTGGCCGTGCAGACTCGAACCGGGTTCGTTTGCGCATCGCGCCTATGGAACGCTTGAAATTTCCGAGCGCCATCGCCACCGCTACGAATTCAACTGCGAATTTCAGGATTCTTTGACAAGAGCGGGATTCAAAATTACCGGGCGGACCCCCGACGGAGTGTATGTGGAAATCGTCGAAGTCCCAGACCATCCCTGGTTCCTCGGATGCCAGTTCCACCCGGAATTCAAGTCGAAGCCGATGGTGCCGCATCCGCTGTTTGCCGCATTCATCCACGCCTCTTTGGATCACCGCCGCGCTCGCCTCGGAGCCGGCGACACGGCAGCAAAGTCGCACCTTCCGGCGATTCCAACGCCTGCATCCGCAACTGCTCCAGCGTCTGCCGAGTCTTCCGCAACGGATTAACTGGTAACGCCAATAACGCCTTCCATTTCGGAACCCCTTGAAGCGAAAGTTATCTTGCGCCATAATATGCACGCGCCACACGTGTTGCACGTGTGGCGCGTGTAACTCCAGGGAATGGAGGCCTAACATGAGAAACAAGCAGAATGTTACCGTGAGCCTTCAGCGGCAGACGCTTCTCAAAGCAAGGGTTCTGGCGGCACGCAAGGGTACTTCGATTAGTGGCCTCCTCGAAGAGCAGATAGAGTTCCTTGTGGGTGAGGACGAAGCCTATGAACGATCCCGGCAAGCGGCGCTAGCGCTGCTCGAAGAGGGATTTGCCATGGGCGGAGCTATTCGCTCGCGCCGTGAGGAGTGGCATGAGCGGTAGGACATTTGTGGACACAAATGTTCTGATATACGCTCATGACAGTGAGGCGGGGGCGAAGCGGGAAATCGCCCGGGAGATCATCGGAGACCTTTGGGATGAGCGGTCTGGCCTTCTGAGCGTGCAGGTGCTGCAGGAATTCTATGTGAACGCGACGAGGAAGATTGCAGTCCCCCTTTCCACGGCATCCGCTCGCGCCGTGGTTGCAGCATACAAAACCTGGTGTATTCCACCGGCAATCGAGGATGTGGCAGACGCTTTTCGGGCCGAAGATGAGGCGAGAATAGGTTTCTGGGATGCCCTGGTGATTGCCTCTGCTACTAGGTCCGGCGCGGCAAGAATCCTCTCAGAAGACCTGAATGCAGGACAGTCGATTCGTGGAATAAAAATTGAAAACCCCTTTGCGAACGCCGGTTAAATCCGCGGCCAGATCGTTTGCTTCATGTGTATCCGTTCTTGCTTGAAACGACAGCACGCGCTTCCGAGTTGAAAAGCCAGTAGTATTTGCATAGGCTCATAGCAGAGAAGGCTTCTTCGTGCGCTGTGGCGCGGGCCTTGGGGCAGCTTACTGACAAACAGACGGGGCGGTGCAGGTTCGATGGGCGCAATGCACAATTTTGAAGTCGGGAGTTTCCGCGTCGGCGGAGGCCAGCCGTTGTTCCTGATCGCCGGGCCGTGCGTGATCGAATCGGAAGAGCGCGCGACGACGATGGCCGGGCGGCTGGCGGAAATCGCCGGCGAGCTTCAGCTCCCGCTGATTTTCAAGGCATCGTATGACAAGGCAAACCGTTCCTCGGCCAAATCGTTTCGCGGTGTGGGGCTCAAAGAAGGCCTCCGCATCCTCGGAAAAGTCAAGCAGCGCACGGGCCTTCCTATTTTGAGTGATGTTCACGAGGTGTCGCAGGCTGCCGCGGCAGCGGAGATTTGCGACGTGCTGCAAATTCCTGCTTTCCTTTCGCGCCAGACGGATCTG
>DATKPM010000109.1:0-21933 GCA_035524135.1 Candidatus Acidiferrum sp. | reverse complement strand
AATTGCACTGGCGATTCTGGTAGGCGCGTCGCTGTCGGTGGCGGGTGCGGGATTTCAGGCGCTGCTGCGAAATCCGCTGGCCGATCCGTACGTGCTGGGAGTATCGAGCGGCGCGGCGCTCGGCGCGATTTTGAGTTTGCTACTGACACCGCACGTGCCGGGGGCGATCCAACTGGCGTCGTTTTTGGGTGCCGCGGTGACGATTGCAGCCGTGTTTTTTCTTGGGCGGCGCGGAGGGCATCTGGACAGCGCCACGCTGCTGCTTGCCGGCATTGTGGCGGCGTCGTTTCTTTCCGCCATCATCATGTTCGTGATGACGATGCTGCCGGGGCGGGACTTGCGCGGGATGGCCTTTTGGCTGATGGGCGATTTGACCACGTCGCCGCCAACGACGAACGTGCCGGCGTGGTTTGCATTTCTGTTTACGATTTTCTTTTTGTCCGCGGGCGCGATGTACACAACGTCAACGGATTTGAATTTGATTCTTTCCGGCGAGCAAGAGGCGCGGCACCTGGGCGTGAACGTCAATCGCGTGAAGCTGGTGGTATACGTGTCGGCATCGCTGCTGACGGGGCTGGCGGTGTCGGTGAGCGGAGCGATCGGCTACGTGGGACTGCTGATCCCGCACGCTATTCGCATGCTGTTTGGGACCGACTACCGCCTGCTTCTGCCGACCTCGGCGCTGGGCGGCGCCATTGCGATCGTTCTGGCGGACACGATCGGGCGAACCGTGGTGGCACCGACGGAATTGCCGGTGGGCGCGATGACGGCGCTCGCGGGAGCGCCGGTGTTCATTTATTTGATGAGGCGAAGTGTGCGGTGAGCGCGACGGTGAATCGGGAAATGAGCGAGCGGGGATCGGCGACGGCGACGATGGCGGCTCCGCGAATCAAGGTGGAGCAGGTGAGCTACGCCTATTCGGCGACGGACCGCGCGGCGCCGACGTTTACGCTGGGCCCGGCGACGTTCGAAGCACAGGCGCGGGAGCTGGTGGCAATCCTGGGGCCGAACGCGAGCGGAAAATCGACGCTGCTGAAATTGATGGCAGGGTTGATCAAGCCGCTTTCGGGGCGCGTGGAAGTAGACGGGCAGGAAGTGAGCGAACTCGATCCGCGCGCGCGGGCGCAAAGAATCGCGCTGGTGGCGCAGGAAAGCGAGCTGCTGTTTCCGCTGCGCGTGTGGGAATACGTGCTGCAGGGGAGGTATCCCTACGGGAAGCGGCTGCGATTTGAATCGGATGAGGACTCGCTGTTTGCCGCGAATGCGCTGGCGCAGGTTGGCGCGGACACGCTGCGAGAGCGCTGGATGGACAGCCTGTCGGGCGGAGAAAAGCAGCGCGTGATTCTCGCGAGGGCGCTGGCGCAGCAGCCGTCGCTGTTGCTTCTCGACGAGCCGACGCAGCATCTGGATATCGGCGGAAAAGTGGAATTGTTGCGGCGGTTGCAGAAGCTGGCGCTCGAAAGCAAGTACACGGTGATCGTGGTGACGCACGAGCTGAACCTGGCGGCGGAATTTTCCGACCGGATTGTGCTGCTTCACAAAGGCAAGCCGCTGCGGGCGGGAACTCCGGCGGAAGTATACGACCGGGAAACGCTCGAGGAAGTGTTCGAGGCGCCGCTGGACGTGGAGCTGCGGCCCAACGGGCGGCCGCGCGTGATGCTCCGAGGCGGGCGGTAGCGCGAGATTGAATTCGCAAATTCGCGGAGGCGAAAGTCTCTGCAAGCGGCGCGACGCGAGAGCGGGTGCGCCGTAGACAATCACCTGAGACTCCGCGCACGGGAAGACGGTGAAAATCCGTCGCCGCCGCGCGACTGTAAGGCGAAAAAATTTCAGGCGCGAGTCACTGTTCCGACGGCTGATTTCAGGGCCAGGAATGGGAAGGCCGTGCTGCTGCTTCGCGATCCGGCATGCGTTTGCCAGAGTAACGAAGCGATTCGCCGAAGCCAGGAGACCGGCGGAGTCTCAATCCGGACAGGACTGCAATGTGTGCGCTTGTCCGGACAACCTTCAGCTCCCGCGCGAGAGGGAGAGGAGGACAAGATGAAACTCCACGGGCTGGTATTTCTGCTTCTCTTGACTCTACCCCTTTCCGCTTTTTCCCAGACAAATCAAAAGCAAGCAACGGCGACTTTGCAAGGAGCCCTTACCGATCCGAGCGGAGCGGCAGTGGCGGATGCGCGCGTGACCGCGACCGCGGCGGGAAGCACGAGCGCGACGGCCACGGCGACGAGCGGCGCGGACGGGCGCTTTTCACTGGCCCTGGCGGCGGGAAATTACACGGTGCGCGTCGAACACGCGTCATTTCACACTGCGGAGCAGGAATTCTCACTTGCCGCCGGCGAAACGAGAACGTGGGACGTCCGGCTGGCATTGGAAACGCTCTCATCGAACGTAGTGGTGTCGGCGACGGCGGAGCCGACGACGCTGGCGGAAACCGTTTCGCCGGTGGACATCCTGACGCGAGACGATTTCAACCAGCGACAACAAATCTGGCTGACCCCGGCCTATCAGTCGCTGCCGGGCGCGAGCATTTCGCAATTGGGGCCGATGGGCGGGAGCACGTCGTTTTTCCTCGACGGTGGAAATTCGTATTACACGAAGGTGCTGATCGACGGCGTGCCGACGAACCAGCCGGGTGTGGCAATCGATTTCTCAAACTTCGCGCTGGACGGCGTGGACAAGGTGGAAGTGGTGCATGGAGCGTCGAGCGCGCTTTATGGGTCGGACGCGATGTCGGGCGTGATGCAGATTTTCACGCACCGGGGCAGCACGCGCACGCCCGTACTGGAGCTGGAAGGCGACGGCGGAACATTCGACACGGGGCACGGCGGAGGGCAACTAAGCGGCGAACTCGGCGCGTTCGACTACTCGGCGACAGCGGCCTATTTTGGGAGCAACGGGCAAGGGCCGGACGATTATTTCCGGGACACGACGCTGTCGGGAAATTTCGGCTACAAGTTTTCAGACACGAACACGCTCCGGCTGACGGTGCGGAACAGCTCGAGCGACGCGGGGCAGTACGGACAGTCGGCGCTTGACCCGCCGGTGGTGGAACCGGGGCAGCACACTGTGCTGCACGATTTTTCGAGCGGGCTGACGTGGGATTACGCGATGTCGCCGAACCTGGCGAATCATTTGATGGGATTCGAGAACCGGGACTTCGAAATCGAGGATACGCCGGAATTCGGTCCGCCATACGTGAGCCAGTTCAATCGCGCGGGGCTGGACGAGCAGGTATCGTATGCGTTTCCGCACGGTGGCGTGACGGCGGGCTATTACTTTGAAGTGGAAAACGGCGGGGCGACGGGACGGACCAACCAGGCGGGATATATCGAGCTACATTACCAGCTGGCGACGAGGCTGACCGCGACGGCCGGAGGGCGAATGGAGGGAAACCAATTTTTCGGGACGCGATTCGTGCCGCGCGTGGGACTCGCCTACGCCTTGCATTACGGGAACGGGTTCTGGGGCGACACGAAGCTGCGGGCGTCGTATGGAAAAGGAATTTCCGAGCCGGAGCTGCTCCCGGCGGATTGCAGCCCGCAACTGGAGCCGGAAGAGGCGCGGACCGTGGATGCGGGATTCGACCAGACCCTGGCGGGAAACCGAATCCATTGGTCTACGACAGCATTTTTCAATCAGTTTCACAACATCGTGAGCTTCGATTTCACCGCTCTGAATCCAAATTGCCCGGCGTATGGAGGAAGTTTCTTCAATTCGGATCTGGCGCGTGCGAACGGAGCGTTTTCGAAATTCGAAATCAAGGCGACGAACTGGCTGATGATTTCCGGGCAATATACCTACGACGACTCGAAGGTGCTGAAGTCGCCGAATGCCACCGACCCGGCACAGATTCAGGGAAACCGGTTGCTGAAGAGGCCGCTGCATTCGGCATTTCTGATGGCCAACACGCACGTGCGATATTTCAATTTCAATTTTTCCGGGACATACGTGGGAAGGCGGGCGGACAGCGATTTCGAGGGCTACGGCATCACGAGTAATCCGAGCTACGTGAGGTGGGACACAGCGGCGAGCGTTCCGCTCCATTACGGGTTAACGCTGACGGCGCAGGTGCAGAATTTGTTCGATCGGCAGTATCAGGATGCGGTGGGGTATCCGGCGCTGGGGAGGAATTACCGGCTTGGCGTGAAGTATGTGTGGGGAGGAAAGGAGTAGGTGGCACGCGGCTGCCGCGTGATCGCACACATACCATCCTGAATAAGGCGAGCAGCTCGACGCACGGGAATAGCGGAGCGTGTGTGAGTGTTATAATACATGGCTCCCATGAACCGAACGGCACAAGATGTGGCGCGCGTGGCGCCGGAAGTGATCGCACGATACGAGCCAGTGATCGGGCTCGAAGTGCACGCGCAATTGCAGACGCGGACGAAAGCGTTCTGCGGCTGCTCGACGAAATTCGGCGACGCGCCGAACGCGAATACATGTCCGGTGTGCCTGGGATTGCCAGGAGCTCTGCCGGTATTCAACCGGCGGGCGCTGGAGCTGGCAATTCGAGCGTCACTGGCGCTGCACTGCAAGGTTCACGAGCGGTCGGTGTTCGCGCGTAAGAATTATTTCTATCCTGACCTGCCGAAAGGCTATCAAATCTCCCAATACGAGCTGCCGCTGGCGACGGATGGATACTTGTCGATCACGCTCGACGGCGGAGTGAAGCGGATTGGCATCACGCGGCTGCACATGGAAGAAGACGCCGCAAAAAACCTGCACGAAGGGTTCGCCGATTCCGACAAGTGGAGCTACATCGATTACAACCGGTGCGGCGTGCCGCTGGTGGAAATCGTGTCGGAGCCTGATATACGGACGCCCGGAGAGGCGTATGAGTATTTGTACACGCTGAAGCAGGTGCTGGAATATACGGACGTGAGCGACTGCAACATGGAGGAGGGCTCGCTGCGTTGCGACGCGAACGTGAGCGTGCGAAAGCGGGGCGCGGAGCAATTTGGGACGAAGGTGGAGGTGAAGAACCTGAATTCGTTCCGCTACCTGGCGCACGCGCTGGAATACGAAATCGAGCGACAAGTCGGCGTGATCGAAGGCGGCGGGAAGATTTCGCAGGAGACGCGGCTGTGGAACGTAGCGGGCGGGCGGACCGAGCCGATGCGTTCGAAAGAATTCGCGCACGACTACAGGTATTTTCCGGACCCGGACTTGCTGCCCGTGGCGGCTACGGCCGAGCTGGTGGCGCATGTGCGCCAGGAAATGACGGAGCTGCCGGATGCAAAGCGCGAGCGGTTTGAGAGCGCATACGGCTTGACGCCATACGATGCGGGAGTGCTGACGGCGACGCGCGCGCTGGCGGATTATTTCGAGGCAGTGGTAAAGGCGGGAGCGCCGGCGAAGCCGGCAGCGAATTGGGTGTCGGTGGAGCTACTGCGAAGATTAAAAGAGCGAGGAAAAAACTTAAGAGAATTAAAGCATCTTCAGGACTTTCCGAAGGCGTTGACTCCACCGGAACTGGCTCAGCTCATCGAGAAGGTGGAGAGTGGGCAGATTACGACGGCCATGGCCAAGAAGATCTTTGCTGTAATGTTTGAGACTGGGAAATCAGTCGATGAAGTTGTCGCGACGGAAGGACTCGCACAGATTTTTGACAGCACGGAGATCGAACGGGTAGCTAGGGTGGTTATTGGAAAGAATCCCGATAATGTGGCGAAGTATCGAGCGGGGAACGAAGGAGTATTCAAGTTTTTCGTGGGCCAGGTAATGCGCGAAACGAAGGGGCAGGCGAATCCACAAGTGGTGAACGAGACGCTGAAAAAAGTGCTTGCGGAAGCGTGAGGAGGAAAGACTCGATGACGGGAGAGACACGATGTTGAATGCGGGAGACACAGCGCCGGATTTCAAGGTGCCGGCGGACAACGGACGGCCCGTGTCGCTGAACGACTACCGGGGGAAAAACCTGATTCTGTATTTTTATCCGAAGGCGAACACACCGGGTTGAACGAACGAAGCGTCCGAGTTTCGCGACGCCATCGAACAGTTCGAAGCAGTGAATACGTCGATCGTCGGATGCAGCGGCGATTCCGCGGAAGCACAGACGAAATTCAAGGTGAAGCACAAGCTGAATTTTCCGTTGCTGGCCGATACGGAGTTCCAGGTGATTGAGGCGTACGGCGCGCGGCGGATGAAGAGTTTTCTGGGCAAATCGTTCCTGGGGATTGTGCGGATGACGTTCTGGATCGGGCCGGACGGAAAAATCCGGAAGACCTGGGACAACGTCACGGCCAAAGGGCACGCGGCGGAAGTGCTAGCGACGATTCAGGAAGCGGAATCAGCAGCCGTGGGAACGCCAGTTTCCTAGAAAAGAGGCGGCTGGTCTATCCGGCCACGGCCGCCTGTTCCCGATAAAACAAAATCAAATCCGTAGGGGCCGGCTTCGCGCCGAGCTGGCGGAGAAGTGTCGAAACCTGCCCGCGATGATACGAGCCGTGGTTGACCAGATGCTGGAGCATCTGGCGGAGCGGCTGCGCCTGGGAAACGCCAGCCATGGTTTTGTGAGCAATCACGCGATCGAGGTCGGCGGGTGTGAGCGAGGCGATGTAGTCGTGAAGATTGCGCTCGATTTCATTCCAATGGGCGCGAACGGAAGAGAGGGCGGGAAACTCGGTGGAGGGGGTGTAGGAGGAAGGCGAACGGCCGTGCCAGCGCTCGAGCCAGATGAACTCGACCAGGCAGATGTGGACGAGCGTGTCGCGTACGGAACGAAAACTGGAGCCGAGATCGCGGGTGAACTGCTCATCGGTGAGCGCGGCGCAGGCGTCGAGAGTGCGGTGGTTGGCCCAGGTGTTGTAGTCGTAGAGCGTGCGGAAATCCTCAACATTCATGGCAATCCTCCCGAGAGGCGAAGAAAATCGAACCCGAATCCCAGCCGCATGAGATGAGAAGAGAGCGAAACGGGATGCTTCGTCCGCAAATCTGCACGCTGCGCGAGCATATTCTCTAATTCTGGACGGCGGGAGCGGGAACTTGCGGTTCGACGCCGCGCCAGCCGACAGGACGGCCTTGCACGGCTTCCTTGAGCGCGCGGAAGAGGACGAAGTACATCATCTGGCGGTAATAGAAGCGCTGGATGAGAAGAGGTGCAAGAAGAGTCCAGTCCTCGTCCTTTTCGAGGGCGAAGGCAACGACGCAGGTGAACAGGTCGATAATCATGAAAACGGCGAAGAAAATCAGAGAGCGTTCGACGTCCTGAAGAGTCCAGAGCTGTGGCAGATGGGCGATGCGAAGCTGGGCGAGGCCCCAGAGCGCAATCGAGAGAAGGAAGAGCAGGTCGATGACGGGCGAGACGAGAGGCAACAAAATCTGAAAGAGGAAGATATTGGGAATGGCGATCCAGCCGAGCGTGCCGTACTTGGGCTTGCCGACGGTGTCGCGGTGCTTCCAAACGGCCTGGAGCGTGCCGAAGGTCCAGCGGAAACGCTGGCGGACGAGAGCGTCGATGGTGTCGGGGACTTCGGTGCGGCCGACGGCGTATTCGTCGTAGACAATTTTCCAGCCTTCGCGGCGAATCGTGAGAGTCAGGTCGGTGTCTTCCGCTACGGTGTCGCCGGAAAAGCCGCCGTGGCTGCGGAGCAGATCCGTGCGCCAGGCGCCCGCAGCGCCGGGAACGACGGGAATGCAATTCAGGAGATCGAAGGCGCGCTTTTCGAGGTTCTGGCTGGTGATGTATTCGAGAGCCTGCCAGCGAGTGAGCCAGGAATTGCGGTTCATGACTTTGACGTTGCCGGCGACGGCGCCGATTTTGGGATTGGCAAAATGGCGAATCAGGCGCGAGATGGCTTCGGGATCAACCATAGTGTCGGCATCGATCGAGACGACGACTTCACCTTTGGCTTCGGAGAGGCCGTTGTTGAGCGCCGCGGGCTTGCCGCGATTCGGCTGGAGAATCAGGCGGACGCGCGGGTCGCGGCCATAATTGGCGCGGACGAGTTCGGCGGTGCGATCCGTGGAACCATCGTCGACGACGATGATGTCGAGGTGGGGATAGTCGGAAGCGAGGACGGAGCGAAGTGTGTCGAGGATGACGGATTCCTCGTTGTAGGCAGGAATCAAAACCGTTGCGAGGGGCTTGTATTCGGGATGATCTTTGGGATTGGGGCGCAGCTTTTCCGCCAGCGCGAGAAGCCCAATCACCAGGGCGCGGCCGCTGACCAGCAAAATTCCCGCGACGAAAATGAAGGCGATTCCCCAGCGGAACCAACTGAATGTTTCAAAAATAAAGGCGTCGGCGCGGACGAAGAGCCACTCGCGGTGAGTGAGGGGTGGCATGACCTGGGCGCGCGTTTGATCAAGCAAATCGGATACGGAAACGAACTGATAGCCCTTGGCGCGAAGCTGGTCGATGATTTGGGGCAAAGCTTCGACGGTCTGGCTGCGGTTTCCGCCGCCATCGTGAAGGAGAATGATGTTGCCTTTGCCCGATTCGGCGTCGGTGAGAACGCGTTGGACGATGACATCCGCGGGAGGCGGAGGAACATTATCGACTTCGCCCCAATCGTGAGGATCGATGCGCCCGCCGACCAGGATATAGCCCATCGACTGCGGGACAGGGAGCATCTGGATTTCACTGGCCGTTTCCGGCTGGTGATCGATGCCGTAGGGCGGGCGGAAGAGGTGAGTCTTCACACCGAGGGCGCTTTCCAGGAAAAGCTCGGTGAGATTGAGCTGAATCTGGATGTTGTCTTTGGAGACGGCTTCAAAATCGGGATGCGTGAAGGTGTGATTGCCGATCTCGTTGCCGAGGCTATAGGTGCGCTTCAGGATGCTGCTGTTCTGCGTGGCTTCCTCGCCAATCACAAAAAAGCAGGCGGGAGCGCCTTTCTGATGGAGGACGTCCAGAATCTTGGGCGTCCATTCGGCGTCGGGACCATCGTCAAAGGTGAGCGCGAGTTCTTTGGGTTTGGCTCCCATTTGATCGATCCGCCAGGTGGTGGGATAGCTGTCGAAGGATTCTTCGGTGAAGAGGTCGGTGGAAGGATCGTATTTGAAGGAGCGGCGGCCATCCTGCGGCGTGGCGACGATGCGCCAGATATCGCCGCTGCCTTCGAGGATCAGATCGTAGCCGGGAGGGACATCCTCGACCTTGGCGCGGATTTCGTCGTTGGGATGTGTGGCATCCCAGATGGGCCAGATGGAGGGATCCTCTTCGCCGAGGCGAAAAAGAGCCGTGCCGCGAACGCCGGCGCGTTCGGAGGAGCGGAGTTCGTTGTAGGCCGTGAGGCCATCGAGCATCCAGACTGTGTGGACGACGCCGTTTTCATCGGAGTAGGAATAGTCGAGGTTGAGCGAGTCGGAATCGAAGTCGATGTCGGAGCCGGATTCATCGGCGGTGGTGATGCCTTCCTGAAATGTGACCGGTTCGGCGACGGGGTGCGGGTCGGCCTTGGTCTTGGCAGGCCAATCGTAGCCGTAGTTGGCAATCCCCATTACGATTTTGTCCGGAGGAACGATTTTGACGATGTTTTGAATGTTGCGGACAAACCAGTCCTGGGCGGCGATGGGGCCGGGAGGCGAAGTCTGCCAGTGCTGGTCGTAGTTCATCAGGATGATGGCGTCGCAATGTTCGGAGATCGACTTGTAGTCGTAGCTCCAGTCGGCGGCGGGAAGCGCGACCATCAATTTCATGTTTTGCGCGTGAAGCGCTTTGCCAAGCTCTTCGACGAATCGAGTAAAGTTGGGCTGGTCCACGTCGGGGATGCTTTCAAAATCGAGAACGAGGCCAACGTGATGCTCGACCACCGCGTACTCGACAGCGGTTTGAATCAGGCGTTGGCGAGCTGCGGGAGAAGCCATCATTTGAGACAAGGCAGCGGTCTGGAACGTGGTGCCATCGGAGTTGTTCATCAGCCCCATGATGGGCAGTTCGATGCCGGCGGCGGCTTTGGAAGCCATCCAATCGGCCAGTTTCGGATCCGGGACGATATTCAGGCGGCCATCGGGCGGGACGGGATGGAGCTTGCCGTCGGGAGTGACGATGTCGAGAGAGCCGTCGGGAGTGACGGTGTGAAGTTCCTCGGGAATCAGAACGTCAAGATCGTGATAGTGAAGCTGGAGAGAGGCGAAGCTATTTGGATCATAGGGAACGTAGAAAGCGGCGCGAAGGGGATCGTAGTTTTGCGGCAATTTGCCGAGAGCGGCGATCTTGTGTTTGCGGCTGCGGATCGGGCGAAGCTTGGTGTGCGAGCGAATGGCGTGAAGGCCGCCGTGGGAATCGGCGCGGAGAATGTCAGGAAGGTCGGGATTGCGAACGACATTGATGAGAAAAATAACGAGAAGAATGGTGAACAGGCCGCCTGAAATTTCCAGCACGCGCCGGGTACGGCGCCAACGCCGGCGATCCTGATCATAGAAAATGGGCTTGCGTTCCGGCATTCAGACAATCCAAGCTAGCCGTCCGCCAGGACGGTGTCAATGACCTCCACAGCTAAGACTCGCGTGCAAATCATCGCGGCGGCAACCGCAGGGCTGGGGCTGCGGCTGTGGTTCATAAAGAACTACGCCACAAACGATACAGGCGACTCTCTATTTTACATCGAGCTGGCCTGGAATTGGCTGAAACACGGAGTGTACGGCTTCCCGGTGTACTGGCACTTGACGCCGGTGGACATGCGCGTGCCGGGATACCCGGCGTTTCTGGCGGCAGTGTTCGCGTTTGCGGGGCAGTCGACGCACGCGGTGATGCTGGCGCAGGCGGTGCTGGATGTGGTGACGTGCTTCGTGATTGCGGCGATTGCGGCGTGGATGGCGCCGCGAGAATCGCGGCGGCGGGTTGGATTGGCCGCGCTGTGGTTGGCGGCGCTGTGTCCCTTTACAGCGAATTTCACGGCGGTGGTGCTGACGGAAACGCTGGTGACGTTTCTGACGGCGGTGGCCATTCTGGCGCTGCTCGAGACGGATTGCGGGCGAGCGCTGGAAGCGGATTTCTCCGAGGCGGGGATGGCGCGGCCGATGCGATGGATGGCCGCAGGATTGATAACGGGCTTCGGGACGCTGGTGCGGCCGGAGACGCCACTGCTGCTGTTTGCGGGCGGGTTCGTGCTGCTGGCGAAGTGGCGAAAGCCGAAGGATTGGGGAAGGCTGGTGCGGGCGGGAGTGTGGCTGGGTGCGGGGCTGGTGCTGCCGCTGGTGCCCTGGGCGGCGCGCAACCTGCGCACGCTGCACAAGGTGCAATTCCTGGCGCCGCGATACAGCGAACTGCCAGGCGAATACACGGCTATCGGCTTCAATGCGTGGACAAACTCGTGGCTCTGGCGTTTCCGCGACGTCTACACGACGCAGTGGAATCTCAATGACGCGGAAATCAACATCGACGATTTGCCGTCATACGCATTCGATTCGCCGCAAGAAAAGCAACGAATTGCCGATCTGCTGGACCAGTACAACGACACGCTGACGATGAACAAAACCCTGGACGACCAGTTCGCGGAAATCGCCAGAGAACGCGATCGCCGGCATCATTTGCGAAGATGGGTGGAGCTTCCGTTTCTTCGCTCGCTGACGCTGTGGTTCACGCCCCGCGTTTCACTGCTGCCCGTCTCCGGGCATTTCTTTCCGATCGCGAGCGAGTGGGAAGACGATCGCGGCGACTTTCTGACGACGCTAGCGATGGTCGCGATCAACCTGTTTTACGTGGGAATCGCGCTGGCAGGAATGTGGAGATCGCGGGGCCGCGCGGGATGGGCGCTGCTGGTGATATTCATCGTGGTGCGGACGCTTTTCTTCACACAGATTGAAACGGTGGAACCGCGATACATGCTGGAGTGCTTTCCGGCGCTCATCGCGCTGGGGGCGCAGGCCTTCGCGCGGGGAAATCAGCTTTCTTCCACGGGTTCGGGATGAATCGTGACGCGCAGAATCTGCGGAAAGCGTTCCTTGACGCGGTCTTCGAGAGCGCCCGTGACTTCGTGAACGTCTGTGATAGGCAGGCTTCCTTCCATGGCGCAATGGCAGGAGACGAGAATTTTGTGATCCACGCTGCGCACATGGACTTCATGGCAGTTCACCAGCTCGTGAAATTCCGATTGCAGTGAATTCAGAAAATCCTGGACCGAGCGGGAAAGCTCGCGCATTTCTTCGCCGCCGGAGATGCGGACGCCGAGCGGCTCCATGTGGATATTCACGCGCGTGCCCGGCGGAGTAGCGCGGCGAATGTCCTCCTCCAAGTCCGTCGCCTGGCGGTGGGCTTCCCGTAGGGAGGCAGCGTCGCTTACTTCGAGATGAAGCTCGACGAAGAGATGACCATCGAACTGGTCGGCGGAAAGCGAATGGACGTCAAGGCCGCGGCGCTGGGCGAGGGCGCGGATGGTCTCGAAGAGATGTTCGCCTAGGCGCGCGCGAGGTTCGACGTGGACGACGACATCGGCAGGAACAACTTCGGAGATGCGGCGCTCGACTTCCTCGCTGGTTGCGTGCGCTTGCTCAAGGCTGGCGGTGCGCGGGACGCTGATGGTGACATCGACGAAATAGCGCTGGCCCGCGCGGCGTGCACGGATGCGCTGCGTTTCGAGAACACCGGGGGTTTTGCTGACAGCGTGCCTGATGCGTTCGCTCAGGCCGTGCGGTGCGGCGTCCAGCAGAGCATCAACGGTGCGCATTCCCAGGCGCGAGCCGAGCCAGAGGATCAGGCCAGCGACAGCGAGGGCGGCGAAGGAGTCGAGGTAACCGAGCCACGGGATACCGAAGCGCATCCCGACCCAGGCGCCTGTGACCCCGAGAATGACGACGAAGGTGCTCCAGATGTCCGTGGAGAAGTGGAGGGCGTCGGCCTCGAGAGCATCGCTGGGATATTTGGAGGCGATGCGGCGAAGAGAGCGAGCGCGAAAGGCATCCACAACCATGCACGCGACTAGGATCAAGATGGCTGCCAGGCTGGGGCGCATGTGGTACGTGTGAAACAAGAGGCGCTGAATCGCTTCCCAGATGATGTAGACCGCCGTGAGGAGGAGGAGAGCCGTTTCGACAAAGGCGGAGAAGTTTTCGATCTTACCGTGGCCGTACAGATGCTGGGCATCGGCGGGCTTATCGGAAACACGGACGGAAAGATAGGTGATGACGGCGGCGACGAAGTCGAGGATCGAATGCAAAGCCTCAGACAGAACGCCAAGGCTGCCGGTGACGACGGCGAGAAACGCTTTCAAGCCGACCAGGACAATCGCCGACCCGACCGAAGAGAGCGCCGCCAGCCGCTTCTCACGCGAAGCAGTGTCCAATGCGGAAGACATGGAGATGGATTATACGCCGGGGCAGGAGGGCCGCCGAATGGGTGAACGCCGCCGAGCGCTGAGCAGGGCAAGGAGGGAGGAATCGCGGCAATCGAATGGAGTTGAAGGAAGCAGAGATTCAAGGGACGATTGATATATGGCAGTAGCGGGACAAAGCGTTGCCGTGATTTCGACGGCGGAGAAAGAGCGCCGCGCGGGCTGGACGCGATGGGTGTGGAGAGGCCTTCTTACATTGGCCGCGCTGGCGCTGTTCGACGGCCTGCTCATCGAGCCATTCTGGATTCAGGTTACGCACTCGACGGTCGAAGGGAACGTCGCCACGCCGCTGAAGATCGCCGAGCTGAGCGACATTCACGCGCGATTGATCGGGCCGCGCGAGCGAGAGATGTTCCGGATTTTGGAGAAGGAAAAGCCCGACCTGATTGTGGTGACTGGCGACACGCTGGGCAACACTCACGGAGACTATTCGATTGCAAAGCAAGTGTACGAGAGGTTGCATGCGCCTCTTGGTGTCTGGGTGGTGCGAGGGAATTGGGAGAACCTGCGAGTGCTGCACCACGAGCAAGCCTTTTATAAGGACGCGGGTGTGCACTTGCTGCTGAATCAAAATGCGATGGTGCGGCCGGATGTGGCGCTCATCGGGCTGGACGATCCTTATTCGGGCAATGCACGGTTGGATGCGGCGACGGCGGGCGTGCCGGCAGGCGTTTACACCATTGCGCTGTTTCATTCCCCCGCGTATCTGGATGTGATTGCGGGAAAGGTGGACCTGGCTCTGGCCGGGCATACGCACGGCGGGCAGATACGAATCCCATTTATCCGGCCGCTTTGGCTGCCGCGCGGATGCGGGCGATTTCTGGCCGGTTGGTACGAGGAAAACGGAACGAAGATGTACGTGACACGAGGGATCGGAACATCGATCGTGCCGATCCGTTTTCTTTGCCGGCCGGAGCTGACGATCATCAACGTCGTGCCGTCCGGCGAGAAACAGCCGTAAGAAAAATTTATTGCAGCGGCGGGGCCGAAACGATGGGAAGGCGGCGTGGCTCGCCATGGAAGCCGCGGACCTCGACTTCGTCGAGCAGCAAGGAGGGTGTGACGATGGTGCTGGGAATACCCCCCTGAATCGAGCCGAACGCCCCAAGAGAGGTTCCGGCAAACCCTCCGGCGGGATTCTGCATGAAGGTGTAGACAGAAGAGTCGCTGCCCTCAGCGAGCATATTGTGCAGATTGCGCAGGGTGAGCCCTTCGATATGGCCGCCGCGGACGAGTTCCTCGTGACCGTCGGAAACGTACACGCGATAGACGAGCAACGGAATGCGTTCGCCGGAAGAGATCCCGCCAGCAAGCGAGCCGAGAAAATCTGAAAAATCCTGCTGATTGAGGGACGTCAGAGCGGGATTGTCCATGCGCTTGATTTCAAGGCACCAGGACTGGCCGTCTTCCTTGCACGATTCGATAAATTTCTGGTGCAGCGCCGCGGAATCAAGGGCGTCGCTGGCCGCGAGAAAGAGATTGCTGCTGAGCGGCTTCGTATCGGAAAGCAAGGCGGAACGGGCGTGACCGTTCGAGGTGGAAAAATCCGGCCCAGGGCGGCGGGACAAGAGCAAATCCTTGAGCAATCCGTTTTCGACAATCGAGACGCGCTCGCCCTTCACGCCTTCGTCATCCACCTCATAAGCGCCGAGGAGCGGGTGGCCTTCGAATTCGGTCGCCGAAGGATCGTCGTAAAGAGAAACGGAAGTGGGCAGAACGCGCGTGCCAATGCGGCCAGACCAGTCGCTCGCTCCTCCCATGCGTTGGAGGAGCTCATCGAAAGCGGGCATCATAGAAAGCGGAGGCCTCGCGCCGGAAAGCGAAGCCGGAAGAACCTGGGCGAGAAGGGAACCGGCAGCAGGAGCGTCGAACAGTACGGGACCGGTATAGTCCGAAAGCAAAGGAGCGTTGCGAAGCTGTGTGAGCTGTTCGGCGGCATCAGTGAGACCCTTGGCCACAACAGAAGGATCGGGCAAATCCGACGGACTCGGGACATAGACAGCGTAAGAATTGTGGAGCGGCATGCCGTCGTCGGCTTGCGTATCCATGGCCGCTTCGATCCCGGCGATGCTGTGCGAGACGCGCAGGGTGGTGCCTTCGCTGTTCATGAGGTAGTAGGTCGTGTAGATGATGTAGTAGTTGACGCGCGTGCCGTAGAGCTGCGGATAGTCTTTCAGAGCGGCCGACGCCTGGCGGGCTTCCTCCTCCCAATTACGCGAAGTCCAGTCGGGCAGGACGCGAGGATCCACTTTCACGACGGCAGGTTCCTGGGAAAAATCGTCGATTTCGGGCGGCTTCGTCAAACTGCGCAGAAACGCTTGCTTGAGCGACATCTGCGTGGCGGCGGATTTGTAAGCCTGGTCCGTGGCCAGCCAGAGGTCCTGGCGGAGAGAGTTGTAATCATGGTCGATGCCGACCTGGCCCGTCGAGCCGAGAAAGCCTTGGAAGCCGTCTTCAGAAATGAAATTGGAGCTGTCGAGATGGTAGTCGCCGACGCGAACGTCGACGCTCATGAGGCGATTGTTCGTCGTCGTTGAGGAGACGAGGCCGCCGAACGTGGCGGTGATTTCGCGGATGTTGAGATCGAGCAGGCGATACTCGATGAAGTAAGGTTTGTCGACTCCGGGAAGCCGCAGACGAGCCATGGAGCGCTGCATCTCGTCGTGCATGGCGTGAATCGTCTGGTCGTTATCCGGAGGCTGTTGCTGAGCCGGAGGGGCCGCGCGGTGCGCACGGGCATAAAGAGGCGCCGACACGGACAAGGAAGCGAGGACGGCGATGACGATCCATTTCTTCACGGCTGCTGCCCCTTTGCTTCCGGATCGTGCGCCGGCGGAGGAAGGATCGGCGGCTTATCCGTGGAGGTTTCCTTCTTGGCGAATTCCATTTCGGAGATGAGGATGGCCGGTGAGACAGCGGAAACGGGAACGGAGCCGGATTCCGCACCGCAATAGCCGTTGAAGATTTCCTGCTTGTCGCCGGTGGCGACGATCTTGGTGAGCGAGACGAGCGGCGTGCCCACGATGTTGACGCCGCGGACGAGCTGGTCTGGACGGCCGTCAGTGAAAACTTTGTAGACGACGAGCGGCGTGACCTGGAAGGCCTGAGGCTGAGCGCGGCCGGTGAAGGTGAATCCGCCGGCAATGTCGTCGATGAGCAGGCCGAAAGGCTTTCCCTGCTGCTTGGCAAGCTCAATGAGCTGCGCGCGGAGCTGCTTATCGCTTTCCGTGCGCGTGCTGGAAATGATCAGATTGCCCTGGCGCGCGACGGGAACGTAGCCGAGTTGGCGGCGGCCGTGGCCGTTAGAATGAGGAATATTGACGAGCGGCGAGCGCGACATCAGGAACGTTTTCAGGACGCCACGGTCGACGAGCTGGACGTCTTGCGCGGGGACGCCTTCATCGTCATATAGATAATTGCCGAGCAGCATCTCGCCGTTGAGAGTGGATTCGGTAGGATCGTCCTTGATGGAAATGAAGGAGGGAAGAATCTGCTCTCCAATTTTGCTGGTAAAGGTCTGCCCTTCGTTGATGTCTTTCTGGCGGAAGCCCTCGGCGCGATGGCCAAAAACTTCGTGGAAGAAAACGGCGGCGGCGCGGCCGGTGAGAAGCGCCGGACCCGCAAAGGGTTCGACGAGCGGCGCTTTGTCGAGCGCTTCGGTTTCCTGAATGAGCCTCTGGACAGTGGCCATCACGGTCTTGTCGTCGGGGGCGTCTTTCGGGTCGAGCCAGTCGAAATTGGCATAGCGATCGATGTCCATGCCGTCAGGCGCTTTGCTTTGGACGTAGAGCTCGAGGCGGTAGTGTACCTGGCCGAAAGCGAGCTCGGTGCCTTCGGAATTGACCTGATACTGATTCATACCCAGCGCGGAAAATGTCGCAATGGAATTGAGGACCGCCGGAGACGCGCTGAAGGCGGCTGTATAGCGGCGGACGCGTTGCTCCCAAGGAGTGCGATCGACGTGAATCTCCACTTTGCGGCCGATATAGGTGTGCGGCTCCTCGTGAGAGAAATCAGGAGCGCTGCCTTCGGCAGTCTGCACTTCCACCTCCTGGCTGGTTTTTACTTTTATCAGAGCTTGTACGGCGGCGCGATACTGGCGGTCGGTTTCACGCCAGATTTCGCGGCGAAGCACGGGGATATCGTCGTCTAAAGTGACGGTCGTGCCCGGGCTGGTCCAACTGGGGGCGCGGTCGCCAATCTTATGCGTGTCGTCGAGTTGATAGCTTCCCACGCGCGTCTGCACTTCCAGCCAGCGGCCGCGATCTTCGGAGCTGGAAAGCAGTGCGCCGTTCGAGCCGGAAACTTCGACCTCCTGGCGGTCAGCGACCGTATAGCTGATGAAATAAGCCGGCGGGTCGGATTTGGAAAGCGCGGCAAAGGACCGGTCGAGCTCGGTTTGCATCGCCGTCAAGATGGCGGGCGTCGAGGGAGCATCTGTCGGGCGCCCGGCAGCAAGACAGCCGAGCGAGGCAATGACGATCCAGAGAAGAGTGCGAGCCGGATGCGAATTCAATGAATGTTTCATAGATCGCGCAAAGTAGATCAGTTTAGATTAAACTGCCCTCGATTTCTAAAGGAATTGCTGAAACCAAAGTAAGTCCGAAAAAGAGCCTGAACGGACGAGAAAGGCCGAGAATTCCGCAAAAGGAGAGTTAGATGCGAGCGATGGTCGCCGGGCGGTATGGGCCGCCAAATGTTTTCGAGGCGAAGGAAGTCCCCGATCCGCAACCGAAGCCGGGTGAAGCGCTGATTCGCGTCAAAGTGATCGGCGTGAACTTCGCGGATTTGCTGCAGCGCATGGGTGTGTATCCGGGGACGCCAAAGCCGCCGCTGATTCCGGGCTGGGAGGTCGCAGGAGTGGTGGAAAAGGTGGTGGAATCGCCGCGGGAAAGCCAGGGGCAGGACATTCGTCCCGGGGACGCTGTGGCTGCTTTGTCGCAATTCAATGCTTACGCGGAATGGGTGGCGGTGCCGGTTCGAAACGTCTTCAAACTGCCGCCGCGCGTGCCGTTTGAAGACGCTGCAGCGATTCCGGTGAACTACGTCACGGCGTTCCACGCGATGTTCACAATGGGCAATCTGCAAAGCGGCGATCGCATCCTGATTCACGGCGCGGCGGGAGGAGTGGGAATCGCGGCGGTGCAACTGGCGAAGGCCAGAGGCTTGGTGACTTTCGGGACGGCAGGCCCCACGAAGCAGGACATGCTGCGAAAGATGGGTGTGGATCACGCAATTGATTATGAGAAGAGCGACTTCGTCAGCGTTGTGCAGAAATATGCGCCCGATGGAATCGAGATGGCGATGGACGCCATCGGCGGAAAATCTTTCGCGCGCAGCTACGAATGCCTGGGTCCGATGGGGCGGCTGGTGGTGTATGGGTTTTCGGTGGGAGCCGGGAGCGACGGCAAGAAGAACATGCTGCGAGGGCTGAAGGCGCTGATGGAGACGCCGCGGTTTCATCCACTGAAACTGATGGGCGACAACACCGCCGTGATTGGAGTGAACCTGGGAAAAATGGAGTCGCGCGGGCCCGTGTTGCGCAAAGAGCTTGCAGAGGTGTTCGATCTCTACGCGGCGGGCAAGATCAAGCCGGTGATCGGCAAGGCGTTTCCTTTCACAGAAGCAGCGGCGGCGCACCAATACATCCACGACCGGAAGAACATCGGGAAGGTACTTCTCACGGTGAAGTGAACGGCTCCAAATCATGGAGCAGTTGCCGGAGCGGGGGGAGAGGAAACCGTGAAGGCTGATGAGTCGACCGTTGGATTGATCTTCACATCGGAAACGGCGGATTTCAGAACCTGGTCTCCGTGGCGGTAGATTGCCGTAGAGTAGGCGAACTTGCCTCCGGCGAGGGGGCGGTAATCGCTCCATCGCTGCTCGTTATTGGCGACGCCATTGGGGCCCGTGGATTGGTAGCGCGCGGCGAAGAGCAGGTGCGAAGCGGAATCGAAAAATAGCCGCAGGGTGCCGAAGGATGCCTCAACCGAGACGCCCTGAGTTTTGTTGCCGTCGATGGTTTCTTCCCCGATGAATTGGCCCTGAATCTTTCCATCGAGAACTTGCTGGTAAAGTCCCCATCCGCCGCCGAAAAGCGCGATGCCGCGTTCGAATTCCCCAAGCACCTTCGTCACCTCGACTGTCTGCTGGGGAAATTCGAGCCAGGCGGATTTCCCGTCGCAAATTTGCGTGATTTTTTGGCTGCTCAAGCTGACTTTGCCGATGGAGCGGTTCGGATACGCCACGGTCCAATCGATGTGGATTGGCGCTCCGGCGCCGCCGCGAGCCATCGTTCCGTCTTCGGTCATCGAAAGCGTCTTTACGGAGGCGAGCGCGGCGCCCCCTGCTGCTTGCGCGGCAGCCAGCAGAATCTGCCTGCCCTGCGCCAGCGACTCCGGCGTCGCCTGCGGCGATGCAGTGCGCACGGCGCGCAGGTCCGGGGCAAGCACGTCCAAGTCAGTCAGGGGAATTTCCTGAAATTCGGCGTGCGGGAAGGCTTGCTTCAGCGTGTCGCGGAACGCCGAGACGTTGCCGACGAGAACGAGGTCAAGTTCCTGCGCCGAAAGATATTTTTGGCACATGGCGTCGACTTGGGGAACCGTGACGGCGTGAATCTGGTCGGGATAGGTGCTGTTGTAATCGGACGGGAGACCGAAAGCAGCAACAGTCAGGACACGGTCGGCGACTTGTTCGGACGTTTCCGATTCGATGGGATAGACGCCCGCAAGATAGTCGGTGGCGAAGCCAAGCTCCGCGGGCGTGACGTTTCCTTGAGCCATTTTGGAGATCAATTCGATTACAAGGCGCGTCGCCTCGACAGTCTCCGGTGTGCGCGTGAACGTACCGACGGAAAACGAGCCAGTGTAGCGATGGGCCATAAACGAGGAATAGGCGCCGTAGGTGAGACCTTTCCGCACACGAATTTCTGTGTTGAGGCGGCTGTTGTACCCGCCGCCGAAGATACGGTTCGTTACAGTGAGCGGAATAAAGTCCGGATCGTCGCGGCGAATGCCGATTTTGCCGGCGCGGATTTGAGTCTGATCCGCATCGGGCTTGTCGATGAGCCAGATATGGAGGCCATTGATGGCGGGCGGCTCTTTGGGCGCCGCCGATGGTTCGTTGTGCCGCGGCCAGGAGCCGAAATATTTTTCCGCCAGCGCGAAGGCCTCGTCGGACGTGATGTCCCCTGAAAACGCGAGCAGCGATTCATTGGGCGCGTAGCCGGCGTCGTGGAATTTCACGAAGTCGTCGCGCTGCATTTTCCGCAGAGTCTCGGGAGTGCCGTCGGCGGGAAAGCCGTAGGGGGAATCGCCATAAATGGCGCGGGCGAGGACCACGGTCGAAAGATAATCCGGGTCGGCATATTCGACAGCGAGATTGGAGAGCATTTGCTGCCGCTGGCGCTCGATTTCGTCTGGCTGAAAGGCCGGATGAAGGACGACGTCAGACATCAGATCGAGGCCCGTGTCCAAATCCTTGCGAACGATATCTAGCGTCACGGTGGTCGCATCTTTGTCCGCGGCGGCATTGAGCGTGCCGCCGACGAAATCGATCGCTTCAGCGATCTGG
This sequence comes from Candidatus Acidiferrum sp., assembly GCA_035524135.1. GTDB lineage: Bacteria > Acidobacteriota > Terriglobia > Acidiferrales > UBA7541 > Palsa-295. Next base: position 1,084 of record DATKPM010000109.1, on the reverse strand, counting down.
CCGGCGCTGCGCTTTTCCGCTCCCTGCGTAAGGAGGCTGGCGGTCATTTGCGCCACGCCGGGAGCGCCCGGAGGATCCTGGATTGTCCCCGCGGAGAGGATCACGAGGCGGGCCGCGACGGCGGGATTGCGACGGTCGGTGACGACGAAGACTCGCAGGCCGTTTGCGAGCGTCTTTTCAGCTGCCGCAGGAAATTGAAACGGGCGAGGAGAAGACGCAGGCGGCATTTCGGGAACGAGCTTCACGCCAGAAGGGACAATGCCGGTTCCCTGCGAAGATGGCGCAGAGGTGGGAGCCTGGCTTGCGGGCTGCGGTGTTGAATTCGAAGATTGCTGGCCGGTGGCGACGCTTGCGACAAAGACGAGCGCGAATAAGAACGTAAAAAGCTTTGTTGTGATGCGGTTCATTGGTTGTCCTGGCCGGACGCCTGCTTGGCAGGAGTAATCAGCAGGACCGTGGCGTGATCTTTCGTGAAGTATTTTGTGGCGACCCGCTGAATGTCGGCCGGATTCACGCTTTCATAGCGGCTGAGGTCGATGTTCACGAGGTCGGGATTTTTTCCGATGACCGTCGCATAGCCGAGCGCTTCGGCTTTTTCCTCGTCTGTTTGGCGGCCGAGAATGTCCGCGGAGATTTCCTGGTTTTTCGCTTTCTGAAGTTCCTGAGGAGCGACGGGTTCGGCCTTGAGGCCGTCGAGAACGCCCACCAGCGCTTTTTCGCCTTCCTGCGGCGTATGCCCGGCATTGAGAATTGCGTAGGCCCAGAAGAGGTTCGGGTCCTCGGAGAAATTTCCAAAGCCGGCGGACTGCAAGGCGATCTGGTCTTTGTAAACCAACGTTTGATACAAGCGGCTGCTTTCGCCGCCCGCGAGAATGTTGGAGGCGAGATCGAGCGGATAGTAATCCGGCGTATAGCGTGGAGGAATTTTATAGCCGATCACAACGGCGGGGAGCGGAGTGTTTGAATAGGACTTATCGACAATGCGCTCGGCGGTTTGTGGCGGCTCGGGATTGTCGAGGCGTGGAATCGGCTTTGCCGAGGCGGGAATGCCGTCGAAATACTTGTTCGCCATTGCGAGCGCTTC
>DATKPM010000108.1:0-45639 GCA_035524135.1 Candidatus Acidiferrum sp. | reverse complement strand
TCGGGAAACCGACACGTGATTGGACGATTCGTCTACCGGAAATTCCTGAAACGGAGCAACGCTACTTCACACCCAAGGAGATGCAACAATTGATCGAGGCGGCCGAGGGCCAGTACAAAGCTCTATTCGCATTGCAATTTGCAACAGGCATGCGATTTGGAGAAATCGCTGGTCTTCACGTTGAGGATCTGGATTTCTCGGAGTCGGTCGTTTACATCAGACGGTCCACTTTCATTCACGAGGAAGTGACCCCGAAGAGTAAAGCTGGCTACCGGGAAGTAGACGTAGCGCCCGAAACGATGGCGATGGTCAAGGAATATCTTGGCGATCGCACATCGGGTCGGGTCTTCGAGAGTCGCAACGGAACGCCACTGGTCAACGGGAATGTGAATCGCTTTGTTCTGAAGCCACTCTGCCGGAAGATCGGAATCCCTGTCGGAACGACTCACGCGTTTCGGCACGGAAGAGTTTCCGTCCTCCAGCAGAATGGTGTTCCTGGTGATCTGATCAAGCGTTGGGTTGGGCATTCCTCGCTCAAGACGACGAGCAAGTACAGTCATTTCACTCCGGAATACAAGAAGGAGATGGCTTCAAAACTGGGATAAATGCGACCGATCATGGTCCCAAATGGTCCCAACTTGAAGCATCTAAAGCATTGATGTAAAGTGTTTTAACCTGTTAAGTCGGAGGGCGTGTAGCTCAGCTGGGAGAGCGCCTCGTTCGCAACGAGGAGGTCGGGGGTTCGAGCCCCCCCACGTCCACCAAATATTTCCACTGCGAATATCGAGAAGTAAAAATCTAGCGCTGGATCTCGAGCTCCGGTTCGGCCGGGGCTTTTTCTTTTGCAGCGGGAGCGGCGGGCTTCGATGCCGGAGGTGCGGTGAAGGCCTCGTTCTGCTGATCAAGAAGGTCGCCGAGCTGGAGGCGAAGGTTGCCGGCGTTGGTGGCGTAGGAAAGGCCGGTGGAAATGTCGACGCCGCCGGAGCGAATGAGCTTTTCGATTTCGTCGTCGAAGCACTGCATGCCCTCATTGCCGCCGTCACGAATTGCATCAAGAAGCGATTTGCCTTCGCTTTCCCCCTTCTGAACGTATTCGCGCGTGCGGAGCGTGGACTTGAGGATTTCGAAGACGGCGGCGCGGCCGGCGCCATCAAGTCGCGGCAGAAGGCGCTGAGAGACGATGTAGCGGAATGTCTTGCCGAGGCGCATGCGCACCGCTTGCTGATCGCCGAGGGGAAAGGCGCCGACGATGCGCTCGATGGTTTTCGAGGCGTCGATGGTGTGAAGGGTCGAGAGGACGAGGTGGCCGGTCTCGGCGGCTTCGAGAGCGACTTCGATGGTTTCGCGGTCGCGCATTTCGCCAACGAGGATCGCTTTGGGCGCCTGGCGAAGCGAGGCGCGGAGGGCGAGCGCAAAGCTCGGAGTATCCGTGTGCAACTCGCGCTGATGGACGGTGGCTTTCTTGTGCGGATGGATGAATTCGATCGGGTCTTCGATGGTGATGATGTGGCAGGAATTCTCTTCGTTGATTTTGTTGACGAAGGCGGCGAGCGTGGAGGACTTGCCGCTGCCGGTGGGTCCAGTGACGAGAACGATGCCGGGGCGGATTTGCGCGGCTTCTTTCAATTGCTCGGGAAGGCGAAGCGATTGGAAGTCCGGCACAGTGCTGGGAATCACGCGCATGACGATGGCGCAACTGCCGCGCTGCGTGAAGATGTTCACGCGAAAGCGAGAGACCTTGGGAAGGCTGTAGGAGATGTCGCAGGAGCCTTCGGTTTTGAGCTTCTCGACAGCTTGGGTGTTGCGGCCGATCAGGTCGGCCGCTATGCGGGCTGTGTCTTCGGCAGAGAGAATTCCAAATCCGGTGATTTTGAGCTGGACGAGCTGGCCATTGACTTCGACCTGCGGCGCCCGGCCGGGCGAGAAGATGAGATCGCTGGTGTTCTTGGCGGCGCGGACCATCGCCGCAATGAGATTGGGAGTCGAGGTGGACGCGGAAGCCTCGGGCTGCTTTGCTGCAGGCGAATTGGGAGAGCTGCTCATGGATTTTTTCTCCGGCCCAGAGGGAAGGGCAGCGGGCTGCGGATAAAGACAGTATGAACTCCGCAGGAATGGCCGTCAGGAAAGAACAGGGCTGTGTTTTCAATTGGGCAGCAGCCGGAGAAGCGGACCTAACGGCGGGCGGCGGTCGGGGCCTGGACCTCCTCGGCGATGGTTTGGCTCAATCTGCGTTCGGCCTCGGTCGCGTCCTTGCGTCGCGCGAGACCCGCCTGCGTATGCGGCAGGGTGACGAGAAAAGTGGCTCCACCCTCGGGGCGGTTGAAGCATTCGATCTGGCCGCCGTGGTCCTGCACGATGCCATAGCAGATGCTGAGGCCCAGGCCAGTACCCTTTCCGACGGGCTTCGTGGTGTAGAAGGGATCGAAGACCTGGGTAAGAGACTTGATGCCGGGGCCAGTGTCGGACACTTCGACGATGACACGCGTTGAATCGTGACCCGTCTTGAGCATCAATTTGCCGCCGCCGACTTCCTCCATGGCGTCGACGGCATTGCTGATGAGGTTGAAGAGAACTTGCATGAGATGGTTGGCGTCGCCAAACACGGGAGGAAGGCTGGAGGAAGGGATGGTGACGACTTCGACGGGGACGCCGCGCAGGTCGAGATTGCTGAGGTGGACGGCGTTGGAAAGGATGAGGTTCAAGTCGAGATCGGTTTTTTCCGAGGGGACTTGGCGCGCGAAGCTGAGCAGGTTGGTGATGAGTGTGCGAATGCGGCGCGCCAGAGTGCCGATCTTGTCGGCGAGCGCGCGCTGGCGCTCGCTGAGTGTGGGATCGCCGGTCATCAGATCAGAGTAGCCGAGAATCCCGGTGAGGGGGTTATTGATCTCGTGAGCGGCGCCGGCGGCGAGCTGTCCGAGGGAGACGAGCTTTTCAGTCTGAACCATTTGCGTCTGGAACTGCTTTAGGTTTTCGACGGCGTTTTGCGAGGCGCCGATGAGCCGCAAGCGTTCGCGATCGACCAGATATTGGCGCAGGGCCAGGAGGAGAGCGGCGATGACCAACGTGATCTGCGTAGCGGCAAGGCGGAAGCTCCCGACCGAGGAAGGTGCCGAACTCCCAAACAGGCTCCAGAGAGCCATGAGCGGGATTGAAGTGACGGCGGCCATGGCAATGCGGGCGGGCCAAGAGTTGGACTCGTCAATGATGAATTGCGAGTCTTCGGTGGGAGGTTTGTCACGCAGGGCCACGATGCCTGCGGTCCCGTACCAAACAAATGAAGCGATGATCGGAACGTCGAAAAGGCTGCCGGTGTGGTACATGTGGAAGTCGATGGCAACGTTAGTGACGTAGGAGCCAGCGGTGTAGAGGACCGAAGCAATAAAGAGATGGGAATAGACGCTCTTCCATTTGCCTGAAGACCACTTCATGAGGACGCCAAAACCTGAGGTGAGGAGAAGGTTTTCGACCATGGCCAGGCGATCGTAGCTTGCGCCGTAAAGGAGAACGTTGGGAGAGATGTATTGCCAGGGGATGACGACGAAGACGTAGAGGTAGACCCACCAGACAAGCAGAAGTGCGAAGCTCAAATGGCGCACCCAAGTGTTGACGCCCTCGCGGCGAGCGCCCGGATGAAGAGCCAGAGCAGCCATCATGGGAACGGGGTGGAGGAAAAGCACGACGTCGCCAAGGAAGGGGTTGGGAACTTCCTGGCGGAGGTAGACCTCAAACCAGGTCCAGACGAGCTGCCCAGCCAGCCACATGCCTGTGCCAAACGCCAGGAGAGACCAGAAGGTTCCCGTACGCTTGGCGCCTTTGAAAGCATTGAGGCCAAGGCAAACGGTGGCAAAAAGAGCGACTGCAGTCTGCGCTAAGTCACCAAACGTCGTGATTCCGATGTCGCTTCTGCCAAGCAGAGACACAACAATATAGCTGCCTGCAAAGACGACCCATGCAGACACAATCGCCCATGTGGAAATGGGCCAGTTCGACGGCGACCGCGGCGCTGCGGTGGCGACGGCAGAAGAGTCCATTGTCGATCCCGAGAGGGAACGCCCTAATAGCTTACGCTGGAAGGCTGATGAAGAAGGGTGGCGAGTCAATGAGGCGTGTCCAGGGCTGCAATAGCGTGGAGCTAAAGGGGTTGCCAGGCGCAGCGATGCGCAGGAGGGCGCGCGCGGGCTGATGCAATCGTCTGAGATGCACGCCGAAAGACTCCGGCACTAAGCGATGTGAGAACCCGGAGAAAGACTACTCAGCGCTCGACTGCTTTTCCGCAACGATTTTGCGCGCGTTTTGGTAAAGAGCGCGAGCCTGAGGAATCGAGTCGATGGCCTTGGCAAGCTGCGGGTCGTTCTGCAGCTCGACTTTGTAACCTTCGTTCAGGCCGTAGACGGAAGTGATGACCTCGCGGCGGATCTTCCACTGGATCCAACTGAGATTGTTCTGAATGTCTGTGTCAGTGTACTGGATGTGCTGCTGCTGGAGGAATTTCTTGAATTCGTCGATGACGGCCGGGCCGGCGACAAAGTCCTTGGTGACGTCGGGCTTCTGCGCGAGATAGAAGCGCGTGAAATCGCCGACGCCCTGCGAAAAGGGATAGAAGACATTACGGCGGCGGAGCAATTCTTCAAAGTCGTCGAGCTTCGGATCGGCGACAACCACGTCGGGCGTGATGCCGCCTCCTCCGAATACCTGGCGGCCGCTGTCGGTGAGCTTCACTTCCGGTTCGCGTGGCTTTTGCGGATTGTAGTGATAGTCGTAGAGCGTGACGTTGCGATAGTCGCGCTGGATGAGCCGGCCGCTGGGTGTGTAATAGCGAGCGGTGGTGAGAAGCAACGCCGTGTCTTCACTCAGCGGAAACTGCGTTTGAACGAGACCTTTGCCGAAGCTTGTCTCGCCGACAATCAAGCCGCGGTCGTGGTCCTGAATTGCGCCCGAGACGATTTCCGAAGCGGAAGCGCTTTGGCCATTGATCAGAACTACCAGAGGAACCTCGATGCCGTGATTCCCGCCCGTGGCGTAATAACGGCGTTCGGGAGAAGAGCGGCCGCGATGGGAGACGACGAGCTCATTCTTGTCGAGAAACATATCGGCCATGCCGACGGCTTGATTCAGCAAGCCGCCGCCGTTGTTGCGCAGGTCGATGATGAGGCCGTCGAGCTTCGAGACGTCGAGAGCTTTGAGAGCATCGGATAGGTCGCTGTCTGTGGTTTCGTTGAATGTGGAGACGCGGACGTAGCCGATGCCCGGCTTGACCATGGTGTAGAAATCGACGCCGGGGCGGGGAATTTCGTCGCGCACGACGGTGACTTCAATGGGATCTTTCCAGCCTTCGCGTCCAAGGCTGATGTGGACGGTCGTTCCCTTGGCGCCCTTCAGCATGTCGGCGACTTGCGTGGTGGTAAGGCCCGTGCAGCTTTTCCCATCGACTTTGAGAATCACGTCACCGGGGCGGATGCCAGCCTTGTATGCGGGAGAGCCGACGAAGGGAGCGAGAACGACAGTCTGATTGTCGCGCGGCTGGACGGTCATGCCGACGCCGTAGTATTTGCCCTGCTGCTCTTCGCGGAAGAGAGCATATTGCTGGGGGTCGAAGAAATTGGAGTGCGGGTCGAGAACGTGCAACATGCCGGGAATGGCGCCGTCGTAAATAGCCTTGTCGGTATCGACGGGGTCGGCGTAGTTACGCTCGACAACAGCAAGGACGCGCGTGAAGGTTTTTTCAGAGTCCTGCAGGTCGTTGGTGCCGGCCGCGGTCGCGCGGACGTTGGGCCCGAAGATTCCGCCCAAAAGAGCCGAGAGTCCCAAGACAATTACAAAAACAATCGCGCCGCGCCTGGATGATTCCATATCTCCTCTTTCGCCCCAAAAGAAAAGTATAGCATAGGAGAATGAGCGTCGTTTGACACGCTTCGGCCCCTCTTCTATGATTCCAAAAAGGTCGCGGAGACTCGAAAATTGCTGAGTATTCCCCATCTGATCGTGCTTTTCATCGTGGCGCTCGTTGTGTTCGGGCCGGAAAAGTTGCCCGAACTCGCACGGAACCTAGGCAAGGTGATGAGCGAGTTCCGGCGAATTTCGAACGAGATGCGCTACACCTTCGAGGATCACTTGCGCGAAATCGAACGTGAGACGGACGTGCGCAAGGCCCCTGCCGTTGCGTCCAGTCCCGTACCGGCAGAGAACACGATTGCGTTCCGCGGAACGCCGGCGGGAAGCTCTCCAGATCCTGCAGCCCTGCCACCAAGCTCCGAGGAAAAGACGGAAATCGCAGCCTCTGAAGAACCCGCACAAACGCCCGCACTGACGGAAACGGAAAAGAATGTCGGCGCCCGCCCAGCCTGACCTCCCGACCAAGAAGCGGCAAGAGGAAGAGCCTGGCGGGCGAATGTCGTTTTTCGAGCACCTGGTCGAGCTCCGTAAAAGGATCATTCATTCGCTGGCGGCCATTCTGATTGGCATGGTCGTCGGACTAATGCTTTCGCAGCGGTTCATCAACTATATCGTCGATCCGATGCGGGAGGCGCTGCGCGCCGCGGGGCTGGAAGACCGCCTGTACTACACGAGCCCGCAAGGATACGTCAGCCTGCTGATCAATCTCGGGCTGTATCTGGGAATCGCGATTGCGATGCCGGTGGTGCTGTACGAGATCTGGCAGTTCGTGGCGCCGGGGCTTTACAAAAACGAACGGAAGGCCGTGGCGGGATTCATTTTTTCATCGATGTTCCTGTTTCTGTGCGGAATTGCGTTCGGATATTTCATCATGCTGCCGCAGGTGCTGCGATTCCTGATCAGCTTTGCTTCGAGCGGGCCGATCAAGCCGCTGATCAGCGTAAACGAATACTTCGATCTGATTCTCGTGGTGTTGCTGGGGCTCGGCGTAATTTTTGAGTTGCCAGTGTTGATTTTTATCTTGTCGATGTTCGGGATCGTTACGCCGAAATTCCTGATGAAGAATTTTCGGTACGCGATGCTGGTGATTACGATTCTGGCGGCCGTGGTGACGCCGACGCCCGACGCAAACACGATGCTGATCTTCATGGCGCCGATGGTGGTGCTGTATTTCGTAGGTGTATTCATTTCCTACCTGGTGTTCCGCAAGAAGCAACGCGAGGCGCGGGAATCGGAGGCGGGATGATGCGGAGTCTGGGGTGGGGAAGGGGCGCATGGTGCGCTGCTTGCGCGCTGGGAATCGTGCTGGGGGTGGCGGCGTGCGGGCACGGCTCAGCGGATTCGAGCGGGTCTTCTGTTGGTGGAAAAACCATGGCGGGCAATGCAGCGGCGCCGGCGGCGACGGCTCCGAGCAGTGCGCAAACCGCCGCGGATGCGGCGCCACCGGCGAGTGAGACGGGGGGATTCGACGGCGCGGCGGCGTATGAGTTCACAGAAAAGCTAGTATCGTTCGGGCCGCGACCGCCGGCTTCGGATGCGATTCACAAGACGCAGGACTACATCATCGGGCAGCTGAAATCGTTCGGCTGCGAAGTGGATACAGACGATTTTCACGCGTCGACGCCGATCGGCGAGCTGGCGATGAAAAATATCATTGCCAAGGCGCCGGGGACGGGGCCGGGAATCATCTTGCTTCTGACGCACTACGACACGCTGCGGCTGGATAATTTCGTCGGCGCGGACGACGCGGGGTCGTCGTCGGGGCTGATGCTGGAAGTGGCGAAGCTGCTGTGTGGTCGCAAGGAGCGCGAGCCGAATTCGGTATGGATTGCGTTTCTCGACGGTGAAGAAGCGCAATTGGTGCAGAACGGCGTGGCGCAATGGACGAGTGACGACAGCGTGTTTGGCTCGCGCGAGCTGGCCGCGAGGCTCGACCTCTCCAACGATCTGAAGCGCGTTCGCGCCGTGCTGCTGGCGGACATGGTGGGGGCGAAAGACATCACCATCAAGCAGGACCCAGGCTCGACGGGCTGGCTAAATTCCCTGGTGTGGAAGACGGCAGACCGGTTGGGTTACAAGAGCACGTTCATCTCGGGATCGAACGGCGGAGTACAAGACGACCACGGGCCTTTTTTGGACCGCCACGTGGCGGCAATCGACATCACGGGATTCCCCTTTTATCCCTACTGGCATACGACGCAGGACACGATGGATAAAATCAGCGCGCAAAGCTTGGCGATTGTGGGGCACGTGTTCGTAGAGACCGTGCACGAGCTGCAGGAGAAATTTCGGTAGATTTGTTGCCCCGATTTCTTCGAGGGTTGCGTGAGGTGCGAAAGGCTCGCAGCCCCGCGCAGACCGACAGTCCCGCCCCGTTGTGCTAGAGTAATTTCCTCATGGCCATCATGCGCATTCGCAGCTCCGCGGGCGCTTACGAAGTGCATTGTGCGCACGGAATTCTGGCGTCGGCAAGCCGGCAGATCGAACGGCTGGGCGTTGCGACTTCCGTGTTTCTGCTTTCCTCCCCGCGCGTGTGGGAGCATCTGGGCGCGAATTTCAGGCGGGCTCTGCCGATGATCCCTCGCGGGCACGTGATTTTGTTTGATGACGCGGAAGCGCGCAAGGACATGCCGACGGTCGAAGCGCTTTGCCGGGCGCTGGCACAGGCCGGCGCGGACCGGCACTCGGTGGTTGTAGCAGCGGGTGGCGGAGTGGTGGGCGATGTGGCGGGATATGCCGCTGCCAGCTATTTGCGCGGCGTGCGGCTGGTGCAAATCCCGACGACGCTCGTGGCCCAGGTGGACTCAGCGATTGGCGGGAAGACCGGTGTGAATCTGCCGGAAGGAAAGAACCTGGTGGGAGCGTTTTATCCGCCGAAGTTGGTGCTCGCGGATCCCGAGCTGCTGCGGACGCTGCCGCACCGCGAGTATCGCTCGGGGCTGTACGAGGTGATCAAGTACGGAGTGATTGCAGATGCGGAGCTGTTCGCATTGCTCGAAAAGCAGATGCTGGCGTGCCTGCGGCGGGACTCGGCGACACTTTCGCGCGTCATTGAGCGCTGCATTCGGATCAAGGCGCGCGTGGTGATTGCAGACGAGCGTGAAGGCGGACTGCGGCAGATATTGAATTTCGGGCACACCGTGGGGCACGCTCTCGAAGCGGTGACGGGCTACCGGAGGTTTTTGCACGGCGAAGCGGTGGGATGGGGGATGATCGCCGCGACGATGATCGGCGCGGCGGCGGGAAATTTGAGCGAGAAAGATGCCGCGCGGATTTTGCGGCTGATCTCGCGCGTAGGGCCGCTGCCGGCGCTCGGAAAAGTTCCGGCGGCGAAACTGCGGCCGATCATGGCGAGCGACAAAAAAACGCGGGCGGGAAAAGTGCGCTGGGTGCTGCCGCAGAAGATCGGAAAGACGCGGTGGGGCGTGGAAGTGGGATGGCCGGTGGTGGCGCGGGCCATCCACGAACTTACGGCGGTGGAATACGCCAGCCGGGCATGACCGCGAGCGCAGAAAAAGCCGAGAAGCTGCCGGGAACAAGGCCCGAGGGTACACGCGACGAACGCGAAGCCTCGACGCGCGTGCAGGAGATGTTTTCGCGCATCGCGCCGCGCTACGATTTCCTCAATCATTTCCTCTCGCTTTCACTCGACCACGTTTGGCGGCGGCGGACGGCCCAGCGGTTCCGCGAAATCTTGGCCCGGCCCGAGGCGCGGGTCCTCGATTTGTGCTGTGGCACCGGAGATTTGGCGCTGGCGCTCGAACGGGGACGCAAGAGATTTTCCAGTGCCGCGGCACGTGAGCGGCGAGCGGTGACAGGAAGCGATTTCGCGCAGCCGATGCTCGACCGCGCGAAGGAGAAAGCCGAGCGGGGACACGCGCGTGTGGAATTTGCCGCGGCTGACGCCTTGCGGCTGCCGTTCGCGGACGGGCAATTCGATCTGGTGACCGCAGCGTTCGGGTTCCGGAATCTGGCGAACTACGACGAGGGGCTCCGCGAGTTTGCGCGTGTGCTGAAGCAGGGCGGGGAATTAGGCATCCTGGAATTTACGGAGCCGTCGAGCGGGATTTTGGCCGGAGTGTTTCGATTTTATTTCCGCCATGTTTTGCCGCGTGTGGGCGGTGCAATTTCTGGGAATCGCGAGGCATATGCGTATCTGCCCGCTTCGGTGGCGAAATTTCCTTCACCGGCGGGATTGGCGGAGTTGATGCGCGGTGCGGGGTTTCTGGATGTGAAATGGGTTTCGTGGAACTTTGGCAGCGTGGTGCTGCACATGGCGAAGAAGAGTTGAGCGCAGCAAGCCGGCGCTAGTTTTCGAGGCCCAGAATGCGGATTTTCGTAAGCAGAGTTTTGTAGGAGACGCCGAGCTTTTCAGCGGCGCGGGTTTTATTCCACTTGGTTTCGCGCAGCGCATTCTGGATCTTGAAGCGCTCGACGTGCGTGATGGCACGCTGCGATACTTCCTCGAGAGGTCCTTCCCAGAGAAAATCTTCCGCCAGCATCCCTTCGGGCATTTCCCGGGGTTCCGGACGAGCTTCCGGAAGCTGCAAGGCGCGCTCGTCGATTTCCTCGCCGGCGGCGAGGATGGTGGCGCGCTCGATGGCGTTCTGCAATTCGCGGACGTTGCCGGGCCAGGGATAGGCGCGAAGGCGCGACCGGGTGTCGTCGGACAAGCGGAGATGGGGTTTGCGGAACTCCCCGCGGAAACGCTCAAGGAAGTGCTCGGCGAGGAGAAGAACGTCGTCGCCGCGCTCGCGGAGCGGGGGGATGGTGATCGGCACGGCGGAGATGCGGAAATAGAGATCTTCGCGAAATGTCTTCTCGCGCACGGCTTGCTGCAGATCCTTGTTGGTTGCGGCGAGGATGCGGACGTTGGCCTGGATTTCCTGCGTTCCGCCGACGCGCTCGAAGCGCTTTTCTTCCAGCACGCGCAAGAGCTTGCTTTGGATCGCCAGAGGAAGCTCGCCGATCTCGTCGAGGAACAGGGTGCCCCGGTGAGCGAGTTCGAGCTTACCGATCTTGCGCGCGCCCGCGCCGGTATAGGCTCCGCGTTCGTGGCCGAAGAGTTCGTTTTCGACGAGGCCCTCGGGAATGGCCGCGCAGTTGAGAGCCACCAAGGGCTGGGCCGAACGCGGGCTCAAGTGATGGATCGCGCGAGCGAACAGCTCCTTGCCCGTGCCGCTCTCACCGAGCAGAAGAACCGTAGATTCGGTCGCAGCGACGCGCTGGACCATCTGGCTTGCCTCTTTCATCGCCGGATGTTCGCCGACAATGCGGGGAAAACCGTAGCGTTGCGCGTATTCCTCGCGAAGCAAAATATTCTCGCGGAGCAGCTCCTGCTGGCGGGCGGCGCGGTCGAGAAGAAGCTTCAGATGGTCGAGATCGACCGGCTTCTGGATAAAATCGAAAGCCCCTTCTTTCATTGCTGTGACTGCTTCTTCAACCGAACCGTACGCAGTGACCAGAATTACCGGCAGATTCGGCTCGATGCGCTTGGCCTCGCAGAGAACTTCGATGCCGGAACCTCCCGGAATCTTTAAGTCGGAGAGGACGAGGAGATAGCGGCGGGCGCGTAGCTTTTCGATCGCGGAGTTGCAGTCAGGAGATTCGTCGACGGTGTAGCCTATGCGCTCAAGCGCCTTGCGGAGCATGGCGCGAAGCTCCGGCTTATCTTCGACGAGGAGAATCGGTTCCATCGGACAGAGTTAGCGGGGCGCCCATCCGGGATCGCCGCCAGCGCGGCGGAGGGCATCCTCAGCGTCGGAAATCGCCTGCTTGTCGGCTTCGACGTCCTTCTTGTGCTGCTCGATGGCGGCGGTTTTCTTGTCGATGTCGCTGCGCGTGAGCTCCTGCAGCATTGTCTTCGTTGGGTCGTTGTAATACTGCGGGCCCATCTGGCCAAGTTCGCGCTGGCTGACGTCTACGAGTTCCTGATCTTGCTGCAGCTTGCGGTTCAAATCGTCGAAGAGCTTGCGCCAGCCCTTCTCATCGTTTCCAGCGGGATAGGAGGTTCCGTTCGATGCACTGGATGCAGAGGCGGCGGAGCTTGCAGACCCGTTACCTGCATCGCTCGTGGAGCCGAAGTCGGAGATACCCCCTGTGCTCGGGATATTGTCGTTGGTAAAGACTCTGGCTGGCTTTGCCGTCTCCTGTTTGGCAGCGCGCGCTTTACGGGCGGCGTCCGCAAGGCTGTCTGTCTGCGCTGCGGGTTGCGCTTGAGCAGAACTAGTGGAGGAGTTCGCCGAAGCGGCCGGAGCCGGCTGGTTTTGCGCCGAGGCGGAGGTGGACTGCTGTTGCGCCCTCACGGAAACTGCCGATATGAGGAGCGCCGCTCCGACAAGAATCGCGAAGTATCTGGACATAATTCCGCCTCCTGGGAGGCACCGTGAAATGCCTGTACTGAGTTTAGATGCGGGGTGTACCCGAGGCAATCGGAGCGAAGTGGAGGACTACGCAAGGGTAACGTGGCGGCAGGTTTGCTGCGCCTTCGCCCAGTACTTGCCGCGTCAGGTGGCGAGGACGAAGCCGGCCCTTGCAAGCTTCGAGAGCGCGTGAATTTCCGTCGCCGCAGGGAGGCAAAGAATCTCGCAAGGCGCGTGGTGCCTCGCGGCGTTCCACGTCTCCACGTATTGCCAGGAGAGACGGAAGACGCTGTAACCGAGCTGCGCGAGCAGGTCGAGGGCCGCAAGGGGGTTGGCTTCGGCTGCAATTGGGATGTCGCCATTGAAAGCGAGAACCAGGATGGGCTGGTGCTGGCCGACTACGCCAATAGCGCCCCGCAAGATGGCGGCTTCCGACCCGCAGGCGTCTATCTTAATCATGCCGATGCGGCCGAGGCCGAATTTTGCCGCCCAGTCGTCAATCGCGATGGAGGGAACGCGCACGATTTCGCCCTTGCCCTGGTCTTGGATATCCACGACGGTGCCGCTTGCCGAATCGTAGCGGGTCGCAGAACGCTCAAAGCAGATATCACCGGAGCGCTCCCACACAGCTGCGTAAATCGCATAAGCCCATGGGAACTGGGCGAGGTTCTTGCGGAGCTGTCGATGAAGGTCAGGGTCGGGCTCAAAGGCGGCAACGCGGCCGCGCGAGCCGCAGAGAAAAGCTGCCGTAACCGAGTGAACGCCAATGTGGGCGCCGACGTCGAGAATAGTTTCCCCTTCGTCAATTAAGGTTTCGAGGCAGGAGCGGACGTGGGTTTCATACGTGCCCGCCCACATTTGACGTTGCAGGCGGTCGTGGAGACGGGTCTCCAGTTCCACACCGGGGTAGGGATGAGAAATGCCGCGCCCAGCCGTGACCCACTCCGCGACTCGCCCAAACGCATCCGCAACGCGGTGCTGGCCGCGAAACGGGCGACGTGACCAGTGAAGCGTGCTGTTCATGCTGCTCCCCGGGGCTTGGATACATGCACGTCATGCGCCGTTGCGGGGGCGGAAAGATGAGATAAGGCTAAGAAGCGAGCGATGAAACGGATGCGTCGGAAGAGTGCGAGAAGGGGCATCGGAAGCGGGGTTGTAACGAGTGGGTCCAGATTGGGCAGAGTTCCCGATTTGAAGCCGGAGGATTATTCGTGGCGAGTGTTTAACCCTGGCTAGATGCGCGCCGCGCCGGAAGTGAGAGGAGAAGGAGAAGTCTCCTGGCGGAGAGGAAGCCAGAGGAGAAATTCGGCGCCGCCTGACGCTCGATTGCGTGCTTCAATGCTGCCGCCGTGCTGGAGAGCAACCTTCTGCACGACAGCGAGACCAAGACCGGTGCCTTCGGATTTCGTCGTATAGAAGGGAAGAAAAATCTTGGGGAGATCGAGCAAAGGGATGCCGGGACCGTTATCCGCAACGCAGATGCGCTGCCACTTGCGGCCACCAAGTTCTTCAAGCGTACCGGAAATGGTGACGCGAGGACTCGCGCCGGCCGCGCGCGCGGCTTCCGCGCCGTTGCGTGCAAGATTTAAAAGCGCCTGGCGGAGCAGCGCCTCATCGCCGGGAAGTTCGAGGAAGACCCCTTCGCAGACGACAGATGTGGCAGGGAGGGCTTCTTCGAGTTCGGAGGCGACCCGCTCGACCAGCCCCTTCATCTCCACGGTTTCGTAGGAGATTTCGAGGGGCCGCGCAAAGCGAAGAAATTCGGTGACGACGTGCGTGAGCGCGCGCGTCTGGTCGAGAATGCGCTCGGCATTCTCATGCAAATCGCCTGGCTTGGCTTCGCTGCGGATCATTTGGGCGTATCCGGAAATCGTGGCGAGAGCGTTTTTGAATTCGTGGGCGATGCCGGCGGACATTTCACCCAGCGCCGCGAGATTCTCCTTCCAGCGAATCTGCTTTTGCAGCGCGGTGAGTTCGGTGAGATCGCTCATCAGGCAGAGCGCGCCTGTGACCTTTGCATCGACAGCGCCGGAGGGATCCAGCGACCGTCGGACGGCGGAGCGGGCGGCACGGACGATGGGAGAGATGGTGACGCCGAGGTGGCGGACCTCTCCGAGATGCGTCAGGTGCTCGACTTCGGCGCGATGGATTGTTTTTCCAGCACCCAGGCATTCGCCGAGCATGCGCGCGAGGTCTGAATCCTCGCCAAGAATTTCCTTGTAGGAGCGGTATCGCAACGGGCGTATGGAGAGCGCCTCTTCGGCAGCGGGATTCGTAGCGCTGATGGCTCCCGTGGCGCTGACGAGGAGAAGGCCCGTGGGCATGTTGCGCGTGACTTCTTCGGTGAGGCGCTCGGATTCCTGTGCGCGTTCCTGCGCGAGCGCGTGAAGGCGGGCCAGCTCCTTTTCCTGGGCGCGAAGCTTTTCGATAACGCCGTGCATCGATGCGGTCATGAAGGCAGAGGCGTTGTCTGTGTCGGGCTTTTCCGAGGACCATGCGGCAGGTTGCGCCGGCTTCGCCTGCCGCACCAGTTTGCGGATCAAGAAAAATAGTGCGAGGAGAAAGACAAGCGACGCAAAGGCAAACGCGATCAAATACGCATAGTTTTGCTGCGGTGGCACAGCGGCGTAATGGAACCTGGGAGTGAGCGCGACGAGGAGCAACGGACACATCAGCGCACCATCAGCAACGATTGGTACCAGTTCACGACCGGACTCCCAAAAAACATCACCAGTATGGCGGCCATTCCAAGAAATGTTCCAAAAGGCAATTCGTAGTCGCGTTCCTTGCGCCGCACGAGGATGAAGGCGATTCCCAGCACGCTGCCAAGGATGGAGCCAGTGAGAATCGTTAGCAGTGTCCTCTTCAGGCCGAGAAACGCTCCGGCCATGAGCATCATTTTGACGTCGCCGAGCCCCATTCCCTCGCGGCCGCGCATTTGAAAATAAACCTGCCCGACGAGCCAAAGCAGCCCGCCTCCGGCAAGGGCGCCGAATACAGCGTCGGCAAAGGAAATTGCAGGCCAGGGCGGAGGGAAATCGAAAATCTTGTTCGAGAGCCACAGCGCCGTGCCGTCCGTGGGGTGAGTGAAGAAGCTAATGAGCAATCCAATGGCTAGTCCCGTGAAATTGACGACGTCCGGCAAGATGCGGTCGCGCAGATCGGTGAAGACGAGCACGATCAAAATCGCAGAGAAAAGCGCCCATTTCAGTGCTTCAGTCGTCAAGCCGAACACTCGGTAGCAGGCCCAGAAGAGGAGTCCAGTGAGAATCTCCACGATCGGATAGATCGCAGAAATCTTCATGTGGCAGGAACGGCATTTCCCGCGAAGTAGCAGATAGCTGAGAACGGGAATGTTGTCGTAAGCGGGGACAAGCGCGCCGCACGTAGGGCACGCGGAGGACGGCAGGACGATCGACTTCCCGGCGGGAATGCGGACGATGCAGACGTTGAGAAAGCTGCCGATGACGAGTCCGAAGAGCGCAACGATGAGGCCGATAGCGGCAGGCGGAAGCATCTGAACCATGATTTGATTCTGCCCCATCGCGCCGAGGCCCTCAACGCCGCACTCCTGCCTGGTGCCCGACATCTAACATTTCCATGAGGCGTTGGAGCCTTGCGGCCCCTGGGCTATGCTATTTGGTTTACATACCATGAACTGGTTCGCACAGAGAGTGGCGGCGTACGAGAAGATGCGGTTCGATCAGGAGCCGAACCGCACCCGCCTGCCGTTTACCTGGGGACTCGAGCACATCGGCGGGCCGGCGGAAGCCCAGGCCCAAGTGGCGCGGGAGTTTCTGGAGAAGTACGTCTCCGAAGCGATGGCTCACAGCGACGAATGGTATTTCTCTGGCAAAGCGGAAGACTATTTGCTCGATGGCAAAAATGTCCTGACATTCACAAGTGCAGTCCGCTCGCAGTGGCCGGAAAATAACCGCGTTTACGCGCAGTATTTTCCGGCGGCGAAAGGAAGCCCCGCCGTGGTCGTGCTGGCGCAGTGGAACTCGCGATGGGAAGAGCAGCAGGCAGTCTGCCGGTACTTGAATTTCCTTGGGTTGGCGGCCATCAAGCTGAGCCTGCCGTATCACGACCACCGAGCCGTGCCGGGGCATCCGCGCGCAGATCATTTGGTGGGACCAAATGTCGGGCTCACGCTTCAGGCAAACCGGCAGGCCGTGCTCGACGTCCGGCGAACGCTTCGCTGGCTGGAGGCGCAGGGGCACACGAGGCTCGGGATTCTTGGAACGAGCATCGGCTCTTGCCTTGCGTTTCTAACGCTGGCGCACGAGCCGGCGCTGCAGGCGGGCGCGTTTCTGCACGTCTCGACATATTTTGCGGACGTGGTGGCGCGTGGGCTGACCACGTCGAACGTATGGGAAAGCCTTGCCCCGCAACTTTCGCTTGAAGAGTTGCGCCGCTTTTGGTCTCCGATCAGCCCGTATCCTTTCATTCCGAAGCTTTATGGCACTTCGCGGCGTGTGCTGGCAATCACAGCACGCTACGACCCGACGTTTCCGTTCGATTTGACGACGGAGTTCCTCAATGCCGTGGGGCGGGACGGAATTGTGCCTGAAACACTGACGCTGCCTTGCGGGCACTATTCGCTAGGGGTGGCACCGTTCAAGTATGCAGTGGGCTATCGATTTGGAAGGTTTCTGAAGAAGGCACTCGGGTAGCTGTGCCGCGATGAAACAGAAGGGGCTTGGGGCATTGCAAAACAGGACAAGCTCGGAGGCCACGCTAAAGACTCTCGGACGACTGCCGATATACGCACCGGAGGCAGTCTATATGGCTAATAATCCTGTCAGCGGAGTGGCAAGCGCAAACTACGCAGCGCCAGTGAACAATTCCCAGATCAACCAACCGCGCCAACAGAAATCGACCAATAACGGCGCGGGACAGCAAGACACGGTGACAATAAGCCCTCAGGGACGCGCGGCGCAGCAAGTGGCGCAGGCCCAGCAGCAACAGGCTGGCAACGACAGCGACCACGACGGCCACTAGGTTCTAAGCGAGTCCTGAGGCGCGGCGGATTTCTCCGGCGGCGATCGATTCGGCCACCGCTTCGATCTCCGATGCCAGCGAACGGTCCTGCAGGACCGGCTTCGAGATGCCGCGAACGTGGTCGTAGACCTTCTGCGCGGCGGCGCCTGTCTTCAGCGGAGCGAGCAAATCGATGCCCTGGCAGGCGGAGATTAGCTCGATCGCGAGAATGCGCTGAAGACTTTCTACCATTGGGCGCAACCTGCGCGCGGCGCCCATTCCCATCGAAACGTAATCCTCCTGGTTCGCCGACGTCGGAATCGAATGGACCGAGTGCGGCGCCGCCTGCACGCGAAGTTCGCTCGCAAGCGCCGCAGCGGTGACTTGCAACATCATGAACCCGGAATTCAGCCCAGGCTCGCGCACGAGAAACGCCGGCAGCAGGCTGGTCTGCGGATTCGTCATCTGCTCCACGCGGCGCTCGGAAATGCCTGCAAGAGTGGCAAGCGCCAAAGCAAGCTGGTCTGCGGCCATTGCCAGCGGCTGGCCGTGAAAATTTCCGCCGCTGATGATTTCGCCTTCGCTGGGCGCGTTTTCCGGCGCGGGAAAGACAAGTGGATTGTCCGTGGCGCTATTGAGCTCCACTTCGACGGTCTTTCGGATGTTTGCCAGCGCGTCGCGCACCGCGCCGTGAACCTGTGGCGTGCAGCGCAGGCTATAGGCGTCCTGCACGCGCTTGTCTTTTTCCGCGGAGCGGTGCGATTCGCGGATTTCGCTGCCGCGATTGATGCGTTCCAGATTTCGCGCCGTGGCCGCCTGCCCGGCGAAGGGACGGACACGCGCGATACGCTCGTCAAACGCAGCCGGGCTGCCGCGCAGGGCATCAAGCGAGAGGGCTGCTGCCGCGTCTGCTGTGTCCACGGCGTTCTCAGCCTTGAGCAGCGACAGAGAGAGAAGAGCCAGCATGGCCTGCGTGCCATTGAGCAGGGCAAGGCCCTCCTTTGCTTCCAATTCGAGAGGGGCGATGCCTGCCGAGCGCAGGGCCTCGCCGCCGGGCTCGCGCCAGCCTTTGTAGAACGCTTCTCCCTCGCCGATGGCGACCTGCGCGAGATGCGCGAGCGGAGCCAGGTCGCCCGAGGCGCCCACGGAACCTTGCGAAGGGATCACGGGATGCACCCCGCCATTGAGCATGGCGCAAAGAGTCTCGACGACCACGGGGCGCACGCCGGAAAATCCTTTGGCAATGGCATTGGCGCGAAGCAGAAGAATTGCGCGCGTTTCGGCTTCGCTGAGAGGTTCGCCTACGCCGCAGGAGTGGCTGCGAACAAGATTCACTTGCAGTTCGCGAATCTGATCGCGGGAGACGCGCACCGAGGCGAGTTTTCCGAAGCCGGTATTGACGCCATAGACGGCAGCTCCGGACGCGAGGACGCGTTCCACGACGGCGCGGGACGCGAGCATTTTTTCGCGCGCCGCCGGAGACAGTTCGACTTCCCCTTCGCCGCGCACCACGCGTTCGAGATCGCTGAGCGTCAACCGCTCGCCGTCAATCAGCAGCTTTTCCATGAACTTCTCCGCGCGAACCTCAACTGCCGGTTCCGTCAGGAGTGATGCTGCGTTCCTGCTTTTTTCGAGGCGCCATCGTGATCGGCGCCACCCGCCGGAAAATACTTCCGGTATTTTTCCGGCAGTGCTTTGGGACGCCCCTGACGGTCGCAAATCACGTGTACCGTCTCGCCGGTCGCGATGATTTCTCCCGTAGTTTCGTTCAAGAGTTCGTAGCCGAAGCGAATCGTGCGGCGCAGCGATTCAACGACGCGGGTGCGCACCGTGAGCAGATCGTCGAAACGCGCCGGCCGCTTGTACCGGCAGTAGGCTTCGGCAACGACGATGAAGCTGTCGTCCTCGGATTCCATTTTCTTGTACTCGAAACCGAGCTGGCGGCACAGCTCAACGCGTCCAATCTCAAACCAGGTGAAGTAATTGCCGTGATAGACGACGCCCATCTGGTCCGTTTCCGCGTAGCGGACGCGGACCTGCGCTTCGGCAAAGCTGCGCTCGCTCGCTGCGTGTTTTGTGTGGCGACCGTCGCTGGATGATTCAGATTTCACTCGCCGCTCCATTTTGGCTCTCTTTTTTCGAGAAACGACGCAAGACCTTCGCGAAAGTCTGCAGTGGCGCGGATTTCGGCGTTGGCGCGCACCGCCCATTCGAGTTCTTCATCGAGAGCGGCTGCTTGCGTGTTTGTCAGCAGGTCTTTGGTTCGCGCGACGCTTGTGGGACTGACGGCGAGAAGGGAAGCGGCGAGTTCGTCGGCGCGGGCCGCGAGTTTTTCGGCCGGAACGATTTCCGTGGCCAGGCCAAGGCGAAAGGCCTCTTCCGCGCCGATGATTTTGCCCGTCAGAAGCAGCTCGCGCGAGCGTTTGTCCCCAATCTGCCGCCGCAGAAATACGGAAACCAGCGCGGGAACGAAGCCGATTCTTACCTCCGTGTAGCCGAATTTCGCTTCCGGTGCGGCAAGCGTGAAGTCGGCAAGCGTGGCAATGCCGCAACCACCCGCAATCGCAGCTCCGTTAACTGCGGCGATGACCGGTCGCGGGAAAGTGTAGAGGCGGCGAAACAGGAGCGCCATGCGGCGCGAGTCCTCGACGTTCTGCTCCGGGGAATGCTTTGCGATCGTTTGCAGCCCTGCAAGGTCCATCCCCGCGCAGAAGGCCTTTCCTTCGGCAGACAGAATCACAACGCGAGCGCGAGACGATTCCGCCTCTTCAAACGCGCGCAGCAATTCGACAATCATCTGCGCCGAGATGGCATTGCGCTTTTCCGGGCGAGCGAGGGTGATGCGGAAGATGAAGGGATCTGGTGTGATTTTGATCGTCGTGAACTTCATGCCGGGTGTCCGCTCCGCAAGGTGGAGGCTGGGCCGGAAGGGCGGCGCGCCGTAGGCGCTTCAGTTGACATGGACGTCGCCTGGAACCTGTGCGTATTTTCGCTTCAACTCTTCGGTCATTGCGCAGGCGATGGCCAGCGATTTCGTGTCGATGCCCGTGGCAACGCCACGGGCGCTGAGCGTGGTCAAGATCGTCTCCGTCGGGATA
The DNA here is from genome assembly GCA_035524135.1 of Candidatus Acidiferrum sp. Taxonomy (GTDB): domain Bacteria; phylum Acidobacteriota; class Terriglobia; order Acidiferrales; family UBA7541; genus Palsa-295. The sequence continues at coordinate 25,304 of DATKPM010000108.1, read as the reverse complement.
TTTCCCACCAGCTCGTCGCCGGCAAAGGGGCACCCGCCGAGGCCTGTCAACGCGCCGTCGAAGCGGCGGCATCCGGCTTCATACGCCGCCAGAACTTTTTCTGCGGCGCCCTGCGGTCGGCTATGGAGATGGACGCCTATCTCGACTCCTGCCACACAGTTCTTCACAGCGTTAAAGAGATGCGCTACATCTTCGGGGGAAGCCGTTCCCACGGTGTCCGCAAGAGACACGGTTCGCACGCCGACGCCCTTGAGCCACACCAGCGCGTCTTCGACAATTTCCGGGCCCCATGGTTCATCGTAGGGATTGCCGAAGGCCATCGAGATGTATGCCACCAAATTCCGGCCGGCGGCCGTCGTCTCGCGAGCGAGTCTCTCCACCAGTGCGCGCGATTCCTGGCGCGACATATTTGCATTCGCGCGGCGAAAATAGGCGGAAATGGAATAGGGATAGCCGATGGTCGTGACCCCCGGAGTGGCAAGCGCCCGTTCGAGCCCCTGCGCGTTCACGACGATGCCGATAATTTCCGGCGAATCGCCCGAACTGGTTTTTACGCGGCTGAGTTGCTCCATCACCTTCTCGCTGTCCGCCATTTGAGGAACGTACTTTGGCGAGACAAAGCTGACGGCATCGATGTGACGAAATCCCAGCGTGACGAGGCGGCTCAGGTACGCGAGTTTCTCTTCCGTGGGAATAATTTGCCGCAAACCCTGCCAGGCGTCCCGCGGGCATTCGATGATTTCCACTTGTTTAGTCACTTGTCCTTTGCGGGAGTCGAGGGGTAATCCTCTCGTTGTGTGCGACCAGTACTACACTCAGGTCTGCAGCACTCCCGTCTTGAATTCCGCGACACTGGGATTGAGCGCCGCAGCTTCCAGCGCTTCGATCAACGCCTCGCGCGTCCGCGCCGGATCGATAATCGCGTCAACCCAAAGCCGCGCAGCCGCGTACCGAGGGTCCGACTGGTGCTCGTACGTTTTGCGCGTCGATTCGTATAATTCCTTCTTTTCGGCCTCGCTGAGCTTCTTGCCTTCGCGCTCGAGCTGCTTGATCTTGATTTCAACGAGCGTGCCCGCCGCCGAATCGCCGCCCATCACGGCGTAGCGCGCCGTGGGCCACGCAAAAATGAAGCGCGGATCGTAGGCTTTGCCGCACATGGCGTAATGGCCTGCGCCGAAACTCCCGCCGCAAATCACCGAAATTTTCGGCACCACGCTATTGGACACCGCGTTCACCATTTTCGCGCCCGCGCGGATGATCCCGCTCCACTCCGCCTCTTTGCCGACCATGAAGCCGTTCACATCATGCAAAAAAATCAGCGGCACGCGGTTCTGATTGCAGTCGAGAATGAAGCGCGCCGCCTTGTCCGCGGCTTCGGTGTAAATCACACCACCGAATTCGATGCGCTTTTCGCCGGTTCCCGGCGCGGCCGTCTGCACGTGCTTTTTCTGGTTGGCGACGATTCCCACGGACCACCCGCCGATCCGGGCGTAGCCGCTGAGGACCGTCTGGCCGTATTCCGCGCGGTACTCATCGAATTCGCTCGCATCTACGATGCGGGCGATGATTTCCCGCATGTCGTATTGCTTGGATGCCTCGCTGGAAAAAATCCCGTAGATTTCATCGGCGGGATAGGCCGCAGGCCGGGTGGGCTTGTGGTCAAACGGCGCCGCCGGAGCATGGCCCATTTTGTCGACAAGCGAGCGAATGCGCTTGATGCACGCCGCATCGTCCGGCTCGCGGAAATCGACGGTTCCGCTGATCTGCGCGTGCATCTGCGCGCCGCCCAATTCCTCTGCCGAAGTTTTCTGGCCGATGGCGGCCTGCACGAGAGCCGGTCCAGCGAGAAAAAGGCCGCTGCCTTCGGTCATCAGAATTTTGTCGCACATTACGGGCAAATATGCGCCGCCTGCCACGCACATGCCCATGATCGCGGTGATTTGCGGAATGCCCATCGCGCTCATCACGGAATTGTTGCGAAAGACGCGGCCGAAATCGTCCGTGTCCGGAAAGACGTCTTCCTGCAACGGAAGAAAAATTCCTGCGGAGTCGACCAGGTAAATCGTCGGGACTCGGTTTTCGATGGCGATATTTTGCGCGCGAATCACTTTCTTTGCGGTCATCGGGAAAAACGCACCCGCCTTCACCGTCGCGTCGTTGGCGACGATCAGCACGCGCCGCCCCGAAACTTTCCCGAGCCCGGTGACAACTCCCGCCGCCGGCGCGCCGCCCCACTCTTCGTACATCTCATAGGCGGCGTAGAGGCCAAGCTCGAAAAATTCCGTCTTCGGGTCGACCAGTTTGGCGATACGCTCGCGCGCCGTCAGGCGGCCCTTTTTATGCTGCGACTCGATGGCCTTCCCGTCCCCGCCCTGGCGAATCTGCTCCTCTTCGTTCTTGATCGCCGTGAGCCGGTCGATCATCGCGCGCGAATTGCGCTCGAAATCCGGCGCTTTGGTCTTGATGTGCGTCTCGATCGCCGCTTCGCTCACACTCTTGCCTCCGGGCCGCGCTCCGCGCGAAGGCTCGGCTCCGGCGCGACGCCGGAACGAGCCCGAAACTCCGCATTGTAGCACCCGCCGATGCTTCGCCACGCCTCTTCTCGTGCGCGAAAAGCCATTCCCAGCAGAGCCGGATTCGCTGTAGAATCACGCCCGGCACATCCACGGATGTGCGATCTCTCCTTCCGGAGGCGCCTATGCGCAGCGTGGCTTTCGCGCGCTGCACGTGCGCCTCGGCAAGTCTTCGTCGCGGCTAAGCTGGTTCGCCGCCGCGGGCCCATCCATCCTCATTTCCTAGGAAGTGCTGCCGCCATCGTGCGCGGCGAGGAGACAATCGAAATGAATTCTGCATTGCGACATATGAATCTCGATTTGGCGCGCCGCGTGGAGGCCGCCGAAGCCGAAGCCGCCCGTGCCTGTGCGGATGGGATGCGGAGTTTGCATTCCGACGCGCCTGTAGCTTGGCAGGAGTTCGCCGGAGGAGTCGCAGTTTTCACCGGAAAGGAATCGCCGATTACGCAGGCCGTGGGAGTGGGGCTGCCTGGGCCTGTGGCGGAAGAGGAAATCATCGCGCTTGAGGCGTTCTTTCGCGACCGTGGCGCGACGGTGGCTCTCGAAGTGTGCCCCCTCGCGGGGCTGGATTTCTACGCGTTGCTGGCAAAACGCGGATACCGTCTCGTTGAAGTGTCCAACGTCCTCGTGCGTTCGCTCGCAGACGCGATTGCTGTCGTGCCGTCACACATCACGATCCGCATGGCTGCGCCATCGGAGGCCGCGTTCTGGTCGCGGACGGTGGCGCAGGGTTTTGCCGAGCATTTTCCGGTGACGCAGGACCTGCTCGACGTGATGGAGGGATTTTTTCACCGGCCCGGAGCGAACTGCTTTCTTGCCTATATCGGCGACGAAGTGGCCGGAGGGGCCGTCGTGGCGCGCCACAAAGGAGTGGCAGGGCTCTTCGGCGCAAGTACGCTGCCTGCGTTTCGCCGCCGTGGTGTTCAATCGTCCCTCCTCGCCGCCCGGCTGGCCTGGGCGCGCGAGCAGGGATGTGATTTGGCCGCGAGCATCGCGCTTCCGGGCAGCGACTCGCAGCGGAACATCGAAAGGGCGGGATTTCAGGTGGCCTACACGCGGACGAAGATGGTTCGCGATTGACCACGTGAAGGGTATGGAGGCGGAACAAGCGGCCGCGTGGCGTTTCAGGCGCCGGGTGCGGCCGTCGAAATCCGATGGCGGATGAAGTCGATAATCACTTGTGTCGGCGTGCCGGGAAGAAAGACTTCGGCGATGCCCTCTTTTTTCAGGTTCGGGATATCGGCTTCCGGGATGATGCCGCCGATCAAGACGGTCACATCGCCCATGCCTTTTTCCCGCAGAAGCCCCATCAGCCGGGGGCAGAGCGTATTGTGTGCGCCGGAGAGAATGGAAAGGCCGATCACATCAACGTCTTCCTGAATCGCGGCGGCGGCAATCATTTCCGGCGTTTGTCGCAGGCCGGTGTAAATCACCTCCATGCCGGCGTCGCGCAGGGCGCGGGCGATAATCTTCGCGCCCCGGTCGTGGCCATCGAGCCCCGGTTTCGCGATCAGCACTCGGATTTTCTTTTCGATCATGTAGGGGGACTCTACTTCGATTTCAGCCCGGAAAGAAAGCTTTCCATGGCGGCATTGAACTGGCCGGGATTGTCGACGAAAAGCGCGTGCCCGGCGCCGTCGAAGACTTCGAGCTTCGAACCGGAGATCTGCTTCTGCATCGCGGTGATGCGGTCGAAGTAAGGGCTCCGCGCCGCGCACACCAGCGTTGGTTTGTCTACCTTCGGAAGCACGCTGCGGTAATCCGCCGTGTATCTTCCAACCAGCAGCGCCACCGCGTCACTCGTCGGAGTCTCGAGCGCGGCGGCGATAACGCGTTGAATGTAGTCCTCCGGGTGCGGCTTGTGAAACTCAATCTTCCGGACGAAATAATCGGTCGTGTTCTTCCGGTCCTCCAAAATCCCCTTCAAGACGCCGAACTCCATCTCCGCGTCGCCGGGCTCTTGTCCTCCTGCCAATTCATCCACCAGGACAAGCCCCGCCACGTCCTTGGTCCCGAACTGATCCACATACGCCATCGTTTCCACAACCGCCATCGACCAGCCCACGATCACCACCGGCGCCAGATGCAATTGCTCGATGAGCGATCGAATGTCCTTCGCCATCTGCGCCGGGTAAAGCCCCTCCGTCGTCTTTTCTGATTCTCCCTGCGCCCGCGGATCCATCGCCACCACGTGGTACGTTTTCGAGAGCGCATCGATCTGCTTTTCCCAAATCCATCCCGGCATCGTCCAGCCCGGGACGAACAAAATGCTCGGAAGCGCCCGCTGATTCGAGAGCGACACTTTCCCCACGGTCTTGGAGCCTGACGGCGGCGTCCCGCCCGCTTGAAAATCGCCCGTCGTACTGGCGCGCCCCGCCTCAATGTAGTGAATCTTCACTCCATCCGTCGCCGTCACGAATCCGCCGTCCCAATTCCGTTTCACGCCTGATTGTCCCGAGACAGGCCCCGCAACGGACAACAAGAAAAAAAGCGCGAACCAGGTTCGCGCACCTCTTCGGGGGTGTGAATCTTTTTCCATTTCAATTTTTCTCGTGTCTCTGTGCCTTCGCGCCTCTGTGGCGGAAAAAGTGGGGCACAGTCGCCTAGGCTACGTAACTGCCACTTCCTCGTACACCCCGAACACTTCTCTCATCGTGTCGCAAATCTCCCCCAGCGTCGCGTATGCCTTCGCAGCTTCATAGAGGTACGGCATGAGATTCTCCTCCCCCGCCGCCGCTTTTCTCAACGCGCCCAGCCGCCGCTCCACTTCGTCCTGCGACCGTTCCGCCCGCAGCTTCTCCAACCTCGCCGCCTGCCGCTGCGCCACGGTCTCATCAATCTGCAGAATCTCGAGCGGCTTCTCTTCGCCGGTATAATCGTTTACCCCGACGACGATCTTTTCCTTGCGGTCAACCGCCTGCTGATACTGATAGGCTGCTTCGGCGATCTCCCGCTGCGGGTAGCCGCGCTCGATTGCCGCCACCATTCCTCCCAGCGCGTCGATCTTCTCGATGTAATCCCATGCGCCACGCTCGACTTCGTTCGTCAGTGCTTCGACAAAGTACGAACCGCCCAGCGGATCGGCCGTGTTCGTCACGCCGCTCTCGTGCGCGATAATCTGTTGTGTGCGCAGCGCCAAAGTCGCTGCAAATTCCGTCGGCAGCGCCCAGGCTTCGTCGAGAGAATTCGTGTGCAGCGACTGCGTGCCGCCCAGCACGGCGCTGAGGGCCTGTATCGCCGTGCGGACCACGTTGTTATACGGCTGCTGCGCGGTGAGCGAGCAGCCGGCCGTCTGCGTGTGAAACCGCAGCGCCCAGGAGCGCGAATTCTTCGCGCCGAAGCGCTCCTTCATCGTTTTGTACCAGATTCGCCGCGCCGCCCGGTATTTCGCGATTTCTTCGAAAAAGTCGTTGTGCGCGTTGAAGAAAAACGAGAGCCGCGGCACAAAATCGTCTACGTCGAGCCCGCGCCGTATCCCCCAGTCCACGTACTCAATGCCGTCGCGCAGCGTGAATGCCAGCTCCTGAATCGCCGTCGAGCCCGCCTCGCGGATATGGTAGCCGCTGATGGAAATGGAATTGAATTTCGGCGTGTGCTTTGCGCCAAATTCAAACGTGTCGATTACGAGGCGCATCGAGGGCTCGGGCGGATAGATGTACTCCTTCTGCGCGATGTACTCCTTCAAGATGTCGTTCTGCAGCGTCCCGGAGATTTTCTTCCAATCCGCGCCCTGCTTTTCTGCCACAGCGAGATACATCGCCCAAATCGGAGCGGCAGGCGAATTGATGGTCATCGACGTGGTCACGTCGGCCAGCGGAATCTTGTCGAACAGCACTTCCATATCCGCCAGCGAGCTGATGGCCACGCCGCACTTTCCCACTTCGCCTTCCGATAGCTCGTGATCGGAGTCATAGCCCATCAGTGTGGGCAAATCGAACGCGACGGAAAGCCCCGTTTGTCCTTGCGACAGCAGATAACGAAAGCGCTGGTTGGTGTCTTCCGCCGTTCCGAAGCCCGCGAACTGGCGCATGGTCCAGAGCTTTGCGCGGTACATCGTGGGATGAATGCCGCGCGTGTAGGGCGGCTCGCCCGGATAGCCAAGGTCCTTTTCTTCGTTCCAATTGGCCAGATCAGCCGGCGTATAAAGTCGCCGGATCGGATAGCTCGAGACCGTGGTGAACTCTTTGGCGCGCTCGCCCGATTTCTCGAGCGAGGGTTGCAGCGCCTTTTCTTCCCAGAGTTTTTCTTCGGCGGAGGGCTTCCGTTCGGCCTCGAACGTCAAGGCAGGGTGCGGTTTCAGTTCCTGACTCATGCGACCCGCTCCTTCCCGGGAGGTTTCGCGGACCGACTACGCGTTCATTCTATGCTTGGGTATCGAGCGCGGCAAGCGGGGCGCAGCGGGCTGTTTACCCTTCGCATATTCCTTGCGGCAAGCGCGTTCAAAAAAATCCCCTGCTCCGGCCTGTGCCGAAGCAGGGGATTACGGGCTCGAAAGCTCGGTTCGCTGGCCCGTTTTACTTCTGACCGGGCACGGAATCCCAGTTCGGGGTGCCGGGGATGAGCGGATCGCGCGAAGTGCGCCCGCGCAGTGCGTCGGCCACGATGATGTGGTTCACGTCGAGGGTGCGTCCCATCGCTTCGTTGAAGCTTAGCTCAGCTTCGATCAAGTTGATTTTGTCGCGCAGTTCGGTTCCTTCGGCAGCGGTCAGGTCGCGAGCGCGAAGCACGACGTTGTAGCTCGTCGACGTCCCCAATTGATATTTCTTCTGCTCGTCGTCGAGAGTTTGCTGCGCCAGCGTGCGTGCTTTCTGTGCCGCTGCCACGGCCGCACGGTCTTGCGTCAGCGCGATCAACGCATTCCTCACGTTCAGCACAATCGAGTTCTTCGTCGATTGATACTGCACTTCCTGCTGCCTCTCATCGAGCAGAGATCGGGCATTGTCCGCCTGCGCCGACCGATTGCGGATCGGCAGCGTCAGGTTCACTCCGCCGGTAATGGTCGGGTAATTGTAGTGAATCATGCTGTCGAGCGCGTCGCCCAGCCCGGCACGCTGTGCGACCTGCGTGTTGACGATAAACCCCGTGGGTGTCCCGACGAAAAGAGCGGGGTTCGGGGCGGTATTGTTCGCCGTTAGCACCGGGCTCATCGGGTCAGCGACAAATCCCGTGGGGGTTTGCGTGATTGTCACCTGATTGCCGGAAAGGCCCGTCTGGCTGTATTGCCCGTAGAGGTTCAGCGAAGGCAGCAGCTCGTTTCTCGTCGCCTTCACTTCAATTTTCGCCGTGTCGAGGTTATAGGTTGCTTGCTGCAATTCCGGACGCTTCGCCCACGCTTCTTTCACGGCCTGTTCGAGCGATACGTTTTCCGCCTCCGGAAGGATGATGGGCGTGGTCGGAACGATTTCGATACCCGTCAGACTCCCCGCCAGCGGATCCTTGGTGATGGCTACCAGCAGATTCGTCTCGTCCTGCAAGCGCGTCGTCTGAGCCTGCACCAGCACTTGCTGGTCCGAAGCGAGTTGCGATTCCGCGGTCAGCACGTCGAGTGGCGCCATCGTTCCGATTTCCAGCTGCTTTTTGTTGTCGTTGTAGAGTTTTTCGTCTACGCCGACCGCGGCTTCGGCAACCTTTACGTTTTCCCGCGCATAGACGAGCTCCCAATAATCCGTAGCGACGGCGGTCACCGTCGTGATCACCTGCTGCGAGAAAACGGAGTTTGCCGCCTTGATGGAATTATTTGCTTCGATGATGTAGCGCGTGTTCGGCAGCCGGCCAAACCCGTTCAATAGTGGCTGCGTCACGGTAAATGTCAGTGTCGACTGCACGGAGGGGTTGTAGAGGACGTCAGTGACGGACGTCGAGTCTCGTGTGTTGTCCCATGTCAGCGAAACGTTCGTGCCGAGGTGAAATCCCTGGCTGTAGCCGAAATTGTAGGTGTCCTGGTGGCCGCTGACGGAGGAGACCAGCGTGCCTGTGCCGGAGAGAAACGGGTTGTTCACCGGTTGCGTGAAGCGCGTTGTGCTGATCCCCGACGTGAATATCGGATCGAAGGATACCGAGGGCGCCGAGCCGAGCACCACTTGTTGTGTACTTCCAGTTTGCGGAATTCCGCCGGCTTTGGCCTTCAGCAATTGCGTCTCGGCAATATAGGGCGTGAAGCGCTGCACGCTGATATCGAGGTTGTCCTCGAGAGCGATGGAGACCGCATCATCCAGGCTCAGGTAGAGTTTGCCGTCCTTGATGAGTTGGTCGATCTTCGGCGTGTTCGTCAGCATCGGCTGTGCTACCTGCCGCGGGGTATAGGGTGCAAAGACGGTCGGGAACCACGGCTTCGGTATCGAAAAATTCGGCCCGATCGAGACGCTCTTCGGCGAACTCGTCGTCTCCCCTGCTTGCCCGGGCATCGCCGTCGCGGTTCCTTCCTGGGATTGCGTCGCAGCAGGAGCAGACTCCTGTCCCTGCTGAACCTCCGCAAAGGCCGGAGCCACCACCAGCATTCCCGAAGTCAGCGCCGCCATAGCCACGCGAAAAAATGCGTTCATCGTCTTTTTTCCCCTCTCAGATGCGCTTCTTATATGCACATACGTCTGCCACGAGATTCTAGTAACGCCCCGGCAGGGCGAATTGTTTCAAAGAGGCTTTTCCTGTTGCAAGCCTGCAACCACCCCTACCTGGTTGATCTTAGACGATTAACCACGAAAATGGCTGCTCGGAATGTTCGATGCCGGACAGTAGTGCGCGCAATTGAACAGACGGCCTCGAAGTGTAGCATCCCCCCCACGCCCCTTCAATTGCGCACAGCGGAATGTACGCCTTGACCATCAACAATCCCTGCAACGCGTTGACACGCTTTTTCGCGCGCTCTACCATGGCGTTGCTTTGAGCCCCCAGCCTCGCTCTCAGGCTCCTTCTCGACGCTCGCGCGGCCCGTCTGCTCTCTCCACCGGGCTGCTTTTGGTGCTGGCGGTTTTCGCGAAGCCGCTGGCAGGGCAAACGCCCGACCAGATCAAGCCCACCGGCTACGTCCTAGACTACGCGGGCGTTTTATCTCCCGCCACGCGCGATGACCTGACCAGCCTCTGCACAAGTATCGATAAGTTGGCGCAGGCGCAAATCGCCGTCGTGACGGTGAAGACGCTCGGCGGCCGCCCCATCGAAGAATACTCGATAGATCTCGCCACGCGCCTTGGCGTCGGTCCCAAGGCCAGCGACCGCGGCGTGATGATTCTCCTCGCGGTTGACGACCGCCAGTATCGGATCGAAGTCGGCTACGGTCTCGAAGGCATTCTTCCCGATGGCAAAGTCGGAGGCATTGGCAGAGAAGCCGTCCCTTACCTTCGCGACAAGAAATACGACCAGGCCGTCACAATCATGACTCGTGGTATCGCGGAAGTCATTGCGGCAGACCGCGGCGTCTCTCTTCCTTCTCCTTCGGTTCCCTTGCCCTCCAGTCAAGGGGAACCGAGCAACCACGGTTGGTTCAGCGGAAAGATATGGCTCCTCCTTTTCTTGCTCTTCTTGGTACTTCCTTTCATTGCGAGTCTCGTGCGCAGCTCGGGCCCGTCCGGGCGCCGCGGACGCTTCACGAGAGGGGGCTTTGGCGGTTGGGGCGGCCCCTTTATCGGTGGAATGGGCGGCTGGGGCGGTGGGATGGGCGGGGGCTTTGGCGGCAGCGCCGGAGGAGGCGGGTTCGGTGGATTTGGCGGCGGGTCGTTCGGAGGAGGCGGAGCGAGCGGCAGTTGGTGAGGCGCATCTGAATCTGGGGGCGCGCAAATTTTCCGCTTTCGTTCTTTTCTGTTGCCCGTTGCTTGGCTATCCTGATGCCGCTCGCGCGAGGCTTCGCAATCTTCTATGGAAGCAAAACTTGCAGGATTAGTGGAGCGCCTGAAAGCCGCCGCCGGCGAGAACCTGAAGGCTGTGGTTCTCTACGGCTCCGCGGCCGCCGGCGAATTTTCCTCCGGTCACTCCGACCTGAATACGATGTGTCTTCTCGGGACGGCCAATAGCTCGTCCCTCGAGGAGCTCCATCCCGTCGCGGAGTGGTGGATTCGCGAAGGCAATCCTCCTCCGCTGATTTTCACGCACGAGGAACTGGTTCGCGCCGCCGATATTTTTTCCATCGAACTGCTCGACATGAAATCGCGCCACCGCATGCTCTTCGGCGACGATTTTCTCGCAAATTTCGAAGTTCCTCTTCAGCTTCACCGCCTGCAAGTGGAGCGCGAACTTCGCACGGCCACGATCCGGCTCCGTCAGTCAATCCTAGCTGCCCCTTTGAGCAATCGAGCGCATCTCCATATCATGACCTCCAGTGTTTCCACGTTCTGCTCTCTCTTCCGTCACGCTTTGTTCGCTCTTCGCCAGCCCGTGCCGGAAACGCGCCGTGGCGTTCTCGACGCCATCGCCACGCTCACCGGCGGCGATCCCACGGCGTTTCGCGAAATTCTCGAATTGCGGGAAGGGAAGCGCAAGGCGGGCGAACTCGACGTGGAAGCCGATTTGCACAGCTTTCTGAGCCTCGTTGAAGTCGTCACCGGCGAAGTCGACCGTCTCTTCGCCGTGCCTTAGCCTCTCGCGCGTATTTTGTTTCTTGCCTCACGCTTTTCGAGATCCCCCAGTGTCTCTCCGTGCCTCCGTGTCTCTGTGGCCATCTCTTGTGCTAAAGTCTCCGCCGGAGGGCACTTCATGAGGGTACTTGCCGTCGTTCTCGCGGTCCTCGTTCTGCTCGGCGTGATTGTCTCCGGCTCCTACGTCAGTCATCGCAACGAAATGGTCCGCCTCAACGAAACGGTGAAGTCGAATTGGGCGCAGGTGGAAACCGATCTTCAGCGTCGCGCCGATTTGATTCCCAATCTCGTCGAGACGGTCAAGGGTTACGCTGCGCAGGAGCAGACCGTCTTTGATGACGTGGCCAAGGCCCGCACGCAGTACATGAACGCGCAAACGCCCGCCGATAAAATTGCTGCCAGCAATCAGCTTTACGGCCTCGAAGTGAAGGTCCTCAGCCTCACCGAAAATTATCCGCAGCTAAAATCCAACGAGAATTTCCTCCGCTTGCAGGACGAACTCGCCGGCACGGAAAACCGCATCGCCGTCTCCCGCAAGCGCTACAACGATGCGATCCAGGCCTACAATACCTACATCGGCCTGTTCCCCAACAGCCTCTACGCAGGCTGGGCTGGTTTCAAGCGAAACGACGCCTATTTCCAGGCCGCCGAAGCGGCGCAGGCGCCTCCACAAGTTCAATTTCCCGGGCCGAATCGCTGATGTGAATGCCCGTTAACAATGCTTTTTCATCTGCTCCAGGCTTCTTGACCGTAGCATCCTCACGCGCTACCCTTTCCCTAGGTTTTTCTTCGCACAGGAGGTTCCGCGGCCCGCGAATCGAATGAGACAGACCGTCCGGCTGGCTGGTGGCATCAACGAACTTTTTGGTACCCTCGACGAAAACATCAAGCTTTTCGAGTCATCCCTGCATGTCTCGACGCATCTCCACAATCACGACCTGACGGTTGAAGGCGAACCCGCCGATGTCGACCGCGCCGCGCGCGTCCTGGACGAATATAACCAACGCATCCGCGACGGTCACGTCCCCTCGAATGAAGAGGTGAAGTCTCTGCTGCGGACCGCCGCCACGGGCCCTGCGGATTCTCTCCACGGCGCCTTTTCACCGTCGCGCTCGCGTGCTCTTGGCAAAAAGACAATCACGCCGAAGAGCGCCAATCAGAAGCGCTACATCGAAGCTCTCGAAACCCACGATATGGTTTTCGCCATCGGCCCCGGCGGTACGGGCAAGACCTACATCGCCGTCGCCATGGCCGTACAGGCGTTGCTATCGAAGGAAGTGAATCGCATTATTCTTGCGCGGCCCGCAGTCGAGGCCGGCGAACGCCTCGGTTTTCTCCCCGGCACGCTTCAGGAGAAGGTCGATCCCTACATGCGCCCACTTTACGACGCGCTCCACGATCTCCTCGAAGCGGACAAGCTCGAACGCTTTCTTGAGAAGGACATCATTGAAGTCGCGCCGCTCGCCTTCATGCGCGGCCGCACGCTGAACGATTCCTTCGTCATTCTCGACGAAGCGCAGAACACCACCAGTGAACAGATGAAGATGTTTCTCACGCGCCTTGGCTTCAATTCCAAGGCCGTCATCACCGGTGACATCACGCAGATCGACCTTCCCGATTCGCGCCGCTCCGGTTTGGTCGAAGCCATCGAAATCGTCGGTAAAATCGAAGGCATCTCCATGGTCTATTTCGACGAGCGCGACGTGGTGCGCCACAATCTCGTGCAGCGGATCATCAAGGCCTACGACGAGCACGCCGCCGCGCAACCTTCGAACGGCCGCTCTCTCAATCCCGCCGCGCTCGACCGTCGCGCGCCCAGGGCGTAGCGGCCCGCGATGATTCTAAATCGTCAGCGCGGAATTCGCGTTCCCATGCGTGCTCTCGAATCTTTTGCCACGAAGGCGCGTGCGCGCTTACGACTCCCGGCCGAGAGCTTCTCCATCGCGCTCGTCACGAGCGCTCAAATCGCCCACTGGAATCGTGCCTATCGCCATAAACCACGTCCCACGGATGTCCTCTCTTTTCCCACATTACAGGAAAGCGGTAGCTGCGTTGCTGCTCCTCCGATCAAGCGGAGGCTAGACAAGAGGAGGGTTTTTTCCTCTGCTTCCTATTTAGGAGATATCGCCATCGCCCCCGCCGTGGCCCGTCGCAACGCCGCGCGTTTCGGCCGCGCATTCACGCAGGAAATGCAAATTCTGATACTTCATGGCATTCTTCACTTACTGGGATACGATCACGAAACCGATTCCGGCCAAATGGAACGCTACGAGCGGCGATTGCGCCGCGAGCTGGGCCTTGTTTAGTCTTGCGCGTGCGGTTCGAGGGTGCTTTCACTGAGAAATGGCCACACTTCTTTACACTTTGGGTATCCTCCTCCTCACGGCGTTCCTCGCCGTTCTTTCCTATCTCGACCGTGTGTATCGCGAACTCGGCCGCGTCACCACAGGGCGGATGTACGACCATCTCGGCGCTTTCGAATCTGAAGTCGAGCCGTTGATTCACCTCGAACGCCGCCGCGCCGCTCTCGCCTTTAGTCTTCTCACGCGCCTCTGGCTCGTTCTCGTTGCCGCCATCACGGCTCGCGCCGTCATTTTTTTCTCTGCTGGCAAGTGGGAAGCAATCATCGAAATGATCTTCTTCCTCGGCGCGGAAGTTGTCATCGCCATGCAGTTTTTTCCCGCGCTGCTCGTCACGCGCGCGCCGGGCAATTGGGTTCGGCCCGTGCTTCCGTTCGTCAAGCCGCTCATTTGGCTGCTCTGGCCCATCCAGGCCACGCTCGAATTTTTCATCTCTGTCCTGCATCTTTCCGAGGACGAATCCACGCCTCCGTCCGTCGAACAGCAGCAGGCCATCGAGGCCATCGTCGACGCCGCTACAGAAGAGGGAATCATCGAGCAGGAAGAAGCGCGCCTGATCGAGCAGGTCGTCGAATTCGGCGAGAAGCGGGTTCGCGACGTGATGACGCCGCGCCCGGACGTCGTCGCTATTTCCGCCTCAGCCACCGTCCAGGACTTGCGCCAGCTTCTGGTGCGCACGAAATTCTCGCGCATCCCTGTCTTCGACAAATCGCTCGACGATATCGTTGGCATCGTTATGGCTCGTGACATCCTCGATATTTCCGAAAAAGATTCCGCACACCGCCGCGTCCGCGAGCTTCTGCGCCCCGCCTTGTTCGTCCCCGAATCGAAATACGGCTCGGAACTGCTCGAAGAAATGCAGCGAAAAAATCAGCAGATGGCGATTGTCATCGACGAGTATGGCCTTCTCGCCGGCATCGTCACTGTCGAGGACCTAATCGAAGAAATCATCGGCGAAATAGGCGAAGAAGACCGTCGCCCGCCGCCGGACGTGATTCGCGAAGCGTCCGGCGCCATGGTGATTCGCGGCAGCGCTCCTGTTGACAAAGTCGCCGAGCTCTTCAATACACAGATCGATCCATCGGATGAATATTCGGGCGCGGCCACGGTCGCAGGGCTCCTCAACAATGTCGCCGGGCACGTCCCGCATACTGGCGAAGTCGTCGAAACCGCAGGCCTGCGTTTTGAAGTCCTCGACGCGAACCAGCGCAAAGTCTTGCGCGTCCGCGCGCGCCCCATCGCGTCGTCAACTCCCGCTTCCTCTGCCCGCACGGTCTAATGCTGACACGCTTGCACTCCCTGAAACCGAAACCTCACGCCTGCTTTCGCGCCATCCATCCTGGACGGCGTGCGCTATAATCCTCGGGCCGAAGCACTCCCGCAGGTCCCCCGGATTTTTACAGGGGATATGAGGGCTCCGGCGCTGCGTCGCAACCTCGCGGGCGCTTCGAAATTCATGCAAATGGCACTTGCACACTGAGGAGGAACCTTGTCCCCGAATTCGCTTTCGAAAGTTCTTCGCATTTTCTGCGCTGTTGCCTTCTTGTTCTTTGGAGTAGCTGTTCAGCGCACGCTCGCTTCCGACCATGTCTTTACCGGAACCATCACCAAGGTCGACACTGGCGCGAAAACCGTCGCCGTGAAAGCAAAAGATGGCACTATCCATACGGTGAAATGGACCGACGACACGACGGTCACCGGCCTGAAGGGTGGCGCGCATGGTGCCGACCTTGCGGGAAAAGAAGGCGGTCACGTCATCGTCCACACCACGGGTGAAGGCGCCGATGAGACGGCTCGCTCGTTCGATTACGTCGGCCACAGGACGGTCCATGTGGCAGATGTGACCGTGGATGACGTCGGCGAAGGCTCCAAGAGCGTCGCGGTTCACACCGCCGACGGTACAAAGGATACCTTGCATGTCGGTGATCATGCGACAGTCGATACTGGGAAGGGAATCGAGAAGGGCGGCCACTACACCGTCTACTACACCGAGGATGCGGGAAAGAAAGTAGCCCATTTCTTCGGGCGTCTGTAAAGGAACCCGCGCAAACAATCCTCCTCAGGGCATCGCTTTCCACCCTGAAGATCGAAGCGTGCCCGCCAACTGCTTCACAGGCGCGGCGTCGCGTGGAAATTTCGCGACCGAAAGAGCCGGGCTTTTCTCGTCCGGCTTTTTTGTCTAACATCTTTTCGCTTCTGAAAAGGAAGTTTGCCGATGCCGCGTGTCATCGTCCGCCAATCTCTTAACGCTCTGCCGAACTCGTGAGCCCTCAGGAATCGTCCGGCCCGCCTTCCACTTCTCTCCGCCGTCAATTGGGCCTCGCCACGGCCACTGCCGCTGTCGCAGGAGAGTGCATCGGCGTCGGCATCTTCCTTACTCCAGCCGGCATGGCCAAGTCGCTCGGCTCTCCTTTTTGGCTCATTTTCGTCTGGATTGCGGTCAGCCTGATGACCCTTTGTGGAGCCCTCTGCTATGGGGAACTGGCGGCTCGCTTTCCGCGCCCCGGCGGCACCTATGTCTACCTTCACGAAGTCTTCGGTTCTCGCGTCGCGTTTCTTTACGGCTGGATGTCTCTCCTCGTGCTTGACCCCGGCCTTGCTGCTTCACTCGCTACTGGTCTTGCCGGCTATGCCGCCTTCGTCTTTCCTCTTTCGCCTGCGGGCGGCCGAATCCTCGGCGTCTCCGTCGTTGCCGTTCTATGCCTCATCAACATGGCCAGCACTCGCGCGGGCGGCGGTTTTCTCCGTTGGACCACTTGGCTGAAATTTGCCGTTCTCGGTGCGATCGTTGTCCTCGCCTTCGCCCTCCGCACCGGCTCTTTCTCAAATCTCTCGCCATTCTTCCCGCAACGGCCCGGCTCGCTTCCGCTTTTTGCTGGTCTCGCCGTGGGCCTTGTCGGCGCCTTCTATTCCTTTGGGGGCTGGTGGGACGTCTGCAAAATCGGCGGCGAAATTCGCGATCCCGAGCGCAATCTCCCTCGCGCCATGATTGTCGGCGTCATTCTCGTCGCCGCGACGTACGTCTTCATCACCATTGCCTTTCTCTACGTGGTCCCCATCGAGTCCGTCGCTTCCGATCAGGCCTTCGTCGCCCAATTCGGCCAGGTTCTTTTCGGGCGCTCCGGTGCTTTGGTGTTTTCCTTTATTGTTGTCCTTTGCGTCCTCGGCAGCCTGGCAACGGTCGTCATGGCCGCGCCGCGCGTCTATTTCGCCATGGCTTCTGACGGCATCTTTTTCCGCTCGGTCGGACGCCCGCACCCTCGTTTCGGCACTCCCTGGCGCGCCATCGCCATCCAGGGAACCATCGCGTCCCTGCTGATCCTCCTGGCCTCCTTTCAAGAGATCGTTGCCTACTTCATCTTTCCTGCCGTTTTCTTCATGGGCCTCAGCGTCGCTGGCCTCGCCGCGATTCGCCGCCAGCCGAATGCCGCTCCCGCTTCTTTCAGCACTCCCGGATATCCGCTCACAATGCTCATCTTCCTCGCAATGTTCGTTCTCCTGCTCGTCATGCTTGCCGTTCACTCCCCTCGCCAGACCGGTCTTGGCGCCGCTGTTGTTCTCCTTGGCTGGCCTCTTTACAGATTCGTCCGCCGCCATTAGCAGTCTCTTGCCGTCGCCCTTTGGGTGCCTGCCTCACCGTAGCTGTCTTCCGGCGTAGGCGGGCCTTTCTGCCTTTTGTGGAGCGCAGCTTGTGCTGAGCGAAGCAGAAGGGTGAGTCAGCGCCGCTTTGCCTTTGTTCTTTCTCTTTTTCGCTCTTCCTCCGTGTCTCTGTGACTCTGTGGCATTCCGGATTTTCGGCGCGTACAATTCCTTCATGTCCTTCAAGTCCGGCTTTGTTGCCATCATCGGCCGCCCCAATGCGGGGAAATCGACGCTTGTCAACACGCTTGTTGGGCAAAAGGTCTCTATCGTTTCCTCGAAACCGCAGACCACGCGCAATCGCATTCAAGGCATTCTCAATCGCGACGATGCGCAGATCATCCTCATCGATACGCCCGGCATCCACAAAGCCGAAACTGTCCTCAATCGCATGATGATGGACGAGCTCGAGAACACGCTCGACGGCCTCGACGTTCTCTCGCTCATCGTCGACGCGTCTGCTTCGTTCGGCCCCGGCGACCGCTTTGCTCTCGATTGGGTCCGCCGCTTTTCCGGGCCTGTTTTCCTGCTCCTGAATAAAATCGACCGCGTCGCCAAACCGCTGCTTCTTCCCCTGATCGATCGCTATCGCAAAGAATACGATTTCGCCGAGGTCTTTCCGATTTCCGCGCTCACGGGCGCCGGCTGCTTTGACCTCGTTTCCGGCTGGATCGAGCGCCTGCCTGAGGCCGATCCCTATTTTCCTCCTGACCAATTTACCGACCAGCCCGAGCGCTTTCTGGCCGCGGAAATCCTTCGAGAAAAGGCGATCGTCGCCACGCGGGAGGAGGTTCCTTACGCTCTCTGTGTGCTCGTCGATGAATTTGAGGAAGGGAAGGGACTCGTCAAAATGCGCGCGACGATTTACGTCGAACGCGAAGGCCAGAAGGGAATCCTGATCGGAAAGGGCGGCGCGACGCTTAAAAAAATCGGCTCCCAGGCGCGCCGCGAGCTGGAATCGATCCTCGGCACGAAGCTGTTTCTCGAAACGTTCGTGAAGGTCCAGCCCAACTGGCGCCAGAACCCCGCCATGGTCCGCCAGCTCGACTGGCGCCGCCAGCTCGAGCAGCTCGCCGACTTGCAAGAGACTCGGTCTGAAAACGTCTGATCCCTGGCTTACGCTAGATTATCTCGGTTTCCTATACCTCCTTCGCCTCTGCTTCTGCGGCTTTTCCCGAAGCGATCCCTAGCGACCGCATCTTCCGGTAGAGATGGCTCCTCTCCAATCCCAACGCCTGCGCCGCCTTTGTCATATTCCAGCGGTTCTCCTCCAGCTTTCGCAGGACGAATTCTCTTTCGTATGCCGATCGCGCCTCCTGCAAGCTTTCGTATGGTTTCTGCGGACTTTTCGGCGCGCCGCGGAACACCTCCGGCGGCAAATGGTGCGTCTCAATGAAGGGCGACGGGCACACGATCACCAGCCGCTCGACCAGATTCTTCAGCTCCCTCACGTTGCCGGGCCAGGGGTAGGACTTCAGCACTTCCATCGCGCCCTGACTGAACTCTTTTGGCTTTTTCCCGTATTCGCTCGCGAACTCTGCCAGAAAGTGTGCCGCCAGTATGGGAACGTCTTCCGTTCTCTCTCGCAGCGCGGGCACGTAGAAGGGAATCACGTTCAGCCGGTAGAACAGGTCTTCGCGAAATGCGTTGCGCGCGATTTCGTCCTCCAGCTTCTTGTTCGTCGCTGCAATCACGCGCACATCCACTTTCACCGGGCTGCTCGACCCGAGCGGCTCCACGCGCTGCTCCTCCAGCACGCGCAGCACCTTCGATTGCGTTTTCAAGCTCATGTCGCCGACTTCATCCAAAAAAAGAGTTCCTCCATCCGCCTTCTGGAATTTTCCGATCTTGTCTTCCGCGGCTCCCGCAAAGCTCCCCTTGCGATGCCCGAACAGTTCCGACTCGATCAACTCTTCGGGAATTGCCGCACAGTTTACTTCCACAAACGGCGCCAGACTCCGCGCGCTGCTCGCATGAAGCGCCCGGGCCACCAGTTCCTTCCCCGTGCCGCTCTCGCCGTAAATCAACACGCGTCCGTTGGTCGGACCAGTCAGTGCAATTTGCTGCCGCAGCGCCTTCATCAGCACGCTGTTGCCCTGCACCTGATGCTTGTGCTCCAGCTCCGCACGCAACCGTTTGTTTTCTTCCTCCAGCCGCACATACTCGAGCGCGTTCCGCACCACGAGCGAGATCTTCTCGAGCGACAGGGGCTTTTCCACAAAATCGAATGCCCCGAGCTTTGTCGACCTCACGGCCGTCTCGATGTTTCCATGACCGGAAATCATCACCACAATCGGAGTCGCGTCCCGCTGCTGCAATTGTTCGAGCGTTGTCAGCCCATCCATCTGCGGCAGCCACACGTCCAGCATCACCAGGTCGAATTGCCGCTCGCCGGTCACCGCAAGGCAATCCTCACCCGTCGCAACCGTTTCCACCTCATACCCTTCGTCGCGCAACGCCGCACCCAGCGATTCACGGATGCCGTGCTCGTCGTCCACAATCAATATCTTCGCCGCCATGATCTCCTCAAGCCGGATTGGCCGCTGCTTCTTTCACTTCCGCCGCCGGGAACCGGATGACGAATTTGGTTCCCACGGGCAGGTTGTCCTCCACGCGAATCGTTCCGTTATGCTCGGAAATAATCCGGCTGGCAATTGCCAGGCCGAGCCCCGTCCCGCGCTCCTTCGTCGAAAAATGCGGCAAGAAAAGCCGTTCTTTGTCCTCGGGAGAAATCCCCTGGCCGCTATCGGCGATTTCGATCTCCACAAAATCGCCATGCGCGTCTGTTCGCGTCGCTACGCGCAGCCGCCGGATTTTCGACGCTTCCATCGCCTCCGCCGCGTTATCCACCAGATTCGCGATGACTCGTCGCAGCAGTTCGTGATCCGCTTTCACTGGCGGCAGCCAGCCCGCCAGTTCCACGTGAACGTCGATGCCGTCCAGCCTTCCCTGGAACTGCTCCATAGCCGAGGAGACAATCGCGTTCAGATCCGCCGGAGCAAGCTTCGCTGCAGGAAATCGTGCGAATTGCGAAAACTCGTCCACCAAAGCTCCCAGAGTCGACACTTCGCGTTCGATCAACGCCGCGCATTCCGCCACCAGTTTCTCGAAATCGTTGCGGTTTCCGTTGCCGTTGGCGGTCTCGGCTCGTCCCAAAAAGCGCAGCAACCGCTGTGCCGAAAGCTGAATCGGTGTCAGCGGGTTCTTGATCTCGTGCGCAATCCGCTGCGCCACTTCCTGCCAAGCCGCCGCCTTCTGCGCGCGCAGCAGATCGGTCAAGTCGTCGATCACCACCACGAATCCTGGATTCGACCGTCGCGGCCCGAGCGCGCTCACGGTCACCGCTGCGCGCACCAGCCTGCCGCCTACGGCCATTTCGATCTCGCGCGCGGCCGCGCCCATCCGCAGCGACCGCCGCATCAGTTGCATCACGTCCCGCGCCGCTTCTTCGCCCAGCAGTTGGCCCAGCGTCGTCGCATCGCGCGATTTCTCGCCAATCATCCGCGATAGCGAAGAATTCACGCGCAGCACTTCGCCTGCGGAATTCAGCGAGACAACGCCCGCCGGAATACTTTCGAGCAGCGCTTCCATCAATTTCCGCCGCTCTTCGCGCTCTTCGATCGCTTCTTCCAGGCTTCTCGTAAATTCGTTGATCTGCCGCCGCCCTTCCCCCAGTTGCTCCGTCATTCGATTGAACGAAGCCACCAGCATTCCTAGCTCGTCCTGCGCTTGCACCTGAATCGAGTGGCCGAAATTCCCGCGCGAGATTTCTCGGGTTCCTTCGGCCAGCGCTTGAATCGGCACCGCCACCTGTTTCGACAGGAACAGCGCCATCCACGTCGTCACAAACATCACCAGTAGCGTAATCAAAAGGAGCGCTACGAGAAGTTCTCTCTTGTACGCGCGCAGCTTCTCTTTTTGCTGCCAGTAAATCGTGGTTTGCGTTTCAATCTCGTTGTACCTCTCGAGGTAATCGTTCGGCACGTACCTCCCGGCCACAATGGTCCCTCCCAGGCAGGGTTCGCTCGCCGCCACAAACGTTTCGTTGCCGTTCGACCAGACCTCGCCCCCGCTCTTCATCACACGCTTCAATTCCGGAACGCTCGTTCCTCCTTCGAGTGGCGGTGCAATCGACGCCACCGTTCCGTCCTTCACAAACCAAATCGCGTCCACCACGCGCGACAATTTCCCGAGCGCTTTCTCAAGCGTCACGTCGTCGGCAGCGCTTATTTGCCCGCACACGGTTGCCGCCTCGTTGCCCATTCGCGAGTAGCCACGCGCAGCCATCTCTTCCATCAGTGCCCGGCTGTCCTCCGTCGCTAGTTCGAGCGGCCGGGGAAACCACGCTCCCAGCGTCCGGTTGACCAGCGCGTAGCTAAAGAAAAACAGGAACAGCAGCGGCGTCAGCGAAATCCCCAGCGCTCCCAGCACCATCTTCGCCTTGAAGCGCGAGCCCATCTTCCCGCTGCGCTTCTCGGCCCACAGCTTCACCAGCGACCGGATCAGGATCAGGGCAAACACCATCAGCGCCGCGAAAATGAACGCCGACAGCGCGAAAAACACCACCAGCGTGTTCCCCTGCGCCGGTTGCACGGGAATATCCAGCGAGCCAAGCGTAAACACAGCCGCCGCCAGCACAACCACCGTGATTCCGCCGACCGTTAACCAGAGCTGGCGCTTCCATTCCGCGCGCTCTGCCCGCTGTGCCATGTCTCGAAATGTCACAGGATGCCTCTTAAGATTCCAATCCGGATTTTCATTGCGTGCGAAATAGCGTCAAAATGCCTTCAGTTGAGTCTAAAATGCCACCATAGTGGCCCAATTTTAACCTGTCAAGCGCAATGTGGCATGTATACAACATTTGTGTGTCATTTGTGTTTCTCTCCCACATATTTGAGTGATGAATTTTCCACGGGCTCCCGGCTCCTTTTGCTTTGATATAAGCCATCTCTCACGGTCGCATTGCGAAATTCCGATATCATCGGATTCTCCGGTATCCTCCATGCGAATGGGCGAATCCAACATCTCGGAGGAAGGACATGCCATCAAAAATGCGCGTTGGTCTTATTTCGAAAGCTCATAGTCCCATTGAAATTGCCGAAAGGCCCATCCCCACTCCTGGCCCCGGTCAGGTACGCATCAAGGTGAACGCCTGCGGCGTTTGCCACAGTGATGTCGTCGCCGTCGAGGGCCTCTGGCCGGGCATTACCTATCCTCGCGTTCCCGGTCACGAAGTCGCGGGCGTGATCGACACCCTCGGCGAATCCGTCGCCCCGGAGTGGAAAGTAGGTGATCGTGTCGGCGTTGGCTGGTTTGGCGGCAATTGCGGCCATTGCGAGCCCTGCCGCCGCGGCGACTTCATGGTCTGCAAGAATCTCCTGATTACTGGCATCCATTTTGACGGCGGATACGCCGAATATATGGTCGCGCCCTTCACCGCGCTGGCGCGAATTCCCGATTCGCTGAATCCCGTTGAAGCCGGCCCGCTGCTCTGCGCCGGTGTCACAACATTCAATTCTCTTCGCAACGCGAACACCCGCGCTGGCTCTGTCGTTGCTGTCCTTGGCATCGGCGGTCTCGGCCATCTCGGGGTTCAATACGCTTCCCGCATGGGTTTCCGCACCGTCGCTATCGCCCGCGGCAAGGACAAGGAATCGCTCGCGCGCAAACTCGGTGCCCATCATTACATTGACAACGCTTCCGAAGATCCTGCGAAGGCCTTGCAGGCTCTCGGAGGCGCGACGGCGATTGTCGCGACGGCCACCAGCGGTGCCGCGATGGCATCCGTCATCGGAGGTCTCGCACCAGGCGGAAAATTGATTGTTCTCGGGGCCGCTGGCGATCCGCTCCAGGTGGATCCGGTCCAGCTCCTCGCCGCGAAGCTTTCGGTCGTTGGTTGGCCTTCCGGCACATCGATTGATTCGGAAGATACGATGAATTTCAGCGCTCTCAATGGCGTCCGCGCGATGAACGAGGTCTATCCCCTCGACCGCGCTCCCGAGGCCTATGCCCGCATGATGAGTGGCAACGCCCTCTTCCGCGTCGTCCTCACCGTCAGCGCGTAGCCTAGCTGCCGCCTCTCCGCCATCCTTAGCTCCTCACTGTCGCGGCCGAGCCTGCAGGCTCCTGCCTGCAGGCATCTGCCTGCTGCCGGTTTGGTATCCGATGTCTGCCTGAACCATCACCGCGCGTGTTTCCTCTCGCTCGCGCACTCCTCGCATCCATCTGTCCTTCCTTGTCCTCTCCGTGTTTCGCTTTTGCTTTGTATTTTTCCCTCCGTTTCCGCGCACCCCCTCATCCCTTTGCGGGTTTATAATGAACTTATGAGGATTCTTCTCTTTTCCGGAAAGGGCGGCGTCGGCAAGACGAGCCTTGCTGCCGCCACAGGAATGAAGCTCGCCTCACTCGGCTATCGGACCCTCGTCATGAGCATCGACCCGGCGCACAGTCTCGGTGACTCCTTCGATCTCGAGACCGACCTCTTCCATGGCCGCACTTCCGACCCGCTTTCCATCACCGACCGCCTCTCAATTTTCGAGCTGAACATTCAAAAGGAAATTCGCCGCCACTGGGCAGAAATCTCTTCCTACGTCACCTCGATTCTCCGCACCACGGGCATCAGCGGCGTCGAAGCCGAAGAGCTCGCAATTCTGCCCGGCATGGAAGAATTGAGCGCGATGATGTACATCAACCAGTACTATCGCGAAAATTCCTACGACGTTGTCGTGCTCGACGCCGCGCCCACTGCCGAATCGCTTCGCTTCATCAGTATGCCAACCACGCTTGATTGGTACATGAAGCACATTTTTCCGTTTCAGCGGAATCTGCTGAAGGCCGTCCGTCCCGTCGCCAATCGCGTTGCTCCGTTCGAGCTGCCCACCGACAGCTATTTCGCCAACATTCAGAATCTCTTCAAGAAGCTCGAAGGCGTCGACGACTTGATGGAAGATCCCAATATCACCAGCGTCCGCCTCATCACCAACCCCGAAAAAATGGTTCTGCGAGAAACGCAGCGCGCTTTTGTCTATTTCTCGCTCCACGGCCTCACCGTTGACACGGTCATCGTCAACCGCGTTCTTCCTTCCGACGTTCAGGACGTTTGGTTCGCCGAATGGCATGAGTCTCAGGAAAGAGTCTTGAAGGAAATTGAAGACTATTTCGCGCCCGTTCCCGTCAAGCGCGTTCCGCTGTTCGCCCACGAGGTTCTCGGCAAGCAGCGTCTCGAAGAACTTGCCGTCTGGCTGTATCCCGGCGAGGAAGATCCCGCCGCCGTCACGCGCACGGAAAAGCCCTACAGCTTCGGCAAAGTGAACGGCCACTACGAAATTCATGTTCTGCTTCCGTTTGCCGCAAAAGGTGAAATCGGTCTCTTCAAGAAGGGCGACGAGCTTGTCGTCGAGGTCGGCACTCTCCGCCGCCACATCGGCTTGCCCCGCTCGATGGCGGCCTTGCTTCCGGCCCGTGCCAAGCTGGAGAATCACACATTGAAGGTGGAAATGAAGGAGGCGCAATGAGCGAACAACAGGGAACTCAGCAATCCGCCGCAGGGCAGGGAAGCACCGGCCAGGCGCGCGAGCGCTGCGTCTGCAATGAAGTCTTCGACCATCTCCAGGACGCGTTTGGCGTCTCGCCGGCCGTGCGCCAGCATCTTGCGAATTCGCGCATCGAGCTCTTGAAAGCCGTGCGCACCGTCCTCGACGAAAAAATCGAGCGCCTCTCCAAGCGCGGCGAACGCGGCGCCACCATCGCCGTCGAATAGCTTAGAGAAGTGCGGTTGACGCCGAGAAACGCGCCCGGCGCGTTTCGAACGCGCGAGCCATCAATTTTTGCTTTCAAAGTTGCAGTGGTTTTTTGTGGAGTGCGGCGAGTCATCGCCGCTTTGCTTTTAAGTTTGCATTGGCCTTTTGTGGAGTGCGGCGAGTCATCGCCGCTTTGCTTTTGAGTTTGCAGTGGCCTTTTGTGGAGTGCGGCGCCCTCTCCTGAACTCCCCCCAAGCGAGCCTCCCCGGCTCCGTTCGGCGCGTGCCGCGCGCCTTTGCCGCGTTTTTTCCGCCCGCCGCCCGCAGACTGGCCGGGGATTTCGCGATTAGCCTCGACTCCCGGCCGCGCCATCTACTACGATGGAGCCTATGCGCCGTTCGGTGAAAGCTATGCGGAGACGGGAAG
>DATKPM010000107.1:0-14015 GCA_035524135.1 Candidatus Acidiferrum sp. | reverse complement strand
CCCACACTTCCGGCGGATGGGAATACGATTCGCGAACGGCAGCCGATGTTCTGCCGTCTTTCGCGAGAGAAACGCCGACGCCGAAGAAGTTGGCTCCGATGTATTCCCCGCCTTTCCAGAGTGAAGAAACGTTATCTGTGCTCAAGTCGACGGAAGCCACGCCGGTCTCGCCATCCACAATTTCCCCAAAGACAATAGTTTTCGAATCCTGTGTCCAATGAAGTGAATTGGCTGTGGCGCGCATGCCGGGAGTTGCGTTCTTTGGCGTACCCCCGCCGGCGGGGATTGTGTAGATGTCGCCGCCGACGGCCGGCTCGTCGCTCATGATTCCGCTGATGAAAGCGATGGTGGAAGCGTCCGGGGACCAGCGGGGATTGCCAATCTGCATGTCGACGGGCGGGGTGTAAATGGACCGAGGGGGAGTCGCAGCGATATCAAAAATGTAGAGCTGCGCGACATACCAATTGTCATCACCATTCCCATGTGCGGCGGTTCCAACGAGCCTCTTTCCGTCAGGAGACCAATCGTACTCATAGACGTACATATCGGACGGAGAAATCTGACGGACCTTATTTGTAGCTAAATCCACGAGCGATAGCCGTTGCTCGAAAACCTTCAGGCCGACCACGCCCTCGTCGGGAGTCTCGGCGGCAAGAGGTCCCGCGCTGCGAGGAGCGTTTTCTATAAAGAGAAAGGCGATCGACTTTCCATCGGGAGACCATCGCGGTTCGGCCAAGTCGCCTTTGAGATGCGTCATCTGGCGCGCCGCACCACCGGGAATCGCTATGTAAACCTGCTTCTGACCCGGATGGCCGGCATCGGACAGGAACACAATCTGCTTGCTGTCGGCGGACCAGGCGAGGCTGCCTTCGGCCGCAGGCGCGCCTGAAGAGGCTGTAACTTTCATGCGGGAGCCGGGCGATTTCAGCGCTGCGATGTAGATAACTGAATTCGGCGAAGGAGCGCCGCTCTTTTCGCTTAGAGATTCCACCCAGGCGACGCGCTGTCCATCCGGAGAGATCGCGACATCAAGAATTTCATGCACGCCGAACATGGCCTGCTCGGCCAAGGCTGTAGCAGATGGCGCGCCACCCTGCGAAGGAGGTGCGGCGGCCTGACTGTAAGTGGGAAAGAGAAGAAGAATTGTGGAAGTGAAGAAAGCCCGTGAAAGATTCATTCGTTTCCCCTGGCCCAATGTGGCGAAGAGAAAATACACGGGCCAGCGCGCGGACGCAATGACGCGAGGGTTGCTTGTAATGTGTTTAAAGGACGAGTTGAAGACATGCAGGAGCCGTCGGGCAAGTGACCCGAGACTTCGAGTCGAGATTGCGACGAGCTTTCGGCAGAGTCTCAGGGCAAGCCAGCAGAGAGACGAAGATCACGGGACGAAGCTCCGACATGCAAAACGCGCGCGCTGGCTGGGCGGACCCAGCCGTTCTGAGTAACCGACCAATACTCAAAGGCGCGTGGGGGGATGTGGAGCGTCACGAGGCGCGATTCCCCAGGCTTCAATGCGATTCGGTCGAACGCGACGAGCGTGCGAGGAGCGAACTGAACACTGGTGGGAGGATTCGAAGGCGCGTCGAGATAGACCTGCGGAACTTCCTCTCCGGATACCTTCCCGGTGTTTTGGATGCGAACGCTGACAACGGCCCCTCCATCATCTGATGTCTTGACCTTCAGATAGGAATAGGCGAACCGCGTGTATGAAAGGCCGAAACCGAAAGGAAAGAGCGGCTCTATATTCTGCGAGTCGAACCAGCGATAGCCTACAAGCACTCCTTCAGAATAAGTGGTCTTGCCATCGATGCCCTTGCTGGAACGCTCCGGATGCAACGGGTCGGTGGCCGGGTAGTCTTGCAAACGGCGAGCCCAAGTCATCGGCAGGCGACCGGCGGGATCGTTCTGTCCGAGAAGAGTTTTTGCCGTCGCCCACCCACCTTCATCGCCGGGCCACCACATTTCGAGCACGGCCTTTACCTTGCCAAGCCACGGCATGGCGACGGGTTGACTGGTGTTGAGGACGACGATCGTGTTTGGATTCACGGCGGCGACCTGCTCGACAAGCTGATCTTGATCTCCCGGCAGAGCGAAGTCCGGTTTGCCGCGCGTCCAGACGAAAACTACGGCTGTCTTTGCGGCACGGGCGGCGTCGATGGCCGCCTTGTGCGCCGCCTGGCGCATTTCCGGTGTCATCCAGTTCAGGCGAACTTGCGCAGGCGCGTCGGAGGTATCGCCACTGATATGAACCTCGATGTCGTGAGCGCCTCGAGTCAAATGCACGGCACGGCGAACATTATCAAGGCCATCGGTGGTCGGGAGCACGTTATCCTGCGAGGCGTACTGAATGTCTCCATGAACCATTCCTTTTGCCGCTCCGGTGCGGCCCACTTCCCTTCCGTCCACTTGGAGTATGTCGCGGGCGCCGAGGATCTGCAGATAGAGCCAGTAGTCGCCGTCGGCTGGGACGGCGAGTTGTCCCTTCCATGTGAGATCACTATTGGCTGGCAGAGACTTTCCGTTGCTGTGAGTGAAGTTGACAGCAGCATCGACCGTGGAAGCTCCTGAAGACGAAGAGCGAAGCAAGCCGGGAACTCCATCATGAGAGAGTGCGGAAGCGGGTACGGGAGAGCCGGTCATGTCGTCGTCAACGGCGAAGGTTACCTTTGCGGACGGTGCGAGCTTGCGAAGAGCGGCAACTGGGCCAACTTGCCGCTCCGTGAGACCAGGCGAGCGCTCGCCGAAGGTGCCGATAGCATCGACTTGGCCGGCGGTGGGGCCGATCATGGCGAGGGATTGGAGATCAGGCGCTTTGAGCGGGAGAACCGCACCATCGTTCTTCAGAAGAACTGCGGAGTCCTCGGCCGTCTTCTCGATAATAGGAGCGTTTTCAGCGATGTCCTGTGGCGTTACGGAATGTTTCTGCTTTCCGTCAAGATAACCGAAGCGATCCATCTCGTACAGGACGCGGCGGGCAGCAGCAGTAATCGTGGCCTCGGTCACTTCTCCATCGGCGAGATAATCATGCATCGTTTTGTTGTCTGTGTCGCGGGGGAAAAGGCTCAAGTCTACGCCTCCGGTCGACGGCTCTTCGGGGATCGTGCCGCCGAGAAGGCCTGCGAGTGCAGCGAGATTAGGTTTGGTAGTGGGAACTGATGGAGCAGGAGACGTCTGGAAGAAGGGGTGAATGAAAAGCGACATAGGACTGCCGGGAGGAAGCAGGCCTGGCATTTCCATGTCCAGACCGTTGTTGATGAAAAGCGCGCTATGCACGGCGCCCCAATCGGAGGTGACAAAGCCCTTGAACCCCAGCCCGCCTTTGAGAATCGTCTTCAAAATGTCCGCGTTGTCGCAGGCGAAGAATCCGTCCAGGCGATTGTAGGAGCACATGATGGAAGCGACGCCTGCCTTAACGGCTTGCTCGAACGGGGCGACGTAGACCTCATGCAAAGTCTGCGGATCGATGAACGTGTTGAAGGAATTCGAATCATAGCCGACGTAATGCTTGGCCTGGGCCATCACGTCCTGCGACTGAACACCACGAATTTCAGCAGCCCCCATCTGTCCGGTGAGAAAAGGGTCCTCGCCAAACGTGTTGTAGCCGCGCGTAAAGGTGATGTCGCGATCGATGTTGATGAAGGGCTGGAGAACGACATCGATTCCGTTGGCGCGCGCCTCGCGGCCGATGACGACCCCATTGAACTGCGCGTCGTGGACGCTAAAGGTAGCCGCAACGCCCATCGTCGCTGTCTCGGCTTCGGAGGCAACGCGCGTGAGGAGGCCCGGAGGTCCGTCGGCAAGGCGCAAGGAAGGAATTCCGAGGCGCGGCACACCGGGCAGATAACCGGCTTGTCCTTGATTGGTCTCCTGGGGTTCGACGGCGC
Source organism: Candidatus Acidiferrum sp. (assembly GCA_035524135.1). Lineage (GTDB taxonomy): Bacteria > Acidobacteriota > Terriglobia > Acidiferrales > UBA7541 > Palsa-295. The sequence goes on along the minus strand of DATKPM010000107.1, from coordinate 10,131 downwards.
CGCGAATCAGATTCATTTTCTCTTCGAGGGTCATCTGACTCAGGAGATGCTCGATGCGCGCTTCGTCCGCTTTTTCCGGCGGAACGGCTTGAGCGCGGAGACTTATAGGCAGGAGCAAACTGAGGATGAATGCCAGTGCGATCGCACGAATCCCGAACGAATTCATAGTTGCGCTTCCCTTTCATGACGAAGAATGGGCTGGAAGAGGAAAAGAGAGGAAGTTGAGGGCCCGGAATCTCCGCGTCTTAGCAGACTAAGTTCTTTGGGACAAATCCCCTATCTAGCGCAGGTAGAGCATAAGACAGCACTGAGGAAGATGAAAGCGGCGTTATCAGGAATATAAGCCGATTGTTTGCCGCCCACCGGCGTGTTCGAAGGCCTGAGACTTGTTCCTTCCGCATCGTTTGAGGTGCATGAAAACCGCGAAGAGAAAGGCGTCGCGGTTTAATACTGCTTGTTGAAAGCGGAATTCTGAGTGACGACAGTGAGTTGCTTGCTGACGCCTTCAATCGTTGTGGTCGCGATGTGGGATGGACCGTCGGGGATGCGCGCGAACGTCACGGCAAGGTTCATGGCATCGGAAGGCTGGCTCAGGTAGGTGGCAATATTGATGCTCGCCAACTGCTTCTGTAGTTTGTCGAAGACGAGAGTGACGGAGTCGCCCGCTTTGACATAGTTGTGAATCTGAATTTTGACCTGCCCCGGCGCCCCCGCGTCCGTAGCGAAAGAGACATTGCCCTTCGCATAAGCGTCCTGGATCAGGTCCTTGTCCGGTGGAAGATATTATTGTTGTGCGACGGTCTTCATCTGGTCGGCATAGTCTTCGTATTCCTCTTTACTTCTTGGCGACGATCTTCTGCCGCAAGCGGCCACCGCGTCCACCCGACGCGTCGTCCGCAGCCGGAGCGGGGTCGATCGAAGTCTTCACGGGCTTGCCGTCTGGCCCGATGATCACCTGAAAATGCTGGACCTTCTTTTGCTAGCCCTTCAGGCTGATCATGACTGTTTCGACCTAGGTGTAGTGAGCGAGTTGTTGTTTGTTTGCAGCCATAGAGGACTTCAGGTCGGCGATGCGTTGCTGAAGGTCACTTCCCTGCGCGTGAGCCAGTGGCGCGTAAGAAAGGCAGAGAGCGACAACCGCTCCAAGCGAAAGCACAGCAGTTAAAAGTGCGAATCAGCCCGAATTGCTCCGCTCTTTCATGGATTCCTCCACCTCAACATCTCGGCGGCAACCATGCAGAAACGCCGAAGGAACGAATCGCTTGGGACTCTTATACGTCGCCGGAATTTGTGTGTAAAGGAGAGATTCTCCAGGGCCTAAGTCCTTTCCGATTGACAGCAACTCAATCAAAGTTATAAAGTCCGCGCGAAATTTCCTGCCGCAACGCCGCGAAGTTTCTGAGGAGACTCTTTACGTGCCGTCCCAACATGCCCCGCCGCCAAAGAGAGCGGGCAAAGCCTCCATACTTATGGCGAGTCTTCTGGGTATCACAGCAGCGCTGGGAATCTGGGCATCGCCGTGTCTCGGGCAAAGTTTGCAGCAAAATGCGACGCAAGACGAAACCGAATCTCCCCTGCAAGTCTTAACGCTGAACGAAGCCGTCTCTGAAGCTCAACTGAACAACCGGCAAGTGAAGATTTCGCAGCAAAGCGTGCTCTATTCCAACGAACAGATTCTCGCGACGCGCACTCAGAGATATCTGCACTTCAACGTCCAACTGAACGGTTCTTACCTCTTGACCCCCATCACAATTCATGTACCGGAGGGTGTTTTCGGGACGGTGAACGGAACTCCCATTCCTGTCTCGAACTCGGTGATAACGACAAACCCGGAACCCTCGGGGATGTCGATCGAATCGAGATGAGCGGCGAACGAGCGAAACAGGAGCAGGGATTTGCTAACCTAGCTGTGGTTATGGCGGTTTCGGTGTTTTTGATCTTCCTGGCTCTCGTATTCCAGTTCAGACATGCCGTGAAGCCGCTGCTTGTGTTTGCGGCGACTCCCTACGGCGTGGTGGGAGCGCTCTTCGCCCTCTACATCACAGACACGCCGTTCGGATTTATGGCCTTTCCCGGGGTAGCGAGCCTAGTGGGAGTGATTGTGAGTCACGTGATCGTGCTGTTTGACTTCATCGAGGAGATGCACGAAAAAGGCGAGCCGCTCGAGCAGGCGCTGCTCGATGCCGGCATCGCTCGCCTGCGGCCTGTTCTGATTACGGTCGGAGCGACGATTCTTGCGCTGTTTCCGCTGGCTATCCATGGCGGCCCGCTATGGCAACCGTTGTGTTATGCGCAGATCGGCGGACTTGGCGTTGCGACATTTATTACACTGCTGCTGGTCCCTGTGCTCTACTCCATCTTCGTCCTGGACCTGAAGATAGTTGCGTGGGGGAAGGTCGAGCAGGAGGGTTTGGCGGCGATCACCGCGCAGCCGAAAGTCGAATTGTCATGATGCGCCAAGGACTGATTCGCTGGAACCCCAAATTCGTGAGGACTTTGCTGTGCCTTGGAGTTCTGCTCTTTGCAGGTTCTCGCCCACTGGCCGCCCAGGGAACAATACCATCTCGCACAAACCACGACGATGCAATCCACCAACTCAACATCTCTGTCCAGGACTTGGTGAAGCGCGTATCCCCCGCGGTTGTGGAAGTGCTGGTGACGGGGTACGGAAGTCCCGACGAGGGTGATTCCGACCAATCAAACGTCGTGGGCAAGGAGCGGAGTTTGGGATCCGGCGTGATTGTGGACCCAACGGGCTACATTGTGACGAACTATCACGTCATCAAGGGAGCAGAGCGAGTTCGCGTGGTCCTGAGTCCGGCTACAACAGGCGAGCCGCAAGCGAAGTCTCTACTCAAATCGAGGAGAAGGGTTCTTCCCGCACGAATCGTGGGCTTCAGCAGGAAGGTGGATCTTGCCGTTTTGAAGGTGGAGGCGACTGGTCTGCCGACACTGCCTTTTGGAAGATACGATGAAGTGGAGAAGGGGCAGCTGGTGTTTGCATTTGGAAGCCCGCAAGGCCTCGTGAATTCGGTAACGTTGGGCTTGGTGAGTTCCGTTCTGAGGCAACCGGATCCAGATAGTCCGCTCGTCTATATTCAAACCGATGCGGCAATTAACCCAGGAAACAGCGGAGGTCCTCTGGTTTCTATCGACGGGGACGTGCTCGGGATCAACACATTCATTTACACGAAATCGGGAGGCAATGAAGGGATCGGGTTTGCTATTCCAGCAGCGATTGCTCGGTATGCCTACTTGCAGATTCGGCGTTACGGCCGTATGCCTCGTCGAACAATCGGCGTGGGGCTACAGACAATTACTCCAGAATTGGCGGGCGCGTTAAGTTTGGGAACGCAGGATGGAATCATTGTTTCGGATGTTCCACCAGATAGTCCTGCGGAAAAAGCCGGCCTGCAGATGGGGGACATCATCGTAGGAATTGACAGCATGCCTGTGGACAACCTTCCACTCTTCGTCATGAGCCTCTACCTCTTGAATTCGAGCGACTCGGCCAATCTTCAAGTCCTTCGCGGAACAAAAAAATTAGGTGTGACCGTCCCGATCTATGAGCCTCGCGATGACCCGGATAGGCTTTCAGATTTGGGCGATCCGAGCAAGGATCTGATTCCAGGTTTGGGAATCCTCGGCGTGACTATCACACCGGAGATCTCAGCACTTCTCGGTCAATTGCGAGTCCCGTCCGGGGTGCTCATTACAGCCAGAGTAGACAGCAGGCTCGCAGTCGATTCGGGGTTGGTCGAGGGGGATATCGTCCATTCGCTGAATCGCATGCAGGTGACCAGCCTTGAGGAGTTGCGGGCGGCGTTTGCAGCGCTTCATCCCGGAGACCCCGCAGCAATACTCGTCGAGAGGGATGGCCGGCTCTTTTATGTGACTTTCGAGATTGACTGAATCATTCGCCCCCCTCATAAACCGCTGGCAACGTACTCGTTGATGAATTTGCATTGGGGCAAGGCGTATCTGCTTTGGTTTCATTATGCAGCAAAGGAAGAGATCTTGACGGGTGACTTCCATACATGCGCAAACTCTTTCACACTGTCGCAACGATGTAAGAATGTCGCAGGCGGAACTCATTGACAACGCAAGGCTTATAGCATGAGGGTTTCCTTCGGATTTGGCGACACAGGTGCTAGAGTTCCGGTGGGTAAATTGTGGGGAGGCGTGCGGGATGAAACTCCTAAAGATTGTATTGGTCGGGGTCCTGCTGTTTTGGGGAGTAGGAACGGTCAAGGCGGATAGCACTTCGAACGAGACGGCGCTGTCTAACGCTATCAGCCCCTACGTCGGGAGCGGTGATAACATTCCCGAAAATGGCGACACACTTGTGAATGTGAATGGCCGTCCAGCCGGAAGCCCGAGCTGCGATCCCACGACGGCTACGGCGGGCTCCGATGGGAGCCTTAACTATGAATGCGTGAACGATGGGACGACCCTAATCACGAGCATCACCTTCGAGGTATTGGCCTCCAATACCACAGGCGGAGGTCTCACCTGCGAATCTGAACTGACTTGGATCGGCTGGACGGGTCCCACCACGCCTTCTCAAAACGCAACCGGTGTGGACACTTGCACGTTCACCGCACCGGCTCAGGGCACTTTCTGGAACGAACTTGGAACTGCGCTGATTCCTCTCGGCGAGGGCCAAGCGAACGACTGCGACTTGGACGACTTTTTGCTCGGAATCCCTGTGGGCTGCGACGTTTCCGTCACAACCACCACCATGCCGGGCCAGAAACAGTCTCTTTTTGTAGCAGATGCCTTGGTCGGTCTTGCCGTTAATGGGAATCAGTTGCCGGTGTTAACCCCCGAGCCAGGCACCTTGGGTCTTGTGCTCATGGGTCTTGTATTGGTAGCCTTTCGGCGGCGCTCTGCGCTCCGCGATACGCGGGCGACATCGGGAACTGCACTTCTCGTTAGCTAGGCTAGTCGAATCCGGAAGCTGACTTTTTCCTGCGCCCTCCCGCCAAAGGGAGGGCGCTTTTTTTTGCCGACCTGTGGTGACAGGTCGCAAAGGATTGGCGGCCCCGCCACCAACTCTCTCCAGACCGGTATGAAGGTTTGGGGCGGAGCCTCAAGGCCACATGAGACGTTAGCCTAGCGGGCTGAATCAAGCTATCACTCGCATCGTCAAAATGACTCCTCTCGGCAATGAAATCTTGAGCGAGGAACGCGCCGACCTATTTGGCCTGAGGAGATTTATCGAATTGCTTCTTTAGGGAAACGAACTCCGGATTGTTCTGAAGAACCGCAAGATCAGGATCCGAAACGGTTGCGCTTACAGGATAGCCTCTCTCAAACGCCTCCCTGAGCGTCTTAACCGCGTCGGATTGCTGGTTTCCATAGCACTGCACAACAGCCTGAACATATAGAAGTGTGACATCTTTTTTGTCGATTGCGCGAGCTCTTTGGATGAACTCCATTCCCCGTTTGGTGTCACCCTTCTTGGCGTAATACAGAGCCAGGCTTTCAAGCGCAACGGTGTTCTGCGGGTTCACTTGCAGATCCTGGAACGCAAGGCTGATCGCCTTGTCGTAAGCCTGTCCAGATTTATCCTTCTGGCCGCTTAGTCGGTAGGCATCAGCCAAATTGCCGAAAGCCATCTGTTGATTGGGCCCCAACTGCACAGCCTTCTCAAGAGCTTGAACCGCCTCCGGATACCGCTTGAGGGCCAAATAGGAACTCCCGAGGTTCGAATAGGCGCTCCAGGTGGGCGAGAGCTGAATCGATTTTTGATATGCCGGAATGCTGTCTTCATATTTCCCCATCGCTTGGTACGCATCGCCGGTGTTGTCCCATCCGATTACGCTGCCTGGGTCGAGCTCCGTCACACGCTGAAACTCTTCCAGCGCCATATCGTACTTCCCCTCGGTGTAATAGGCGGCCCCCAGAGCGATGTGATTCCCTGAGTAGTAGGGATTCACGTCGAGCGCCTTTTTGTAGGCTGCGATCGCCTGGTCAGTTTGCCCAATATTCAGGTACGCATCACCTAACCGCGCGTATCCCTCGTCGGAATTGGGTGAAAGCTGCAAGCCCTGCTTCAGCTCGGCAATCGCTTCTTGCGTCTTGCCGGTCTTGAGATAAATGGTGCCGAGAGAGTAGTGGACTTCCGGCAAAGTGTCTTTAAGTTGTTCGGCATGTTGGGCTGCACCAAGAGCCTTCTGAGTCCAGAAGCTGTCTTTCTTTGCGACGTACATATTGATAGAGGCGTCGGCAAGTCCCGTGTACGCGAGCGCAAAACTCGGATCTAGCTGAATGCTCTTTTGGAAATAATCAATCGCGGTCTGGGCGCCTTTCACGGTATCCGGATTCCTGAGAGCCTGTTTTCCGCGGAGGTAAAGATCATACGCATCCGCATTGTCGGTTGGACGCTCAGCCGCCTTAGCCATTTCCTCGTTTGTTGGCCGGATGTCCAGGGCGCTAACGAGCTGAGATGAGATATGGTCCTCCATCGTCAACAGGTCCTTGGGCACGCCGGAAAATTCCTGGGACCACACCCTTTTTTCGTCGGCAATATCGTGAAGGGAAACGATGATCCGCATTTCGTTGGCATCGCCCTGAACTTGACCGCTCACAATGAGATTGGAGCCCAATTCGCGAGCGGCCTTTTCAAGGGAGTCTCGCGGCGAAATGTGCTCGAGAGCGGAATCTGAGGCAAGGCGGATATCTTTCAGTTGAAACAACTTCGCATTCAGAGCGTCGCTCAAACCGTCGGCGACGTACTGGAGAGATTGATCATCGCCCAAAACCTGAAACGGAAGGATCGCAACAAACTTTCCCTGCGATAAAGCGGGGACGCCAGAAACCCGCGACTCCGCCGAGCCACCACTCTCGCCCAAAAGTCTATGACGCACGGGAGGGATTGCGAATAAGAGAGCCAGCAAGGCGAGCGCCCCGCCTACCCACCAGAGCCATCGCCTTTCAGCGAACTCGGGAATCTGGATTTGAAGTGAGCGCGAAGAGCTGCTGCCGGACCTCGCACCTTGCAGGTCGGCAAGAATTTCGTACGCATTCTGGTACCGGGCGGCAGGATCCTTCTCCAGGCAGCGCATGATGATGCGCACAAACCAATTCGGCAAATCCGGATTGAGGAGCTTCGGGTTCTTAGGCTTCTCCTGGATCCTCTGGTACATCACCTTCAGCGTGGATTCACCCGTAAATGGGACATCGCCAACAGCCATCTCGTAGAGGATCAATCCGTAGGAGTAAAGATCGCTGCGCAGATCAGCGGGCTTGCCCTCCACCTGCTCCGGCGACATATACCGCGGCGTTCCCAGAACGGCGCCGGTCTTGGTCATGCCCGAGCTGCCGTCGTCCACAGACTTTGCCAGACCAAAGTCGGAGATAAATATCTGATCGTTTTTCCCAACCAGAATGTTTTGTGGCTTCAAATCGCGGTGCAAAACGCCTTCGGAATGGGCAGCCGCCAGCGCCTCCGCAAATTGCTGTGAAAAGCTCAGGATGCGCTCCATCGGCATTTTTGGATTTTCTTGGATGATGTGCTGGAGGTCCGAGCCTTCCACATAGGCCATGGTGATAAACTTCATCCCATTGACTTCGCCCATGTCGTGAATTCTCAGGATGTTTTTGTGTGAAATCCTGCTGGCGAGGAGAAGCTCTTGCTTGAACCGCTTGAGGGCGTCTGGCTCCCCCACCATTCCGGGTCGCACCACTTTCAGCGCTACGACGCGGTCGAGGTCCTTGTCATAGGCCCGGTAAACTCTTCCCATGCCGCCTTGGCCCAATACCGCCTCAATGCGATATCGCGGGCCAAAATCCGTTCCCGGCGTGATAAGCGTGGGATCGACCATCTGAATCGTTTCGGCATCCATGCCGGGCATGGGAGTGCCACAGTGCGAACACGATTCAGCGAAGTCCGGGTTTGCTGTGCTGCAGTGAGGACAATTCATTGCAAAGCCGCCAGGGCGGCGCAAGGATTCAGGTGCTTGATTATCTGCCAAGGCCCGGCATCACGCAACTGCTAAGTCTTGGGATATCACGCACTAAGCGTTTCCGTTGTAAATGTTTTACAGGGTAAACTCGGTCGCCAATTACCCCCGGGAGGGGCCAATTGCTCGGGACGCCGGCGTGGATTTGGGTTGGCTTTCTAATCCTGCTTGTAGCGCTCCTGGCGCTTGACTTCCGCGTCTTCCACCGGAAAGCGCATCGAGTCGGCACACGCGAAGCCCTGATTGAGAGTGCTGCGTGGATCGGCGCGGCCCTTGTTTTCAACTTGGCTCTATATTTCTGGCGCGGTCCCCAGGCGGGTGTGGAGTTTCTCACTGGCTACCTGATCGAAAAATCTCTCAGCGTCGACAACATCTTCGTCATTCTGGTCATCTTCCAGGCTTTCCGCATCCCTGCGGAATTTCAACATCGCGTTTTGTATTACGGCGTCGTGGGTGCGCTCGTGATGCGCGGCGTCTTCGTGGTAGCCGGAGTGAGGCTGCTCGAAGCCTTTCACCCGTTTCTGTATATTTTTGGCGCAATCCTCTTGTTGACGGGGATTCGCATGATCCTGCCGTGCGCCAAATCTCTCCAGCCCGAAAAAAACTGGATCGCGCGACTCGCGGAGAAAATATTCCCGACCTCTGACCAGCTCGACGGGCAAAAATTTTGGGTGAATCGCGACGGAAGATGGCTGGCCACACCTCTCTTCCTGGCGCTCGTCACCGTGGAAGCCATGGATATTCTTTTTGCCATCGATTCCGTGCCCGCAGTCCTGGCGATCACGCAGGATGCCTTCATTGTTTTTTCCTCTAACGCCTTCGCAATCCTCGGGCTGCGCGCCCTGTTTTTCGCCTTGGCAGACCTGCTGCCGAGGTTCCGGTTCTTGCATCAAGGACTTGCGTTGCTTCTTATCTTTGTGGGACTGAAGATGACACTGCACGATCGCCTGAACCTTCCCGACTTGGCTTCGCTCGTGGTCGTGGCCGCCATTCTCGGATTGACGATCGCTGCTTCCCTGCTCTGGCCGGGGAAGAAGGCTGATGCAAACAGCCTGCATGCGTAGGAGCAGACTTCGTAGGGGGGTCGTGCGGCGGATTAGCGGAGATTCAGTACAAGAATTCGAGGCTCGGTCATGTCTTCGATAGCGTACCGCAACCCTTCCCTGCCGATTCCCGAGTTCTTTACGCCCCCGTAGGGCATTTGGTCGATGCGCCAGGCGGAACTGTCGCCGGCAATCACTCCGCCCACTTCCAGTTCTTCGAACGCTTTCATCAGCAGGCTCATGTCGCGACTGAAAATGCCCGCCTGCAAGCCGTAGGGAGAGTCGTTGACGCGTCGAATGGCGTCATCGAACGTATCGTAGGATTCGATCACAACCACCGGAGCGAAGACTTCCTCGGAACAGACCTTCATCTCACTCTTCACGTTCGTAAGAACTGCAGGCTCCAAAAATGCGCCGTGGCGGGACCCTCCGCAAAGCAACTTTGCGCCACCGGCAACCGCTTCTTCAATCCACGCGGCCGCACGACGGGCTGCCGCTTCGTCAATCATCGGGCCAACGTCGGTCGATTCGGCCAGTGGATCACCCATCTTCAATTTGGAGACGCCCGCCAAAAGCGCGTCTGTAAACCGAGCGACAATCGATTGCTGGACAAAAATACGCTGCACGGAGATGCAGCTTTGTCCGGCATAAGAAAATCCACCGGCAACGCAACGGCGCGCCGTATCCTCCACATCTGCGTCCGAATGAACGATGACGGCGGCGTTGCCTCCCAGCTCGAGAACCACCTTTTTCTTCCCAGCCTTCGCCTTGAGCGCCCAACCCACCGCCGCGCTCCCCGTAAACGACAGCAGCTTCAGTCGGTCGTCGCGCACCAGTCGTTCCGCATCGGGGATCGCCAGAGGAAGCACGCTAAACCCGCCGGCGGGCCATTCCGTCTTCGCAATCACGTCTGCGAGCAGGAGTGAAGTGAGAGGCGTCTGCGGAGCGGGCTTCAAAATGATCGGACATCCTGCGGCGATTGCCGGAGCAACCTTGTGGGCGACGAGATTCAGTGGAAAATTGAACGGCGTGATGCCGAGCACCGGCCCGAGCGGAAAGCGCCGCACAATCGCCCCTCGCCCTGCCGCCGATTCCTGCCAATCGAGGGGCAGCCACTCGCC
>DATKPM010000106.1:0-23368 GCA_035524135.1 Candidatus Acidiferrum sp. | reverse complement strand
GTGCGGCGTCCTCCGCCGCTTCCTCCCGCCGCGGCGGCAGCGGCGAGCGCGCCAAGCGCGGGGCCAAAAATAGAAGTGCCGACGGGAACGCATCTTTCGCTGCTGCTGCACAACGGAATTTCGACGCGCAGCGCGCGTGCCGGCGATCCGGTGTATTTCGAGACCACTTTCCCCGTTATGGTTGACGGAAAAGTGGCGATTCCGGCGGGATCGTACGTGAGCGGCGAAGTGACGGATTCGAAACGCGCAGGACGAATCAAGGGACGCGCGGAATTGATGATCAAGCTGAACACGCTGATTCTGCCGAACTCTTACATGGTGAACCTGAACGCGGAACCGACCGGAGCGGGAACGGGCGGAGGCGAGACCGTCGACGGCGAAGGAAAAATCAAGGGCGATTCGGACAAAGCTTCTGATGCGGGAACGATCATCAAAGGCACGGCGATCGGAGCGGGTATTGGCGGCGTGGCAGCGCAGAGCGGCAAGGGAGCGGGGATCGGGGCAGGCATTGGAGCGGCGGCGGGATTGATGACCGTGCTGCTGACGCGCGGGCCGGATGCGGAGCTGCCGCGCGGTTCGACGGTGGAGGCGGTGCTGGAGCGACCGATATTTCTCGATGCGAGCAAAGATCAGTTCTCGTCGCCGGGACAGTCGTCGGCGCTGGCAGGGCCGCCGAATCGCGAGCCGGTGAGGCAAAAGATCCCGTTTTAGTGTTTTTGGAACGGCCTAGGGTCTGGCCTGAAGACCCGAGCTGCGGCGATGTCTAGCCCCCGACCTTGAGGCCGGCGCCTCAAGGCTCGGGTGAAAGGTTTGTGCTAAGAAAGTTGATCAGGTAGTTCGAGCCAAAAGAAAACTGCAACAGCAGATTCCTCGTCGCTTCGCTCCCCGGAATGACAGCATTGTCTCGAATCAATTGCTCTCAAGGAGCGAAGCGAAGAGGTGAATAGGCAGAAGCGTCGAACGAAGTTTTTCCTTCCAGAATCCATTCACGGACAAGCTGAGCGGTGACGGGCGCGAGCAGGATGCCGTTGCGATAGTGTCCTGTGGCGACGATTAGGCCTTCGATATTTGTTGGCCCGAGAAGCGGAAGCTCGTCGGGAGTGCCGGGGCGAAGGCCGGACCACGTCTCGACAATTTCGGCGGAGGCGAGCACCGGCGCCATTTCGATGGCGGCGGAGAGAATCGATTGCAGACCGGCAGGAGTGACGCATTTCTCGAAGCCGGCGTCTTCGAGAGTGCTGCCGGCAATGATGCGGCCGTCTTTGCGCGGGACGAGATAGGCGTGCTCAGAACGGAGAACGTGGCGGAGTTGCCAGCCTTTCGCGCGCAGGGCCAGCATCTGGCCGCGAACGGGATGCGTGGGTGCGATGCGCGGGGCGGCATCTCCGAGAATTCCGCCAGAAAAAGAACCGGCGGCGAGGACGACGTGAGCCGCGGAAATTTCCTCGCCGGAGGCGAGCGCGAGGCCCGTGCACCGGTTGGCATCGAAAAGAATTTTTTCAATGCGAGCGTCGTGGCGAATGCGCGCGCCAAGATTTTGCGCGGCGGCGAGAATGGCGGCGGTGAGATGGCGCGGGTCGACACGCGCTTCGTCGGGATTCCATGCGGCGGCGGAGATGTGCGGGCCGATGAAGGGCTCGCGGCGGCGTGCTTCATCGATGGGGAGAGGGTCGATGGCGAGGCCGAGGGAGCGATATTGGGAGACGACGGCGTCGCGTTCGGCTGGACTATTCTCGCCTGCGAAGAGATGAATTGCGCCGTCGCGCTCGAAATCAGCGGAGCGGGAAGAGGCGGCCTCGACGGCCTGGACGAATGCGGGATAAATGCGCAGGCTTTCGCGGGCGAGAGGAATCAAGGGAATGGCGGGAAGGCCATCGGGAGCGGGCGAGAGCATTCCGGCGGCGGCCCAAGAAGCTTCGCAGCCGGGGGATTGACGATCGAACAATGAGACACAGACGCGGCGGGCGGAGAGTTCCATGGCGATGGATGCGCCGATGATGCCGCCGCCGATGATGGCAACGTCCGTTGTTTTCATCGCGAATGATTTTAGCAGCAAAGGGGATGGCGTCCCGCAGGCAGGCGCTACAAGGAGTTCAAAGAGAGTTGACGAGCTCGACGGAGAGGAGGCGAGCCTTCTGCGCGAGGTTTTGCGCGCGGGCCCAGTCACCGCTCTTGCTGGCGTCGGCAGATTGGTCGAGGAAGCTGCGGATTTTGTCAACGAGATCCTGCTGGGGAGCGCTGAGACGCTTGTTGGCAGTCTGCGCAAGATTGGCCTGGGCGGCAGCAACGTCTTCGTTGGTGTGGCGCTCCATGCTGGCCTGGTCGCCGGGAGACATTTGAGGAGAAATTTGCGGCGCCGTGGGGTGCGCGGGCTGGTCGGTGTCCGAAGAATGCTCGCCGTTTGTGTGGCGAGGCTTGGGACGAGGAAGATTGACCGGCTCGGAAGGAGGCAAGGTGGCCGATTGCGGCTGCGTATCTACCTTAGGCGGAGCGGGAGCTGTGGCGGCTGGTTTATTTTCAACGGGCGCGACGGGCGGCGAGGGAACGGGCGGAACGGTGTGAACTTCCTTATGCGTGCAGGCAGCCAAGCCCAGGCACAGCATGAAAGCCAAACCTGCGGGCACAACTCGACCGTAGGACTTCGGGCTGGGCATTCAAGGGCTCTTTTCTGCCAACGACTGGCCGGAATCCTTCACCCGGGCAGCCGGGAACTCGCCGGACGGGAGCACAGGCAACTGGATGCGAAAGGTGGTGCCCCGGCCGGCTTCCGAGTCGAATTCTATCCGACCATTCTGCAATTGCACAAATCGAAATGAGTTTGCCAGGCCGATGCCGGTACCGCCGGGACGCGTGGTGAAAAAAAGCTGAAAAATCTTCTTCTGGTCTTCGGGAGAGATGCCCTTGCCGGTGTCGGAGACGGCGATAACAGCGTAATCGCTGGTGAGGCGGAGGCTGAGGCTGATGCGGCCGCCCTGGGGCGTGAACTCGGAAGCGTTGAGAAGGAGATTGAGGATGGCCTGGTGAAGAAGCTGGCGGTCGGCGCGGACAGGAGGAAATTCGGCGGGAACGTCGACCCGAAGCTCGACACCGGCCTTGCGGATGGCGGGATTCGCGGCGTCGAGAACTTCTTCGAGGAGCGAGGGAAGATTTATTTCCTCGAGCTTCAGTTCCACCGGGCGCGTGAAATTGAGGAAGGTCTTCACGGCGCGGTCGAGACGGTCGATTTCGCTGTCGAGCATTTTCACGGCCTGCTGAGGCTCGGGAGCGACGGGCATGTTGCCCTTGAGAACTTCGAGCCAGAGGCGCATGGAGTTGAGAGGATTTTTCACTTCGTGGGCGACGCCGGCGGTGACGCGGCCGAGAGCGGCGAGACGCTCGGAGACTTCGAGCTGCGAGCCAATACGCTCGATGGACTCGACATCGCGGACGGTGACGAGCGTGCCCATGCGGACGCCATGTTCGCGAATCGCCTGAACGCTGAGGCCGACGCGGCGCGCGCCATCGCGGCCGTTGAGGACGGCTTCGGCGCTTTCGACCGGGGCGATCTCCTCGCCGTTGATGCTGAGCGATTCGCGCACGGGATGGCCGGGAGGAAAAATTTCGCTGACGCGGCGGCCAGAAAGTTCGGCGGGGCGGCCGCCGAGAAATTTTTCGACGGAAGGAGAAATCAGGACAGCGCGGCCGGAGGAATTGAACAGCAACATGCCGTCGGCGAGACCGCTCATCACCTGATCGAGATTTTCCCGGAGGTTGCTGAAGACTTCGCGGACTTCGCGCAACTGTTTGCCGATGCCGACGATTTTGGTGCTGACCTGGCCGAACTCGTCGCCGCGACGGACGGGCTCGACATCGAATTCACCAGCGGAAATTCGGTCGAGCTGTTTGGAGATGCGAACGATGGGAGCAAGGGAGAGAGAGGTGAGGAGAAAGACAAGAAGAGTCGAAAGAAGGACGGAGCCGAGAGCCCAATAGAGAGCGGTCTTGAGCGCGGGGGTGATTTCGTCGCGTATGAGCGCGGAAGAAAGGCCGATGCGAATGTCGCCGAACGGGCCGGAGCCGAGATTAAACGGATAGGAGTATTCAAAAGTTTGCTGCGGACCGTAGAGAGATTGCAATTCGCGGAAAAAACCGGCGTGGACGAGCGAAGTGACGTTGGGGCGTGAAGGGATTTTCTGGCCGCGGAGAGTGGAATCGCTTGAGACGAGAACGATGCCATCGCGGTCGGTGATGGTGACTTCGTAGATGGTCGGAGAATAGCCAACGGCGGACTCCATGACGGAGTTGAGAGTGCTGCTGTTGTCGAAGGCGCGCTGGACGTATGCGCGAAGGTCGTCCGAACTGGAGGAGGCGGGCGTATCACCGCGCTCGGCGGCTTCGCTGAGCGAATTCTGGCAGGCGAGAAACACTTCCTGGGCGACGAATTGCGCACGTTCACTAGCCTGACGGAGGACTTGGCGCGTGAGCCGGCCGAGATAGAGGCTCGACACAAAGGCCACGACCGCAAGCACGAGCAGCGAGATGACCAGCGTGAGCTTAGTTTTCAGGCTGAGACGCATCGCTCCGCCCCGCCTCGTATTCCTTCAATTTGTTGTGCAGCGTCTTGAGACTGATGCCGAGTAGCTCGGCCGCGCGCGTCTTGTTCTGGTTGGTCGCGGAAAGCGTCTGCAAAATGAGCTCGCGTTCGGCGTCGTCGACAGTGGTGCCGACGGGAAAGCGAAGAGAGGCAAGGCCGTTGGCGGCAGCCATGGAGTGCGCATGGCCAAATTCCGGCGGGAGATGCGCCCGAGAGATGACGCCGCGATCGGAAGCGATGGCGGCGCGCTCAAGAACGTTGCGCAGCTCGCGGATATTTCCCGGCCAGGGATAGGACATGAAAAGTTCGAGGACTTCGGGACCGACGCCGGTGACACACTTTCCATGTTTTTCGGAAATATCGACGAGAAGGCTGTCGATCAGAAGAGGAAGGTCGTCCTTGTGCTCGCGCAGGGGCGGCAGATGAATATGGAAGACGTTGAGGCGGAAATAGAGGTCCTGCCGAAGCTGGCCTTCGGCGACGGCCTGTTCGGGATTTTTATTGGTGGCGGCGAGGACGCGGACATCAACGGGAGTTTCGACGCGGCTGCCGAGGCGGCGGACCTTGTGGTCCTCGAGGACGCGGAGCAATTTCGCCTGCGTTTGCGCGGGCATTTCGCCGATCTCGTCGAGCAGGAGCGTGCCGCCTTCGGCGAGCTCGAAGCAGCCGATGCGGCGTTCGGCCGCGCCGGTGAAAGCGCCCTTTTCGTGGCCGAAAATTTCACTTTCCATGAGCGATTCGGGAATCGCGGCGCAGTTGACGGCGACGAAAGGGCGGCTCGTGCGGGGCGAGAGCATATGGATCGAGCGGGCAACGATTTCCTTGCCCGAGCCGGTCTCTCCGGTGATGAGTACGGAGGCGGTGGAAGGCGCGGCCATTTCCACCTGGCGCATCACCTCCTGCATTTCCGGCGAAGCGCCCACGAGGGCGCCGAGCTTCCCCGCTTCGCGCAACTGGCGCGTGAGCGCGGCGACGGCCTGCTGGTCACGCACCTTGCCGAAGGCGCGTTCGAGGAGCGCTTGCAGCACGGGCGGCTTGAGAGGTTTTTCAATGTACCAAAAGGCGCCGGCTTCGATGGCCTGCACGACGCGCTCGTCGCTGCCGCGGCCCGTGATGACGATGACGGGAATTTCACGGATGGCATCGCCCAATTGGCGGATGAGATCAAGGCCGTTCATGCCGGGCAATTCGACGTCGGCGAGGATCACGCCGGGACGGAATTCCTGAAAGCGGGCGAGGGCGTCTTCGCCACTGCCGACGCCGAGAACTTCACAATTCCAGCGGCGGAGGAGAGCTTCATAACCTTTGCGCGCGTTTTCTTCATCCTCGACGATCAGGATGCGCGGCAGAGAAGAGTTGGAAGAGGTCATCAGAGGTTGAATGTAGCAGCAGTCCAAAGGAATGCCAAGGGAAGGGGAGGTGATGGTGTCGACCTGCAGGCTCGCTAACAGGAAGAGCGGGAAACTTGGTTCTATCGTGGGTAGAGGAGGAGCGGGTGGGTGAGGACGATTTCGAGCTTGGTCTGCTTGGGAAGAAAAATGTCCTGGCCGAGACCCGAGGTCACAAGAAACGCGGCGAGTGCGCCGATAGCGGCACCGGTGGCCGCATCGCGCGCGTCTTTGGACGCGACTCCGGCGGCCGCGCCCGTGAGCGCTCCTGCCGCGGCGGCGAGTTCCGCCTGCTGGCGCTTGTCGCTGGCCGCGAGGATTTCGCCCTCGTGGTCGTAGGCGACGCGAATCGAATGAATGCCAGGAGCGTCGATGAGCTCAGCGACAATCGGCGCGCGGCCGCGAGGAGTTGAGATTGAATCGAAAGCGAGCCAAAGGCGGGCGCGGCCGACTTGATGCGCCGACTCACATTTGTCGATGTGCCCACGAATCACAGCACCAGAGGGAAGGGTGCGTCCGTCAGAAGTGACCAGAGGATCGAGAGTGCGAGCGGAGAATGGATCGCCCGCGCGGGCGGTCTTCGTGTCGAGGTTATTCTCGATTTCAATCAACAGCCGAGCCCCCGCGGGAACAGCACCGGCGCTCGCGTACGGCGCGGCATCCGGAGGCACGTTCTGCTGAGCGACGACAGCGGCCGAGGCCATTAGAAGGGCAGTCGATAGGATTGCCAGCTTTCTCAAGGAAACGCCGGTCATAAGTAGTCCCTTTCATTGCGGCTTGGCGCCTTTGCGGACATTCGGAGTGCAGGTGGGCTTCCACGCGAAACGCTTGCGGGGAAGTTCCAAACAAACGAATTAAGCGAGACCGGATTGGTCGGCGGCACCGACCAGAGACGGGGAAAAGCTGCGACTGGAGGGAAAGGGCTCCATTGAGGAAGCGCGGGAAAAATCCTCTTTTGAGGCAGCGAGCGGGTGAACTATAATCCGCCCCGCTCATTCGGTCTCCCTAAAATTCAGGGCTCCCAGAAATACCAGCAAGCTGCGTGCGTTCGCGGTCAGGAAGAGGCGTCGAAGGTCGCAGCGGCTAGCAGGCGGCTGGGGAATCCTGCAAGGGCCATCCGGACCGAATCTTTGAGGAAAGTCTGGCAGGAGGCAGCGATGAAAATTGGGGCGCACTTCGCTCTGGCCGCGCTGGTGTTTTTGAGCGTAGCGAGCGCAGGATTGGCGGGAGAGGACAAGTCCGCGGCGCCAAAGCAGCCTGCTGCTTCGGACAAGGCGGCTTCCGGAAATGCAGTTCCTTCCTCCGATGCGAAGGATGGAGAAACTAGTGTTGCCGCTGCCGGAAACGCCGCAGCCGCAGCGAAGCCTGCACCATCGGCCTCTGACGAGGTTCCTTCGGAGGCGCCGCGGTGGAACCCGATGCCGGCATCGTCGGGAAATCCGGGGCTTCTGACCCTCGAGACGGGCGAGACGCTCTCGAAGGGATCGTTGGATGTTGTAGGAGGCGTGAGCAAGATTTCACGAATGCCGGCGACGGTGACCGTACTGCAGGTGCAGCCGGCGTTTGCGTATGGCGTGACGAACTGGCTGTCGTTTTCTGTGGAGTTCAACGCGTGGAACCACCTTCATGTGGACGAGCCGGCGGAACTGAGCCTTTCGCCCGTCAACGCGCTGAATCCAATGTACAAGAACACGATTTATCCTTCGGTGCTGCCCGCAACGGGATTTCCCCCTGCCTATGTGGAGGATTTTCCGTATGCCGCAAGCAATTCGGGAGACTATGGCGAGCTCAACCTGGGATTCAAGATAGGGCTGCTCTCGGAGCGGCGCGGAAACAAGCTGAGCCTTTCGGTGAGCAATAATTTTTACCTTCCGACAAAGACGGGATATTCCGATCTGATTTACAACCAAGTGCAAAACGGCCGGTTCAGCTACCAGATCGGCCTGCAGGCGAGCAAGGCGCTGATGCACAAATCATTGGTTGCTGTGGTCAACGCGTCGTACCGGATCCTGCCGAATGCGTCTTACGACGTCGCGGGATTCAGCACGCCGCTGACGCTCCAGCAGGCGGATCAGGTGCAGGTGGGCGCGGGTTTCCTGATGTTTCCTGACAAGCGGCTGCAGGTAATCAGCGAGTACGAGGGGCTGATTTTTGTGGGAACCGCGACACAGAACACAACCTATGGCGCACGCGATCCGGTGGATTCGCTGTACGGCGTGCGAATCTACCCTATCAAGCAGCTGGCCCTCGACATCGGCTACCGCTACAACTTGAATCTGACAAGCGACAAGGACCGAAACGGATTTGTGGTGAAGATTACAGTGGCTTCGTGGCGGGAGAAGCGCGCGACGGCCGCGGCGCAGGAAGACAGGCTCGTTTCGTCGTGCGTCGTTGACAAGAATTCCATACCGGTGGCGTCGACGGACATCGTGGAGGCAACCGCGAATGCGAGCGACTCCGCGGGACATCCCCTGACATATTCGTGGACGGCCACCGGGGGCGAGATTTCCGGCAGCGGGCCATACGCACGGTGGAATCACGCGGGACTCGCGGCGGGAAGCTATACGCTTTCGGCGCGCGTTGACGACGGCGCAGGGCATACGTCGACCTGCACGACTGCGGTTACATTAACACCGTGAAAAATAGCGGCACGATGTAGGTTCCCAAACGAAATTGGGCACGACTCCCTTCCTCATTTGGCACGACACACAGTTCCAATCCTGCATCTCATTTATTTTCATATAGTTGCATCTCTACGTATTTTTACGGACTTGCCACAGTTCCCAAATTAACCCTAGAGTTGGGTCGCACCGAGGTGGAGTTTGGCCTGTATCGCATTTGAATTTATGGGGATAGCGAAGTGTACCTACTTGGACTCTTCCTTGCTGCCAACTGCGAAAGGGGGAACCATTTCGAGATAGGGAAAGGAGAAAAGAATGGGTACAGCGACTGGCGCTGAAATATCGAGAGTGTCGGAGCATCCCATGGTAGCAACGGTGCTGATCGTAGACGACGAAGATTCAACGCGCGACCTATGCCGCGAAGTGGTGGAAGAGTCGGGATCGAGGACTCGGACGGCATCGACAACGGAAAAGGCGTTGGAGATCTTGGAGCGATTTCCAGTGGACGTAGTGATCACGGATTTGCGCGTACCGGAAATGGGGGGTATCGAGCTATTGAAGCGGATCCGGGAGACCTATCCGCAGACGGCTGTGATCGTCCTGACGCAATACGGAACCATCGAGAGTGCGGTGGAAGCGACGCGCATGGGCGCGGCCGACTATGTGACGAAGCCGTTCCACGTGCCGGAACTGAGGAACAAGCTCGACCGCGTGGTACGGTCGCTCGAAATGGACCAGGAAAACCGCGTGCTGCGGGAGCAACTGCGGACGCGGCCCGGATTCGGCGGCTTGATCGGCGTGTCGCAGAAGATGCAGCGCGTCTACCGGATGATCGAAAAAGTGAGCCAGCACAACTACCCGGTGTTGATTCTGGGAGAGAGCGGCACGGGAAAGGAGCTGGTGGCGAAATCGATTCACTATATGGGCGCGCGGCGTAATAAGCCGTTCGTGCCGGTAGACTGCTCGGCGCTGGTCCCGACACTGATCGAATCGGAGCTGTTCGGCTACGTGAAGGGAGCGTTCACGGGAGCGGCGCACTCGAAAGTGGGTTTGATGGAAGCAGGCGGAGACGGGACGCTTTTCCTGGACGAAATTGGAGACCTGCCCATCGATCTCCAGGCCAAGCTTCTGCGCGCGCTGCAGGAGCGGGAAATCCGTCCCGTCGGCTCGACGGACCGCGTGCCGATTTCCATCCGGGCGATCGCCGCGACGCACCGGGACCTGGAAACGGCGGTGCGGCAGGGATCGTTCCGGCAAGACCTTTTTTTCCGGCTGAACGTGGTGCAGATCAAGATGCCGGCGCTGCGCGAGAGAAAGTCGGACATTCCGCTGCTGGTGAGCGCGTTCCTGGAAAAATTCAGCGACGAAAACGGAACGGTGAGGACGATATCGGAAGAGGCGATGGCGCGGTTGATGGCCTACGACTGGCCGGGGAACGTCCGGGAGCTGGAAAACGCGATCGAGCGGGCAATTGCACTGGGATCGGGGCCGATCTTGCATGTGGGCGATTTGCCGACCAACCTGCAACATGGAACCAGCGAGCGGATGCCGCAGACCGATGAAATTCTGCCGCTCGAAGAACTGGAGCGGAGGGCTATTTTCCGCGCGCTGAGAGAATCGGGAGGAGACAAGCTGGCAGCGGCGCGAATGCTGCGCATCGGAAAAACGACGCTGTACCGGAAATTGAAGGAATACGGAGCGGCCGGCGGCGAAAAAATTTGACAAAAGCGCGTGGAGATTTGCACGCGCCCGCAAAGGTTGCGGGAATTTTCTGCGGAAGCGAGCCGCACAAGAATTCCTAGACGGGAACACGCCCGGTATCGTTGCGGGAATCGAAACGAAGACTCTTCCTTCCCAATATCTCTCATCTCCTGCAGTTTCAGACAGATGAAACAAGCATCCGCGTGGCCACGCTTATGCAGGGGGCTCGACGGAGCCGCGAACGCCGCTCACGTGAGCAGGAATCCTCTACCCAGCCCGCCCGCGCCGCCCAATGAGCCACGGATTGGGCGACCGTCGAGCTCGCGGCAATTGAAAATCGGGAAAGCCACTGCGGATGAAGCAAACGCGAATCGGAAGAACAGCAAGAGGCACGACTCGATCTTCTGGCGACGCAAGAGCCGAAGCCGGGCTGCGCGCGAGCGGGAGGAACGAGGATGGATTCGATCTGCTGTTTGAGACGAGCGGCGAAGCACTCGCGATCTTGAGTACCCAGGGTGTGCTGAAATGCGCGAACCGCAAGGCAAGCGCGCTGATTCGCTTTGCCGGCCCGCTGCCAAAAAGCGCAGGAATCAACCCACAGTTGCAAAATGCCATTTCGAGCTTGGCGCTGAAAGGAACCCGGCGTGAGGCATCTCGAAAGGAGGCGAAGCGCAACAACGCCGACGAGCGGAGAGGCGCAACAGCGCTACGTGTGACGCTGCGCGCGATTCTGCCGGATACGGGCGATCTGCTGGTATGCCTGGAAGACGGCGTGGCCGACGGCCAGGGCGAGGAAAGCTGGGAACAGACGAAGGCGGAGCGGGACAGCCTGCTCGAGGGGGTGGAGGCGGGCGTTTTGTTGCTCGACGCCATGGGCGGAGTGCGGGGAACGAATGCGAGGTTCGCGCGGTTGTTTTCACTCGATGAGCGGGAGACGGAGAAGCTCGCACGGCTCGAGGAGATTGAGGAGCTTGTGAAAAACCGGCTGGCGAATCCGGCGGCATTCTCGGCGCCGAAGCGAGCCTTCGAGAGAGGCGATTTCGCGACGGTAGAAGACGAGATGGAATTGGCGCATCCCGCACGACGCGTCTTGAAGCGGCACGCGCGCCCCGTTTTCGACAACGCGAAACGCGTGGTGGGCTTGCTGGAGCTTTTCACCGACGTGACCAGCGAAAAGCAGATTCAAACGAAGTGGATCCAAACGGAAAAAATGGCGGCGCTTGGGCAGCTTGTTTCCGGAATTGCGCACGAACTGAACAATCCCCTGACCGGGATTATGGGCTATGCGCAACTGCTGCTGGGGCAGAACCTGCCGCCAGTGCAACGGAGCGAAGCGGAGAAAGTGCGGGAAGAAGCGGAGCGGGCGCGGCACATCGTGAAAAACCTGCTGTATTTCGCGAGAGAGAGCAAGCCGGAACACACGCGCGTGAACCTGAACGAAATCGTGGAGCGGACGCTGGCGCTGCGCAGCTACGAGCTGAAGGTGGAGAACATCGCCGTGGAATGCGAGCTCGCGGAGAACCTGGCGGAAACGACGGCGGATTCGCACCAGTTGCAGCAGGTGGTTCTGAATCTGATCGTCAACGCGGAACAGGCGCTGCTGGAATCGCGCGGGCACGGGAGAATCACGCTGCGGACGCGACAGACATCGTCCAAATGGATCGCCATGGAAGTTTCCGACGACGGGCCGGGAATTCCCGGAGAGATATTGCATCGCGTGTTCGATCCTTTCTTCACGACGAAGCCGCCGGGGTCCGGTACGGGATTGGGGCTTTCGATCGTGTACGGAATCGTGCGGCAGCACGAAGGAGAAGTGACGGCGGAAAATCTTCCTGAGGGCGGTGCGCGATTCACCGTGGAGCTGCCGGTGCTGGCGGTTGCGGAAAACACGTCCGCAACGTCCGATTCGCGGCCGGAGAATTTCCGCGGGCGGAATTCTGCAGGACGAGTGCTGGTGGTAGAGGACGAGCCGACCGTCGCGCAACTGATCGTGGACGTGCTGGGAGAGGAGGGCTACACGACGGAAGCGGTGCTGGACAGCCAGGAAGGCCTGACGATGCTGTCGCGGCGCGAGTTCGATCTGGTGATTTGCGATTTGCGGATGCCGCGGCTGGACGGGCCAGCGTTCTACGAGGCGCTGGTTCGTGCCGGAAGTCCGTTGCAACATGCCGTCTTGTTCATCACGGGCGATACGCTGGCGCGGCGTACGCAGGAGTTCCTCGAAGGGCGGCGTCTGCCGTACCTGGCAAAACCGTTTTTGGTGGAAGAGCTGAAGCTTGCGGTGAATCGGCTTGTGGAATCGAGCGCCAGCTCCGCCGGTGGCACTAATTCGAACGATTTGCTGAGCGAGGCGGCATCGTCATGAGCGTGGTAGCGTGGCGCAGAGAAGTCCATCCAAGCCAGGCAGCGCTGGCGGGCATTCAACTACCGGACCTGGCTGTGCGAATCGCGAGTTTGATGGATCGGTCGGCCTTTTCACGGGTATTTTCTTTGGTTCCTTCATTGGCATGTCTCCGGGAAGAATCGCGAAAAGCGGGCGCGCCGGTGATCCTGCTCGACGAAAGCCTTCTCGGAGAAATGCGACTGAGCGAAGCGCTGGCTTCCCTGCCCTCCCTTTCTCCAGTGATATTCCTCGGCGGCGCGGCGCGCCAAGCGGAGGCCGCCGCTTTTATGGCGCAAGGAAACGTGGACTTCGTTTTAAAAAGTGGGGACTTCGAATATCCGGCGGTGGCCCTGCTGGAACGGCGGTTGCGCGCGGCGTGGCGAACGCGCGAAAGCACTCTTCCCGAAAGAGTGAAATCGGCCGAAGAACTTTCGTCGATCTTCCGGCACGAAATTAACAATCCTCTGACGGGCATTCTCGGGAATGCGGAGTTGCTGCTGGGACACCGCGACCGATTGCCTGCGGCAGAGACGCAGAGGCTGCAGACGATTGTCGAACTGGCCGTGCGGCTGCGGGAGAACATCCGCCGATTAAGCGTCGAGTGGGACACAAGCATGAAATCGGCGCAATCGCGCTGAAAAAGCGGGAAGCGAGCGGCGTGGGAGCGATTCGGCGCCTGTCGGAACGAAATCCTTTCGCAGAAGCATCCTGCCTTCACAGCAAACTCTGAGGAAAAAACCGCCGGACTCGTGTTTGGCAGACGCGCCTATTTACATCGGGCGCGAGTTTCCCTACCATGGCCTGCCAGCGGACACACACGGAAGCAAGTTGGGTCGCTGCGGTCCGCGCCAAAACCATGTCCCGCCCACCCCGATTGGTCGTCATCGAGCCAAACGGCGTCCGCCGCGAAGTGAACGTCACGGCGTCGCCCTTCCGCATCGGCCGCCAGACAGGCAACGAACTTCTGCTTCGCGACAGCCGGATCAGTCGCCAGCAAGCGCAACTCTTGGCGGAAAACGGAAGCTGGTTCGTGGAGGACATGGGCAGCAGGCACGGAACCTTCCTGAACGGCGAAAAGGTGCTGCGGCAGGAACTGAAGGGGCAGGACCGGATCGATTTTGGGATCGAGGATTCCTACAAACTGGTCTTCCTGGGGGAAGGGGCGACCATCGAGGAACTGGTGGAGCGCGTGGAAGCGCCGCCACCCGCACAGTCCGGCTCGCGAGAGCTGTATCACCTCGGCGTCCTGCTGGACGTGGCGCGGACGCTCGGCACGGGACTTTCGCTCGAAGACGTGCTCACGACGGTGGTGGACGCGGCTATTCAGGTGACACAGACCGAGCGCGGCGTGCTGTATCTGGCAGGCGCCAACGAAGAGCTGGTGATGAGCGTGGCGCGCGATTCGAAGAAGACGACGCTGCGGCCGGGGCAGGTGCAGGTGTCGCAATCCGTGCTGCGGCGCGTGGTGAATTCGCGCCGAGAGCTGATCGTCAGCGACACGGGCGAGGACCAAAAGGCGGGGCAAAACGAAAGCATGGCACGGCTGGAATTGCACACCGTCGTTGCTGTGCCGGTGAGCAAGCTGCCTTTGATCAAGACGCTCGATGCGACGATTTCAACGCACCAGGGAGAGCTGCTGGGCGTCCTGTATCTCGACAGCCACAAACCATCGAGCGCGTTTACGGACACAGACCGGGAAGTGCTGCGGACGCTGGCGAACGAAGCGGCGACGGTGATCGAAAACGCGAAGTTGTTCGCGTCGGCGCGCGCCAAGGCGCGGCTGGACCATGAGATTGAAATCGCCAGCGAAATCCAACGGCACCTGTTGCCGCATTCGCTGCCGAACCTGCCGAACTTGGCCGTGTGCGGCTCGACGCTGGCCTGCCAGTCGGTGGGCGGCGACTGCTTCGACGTGATCGAGCTGGGCGGAGGGCGCTTCGGATTCTTTGTGGGCGACGTGGCGGGCAAGGGGATTTCGGCGGCTTTGCTGGCGACGCTTCTGCAAGGAGTGTTTTTCACGACCGCAGCGATGGACATCGCGCTGCCGGGAATTTTTTCGCGCGTGAACCAGTATTTGTGCGACCGCAGCGGAGAAGACCGCTATGCGACGGTTTTTTACGGCGTGCTCGACAAGTCCGGCCGTTTCGAATACGTGAACGCCGGCCATGTGCCGCCGCTCATGAAACGCAAAAACGGAGCGCTTGAAGGGCTCGGCTCGGCGAATTTTCCCGTAGGCATGTTTTCCGAAGCGGAATACCAGAGCTCACGCGTGCAGCTCGAGCCCGGCGATTACATCGTGATTTACACCGACGGCGTCTCGGAAGCAGCGAATCCACAGAATGAACTCTTCGAAGAATCGCGCCTGCGGACCATTCTCGAAGCGTTCACCGGCGAATCCGTGGAACAGTTGACGGATTCTGTGCGCGACGGCGTGAAGAACTTCGTCTCCGGCGCCGCCCAATCGGACGACATCACCATCCTGGCCATCCAATACAAAGGCAACATCGCATGAAACGGAGGGCCACGCGAAGCGCAAGCGCGGCCCGCCCGAAACGTCCCGCTGCGACCGGCGCTTCCGGGGTATCCATTTTGGACACAGTCCTCAAGAAACTCGATCCGGAAGACGAGCCCGTCCGCCTGGCGGAAGAAATGACGCGCCTTCTTTCCGCTTCTGGAAAGCTCCAGGGCGCGCGGTTGTGGCACGTAGTCGATGGAGTGCCTGCCGTGTGGGGAGAATCGGGGAAATTGCCCGCTGCCGATCCGGTGAGAGTGGCGAAGCATCTGCGCGGCGAGAGTTCGCGGAATGGCGGAAGCCGCATGCTGGCGCTGGGCGGAGAAAAATCGCCGGTTGGCGTGCTCGAAGCGGCGGAGAAGACAAAGGCGGGAAAGAGAGAGCCCGACTGGCTGGCTGCTTTCTGCCGCTACGCGCAGGTGGCGCTTGAAAACAGCCAACGGCGAAACGCGGTGATCGAGCTCTCAACAGTGCTCGAAGCGACGAAGAGCCTGAATTCGACGCTCGACCTGGGCGAGCTGCTGCACATCATTCTGCAGCTCACGACGAAGCAAACAGGGGCGGAGCGCGGCACTGTTTTCCTGGTGGATCACGACCGGAACGAAATCTGGTCGCTGATTGGACTGGGACTCGATCAACACGAAATCCGGCTGCCGGCGACGCGAGGAGTTGCGGGCTGGGTGGCGCAGCACGGCGAGACGGTGAGCCTGGCGGACGCCTACGCCGATCCCCGATTCGAATCGGAAATCGACCTGCGGCTGGGATTCCGCACCAGGTCGCTCCTGTGCATCCCCATCCGCAACAAATCTAAAACGACGATCGGAGTGCTGCAACTGCTGAACAAGAAATCGGGCGCATTTACCGAGTCGGACGCGGCGCTGCTGCACGCGATTTCCGACCATGTGGCGATCGCGCTTGAAAACGCGCAGCTACACCGTGAGCTGATCCAGAAGCAGCGGATGGAGCGCGATCTGGCGCTGGCGCGAAGCATTCAACTGGGACTGCTACCGGACCGGCCTCCGCAGATCGAGGGCTTCGAGATCGCTGTCTCACATAAGCCGTGCCTCGAAGCCGGAGGCGACTATTACGACTTCATTCCGCTGGCGGCGGACACGACGCTGGCGGTGGTGGCGGACGTCGAGGGAAAAGGCGTGGGCTCGGCGATGGTGATGGCCAACCTGCAAGCCACGCTCCATGCGCTGCTGGCGCACCTGCATTCGCTCGAGCGGCTGGTCGAGTCGCTGAACGACATGATTCTCACAGACACTCGCGGGCAGAAGTACATGACGATGTTCGTGGCGCTGCTCGACCAGACGCACCGAGCGATACACTACGTGAACGCCGGGCACGTGCCGCCGGCGGTGGTGCGCGCCTCGGGCAAGATCGACTATCTGACGGAAGGCGGAATGGTGGTTGGGCTGTTTCCGTCGGTGCGATTCGAGCGCGGCTACGCGCGGCTGCATCCGGGGGATGTGGTGGTGGCGTGCACGGACGGAATCACGGAAGCATCCGACAAGAACGACGAAGAGTTCGGGCGCGAGCGGCTGGCGGAGCTGGTGGCCAAGCACCGGCAGTTGCCAGCGGAGAAGATTGTGAGCGAAGTGCTGGCCGAGGTGGATCAGTTCTCGCGTGGAGGTACGCACGAGGACGACCGCGTGATCCTGATTATCAAGGTAGTTTGAGCGCGAGACATTTCACAGGCTGATCAAGGAAGTTTCTCACGCGACTTCCCCACAAACTTAACGAGTTGTAGCACTCCTCCTCAAGACGAGACAGCCAGATTCGCGGACGTCTTGCTCTTCGACGGAACTGGATGGCCATCGAAGCGCGCGATCACGAACGCTCAAGGCAAAGGAAGTAGAATGCTCGGAACCAGGGGGCTTCAAAATGCGATTTTTGGGGTGGTTCTTAAAGGGTTGTATATTTTTGGCGGCTGCAATATTCATCGTATCGCTCGTCGGCGCACAGATTAGCTGTCCCATCTCTGCTTGTAAGGGACCTGAAGGCGATGCCTGGATGCCGGCGTTCTTTTTCGCACCTGTGGGGATACCTGCACTTGTGATGTCCGCATCCTTCATTGCCACAAAATTATGGCCAAACTCGCCCCTAGGGCTTTGGTTAAAATATCTGTGCTTTGCGATTATCATACTGGCCTTCCTGTCTGCTTTCCTGTTTGGCGTTTGGCAAGGACTAAAACCCGCGTCGCATCATATTCAGGTGCATCCATAAGATTCGGAGTGTCGAACCACTGAGTCCGGAGTCTGGTTGATCAAGAATGATTAAGACGTACCCGCACTGAATCCTGGAGACCCAATTTAATTAGGCTTCGCTGCCGAACCATCAACGATCAAGAACCCGTGGACGAGTAATGGCGGCTGCCGAAATTCCAGAGAGAAATGGCTATCGTCAAGAAGACGGCGGCGACGACGGGAACGAGCGGAGCGTATTCGGGAGTCACCGTGCGGCCCAGCATGCGGACGCTGGGATAAAAGGAAGCCAGGCCGAACGGGATGATCCAGCAGAGGAAAAACTGGACCGCACCGCTGTAAATCGAGAGCGGGTAGCGGCCGAAAGCGATGATGTTCCACACGGGCGGGTGGACGCCGATGCGGTCCTCAAACCAGAACGAAAAAGTGCTGAGAATCAAAAAGACCGAGACGTAAATGATCGCAGCACAGATTCCGAAAAAAACAAGCATGGCGAACTTGGCGAGCGTCCAGCGGACGCCAAGCTCGTGCGTGGCCCAAATCATGCAGAAGCTTCCCGTGGCGATTTCCTGAACGGATTCGATGCGGAAGGTTTCGAACAACACCTGAAAGAGAGAAGAGATGGGACGCAAGAGGATGCGGTCGAATTTTCCTTCGATGATGTAGTTGTTGCCGAAGTCGTAGAGGTTGAGGCTGATGATGTTGAAGATGCCATAGGGAATCTGCGTGAAGCCCCAGAGAAAAATCACTTCGTAGAGGTTCCAGCCGGCGAGCTGCGTGGCTTTCCGGAGCAGGATGACAACGAAGGCGAGCGAAAAAACGGTGGCTGCGAAGCTGGTGGCGAGGCTGACGAAAAAATCGCCGCGGTAGCCGATGCGGACTTTGGCGTACTGCGTGAAGTAATCGAACAGCAGAA
Organism: Candidatus Acidiferrum sp.; assembly: GCA_035524135.1. Lineage (GTDB taxonomy): Bacteria > Acidobacteriota > Terriglobia > Acidiferrales > UBA7541 > Palsa-295. Next base: position 5,067 of record DATKPM010000106.1, on the reverse strand, counting down.
AAGCATAGCGGCGAAGCTCGGCAAGGAATCTCGCAAGAGCGGAGGCGGGTTCGCGGGCTTCGATTGGCGAAGCAGAGGCCGACATGTCCTCATCCCCCCTGAATCGTGATTTTGTGCACGGCGCGATTCCACCAGAGGTGCGCGGCAAACATCAGCGCGAAAACCCAAAACCATTCGATGCCCAGGGCCATGACCTCGTGGTGGCGGTCGAATTTTCCGAGGTAGATCTGCAGCGGCGTGTAGGCGATGTGTTCGAAGGGGAACCAGGCAAGGACGACTTGGACCTTTGCCGGGAAAAACGTCATGGGAACGAGCAGGCCAGACAGCAGCTCGATGAGCCAGTATTTCGCGCGGATCAGCGCGAGGATCGATTTCAGCGGGATGGCGCACGTGCCGATCATGAAGTTGATGGCACCCATCAGAAAGAAACTGCCAAGCACGGCGAGAACAAAGAGCCAGAAGTTCGCCCATGAGGATGGCGCCTGGACGGGAAACACGAGGGCGACGGCAACGGCCGTCGGCAAAGTGAGCAATGCCAGGCGGAAGGCCGATTCGCCCATCGCGCGGCTGATCCACATCCACTGCACGGAGACGGGCTTGATCAGGTCCATGGCGATCTTGCCTTCGATCACTTCATAGGCCATTTCCTGGTCGATCGTGTTCCAGTAAAACGAGCGGATGATCCAGCCGACGCTGACGTAGGTGAGGATTTGCGCGAGATTGTAGCCGCCGATACTCGTGGTGGAGCGGAAGATGGCGCTCCAGATGAAGTAGTAGACCGTGACGTTGAGAAAATACGTGATGATGCCGGTGAAGTAGCGAAGGCGGAAGGCAAGAATATTGACGAAGCCGACGCGGGAGAATTCGGCGTAAGGAACGAGGGCGTCGACCAGCGAGCTCATGCGGTGACCTCGCGAAGAGCTTCGCCGGCGTAGATGCGCTTGATGATTTCTTCGATGGGTTCGTCTTCGATGTTGAGGTCGCGGACCTGGACGATGGCGAGAATCTCGCGAATCAGGTCATCGGTGGCAACGCGCGTGCGATCGAAGCGGATGCGGCAGGTCAATTCGTCAACGCGCTCGACCTCCATTCCGTCGCGCGCGAAGGCGTCGAGGGACGCGGCTTGCTCGCGGTCTTTCAGCACGAATTTGACCTGCTTGGTGCGGAGGAGCTGCTGCTTCAGGTCGGCGAGGTGGCCGTCGTAGAGGACGCGGCCGCGGTCGATGATCATGATGCGGCGACACAGCTCTTCAATATCGTCGAGATCGTGCGTGGTGAGAAGCACGGTGGTGCGGAATTCGCGGTTGATGGCGCGGAGGAACTGGCGGATGTGGTCTTTGGCGACGACGTCGAGGCCGATGGTCGGCTCGTCGAGAAACAGCAGCGGAGGATTGTGCAGGAGCGCCGCGGCAAGGTCGCAGCGCATGCGCTCGCCGAGCGAGAGTTTGCGGACCGGAGTGTAGAGATAATCACGGATGCTGAGAATTTCGTTGAATCGCTCCATGCGGGCGTCGAAATCACGCTGGGAAACGTCGTAGATGCGGCGCAGAAGCTTAAAGGATTCGATAACGGCGATGTCCCACCAGAGCTGCGTGCGCTGACCGAAGACGACGCCGATAGTCTTCACATACTGGCGGCGCTGGCGGTGAGGTACGTAGCCGTTCACTCGAATTTCGCCGCCGGAAGGGACCAGAATGCCGGTGAGCATTTTGATGCTGGTGGACTTCCCTGCACCGTTCGGGCCGATATAGCCCACCATTTCGCCGCGGTCGATGGAAAAACTGACGCGGTCGACAGCCGAGACCGTGATGTACTCTCGAACAAAAAGATTTTGAATCGAGCCCCAAACGCCTTCACGGCGTTTGAACGTGCGGAAATTCTTCGAAAGGTCGTGAACGTGGATGAGCGGGCCAGAATTCATGGGTTCGACAATTTTACCACCCGCCGCGATGGCCCGCAGGCGAGCGCTCCCTCCTGCCATTGGACGCCGTGAGGGGCAAACAGGTAGCATGCTCGCGGGCGTCGATAAAAGAGCAGGAAAAGATCCGTTGCGGCCGCTTAAAAGGCGCGTTACTCGCCCATCACACGCACAAGGATCCGCTTCGGGCGCGTGCCATCGAGCTCGACAAACAGCACAAATTGCCAGGGACCCAGGTCGAGGCGCGCCTCGGTAAACGGGACGATCACTTGGTGGTGGAGCACCAGAGCCTGCAGGTGAATAGCGGCGTTGCTCTCGACACGGCCGCTGTGTTTGTAATCGTCGCGGACCGGCGCAAATTGGCTGAGCCAATTGTCGAGGTCTTCGAGCAGGCCGGGCTCGTCGTCATTGATTACGACGGCGGAATTCGAATGCAGTGCGGAGACAAGAATAATGCCCTCGCGAAAGGAGCTCTTTTCCATCGCGGCCTTTACTTGCGAAGTGATGTTCACGACTTCGCGGACTTTTTGAGTTTGCAGCGTAATGTGCTCGGTATAGATTTTCATGGACGCCTCTTGAAAAACCGGAGCCGTATTGTATCGAAAGATTTTCGGCGGATGCAAAGAGGCTTCGCGCGCAACAGCTTGCGGACAAAAGGCATCCGGCGCGGTGTCCGGGACATCCACTGGTTATGCGTGGTGAAACCGTCCGGGGCGATTGCGTAGGCAACGCCGGAAGGTGTTTGTTACAATCGCCCGGTTCCAGGGGCGGGCGCGCGGCGTCGCGCGACCCATCATGAGCGAAAAAAATACGCGCAAAAGATGGATTTGGATTGTTGTCGCCGTCGTGGTGGTCTGGGTGGTGATCGCCGCGGTTTCGGGGAGGAACCACGCGCCGTTGGTGACCGTGGTGAAGGTGGACCGCGAATCGCTGACGTCGTTTTTGACAAGCAACGGAAAGGTCGAGCCGATTTCTCCTTATGTGGCGCGGGCTCTATTTCCCACGTTCGTCACTTCGGTGAATGCTTCGGAAAATCAGGCCGTGCGGCGCGGGCAGTTAATCCTGACGCTCGATGCTTCGGACATGCGCGCTCAACTGGCGCAAGCTCGCGCGTCGCTACTGGCCGCGCAAGTGGCGCTGCGCAACGCGGAGGCCGGAGGGCCTCCGGATGAAGTGGCGCAGCTTACCGGCGACCTCGAAAAGGCGCGGGTGCAGGTGGCCAATCTGGCGCGGCAGCAGAAGTCGCTCGAGAATTTGGTGACGAAGCAGGCGGCCACGCGCGACGAACTGGCGCAGAATCACGCCGCGCTCGCCCAGGCGCAGGCAAACCTGCAAACGCTGCGAGCGAAAAAAGCGGAGATGGCGCGCCGCGCAGCGGACGATGCGGCGGCTGCGGCGCTGAACGTGAGCCAGGAGAAGGATTTGGTCAGCAATCTTGAAGAAAAGGTGCGCTCCGCAACGGTCACGTCTCCGTTCGACGGAACGCTCTATTCGCTTCCTGTGCGGAAGGGTGATTTCGTCAAGGTGGGCGATACGCTCGCGGAAATGGCGGATTTGGCGCATGTGCGGGTGCGCGCGTTTGTCGACGAGCCTGATCTCGGCGCGCTGTCCATCGGGCAGGTTGTGCAAATCTCGTGGGACGCGCATCCGGCGGAGACGTGGACCGGGAGGACGGAGGACATTCCGAAGCAGGTGGTGGCGCGCGGGGCGCGCAGCGTGGGCGAGGTGCTCTGCTCGATCGAAAATCCGAAGCTGACGCTGATTCCCAACATCAACGTTTCGGTGCGGATTATGACGGCAAACATACCGTCGGCGCTGGTGGTGCCGCGCGGCGCGGTGGGACTCGATAAGGGCCAGCGCTACGTCTTCGTTTTCGACGGCCGGAGAATCCATCGCCAAAACATCACCGTCGGAGCCGCCAGCAACGTAAAATATGAAGTGCTTTCGGGCCTGAGCGAAGGAGATCGAATTGCGCTTCCGGGGGAGGCCATTTTGCGTGACGGGATGAGAATTACGCCAACGGTGACCCCGTGAGGCGGCAGAGATTGCGAAACGAAGTAGCAGCGGCTTTCTTTTTCGCGGCCGCACTGGTGATTTTTTCGACGATCGGCTTTGCGCCCGCTTCGGTCAGCGCTGCGCCGAGCGACGTTTCTACAATTCTCCAAGCCGCGCAGCGGCAATTCACCACTGGCAACTACGCAAACGCCATTTCGACTTTGCAAACAGCCACGGCGCAAGCGCCCTCGAACCCAGAGGTCTATTTCTGGCTTGCCCGCAGCTATTACGAGCTGCGCGACTACGACAATGCGATTACGGCCGGTGAGAAGTCTGTGGCGCTCGATCCGAAAAATTCGGCTTACCACCAGTGGCTTGGCCGGATTTATGGCGGCAAGGCGGATCGCGAGCACAGCTTCTTTTTTGCCCGCAAGGTAAAGGACCAGTTCACACAGGCAGTGCATCTTGATCCTTCGAACATCAGCGCGCGACGCGACCTGGAAGAGTACGACCTGGACGCTCCGTGGATAGTCGGCGGGAACAAAGACGAAGCGCGCGCGCAAGTGGACGCGATTGCAGCGATTGATCCCGTCGAGGGGCATCTAGCACGGGCTGTGCTGTTGACGGAAGGAAAGAAGCTCGACCAGGCCGAATCAGAATATAAGGAAGTGCTGGCGGCAAAGCCTAAGAACCTCGAACCATATTTCGAAGTGGCCGATTTTTTTGTGCGCGAAAACAAGCCGGCGGGCGTGGATGAGGCGATTCAGGCTGCCGCGCAGGTGAACGGCGGCGACGCGCGCCTTTCGTTTTATCGCGGCGTGTCACTCGTGCTGAAGAATTCGGATGGTTCTCAGGCCGAAGAGTATCTGAAATCCTACATTGCGAGCACGCCGCAGCGGAGCGACTGGCCTTCGCACGCATCCGCGCGAGTCTGGCTCGGGCGCTTGTATCAAGCGGAGGGAAAAACGCCGGACGCGGCCGAGCAATACCGCGCGGCGCTGCTGCTCGATCCAGGCATGAAGGAAGCGAAGACGCGGCTGCAGCAGCTTGAAAAAACTTCGAATTGAGCGAGGACGCTCCTCTTAGAGATATTGGAACCGGAGGAATGGCTTGTCGAACGAGCGATTTCCACGGCACGGAGGAGCTAGACTCGT
>DATKPM010000105.1:0-5535 GCA_035524135.1 Candidatus Acidiferrum sp. | reverse complement strand
GAAATCGACGGCCATGCGGATAATGTAGCCGCGGCGGTTCACGGCGGATTGGTTGTAACGCTCGCGCGCGGCAATTCCGTGGTCGCAGTGAAAAAACTATGGCCGAAGACAATCCGTCTAGTGGTGGTGACGCCAAGACTGATGCTGGAAACAAAGAAATCGAGATCGGTCCTGCCGGAAAAGGTGGATCGCGAGGACGCTGTCCATAACTTGCAGCGTTCCGCGTTGCTGGTGGCGCTTCTCGAAGAAAAGCGGTACGAACTGCTATGGGATGCGCTGCAAGACCGGCTGCACCAGCCGTTTCGCCAGCATTTGATTCCGGGAGTCCCGGAAATTCTGGCTCTGCCAAGAACGCCGGGACTGCTCGGCATTGCGCTGAGCGGTTCGGGGCCAAGCGTGGTAGCGCTAGCCATGGCACAGTTCGAAGAAATCGGACGAACGATTTCCGGATGCTTTCAACGCGCCGGGGTGATTTCCTCGGTGAGAGTTCTCGAGGCCGATCAGGAAGGGTTGATGTTCATCGAGCCGCGCCTTTCGAAGCGGTAGAAACGCGACTGATTTCTCGCGATTTACAGGGCATTCTTCGCAATCGAGGCATTGGCGCTTCCGACCTTCGACATTTCCCGCCATCGATTCTTTCAATCATCAATACTTCCAGTTAAGGATGAAGCCCACGCGGCAGGCGGAGGGACGATTCTCTGCGCCGCCAACTGCGGAGTATGAGCGCGAACGCGACGAGAGGCGCTAGGACACATGCCGCCACGGTCGCCAGCAGCAGGACCAGCACGATGAGGTTAATAAGAGTTCCCGTCAAATTTGCACCATCTCTCGCGCCCCCTGCACGCCGCCACCGGGCGGAGGCCGTTGGGTTATCCCTTCGATCGGCCTGCGGTGGTGGCTTCCGCCGAATTTGCGCGCGGCGGAGGAGCCATGAACTCCGGACCGACAGGGTTGGTGACGTTTCGCTGGACGATACGGTCAATTTCCGCCAGCGCAGCGGCGTCGAGCTTCCAGTCGACCGCACTGGCGGCATCGGCAATTTGCTTCGGGTGACGCGCGCCCCACAAGGCCACGGTGACGCCCGGTTGATCGAGGATCCAGCGGACGGCAAGATCCATGACTCGTTTTCCGTAATGCGTGTGGGCGAAATCGTCGAGCTCCTTCACTGCTTGCAGGTATTGACCGAAGCGCGGCTGCTGGAATTTGGGATCGATCTTGCGCAGATCGTCGCCTGTGAATTGCGAGTCGGCTCGCATGCGGCCGCTCAAAAGGCCGCGGCAGAGAGGGCCATAGGCCAGGACGCCGATGTTGCGCTCCCGGACGAAGGGGAGAACCGAAGATTCAATTTCCCGCTCGAAGAGGTTGTAGGGCGGCTGGTCGGTGTGCAGCGGGGCCGCCAGCCGGAAGCGGTCGATCTGTTCGGGAGAGTAGTTGCTGACGCCGATGGCGCGGATTTTTCCTTCCTGCAGCAATTGCGCGAGAGTCTGAGCAGTCTCTTCAATCGGGACGAGAGGATCGGGCCAGTGGACTTGATACAGGTCGATGTAGTCGGTCTTGAGGCGGCGGAGCGAGTCTTCGATTTCGCGGCGAATTCTTTGGGGCGAGGAATTGCGGTAAACCTGGCCGTCGAGCCATTCGAGGCCTACTTTTGTGGCGATATAGACGCGTTCGCGTGAACCGAAGCGGGCCACGGCCTCGCCGACTACCTCTTCCGAGTGACCGAAACCGTAGACGGGGGCTGTGTCAATTATGTTGATACCGAGATGTAGGGCTTCGAGGATCGTCTGGATCGATTCTTCGTCGTCGCTGCCGCCCCACATCCATCCCCCGATCGCCCAGGTGCCGAGGGCAATGCGGGAGGTCTTGATATCCGTGCCATGAATCCTTGCGTATTCCATGCGCTTTTCCTTCTTAACCCTCAGGGGTGAGATGAGTTGCGATGGAGACAGCCGGGCCGAACGGACTTATAATCGGAGTCACTCCATCCACATTCAATTCGATGTATGGCGGAAGAATTCGGGTGCAATCGATTCTGGGGCGGGCCGCACGAGATAGGGCTCGAGGGAAATTAGCTATAAGGATTGATGACACGTTCCATCCAAAAAAAATGGAACCCTGGAACGAAGCAAATGCGTCTACTTACATGGCACCGTGACGGGAAACCCTTCAGGTTCACCCCGCAAGAAACTTAGGAGCTATCGATGTGGATAGTCCGGCTGGCGCTTCGCCGGCCCTACACCTTTGTCGTCGCCGCCATCCTTTTGGTGATTTTGGGAGTCGTGGCAATTCTGCGGACGCCCACGGACATTTTCCCGGACATAAACATTCCCGTGGTGAGCGTTCTTTGGAACTACGTGGGGTTGTCGCCGGAGGAGATGTCATACCGGATCGTTTATCAGTATGAGCGGTTGCTGACGACGGGTGTCGGAAATATCGAGCACATCGAATCACAATCCTGGTACGGGCGGGCGATCGTAAAGATATTTTTTCAGCCGGGCGCGAACATGGGGATCGCGGTCTCGCAGGTCAGCTCGGCTTCGGAAGCCATTATCCATCAGCTACCGCCCGGTACGCAGGCGCCCTTCGTGCTGCAATACAGCGCTTCGGACGTACCGGTGATCCAGCTGGCGCTTTCGGGCCAAGGCTTGAGCGAAGCGCAACTGGGAGACATCGGCTTGAACTTCCTGCGCACATCGCTCGTCACCGTACCCGGCGTGGCGGTTCCGTACCCCTACGGCGGGAAGCAAAGACAGGTGGAAATCGATCTGAATCCCACGCTATTGCAGGCGAAGGGGCTCACGCCTGTGGACGTGACGAACACGATCGCCTCGCAAAACCTGATCCTTCCGGCGGGCACAGCGAAGATCGGGACGTTCGAATATCAAGTGGACATGAACGGGGCCCCGGACACGCTATCGGAGATCAACAATTTCCCAATCAAGACGGTCAACAACTCGACGATTTACATCAAGGACGTGGGCAACACGCGCGACGGTTATCCGCCGCAGACGAACATCGTTCGCGTGAACGGGCAGCGGTCGTCGCTGATGGTGGTGCTGAAATCGGGGGCGGCGTCGACGCTCGACGTGGTGGCGAACGTCAAGAAGACACTGCCCATCGCAGTGGCAAGCCTGCCGCCGCAACTGCGAGTGACGCCGGTTTCGGACCAGTCGATCTTTGTGAAGGCGTCGATCACCGGAGTGGTGCGCGAAGGGATTATCGCCGCAGGCCTGACGGGATTGATGATCCTGCTGTTCCTGGGAAGCTGGCGAAGCACGCTGATTATCGCGGTTTCGATTCCTCTGTCGATTTTGACTTCGCTCATCGTGCTGAGCGCGCTGGGGGAAACGATCAACATCATGACGCTGGGAGGACTGGCGCTCGCCGTGGGAATCCTGGTGGACGACGCCACGGTGGAAATCGAAAACATCAACCGCAACCTGGACCAGGGGAAGGAAATCGTGCAGGCGATTCTGGACGGCGCTTCGCAGATCGCGGTGCCCGCGCTGGTCTCGACGCTCTCGATCTGCATTGTGTTCGTTCCGATGTTCTTTCTGACGGGAGTGGCGAGGTATCTCTTCGTTCCGCTGGCGGAAGCCGTGTCGTTTGCGATGCTGGCTTCCTACCTGCTTTCGCGGACGCTCGTGCCGACGATGGCGCGATACCTGCTGCTGGTGCAGACCGAAGAGGCCAACGAGGAGCGGAAGCAATCCAAGAATCCCTTCGTGCACCTTCAATTGGGATTTGAGAAACGATTCGAGAATTTCCGCGAGTGGTACCACGGCAAACTGGAACTCTGTTTGCGCCACCGGAGGGCGTTCGCCGTGTGCTTTCTTTCGGCCTGCGTGATTTCCTTCGCGCTGCTGCCATTTGTGGGCGAGGACTTCTTCCCCACGGTGGACAGCGGCGAATTCAAGCTGCACATGCGCGCGCCTACGGGCACGCGCATCGAAGACACGGCGGCTATCTGCGACCGCGTGGAAACCAAGATCCGGCAGATCATTCCTCCCTCGGAATTGGGAGGAATTATCGACAACATCGGATTGCCGTACAGCAGCATCAACCTTTCCTACAGCAACTCCGCGCCGGTGGGCACGGGCGACGCGGACATCCAGGTGGAACTGAAGGAAAATCACCATCCGACAGCGATGTACATGCACGACCTGCGAGTGCAGTTGCCGCAGGATTTCCCGGACATCACTTTCTATTTCATTCCTTCCGACATCGTAAGCCAGATTCTCGATTTCGGCCTTCCTGCCCCAATCGATATTCAGGTGGTGGGGCGGAATCTTTATGGCGACCGGGATTTTGCCGACCAGCTTCTCAACAAGTTGAAATTCATCCCCGGCCTCGTGGACCTGCACATCCAGCAGGTGTTCGACCTGCCGAGAATTCACCTGGACGTCGACAGGACCAAAGCCAGCCAGATGGGATTTACGGCGGAAGATGTGGCTCAAAACCTGCTGATTTCACTCAGTGGCAGCTATCAGACGCAGCCGACTTTCTTCCTCGACCCGCGCACGGGCGTGAGCTACAACATCGACACGCAGATGCCGCAATACCGCACGGATTCACTACAGGCCCTGCAAAACATCCCTATCCGGGGGGATACGGCGAAAAATTCGCAGATTCTGGCAAGCCTTGCGACGTTCAGCCGCAAGGCGGAGATGGGACTGGTGTCGCACTACAACGTGATGCCCGTGATCGATATCTACGGCTCGATCGAAGGGCGCGACCTGGGCGGCGTGGCAGGCGACATCGAACCGATCCTGGATGCGAGCCGCAAGAATCTGCCGCGCGGAACGCAATTGATCGTCCGGGGGCAGATCGAGACGATGCGATCGTCATTCATCGGACTGCTGGCAGGATTGGCATTCTCCATCCTTCTGGTTTACATGCTGATCGTGGTCAATTTCCAATCGTGGCTCGACCCGTTCATCATTTTGACTGCGCTTCCGGCGGCGCTGGCGGGAATCGTGTGGATGCTCTTCGTGACACACACGTCCGTGAGCGTGCCGGCACTGACGGGAGCCATCATGTGCATGGGCGTGGCGACGGCGAACAGCATTCTGATGGTTTCGTTCGCGCGCGAACAGTTAAATGAAGGAAAAACCGCCATGGATGCGGCGCTGGACGCGGGCTTCGTGCGTATTCGTCCGGTAATCATGACGGCGCTGGCGATGATCATCGGCATGGTGCCCATGGCGATCGGCTTGGGCGAAGGCGGCGAGCAAAACGCGCCACTTGGCCGCGCTGTGATTGGCGGATTGCTGTTTGCCACGATCGCCACTTTGTTCTTTGTGCCCTGCGTTTTCTCGATGATTCACGGCAGGTTGGAACGCAAGCGCCAGCGAGCCCTTCAGGGCGGTGCGGCGTTAACATAAGGATTACCGCGGGTGAGGCAACCAACATGACTGAAGGTTCGCAGGCAGGCGAATACGGAACGGGCGGAAAGCCGGCGAAGAAAGGGCCGCTGTTCTTCGTATTTTTCGTGGTGGTAATCGCGCTGGTCGTGTTCGGCGCGGTGGTGATGTT
>DATKPM010000104.1:0-100461 GCA_035524135.1 Candidatus Acidiferrum sp. | reverse complement strand
TGTGGAGTGCGGCGAGCAATCGCCGCTTTGCCTTTGCTTTCGCCAAGGCTCCCGTAACGCCAATCATCGCCTTTTGCCGCACCTCGCATCATCTTGTCATTCCTCGGAGCCGCCAGTGTCGGCTCCGAGGAATCTCTGTTGCTGCTGTCTTTGCCTTCCATCACAGATTTCCAATTTCAAATTCCGCACGCCCCTCTAGCGTGTCCGCTTTTCACGTGTCTGGCCTAATGCCTCGTCCTCTCGCTCTCGATCTCCTTTCTTCGCTCCTCTTGTGCCGCACGCTGCGGAACGCCAAGGTCCTGCCGCAGCGCATCGCCGATCAGCTCCCGGTTGTAAGGCTCCTGTGTAGCCGGTTGGTCATCCTTCCAGCCAAACTGGGTTCCGTAAATCTGCGGATGCTCGATCGAGTGAAGATAACGGTCAAGCGTAGCCGCCTCAATCCACAAAGCGTCTGCCTTTCCGCGCGCAACCGCGACCATGGCGAGCGTATGGGCAAGGAGGTAATCATCGGGAGTCTGCCCGTGTTGAAAGACGAACGCTGCCCGTTCGAAGTCCTCCCCGGTGTGCAGATCCCCCTTTGCCAGCAGCGCCCGCGTCTCTTGCCGCCTCTCCTGATCCGCCTTCCCAACGACGACCCAATCGATTTTTCCCACTCCAGGATCTCTATCCTTCTGATCCACGTCAAATATCCGTTTCATCTCCGGATTTGACGTCGCGTTTTCACCAATTGAATGCGTACACGATGGGTTTCGGTTGGCCGCAATGGACGGCGACCCCGTTTCGAGGACCACTGGCGACGCTTCGTTCCACGCCGGATTCAATTTCAGCGTTCCCTTACCTGCTGCGGTTATACACAGAAGATAAGCATCTTTGTCATTCTCATCGCTCGGATTCTGCCCCTCTAGAGCTAGGCAACGGTCCTGCATCACCGCCGCAACAATCCGATATTGCACACCAGCGCTCTGCACCGGCGAAAACTGAGTCCCGTCGGTGGTCGAAAAGCTCTTGGGTCGCGTCACGAATCCTGCATATTCATCCTGCTTCTTCGGATTCGTCTCTAGCGAAATCACGAGGAATGGCCTGCCGCCCGCGCGCATCACCCAATTTCCGCTGAAGTCTTCTTGTTCCTTTACTGCGGGGGCGTTGCTCTGCGCGGCTGTCGCCGCGGCATTAAGAGAAAAAAGCACGCATACCACGAGTATGATTCTTTTTATGCTATGCGATAAGCGGAGGTTCCTTCGCCTGCATCCTGGACGGCTACAGCCGTTTCCTAGCTCATTGGGATCTTCGCGAGCGGATGACCGAGGCTGACATCGAGATCATTCTGCAACGTGCCAAAGAGCAGTATCCTGGCGTTAAACCGCGAATCATTTCCGACAACGGGCCGCAATTCGTCGCCGGCGTGCCGCGTGACGGATGCAACGGGTAACTTCCAGTTTGCCGACTTACCAGGACTTAACACGGAAGATTAACTAAAGATACGATTCCAGTCATTCTTCATGCTGATGACAAACCAGCCATTCGACTTTGCCTGGTCGTAGAGTGCCTGGGTGAAAGTGCCAAACTTGGTGTCCGGCAGACCTTGAGCGGGACCGTACGCATATTCGCGCTCAGCGTCATCATGCAATAGCAGCATGGCGAGCCGCTCGCCATCGCCTGCCTTTGTGTACTCCAGCATCTGGCGATCGCCCGTCGAATTGCCAAACGCAGCATAGGGCTGACGGCCTATGATCAAGTGGATGCCTTCGGGTTTACCTGCGTTGTTGTCGTTCAGCAGCAACCTTGGATCTTTGGTGAGGAATGGCTTGCCGGATTTGTCGTAGCCGTAGGTGGTCCCTCCGGCGGTGCCAACCACCTGCTCAGGGGGAATGCCGTAGGTTTTTTCGGAGTAGGAGCGCACGAAGTCTTGACCGCCGCCGGTAACGATGTAGGTCTTGTATCCGTTCGCGCGCATGAATAAGAGTACTTCGAGCATGGGCTGGTAAATGAGCTCGGTGTGGAGCTTTTTCCATCGCGGATCCCGAGCATTGTCGAGCCAATTCTTCGCTAGCTCTTCAAACTCATCGACACTCATTCCAGTCAGCGTGGCCGCGGCAATCTTTTCGAGATCTGACATCGAAAGCCCCTCGATTGCTTCCAGGTTCCCCGAGAGAATGGTCTTGAAGGGTTCGGTGTTGGCGAGTTCGGGCTTGGCTTTCACCACAGCGGGTACGCGCTCGAAGCAGTAGACGACCTGAGTATAGATCGGATGCTCGACCCACAACGTCCCGTCTTGATCGAATGTCGCGACACGTTCGGGCTCCGGCACGAACTTCGAGCTGCTCCGGTCTGTGGTCATATGAACAAAGTTGAGGATGGCTCTTTTTGTTCCTCCATCATTCCATGAGGGCAGCGGATCATCGGCCGCTGATGCGACACGGCTAACGAGTCCTGCAACCACCGCTGCCGCAGAACCTCTGAAGAAATCTCTCCGTGTGAATTCCATTGTTACTCCCTTGCTAGAAGCCTGGAAAGTCGCTTCATTTCCGGTACGCCCACAGAGTGCTATCAAACCTCTATTTCACTTTTAGGTCTTTGAGTTTTGCTGCAGCCGTTCCGTAATTGCCGAGGTGATAAACCGATACGCCGATGGGAGAAAAAGTGAAATCCTTAAACGGTTCGGCAACCATTTTTTCCAAATATTCTGGCGAGGCGATGCCGGTGGTGACGTGCAGTTCCAGATTCTTGCCGGAATGCTCGGGCACATACACTTCAACATAGTGGATCGTGGCGTCGTTGATATCTGGATCGGCAGGAGTTGTGACGTACGCGGCGGCCGTACCTTTGTCCACCGTGTAAGGAGCCACTGCCGCAATCAAATCCGCTTGCAGTTTTTCTAATTCGGGCGTTGTCTTCACTACAATTCCAGACAAGCCTATGCCCGGCAGAGACTTGTCAGTGAGGTAGTAGTATTTGTAGGCTTCCAGCTTGAGGCTGGTGACGTTGTCGTTAGAGAAGACCTTGCTTGCTGCGGCATAAACTTTGTCAAGGTCTGCCGTCCGGACGTAACGCTGCAACAACGTGATATGCGGGTGATGCGCGGCATCCAGGGCAAAGCCTTTCGGGAAGACCGAGCGTAGCCGGGCATTCGTGGCTTCCGCGTGCCTTATCATCGTTGCATCCGGTTCCAGTGCAATATCGATGGCGGTAACCGCGCTCTGTTGTGCGCTGCATACTTCCGGGTAGCTCAGCAGAAACGCCAAACAAATACCAACAGACGCGACAACTTTGGCATACATAATCATCGTAACCCTTCCTTATAAGACAACCGCAACCGAATTCAACTAAACCTGTTTGCTGCTAAGAATAACGATCACAACTAAGAGAACATACTGTCGCTGGTGACAGGTAGCTCAGATCGGTGCTGATAAACGGGGTTACCGGAAGTTGAGACTAATGGACATGTGGCGCTACAATGACTTTCCCCGAAAGGGCGGATTACTCACTAACGGAAAGCGCCTTCTCTCCATTTCAGGCTGAACCAGCACACAGGGGAGGCTCGCCCCCCTGCCTTAAGGACGCGCGGTGAAGACTCGCATCCAATAATTTTTCCCCGCGTCATCGAAAGTCCACACGGACGGTGATTTGACCCGGATGATAAAATAGGGTTTAGAACGATGTTTCGACATGACGAAACCGTCGAAGTTCTCAGCCAATCGACGCGATAACGCCCCCCACAAGGGCCAATCTCTCCCTCCGCTCCTTATCGAATCGCTGTCTATATGGCCATCGCCCAGTTCCGGATGGTCCCTGCATTTGCGCTTTTCCAGATCTTTTGCGCACACCGGGAAGGAATCCTGCTTCTCGGATCGTGGCGGGGCGCCACAAGTTACCAGTCACAAGTCATCAGTCACATCTGCTTCAACCGACACACACCCGCAAACCAAATTCGCCGTAACCTCCACAAAACACTCCCCCGTCCCTCCTTCAAATCGATCCACTTTCCCGACCGTGCCCGCAAGTCGCCTCATCCCAGCTTTCTGCGTCGCGTCCCTCCAGCCGGCTCCCCTTGCCGTTTCTTCTCGCACGCCCGGCCCACCCGTTTCTAATCGCGGGTCAGGGCGATTAGAAATCGCTGTAACTTCCTCAAAACAATCGCTCGACTCATTTTCTAATCGCGAGTCAAACCTCGGTTCTCACGCCCCCAACAAAGTAAGCAACGTATTCCCGGGCCGGCCGGGCCTTCCCTCACGCCTGTTCTCGCTAGAGGGAGTATGGATGAGCCTGCGAGTGTGGTATGGTGTGCGTTTTGAATCTGATAACCTGGAAATTCGGCCAAGAGTCCGTACGAGCAACCGATCCTGGGGCGGAGCGAAATCCACTATGAAGACCGCGTATAACGGCGTGTCCCTGCCTGCCAATGGCATGCCCATTCAGTACGAGGCGGGCAAGTTTAAGGTGCCCGACCAGCCCATCGTCCCTTTCATCGAGGGTGACGGCACCGGCCGCGACATCTGGAAAGCCTCGCAGCGGGTGTTCGACGCTGCCGTTGAAAAAGCTTATGGAGGCACGCGCAAAATCGCGTGGCTCGAAGTCTTCGCCGGCGAAAAGGCCTTCCGTCAATTCAAAGAGTGGTTGCCGGATGAAACCGTGGAGGCCATTCGCGATCTTCGTGTCGCCATCAAAGGCCCGCTCACCACTCCCGTGGGAGGCGGAATCCGCTCGCTCAACGTAACGCTCCGCCAAGTGCTCGATCTGTATGCCTGCGTTCGCCCCGTCCGCTATTTCGCCGGCGTTCCCTCGCCCGTCACCAATCCGGAGCGTATGGACGTTGTGATCTTCCGTGAAAACACAGAAGACGTGTACGCCGGAATCGAATGGAAGTCCGGGACTCCTGAAGCCAAACGCCTCATCGAATTTTTGAACGGCGAAATGCTCAAAGACGGAAAGAAAAAAGTCCGTGAAGACTCCGGCGTGGGCATCAAGCCCATTTCTCCCACCGGAACGAAGCGCCTCGTGCGCCGCGCCATTCAACACGCCATCGAGAACAACCGCAAAGTCGTCACCCTCGTCCACAAGGGAAACATCATGAAGTTCACGGAGGGCGCCTTCCGCGATTGGGGTTACGACTTGGCCACCACCGAATTCCGCCAGCAGATCGTCACCGAGCGCGAGAGCTGGATTCTCGACAACAAGGAAAAGCATTCCGGCCTTTCAGTGGAACAAAATGCCGCGAAGGTCGAGCCTGGGCTTGAACAGGCCAATGATGCCTTCCAAAAGGCCGTTCACCTCGAAGTGAAGCAGTGCATTGACTCGATCGGCCAGTCTCATGGCGGTGGAAAGTGGAAGCAGAAAATCCTGATCAACGACAGGATTGCCGACTCCGTCTTTCAGCAGATTCTGACTCGAGCCGACGAATACCAGGTCTTCGCGACTCCCAACCTGAACGGTGACTATCTTTCCGACGCCTGCGCCGCGCAGGTCGGCGGTCTTGGCATGGCACCCGGCTCGAATATTGGCGATGGTTACGGAGTTTTTGAAGCGACACACGGAACCGCTCCGAAATATGCCGATAAGGATGTTATCAACCCGAGTTCGGTCATGCTCTCGGGCGCCATGATGCTCTCTTTCATGGGGTGGAAGGAAGCCTCGGCGATGATCGAAGACGGCATCGCTCGGACGATTCAGCAGAAGCGCGTTACCTACGACCTCGAACGAATGATGCCGGCCGCAACCAAGCTCAAGACGTCCGAGTTTGCCACGGCCATCATCGAGAACATGCGCGGAGCAGGCGCGGCTCGCTAGTGCTCAGCTTCGCAGCACGGCAAATAAATTAGAGATTGCGGCCCAAGGAGATTTGGAAATGCGGAAGAAAGTGACGGTGGTAGGAGGCGGATTTGTTGGTTCGACGACCGCGCAGCGGATTCATGACGCTGCATTGGCCGACGTCGTTCTGACGGACATTTTGGAGGGCGTCCCGGCGGGCAAGGCTCTCGACATGGCGGAATCCGCTCCGATTTTGGGCACGGATGCCCAGGCGGCCGGCATTACGACGGCGACCGGTGATTATCGCGAGACGTCGAATAGCGACGTCATCGTCATCACCGCTGGATTTCCCCGCAAGCCCGGAATGAGCCGTGACGACCTCTTGAAGGCCAACTACGACGTCATCAAAGCGGTCGTCGAGGCGGTTGTCAAACTGTCTCCCGGAGCGATTTTGATTATGGTGACGAATCCGCTGGACGCGATGGCGCAAGCGGCATTCAAGCTGAGCGGATTTTCGAAGAACCGAGTCATCGGCATGGCCGGCGTGCTGGATTCCGCGCGGATGAGCACTTTCGTCGCGCGCGAATTGAATGTCTCTGTCGAAAATGTTCACTCGTTTGTTTTGGGCGGCCATGGCGACGATATGGTCCCGCTCACTCGCTATTCCACCGTTGCCGGTATTCCCGTCACCGAGCTGATCGCCAAAGATAAGTTGGAAGCAATTGTCACCAGGACGCGCAAGGGCGGAGCCGAAATTGTGAATTTGCTCAAGACGGGTTCTGCCTACTACGCCCCGTCCGCGGCCGCCGTCGAAATGGTCGAAGCAATCTTGAAGGACAAAAAGAAAATTCTTCCGTGCGCCGCCTATCTCGAAGGGGAGTACGGCATCAGTGGGCTCTTCGTGGGTGTTCCGGTCAAGCTGGGCGCGCGCGGCATTGAGCAGATTGTTGAAGTCAAACTGCTGCCCGAAGAAAAAGCGGCGCTCGAAAAATCCGCCGCGTCCGTCCGCGAACTCGTCAACGTTCTCGGCATCTAAAAAATCCTTCGCGTCCTGGCAAATTCCGCGCGCAGCTGAAATTGCACTCTTTTGTGGCTATTTCGTGAGCCGCGCGATCCACACGCCGAAAGGTTCCAACTGAATCTTCCCCGCCACAGTCGACGGCGGCGAAGCAAGCGTGCTCAGCAGAGTTGTCGCACTCGCCGAGCGAAGCCCTTGCGCGTTCAGCTTCAACCGGATCGTTTGGGCCGACGAAGTCATATTGAGAGCAACGAGAATGGTTTCATTCGGCGTTCTCCGCAAGTAAGCAAGCACGTTCGGATCGGTCTCGTTGACCGCAATCCACGATCCTTCTTCCAGCGCTGGCTCCGAATGGCGCAGCGCCAGCACGCGGCGGTAGAAATTCAGGATCGAATCCGGCGTCTTCAGTTCCGTCTCGACGTTATACGTCTTGTAGGTCGGCGGAACCGGCAGCCAAGGCGTCACCGTTGAGAATCCCGCGTTCACCCCGTCCGACCATTGCATCGGCGTGCGCTCGCCGTCGCGGCCCTTCTCTTTCGGCCATCCGCGAATCCCGATCGGATCCTTCACGTCCTCCTTCCTCGTCGGATCCGTGTTCTTCATCCCAATCTCTTCGCCGTAGTACATGATCGGCGTTCCGCGCAGCGTCAGGTACATCGCTGCCACGACTTTGGCGATCTGGTCGTTGTGCACTCCGTCGCCCCAGCGCGTATACGACCGCACAATGTCGTGATTGCTGATCACATAGACGGGCCAGCCTGCAGAGTTGACTCCCTCGATCTGCCGGCGAAACTCGGGAGCGGACAACTTGGGAACAGTCGTGAACAGGAAATCCATTGGCATCTGCAGCTCGTTGTTGTGCTGGCCGTAATAGGCTTTCAATTCGTCGATTGTCTTGGTCCAAGTCTCGCCGATGAGCACGGCGTTGTATTGATTGGAAAGCGCGCGCAGCTCGCGCAGAACGTCGTGGACTTCCGGCAGTTTCGCGTTGTACTTCTCCACCATGTTCGGGTCGCCGAAACTGTTTGTACCCGGCAACACCGGATTGTCGTGAAGGTTGGGATCTTCGAACAGCGTGTCCACGGCATCCAAACGGAACCCTGAAATTCCGCGTTCATACCAGAAGCGCACTGCATCAAACATTGCTTTCTTGACCGCCGGATTGCGCCAGTTCAGATCGGGCTGTTGCGGGTAGAAATAGTGGTAGTAATACTGCCCTGTTGTTGGATCGAACTGCCATGCCGATCCGCCAAAAACAGACGTCCAATTGTTGGGCGGCTGTCCGGGCCCCTTTCCGTCGCGCCAGATGTACCAGTCGCGGTGCGCCGAGGTCTTCGAAGATTGCGAATCCAGAAACCACGGATGTTTGTCCGAAGTGTGGTTCATGACGAAATCGAGGATGATGCGCATATTCCGCTTTTTCGCTTCCGCGATGAGGCGATCCATATCCGCAAGCGTCCCGTACATCGGATCGATATTCTCGTAGTCGGCGACGTCGTAACCGAAATCCACTTGCGGCGAGGGAAAACACGGCGTGATCCAGATTGCGTCAACACCAAGATCCTTGAGGTAATCGAGGCGCGAGGTGATCCCTGTAATATCCCCGATTCCATCGTCATTCGAATCGGCAAAACTCCGAGGGTAGACCTCATAGAAGACGGCGTGCTGCCACCATTCAAGAGAAGGCGGCTGCGCGGCAGGCTCCGATGCGCGCCGGGCAAAGAGACGCGGGAGAAACACGAGAATCAAGAGAAGAATGAGAACAGCAACAGCGAGCTTCAATACCATCGTTCTCCTCAATCGTCCTTTGACGGAAGGCATCCACGAAAGCGAATGTCCAGCTTACAACCGAAGTTGATAGTGTCAAGGCAGGAAGGCCTTACAGAACGATGCGCGGGAGATTGCTATCGCATGATGCTGAAGACATCACAAACGTCCCTAGTTCGATCAGGAGAATTATGCGCGCCATCGTAGAATGATTTGGGAGCTTCCATAGGCGATGAAGGTCCTTGGGAAAAGACTTAATGGGCGCGAGTCGTACGGGCAAGCCGCGTCTGCCCATGCGTCGCCTTTTTTATTCGACGAGCTTCCCTTCCGATTTACCAAGGAACTCGACCGCACAGCGCGCCTCGCCGTGATGCTGGCAAAGAGCCGGGCTCTGGAGTGGATCAGCGCAGCTGACTTTCTTGCCGCGATGTATCTCAATCACTGGGAACGGCTCGACAGCTATTGGCAGGATTCCGGCGACATTGAAAAATATCTGGCATCGCTGTGCCGCGTAAGTCCCCAGCGATGGCACAAATGGCTGCTGGAATTCGAGGCAGCGCGGCGCGTAGAAAATGGCAATGGCCGCGACAAGTTTTCTCTGCGCAAGCGCCGCCGGCCATCGAATGCAAAAAATGGCCTCGGAATATCCAGAGAGCTGCAATCCATGTTTCGGCGCGCAGCGAGAATCACGCCCGGGCGCGAGCGGCGCGCGGGAAAAATAATCCCTATTTTGACGAGCGAATCAGTGCTTCTGGCCATGGCGCGAGAGACGAGTTCTCAAATCGGGCAACGCCTCGCATCGACAGGGTTGGATGTGGAAAGGCTGGAACGCTCGGCGAAAGATCCGAAGAGAGCTCCGATTCACTAGATGATCTTTTATATGATCATTCGGAAGTGCGGCCACAGCTCTTTGAGAGGCGCCACAGGCTTGCGGCAGATATAGACCGGGACATTGCGCTCCGTGGGCATGCCGTGGGGATTCGCTACTTTGGTCGCAAGAGAAACGTCTCCGAAGTATTGAATCAGTTCGTTCGATCTTTCACCGACCAGGATTACGCACGAGCCCGAATAATTTCTCGGTCCCCAATCATAATAGCTGTTGTGACCCGAAATGGCGGGTGGCAATCCGAGTGACGGACCATAGTAATCGATCGCACCCGCTTCGCCGTAATTGCCAGCCGCGATTGCGCAATTCGCGCGCTCGTCGGGCGGGAGAGAGTCGTACACGAGCGCGACTTGCTTTGCCAGATTTTCCCAGCCGAACATATCAGCATAAAGTTGCGGCAAGGCAACGGTCGCGTCTCGCTCTGTCTGCACCCTTCCGTACGGAACAATTTTGAGGTACCGCAAGAACACGTTCACCGGAAGGATGGGGAGTCCCAGAGGAAGCGCCACGAGCCCACCGATAACAAGCAGAGCAACAAACGCTGTGCGCAAAGCGCGTCTTCGCACAACGTCTTCAAACGCGACGGCACCGGCAGCGATGAGTATCGGATAGATCGGAACAACGTAGTAGGATTTGCCGTCCAGTACGATGAAAACGGCGAGAACAACAAAATAACACCAGGCGAGAAACGAGTATCGTTTGCCTTGCTTCGAGAAGAACAGCCACACCAAGCCGCCCAGGCATAAGAGGAATGTAATCGGTTGCACGAAAAGCGCTTGGTCGAAAATGAATCGCCCGGGGCCAGTTGGCTCGTTCTTGTAGAGCTGCGCATTGCGGACGACTTCGAATTGCGGAAACCCATGAGCAACTTCCCAACGAAGATTCGGCAGAAAGATCAAAAAAGCGAGCACCGCTCCCAGCCAAATCCACGGAGACTTGAAGAGGTGATAGTTGCCGGAGAAAATCAGCCCGCAAGCAAGGGCAAATCCGAACACAATCATCGTGTGCTTGTTTTCGATTCCGGCGCCGGCAATCAGGCCAAAGAGTATCCATAACCGCGGCGAGGTCCCCTGGATTATCCGGACCGCAATCCAAGCGCATCCCAACCAAAACAAAGGCTCGAACGCGTTCATCGAATAGAAGCCCGTGAATGCGAGGCATGCGGGCGCGAGGAGGACTGCGCAAGAGGCCAAGAACTGTGCGAAGCGGCCGCCGCCGAGGGAGCGCGCGAAGAGTCCTGCGAGCAGAACGGCAGCCGCGCCGGCAAGCGCGGGGAAAACACGGATGCCTATGAGAGAATTTCCGAAGAGGTGTCGCGAAATCCAGGCCACCACGGCGACAAGCGGCGGTTGGTCGATATATCCCCACGCCAGATGGCGGGAACAGGCGATGTAGTAGAGCTCGTCGCGAAAGAATCCGTAGTTGCGAATCGCCAGGGCGTGAAACAGGAGAGCGAAGCCCGTGACAATGGCGAGGACCGCATTGTCACTGAGAGCGGCCGCAATCGCGCGAGGGGATCGAACAGATTCAGCGGCGGAGGGCAGCGCGGTTGAATCACTCATTTCAGGCCGCGAGCAGTGTAGCGGGCGCTCATCAAAAGAGAAAGAAGGAAATAAGCTTCAGCTCACACCACTAGTTGAGCTGGCGCCGTCCGCCGCCTATTTCGCCGGCCTGTCAAGTCCGGTGCGGAGAAGCTGCGTCTCTCTAAACCACCGTTGTAGATTTGATCCGATCAAGCTTCGGAAATTTCTGATCCAGGTAAGCCTTCCCTTGCGCATGGATGCTGCCTTGATCCGGCTGCTCGCCATATCCTGAAAAAATCTTCTCGACCACATCCATTCCGGAAACGACTCTTCCAAACGGCGCAAATCCTTGCGAATCGAGGAATCCATTGTTCCCAAAATTGATGAAGAGCTGCGTCGTTCTGGTGTTCGGCCCGGCGGTGGCAAAGGTGAGATATCCGGGTTTGTTGGACTGTTTCACCGGATCGTCCTTCAGATTCGCCATGCGCCACTTCCGGTTCACGTCGGGATCGGCGCTGAGGCCGAATTGAATGATGAACTTGGGCACGACGCGAAAAAAGGCGGAATCGTCAAAATAGTTGTTCGTCACAAGATTGTAGAAGCGATCCGCTCCAAGCGGGGCCCATTCCCTTGTGACCTCAATCGTGAAATTCCCCGCGGTGGTCGAAAATTCGGCCTGGAAGACATCGGGTGCTTTCGCGTTCAACGACTGCGGGTCGAGCAATTTTGAATTTGTCGCCATCTCCACTCCCTCTTCAGAATTTTTGCAGAGGACTTCGCTGCGCTCCTAACTACGGTTTGGAACTGGACGGTGCTGTGCTCGCCGCCGGAGCCACCCTATGAGTTGCGGGATGATGCTCGACGGGAGCCGGCGAGATGATGATCGCCCTCTCAATGCTGTCCAATTTTGGAAAGTTCTTATCGAGATACTCCTTCCCATACGCTTGAATTTTGTCCTGGGCGGGCCCGGCTCCATCGGGAGCGCCTTCGCCGTAACCGCCGTAGAGCTGCTGGACAACATCCATTCCCGAAGTAACCTGCCCAAACGGGGCAAATCCCATGGAATCGAGCTGCGCATTGCTGCCCAGACTGATGAACACCTGCGTGGTGCGAGTGTTCGGGCCGGCAGTTGCGAACGTGACGTATCCCGCGCGGTTCGATTGCGTCACCGGGTCATCCGCAATGTTTGCTTTCTCCCAAATCCTGGTAATGGAAGGATTCGGGCTCAATCCGAATTGAACGACGAATCCGGGAATCACGCGAAAGAAGCTGGCTTCGTCGTAGAAGTGATGTCTCACCAGGTTGTAGAACCGATCCGCGCCCAAAGGAGCCCAAGCGCGGGTGACCTGAACGACGAAGTCGCCCTTTGTCGTGATGAACTTCACTTCGTAAACCGGCGGCGCTTTCGCGGTGAGGCTCGCAGGATGGTAAAGCGCCGGGTCTGTGTGGTGGTGGACCGTTCTCTGCGGCGCCGTCGAGCTTGTTGACGAAGTCTGAGCAGGCACTGCCGGAGGAAGAATAAGACTCAAGCCCAGCAGGATCCATAACGGACTGGTGCGCTTCATGAATGTCCTTTCATCTGTTGAGACACGGCTTCCACCTGTTCCATCAATCGAAGAGTGTTTCCGCCCAGGATTTTTTGAATGTCTTCGGGCTTATACCCGCGGGCAAGGAGCGCTTCGGTGATCTGCGGCAAGTGCGAAGCGTCTTCCATGCCGAACGGCATCACGGCTCCGTCGAAATCCGAGCCTAATCCAACGTGGTCGGGGCCCACAAGCCTGACCGCGTGGTCGATATGGTCGACAATTTCAGTCCATTCGACCCGCGGATATTTTCCTTCTTCCATGTACTCACGAGTGATTTTTTCGGACTCGATGAGTTGGCAAGTGTCGTCATCGCCACATCGCGATTTGGCTGCGGTTTCAATCTGCTTTCCAAGTTCGGGCTTCCCAGCGTCGGCATCGCGGAATTTCTGGTCCAGGAACCCGACGTGATAGTTTATCTGAATCACACCGCCCTTCGCCGCCAGATCGAGGATCATCTGATCCGTCATGTTGCGCGGCGCATTGCAAAGGGCGCGGCAAGATGAGTGCGAGGCGATAAGCGGGGCTTTGCTCGCTGCAAGCGCATCGTAAAAGGTCTTGTCGGAGACGTGCGAAATATCCACCATAATGCCGAGCCGGTTCATTTCCAAAACAACTTGTTTGCCGAAATCCGTCAGCCCGTTGTGCGCGGGTTTGTCTGTCGACGAATCCGCCCAGTCCGTATTAACCATATGCGTGAGAGTCATGTAACGCACGTCAAGAGCGGCAAATTTGTCGAGATTGGCGAGCGAATCGTCAATCATATGCCCGCCTTCGACGCCCATCAGAACAGCTATTTTGCTCTCCGCTTTTGCCTGGCGGATGCACGAGGCTGTGGTGCACAAGACGAGATCGTTTGAATGGCTGGCAACCATCTGCCGGACGAGCGAAATCTGGTGAAGGGCGCGTTCGGTCGCCTCAGGGCCGGTCACTTTGCCGGAAATCCAAATCGAAAAGAAGATTGCACTCAGGCCGCCTTGCCTCATCCGGGGAATGTCGATGCTGCCGTCGGCGTGACGTGCGGCGATGTCGAAGTGCGGCTCTAAAAGGCGCTGAGTCGTATCGTCGTGCGTATCGACGACAATCGAGGAAAAATGAAGGCGTGCGGCGGGACTGAGATTTTTGGTGGTGGCGTTATCGAGTGCCAAGAGCGGAACTGTTCCTCCGAGCAGGATTCCCAACGCGAGCCAAAGGTAGCGGCGCATTTGTTCAAAAAACCCGCGGAAGAGTATAGCTCAGAGCGTCGGAAATCTTTAAGTGGAGAGCAGTTGGGTGCGGACAAACCGGGGCCGCACAGAAGGATGCGCGGCCCGCGGATTATTTGTCCGAGGCGGTTTGCCAGCCGGGATTGACCCAATGGCCGTCGCGGAGAACAAATGTCTCTGTGGAAGCTCCGGTGTGGATCACGCGCTTTCCACCGGATTCAGTCTCGTAGAGATAGTGGCTGTAGATGATGGCTACGCCGCCGAACCGCTGGACTTTGGTGAGCGGGAATTCCAAGCGGATCAGCTTGCCGCCGCCGTCGTGAAACCTCTTCGATTCGGCAATGATGTCTGCCTGCGTCTCGAAGTTTGCCTGGCCAGGACTGACGACAATCGTGTCTGGTGGAACAAGGCGTTCGAGCGTGGGGATGTCGCCGGCGAACCAGGAGCGCCAGACAGTTTCGCGGACCTGAAGCAAATCGTCTGGCGGCTGTGGAGGACGCGCGAAAAGAACAGCGGTGGAAATCGAGACGCAGGAAGCGATGACTGCCAACAGGATTGTGAATTTGCGGTGCATATATTCTCCCTTTCGGCTCCGGCGATATCGCAGAAATTCAGTTCGAAGTAAATTCCCTCTCGCCGGGTCCGGCTCGCGATGACCAATCGTAAAACGCGAGGAAAAGTGCCGCGGCGGAAGCGGAGAAGACGGAGTAATCGAGCGGCGATTTAATCCCAAAGGAAATCGCCATGGCTGTCCCGAATAGAAGCAGGAGGATCGCGCTCGCCACGCCGACTGGCCGGCGCCAGATGCCGAGGAGCAGCAGCACTCCCAGCGAAAACTCAGCCATCGTGGCGGCCCAGGCGAGATAAGGAATGGTCCATGCGGGCATGAACGAATTCACCTGAGCCGTGTAGCGGACAAAGCCTTCGAAATTTCCGTATCCCACGTTTCTCCCGCGATAAAGACCAAAGCGGTCCGCAATTCCAGAGAGAAATGCAGCGCCGAGCGCACAGCGGACGTACAAGAGACTGAGGCGGCTCCACGGGAGGCGGCTCAGGAATTCGATGGGGTTGTCCCTCGAAATGCCGTGCGACAGGGAAGCGCTCATGGCGATTGACTCCTCTCAGCCTCGACGCCGGAAATCCCCCAACTCAGCGGCGACTGACCGATAACCAAGCGATACTTTAAACGCAAGTGGACCTTACCATAAGGTCCATTTACGATATTCTTGCTGCACCACTTGTTATGCCCAAGAGAACAGCCGCGCTGGAACTGTCGCTGCCCGAACGCGAACCGGACACGCCTGCGTATCACTGGCTCTATTCCGCGCTGCGTGCGGGAGTCTTGGAAGGCCGGTTGCGTCCCGGAGCACGATTGCCCTCGACGCGCGATCTGGCGCGCCAATATGGGCTCGCGCGAGGAACTGTCGTCAATGCTTTCGAGCTCCTTATGTCCGAGGGCTACATCAGCGGAAGTGTCGGTTCAGGCACTTATGTGAGCAAAGTGCTGCCAGAGGAGTTTCTGGAAGCAAAACGCCCGGAAGACGCGAAGGCCCGCGCCCAGCGGATGCCACGCCGATGCGTTTCGAGCGCTGCACGGAGAACGACGCTTTTCACAGGATTTGAGCAGAAGCCGAGCCGGGCCTTCCGGCCAAACGTCCCGGCGCTGGACAAGTTTCCTACAACGCTTTGGGCGCAGATCGCTGCGCGGCGTGTGCGACGCGCTCCCGTGAGCCTTCTGCTTGGGTGCGACCCGATGGGGTACAAGCCGCTGCGGGAAGCCGTGGCCCACTACTTGACGACATCGCGCGGCGTGAACTGCGAGGCGGAACAGATCGCGATCATTTCCGGAGTGCAGGAAGCGCTGGAGATGACAGCCCGCGTCCTGCTCGACCCCGGCGACAGAGTGTGCATGGAGGAACCGGGTTACATCGGCGCTGGATTTGTTTTCGATGCTTTCGGAGCGACGGTCTTGCCGCGGGCTCTGGACATCGAAGGCATCACGATAGACGAAAAGAAAATGCGGGGAGCAAAACTGATTTACGCCACTCCCGCGCATCAATTCCCGCTGGGGATTACGATGAGCCTGCCGCGGCGGCTGAATCTGCTCGACTGGGCGGCGAGAACAGGAGCGTTGATTTTCGAGGACGATTACGACAGCGAGTTTCGGTTCTCCGGGCGGCCGGTTCCGGCATTGCAGGGACTCGATCGAAACGGTGTCGTTCTGTTCGCGGGGAGCTTCAACAAGGCGCTGTTCCCTTCCCTGCGCTTGGGCTATTTGGTGATCCCTCCCGACCTTGTGTCCTATTTTGAGGCGAACCAGTCGCTGGCAAGGCGGCACGCACCGCTGCTGGACCAGGCAATTGTGTGCGACTTCATCACCGAGGGGCACTTCGGCAGGCACGTGCGTCGTATGCGTGAGATATATGCGGAGCGGCATTCGGTGCTCCTGGATTGCGCGCGGGAGAGCCTGGAGGGCCTTCTCGAAGTCTCCACTGTCGAGGCCGGCTTGCAGACGGTAGGCTGGCTGAAGAAAGGGATTCGAGCGGAGCGGGCGGCGAAAGCTGCGGCGATGCAAAACGTCGAGGTGACGCCCATAGGACGCTTCGCGCGCGGCCAAGTGAGGCGCGAGGGATTGCAACTGGGGTTTGCTGCCGTGGATGCGAGCGAGATTCGGAGGGGCGTCCGGGAGCTTGGGCTTGTGCTCCAGGGGCTTGCAAGGACGCCCTAGGGAGCGAGCTTTGTAGCGGCCAAAGGGGGGATTGCAGATTGGAAACCGCAAGCAGCCGTGAGGCTAGCATGGCGGTTCCCCGATGCTAGACTGGCCTCAGCGAGCCCTCTCGGAAATGCAAAGCGAATACATCGGCGAGCTGAAGAAATGGATGGCGACGATTTCCCACAACGCCGCGCAGGGGGAATTCGTCGGGTTGACGCGCGCAGTGGAGCTGATTAGCAGGAATTTTGCCGTTCAGCCGCACGAGGTGGCTATCTTTACTCTGGGAACGGACGAGCGATTTCTTCAGTTTGTGGTCCCCGAGGCACTGAAAGTGGTTGGAATGATCCCTCTGTCGAGCACAAATTCGTTGGCCGCGAGAACGGCTCGCGAAAAGCGCGCGGAAATCATCAATCACTTTGCCGTAGTGCCTCACGCGTCGGTCTTCGAGGCGGTGCCAATTGCCGAAGAGCGAGGCGACCCTATTCAGAAGATCATGAGTGCCCCCATCCTGCTGAACCAAAAACTCGTCGGGGTGATCCAGGTTTCGAGAAAAGGAAAAACCGCGGCGGAGGCAGGCCCGGACTTTACCCATCCACAGCTACGTGAGCTGAAGATGATTGCAGACTCACTTTCCCACTGCATGCCCATGGTTGTACGGGCGTAGAATTTCATCGACTCAGCTTCCTAAATAATTCCTGTGAAGAAATTGAGCAGAGCCCAGCGTTTTTTCTTTCCAATCGTGTTCGGCACGCTTGCCGCGAGCGTGGCCGTTGCCGTTTCTTCCGCCTCGAATTCCAGAGTCACAATCACGCTCCTCAGCACGACCGATTCGCACGGGCATATCGGACCGTGGGATTATTACGCGAACAAACCGGCGGACCTGGGCTTGGCCAAGCTCGAAACGCTGGTGAAAGAGCAGAGAGCCGAAGCGCCGGATGCGCTACTCCTCGATTGCGGGGACACGATCGAAGGGACTCCGCTTGCGTACTATTTCGCGGTTAAAGATAAGTCGTTCCCGAATCCCGAGATCGCCGTCTTCAACGCCATGCATTACGACGCGATGGCTGTGGGCAATCACGAATTCAATTTCGGCGAAACGGTGATGTGGAAAGCCAAATCGGAGTCGAGCTTTCCCTGGCTTGCGGCCAATATCCGGCAGACTTATACGGAAGGCGTTCCGTACATTCGGCCCTACATCATCAAGAATGTCCGAGGGGTGCGCATAGGAATCGTGGGATTCGTCACAACAGGCGTGCCGCGGTGGGAGATTCCGGACCATTACAAGGGATACGAGTTCGTACCCATCGTCGAATCCGCGAAAGAGATTATTCCGCAGGTGCGAAAGCAGGTCGATCTCCTTGTCGTGATCATGCACTCGGGTCTGGACCGCGATCCCAAGACCGGCGAAATGGAGAGCGATCAGATTTCGGGCGAGAACGCGGCCTGGGAGCTGGCGGAGCAAGTCCCGGAGATCGATGTGATTTTCTATGGACACACGCATCAGGAAATGCCCGAACTGCTTGTGAACGGCGTCCTGATGGCACAGGCCAAGAATTGGGGAATTTCCCTGGCGCGCGCAGATGTGAATATGAGCAGAAATGGCGCAAAGAAATGGACGGTTGTGTCAAAACGTTCGTGGACGATCCCCGTCACTCCTGAAACTGTGGCCGATCCCGAAATTATGAGAATCGCCGCTCCGTATCACGAGGCGACACAGAAATACCTGGATACGCCGATTGCCTATTCCTCCAAGCAGCTCAGCGGAGAGGACGAGCGGTACGACGACGGCCCGCTAGTGACTTTGATCAACAAAGTGCAGATGGAGGCAGGCCACGCGGACGTTTCTCTGGCAACGATGTTTTACCCGGGGACGATCATCCCGAAAGGGCCCGTGACCGTCCGGCAGGCAGCCGCACTTTACACTTACGAAAACGCGCTCTATGTGGTGAAGATGAGGGGGGAACAGCTAAAGGACGCTCTCGAACATGCGGCAAGCTTCTATCCTTTTTGGCCGCCCTCACCAGGGCAGAAACTGGCGCTTCCCGGATACAATGCGGACTCAGCCTTGGGCGTGAGCTACGAAATCGATCTGACAAAGCCTGTCGGGGACCGAATCCGAAATCTACGATTTGAAGGAAAGCCCCTTGCTCCGGACCGCGAACTACGCGTCGCCGTAAACAACTACCGCTACACGGGCGGAGGACGCTACAAGGTCTACCAGGGTCTGCCGATTGTCTATCGCTCCCCCGAGGGGATTCGAGACCTCTTAATCGCTTATCTGCAACGCACGGGGAAAATCCCCGACGAGTCTGACGGCAACTGGAAAATAATCCCCAGAGATGCCGTGAGCGCAATGGAGGTTCAGGCGGCAAAGGATTCCGAGAGCAAAAACCACTGAGTTGGTCACACGGCATTAACATTCGGGCGAATAATGATTGACAGCGAGAAGTGCACTTGTTAATTTTTGCTTGCTAACCGAATCCGACTCCAGCGTCCGGAGGAACCGCAACCCGGTAGGGTCCATGGCGTTTGTCGCGAAGAAGATTTTCCTCACCAAGGGAGCCGGAAAACACCGCGAGCGTCTTTCCAGTTTTGAGCTGGCCTTGCGCAACGCCGGCATTGCTGCGTGCAACATCGTGCGCGTCTCCTCAATCTTCCCACCGCACTGCAAACTGATTTCCCGCAGCGAAGGTCTGAAACATCTGAAGCCGGGGCAAGTGGCGTTTACCGTCATCAGCGAGAACCAGACTCGCGAGCCGCACCGCTTGATCGCTGCCGGCGTGGGATTGGCTCTTCCAGGCGACAAATCGATGTTTGGATATTTGTCGGAGCATCACTCGTTCGGTGAGAGTGAAGAGGTCGCGGGCGAATACACGGAAGAACTCGCCGCCGAAATGCTTGCCACCACGCTAAACGTGGAGTTCGATCCGGATCTTTCCTGGGATGAGAAAAAAGAGGTCTACCGGATTTCGAACAAGATTGTCCGCACGATGAACATCACGCAATCGGCCGTTGGCGATAAGCGGGGCTTGTGGACGACGGTGATTGCGGCAGCCATCCTTCTCGGCGAAGACGACTAGCCCGCGTTTCCATCGCAGTTTTTTCTTATTTGCAGGTCCCTACCTTGATTTCTTTCCTTTGATGGTGTCCGCACCTGGCTTGAGGTAGCCAACCCGCTCCAGCACTGCGCCGACGATGAGCGGCAACGCAACCGTTGCATCGTCGAGGACCTCCGCAAATTTCCCGCCCTCTTCTGGAGGCACAAACTTTCCCCAGGAAACCGCCTCGGTGTAGGTGCTGCCGGAAAGGCCTCCCCAGTTGACGGGCTCGGGGCAAACGCGGACGCCGTAGTTATAGCGCTTGAGGGGCAGCTTTTCGAAACCGCGGCGAGCGAGGAGCTCTGCGTACACGCCGAACTGCTGCGCCCAATTTCGCGGCACGCCGCCGCCAATTGTGAAAATCCCCATGCGCTTAGTGGCCAGCATTGTGGAAGCATAGTGCTCGAAATCGAGATAGGGATCAAAGCGGAGAAGCGCGCGCCCCTTTTGCTTTCTCATGCGCTGGTGCAAGGCGAGGTCGATGCCAAGCTCGGAATCCGTAAAGGCCGGGACGAACACCGGCACATTTTTTTCGACGCACGACTTCAGGATTCCCCGTCCCTTGGCATGGCGCGCCAGGTATTGGCCGATGCGGTGATTGAGTTTCCAACTGCTGACGGTCTCTTCGGCGTCCCAATGTTCCAGAACGTGGTCAACGACTTCTTCAACGGCATCAAGATTCACTTCCGGCTCCAGGGAATCGTACACGCGGTTATATCCGGCGAGGAAAAGCTCTGTATCGCCCATCCGGGGGTCATAACGAAAGTGCGAGCGGCCGGTGGCCTCCACTAACCCGTGCGCCATGAGCGCGCCTGTGGAAACAATGGCCTTCACAATTCCGGCATCGACCAAGTCGCAGAAAAGCAGGCCCATTTTCCCGACCGTAAGAGCGCCCGAGAGGGTCATAACGACGAAGCAATCCTTGTCGCGGGCCATGTGCTCCAGCACGTCGGCGGCGTCGCCGATTTGGCGCGCGGTATAGGCCGTCTGTCCCATCGCGCGAACCATGTCGTCGATTGTACGAATGCGCGACAGGTCCAGCGGATAAATCGGCATCAACCGGTCTTCAATGGGATCGTGAAGGATGCGTCCAGTGGGACCCTTTTTCTTTGCCATTCGTCGGCCTCGCAGGTAATGTTAGTTCCCCACAGGAGATTGTGGGCGGGATTGTGTTGCGCAATTGTGAACGCCTGAGCGAAAAATGGCGCGACACATTGATAATACGAATAAGGCCGGGGCGGAAGAAAAATCTTGCGCACAGAAGCGAGCCAAATCTGAACATGAAACGATACACGCCGGTGGCACCACAGAATTTTCTGGGACTTTCCGATGCCGATGCTGCATACGAATCGGCGCGAGCGGTGATCTTCCCTGTTCCTCTGGAGCGCACCACGTCTTACGAGCGAGGCACCGCAAAAGGCCCGGCAGCCATACTCGAAGCCAGCCGCTACGTGGAGCTCTATGACGAAGAATTGGAGGTCGAACCCTACAAGGAAATCGGCATCGCCACGATGCCAGCCATCGACACAGAAGATGGCACGCTCGAGGAAGTGATCACGGAAATCTATACCGCGCAGATGGCGTTTATCGACGACGGGAAATTTCCGGTCGCACTTGGCGGAGAACACTCGCTGACCCCACCGCTTGTCGCGGCGATGGCAAAGAAGCACAAGGATCTGAGCGTATTGCAGATCGACGCCCATGCCGATTTGCGAGACCAGTATCACGGAAATTCTTCGAGTCACGCGTGCGCCATGCGCCGAGTTTTGGAAGTTTGTCCCGCCGTGCAGGTGGGCATCCGCTCGATCTCGATTGAGGAAGCGAAAGCGCTGCCGAAGCTGAAAACCAAAATCTATTGGGCGAAGGACATCGTTCGCGCCCCTTTGAAAGCCTGG
This sequence comes from Candidatus Acidiferrum sp., assembly GCA_035524135.1. Lineage (GTDB taxonomy): Bacteria > Acidobacteriota > Terriglobia > Acidiferrales > UBA7541 > Palsa-295. The sequence goes on along the minus strand of DATKPM010000104.1, from coordinate 79,028 downwards.
ATCGCAAAGGTCCTCGACGATTTGTCTTCGACGGTCTATCTGACGATTGACTTGGATGGATTCGACCCTTCGCTTGTGCCTGCGACGGGAACGCCGGAGCCCGGGGGACTCGACTGGCACCAGGTGACCTCCTTGGTGCGCGCGGTGGCTGACCACAAAAAGATCGTGGGGATGGACGTTGTGGAACTGCTCCCACAGGCCGGAGCGCATTCGTCCAACTTTCTTGCCGCCAAGCTGGTGTACAAGTGCCTCGGCTACGCCTTTTGTCAGTGAGCTGACGAGAAACCGATTCCTATTCTGAGATAGGACGTCGGCAATACTCCTCGCTTTTTACAAACACCGCACTAAATTGCTGCGGAAATCGTGGCAAAATGAAAGCACCGCCCTACGGGAGACATCCATGTCGGCCTTGGCCGCTTCTCTGCTGGCACAGCAACACGACAGATTTTTATTCATTGGAGTGAAGCCGAATGGCCTGATCGCCTGGATCGTGATCGGGCTGATTGCCGGCTGGGTCGCTGGGAAAATTTCAAGGGGCCAAGGATTCGGATGCATCGTGAATATCATTCTTGGACTCGTAGGCGCAGTCGTGGGCGGGTGGATTTTCTCGAAGCTCGGAATTCTGATGTGGGGCTTCTGGGGCAGCCTGGCCGCCGCGACGGTGGGGGCTGTCGTCCTGGTGGCCATTGCCCGCCTGTTTGCCGGCGGTGGCTCGGATTGACGGTGAAAGCGCCGTGTGTTGCCCTGTGGTAGGATGAGTGGTTGAAAGCGGCCGTTGAACCCGGAATGACTACCTGGTCGAGCGTCCCTCCTACGAATTCAAAGAAAGAAACCGGAAGAATACCTTGAGCAAACCATCGTTGTTGGCAATACCGCTGGGCGGGCTGGGCGAGTTCGGCATGAACATGCTCGCGCTTCGCTGCGGCGACGAAATTATTGTGATAGATGCGGGGTTGATGTTTCCCGAGCAGGAGTTGCTCGGCGTCGACATCGTCATCCCGGACATCACCTATCTGAAACAGCACAAGCAAATGGTGCGCGCGATTATTTTGACGCATGCGCACGAGGATCACATCGGCGCCGTGCCTTACATCCTTCCGGAACTCGACGTGCCTGTGTATGGCACGGAATTCACTCTCGCGATTGTTCGGAAAAAACTGGAAGAAGCCGGTCTCCTTGAAAAAGCGCGCCTCAACACAGTGAAGGCGGGGCAAACAACGACCATTGGCCCCTTCACGATCGAATATCTGCACGTGACGCACAGCACCATCGATTGCGTCTCGCTAGCTGTAAGGACTCCCGTAGGTGTGATCATCCACACAGGAGATTTCAAAATTGACCCAACTCCAGTGGATGGAAAGCCCTTCGACCTTCATGCCTTCGCGCGTTACGGACAAGAGGGAGTTCTCGCGTTTTTCAGCGACAGCACGAATGTGGAGCGGCCAGGGTTCACGCCTTCTGAGCGAGCTGTGGTTGTCCGATTGGAAGAGCTCTTTCGCGCGGCTCCTCAGCGCGTGATCGTGTCCTGCTTTTCGAGTTCGATTCACCGCATTCAGCAGGTCGTCGATATCGCCGTCAGCATGGGCAAAAAGGTTGGAATCGTCGGCCGGAGCATGGTCGATAACGTGGAGATCGCCCACAATTTGCGCAAACTGCGAATTCCCGACGGCAGTCTCGTACGCCCACAGGACATTCGCAGCTTTGACCCAAAGAGGCTTGTCGTGCTGGCCAGCGGAACGCAAGCCGAGCCGCTTTCCGCTCTTTCGCGCATCGCCGTGGACAATCACAGACTGCTCAGCATTGCCGAGAGCGACACGGTGATCCTGTCAGCGCGCATCATTCCCGGAAACGAAAAGGCGATTTTCAGGATGATTGACCACTTGTTCCGGCGGCAGGCGCTTGTCTACTACGAAGGCGGCCGGTCCGCTCCCATCCACGTGTCCGGCCACGCGAGCCAGGAAGAGCAGAAGATTCTCCTTCAGTTGGTGCGGCCGAAATACTTCATTCCTTTGCACGGTGAATACCGCCAGCTATTCCAGCATGCGGCGCTCGCGGAACAGGTGGGCGCGGTCTCGAGCGAAATTTTCCTGCTCGAAAGCGGCCAGCCCGTCGAGTTCACGGCTGACGGACGCGCCCTGCGGCGAGAGCCTGTGACCGCAGGCCGCGTGCTTGTCGATTCCGGTTCGCTCGAAGAGATTGAAGAAGTCGTAATTCGGGACCGCAGGCACCTTGCGGAAGACGGAGTCGTGGTCCCGATTATCGCCATCAACAAGCACACCGGGCGAATGGAAATCACGCCGGAAATCGTCACGCGCGGATTTTTGCCCTCGGAAGACGGCAACGAACTCCTGGCGCAAGCTCGCGGGATTGTGATCAAGACCGTCGAGCAATCGACACCGGAAGAAAAGACGGATTGGAGCGTCATCAAGGAAAAGATTCGCGCGGATCTAAAACGCTATCTGAACAAGCAGACGGCAAAAAGGCCACTAATCCTTCCCGTAATTTTGGAAATGTAGCTTTCGCGGGCGCGGCGTCCACCTTAATGACACCCTCACAAGGAACTCGCCGCAAGAATTCAAAAGAGCTATCGTCCGGCGCTGCGGTCGAATTTCGCCTTCGTTCCTTCGAGCCCGATGACTTCGAGACGCTTTGGCGGATTGATCAGGCCTGCTACGAACCTCAGGTGGCCTACTCGCGCCGCGAACTGAAGAACTATCTGAGCTTCTGGGGTGCGGACTGCGTTGTTGCGGAGGCGAGAGAGAGAGATTCCATCCCTCGCGCTGCGATCGCCGGATTCTGCATCACGGCCCGCCGCAGCGAATTGGGATATGTGATTACGATGGACGTTCTTTCGGACTGGCGCAGGCACGGGGTTGGGACCCTGCTGGTCAAGGAAGCGGAGGGCCGAATGGCGAGCAATGGAGTTCGCGAAGTGTCGCTTGAAACAGCAACAGACAACGAAGCGGGAATTGCCTTCTGGAAAAGGCATGGCTATCGTAACCGGGGCGTAAGGAAGGGGTATTATCCTGGCGGACGTGACGCCTTTGCGATGTTCAAGATTCTTCCACGGCGGGACTGAATGCGCCGCGAACACCTTACAACAAGAGACCTTCTTGAGCTCAACTGAAAACAAAATGGAATTTCAAGAGCCGCCGGTGAGAGAGGCTAAGCCGAGATGTCGCTACTTCACGTACTGATCCTCGCGATTGTGCAGGGACTGGCGGAACTTTTGCCAGTGTCGAGTTCCGCGCACGTCATCGTGGCCGAAAAGCTGATGGGGATGGATCCCTCGGCCCCGGAGACCACGCTCCTGCTCGTGATGCTGCACACGGGAACCATGTTCGCTGTCATTGCCTACTTCTGGGGAAGATGGCGCAAGGCCTTCTTCCAAGGCGCTGCGGAATTCAAGAGCTTCGTTATTGCGCTGATCCTCGCGACCATCCTCACCGGTATTGTCGGTGGCATTTTGACAGAAGCCATTGAGAAGCTCGCGTTCCGCAACGCCCCTCACGCATGGGTCGAACAGCTCTTCGGGCGCCTTGACCTGATCGCGGGCGCACTGGCGGCCGCGGGGATACTCATCCTCGTCGCTGGTCTCGCGGAGAGACGCGCGCATCAGGGAGGCAGAGTTGAAATCGCATCAGACCTCACCGCCGCGCAAGCATCCTGGATCGGAATCGTGCAGGGGTTTTGCCTGCCCTTTCGCGGTTTCTCGCGCTCCGGGGCTACGATCTCGACCGGAATGCTCGCGGGCGTTGCGAAAGTGCGCGCCGAAGATTTCAGCTTTGCGCTGGCTGTCGTGCTGACGCCCGTGGCGATTGCGCGCGAAATGCTGAGGATGGCAAAAACGGAGCATTTGCACTCAATCGCGAGCTTGATGCCTGCCACCGTGCCGAGCATGGTTGGAATGGTGTTTGCATTTTTAGCAGGATTGCTGGCTTTGAAATGGCTGAGCCGTTGGCTGGAGACGGGTCGGTGGTATTGGTTCGGGATTTATTGCCTGGTTGCGGCACTCGTCGTTGGGCTACTTTACCGCAGCGGATACTAGCGCCAGAACCTGTTCCGCTTCGACCTTGCTGCAGCGTTTGTGAAAAAGCACCTCGCGAAGCATTTGTTACCTGAGCACCGCCGCCACAGATTTCTTCCCGCGTTTACACTTTTGATTTGCTATAGTCACGAAGTCACTCGCGTTCCTCCTCTCGGGACTCGCGCGCCAGCGCCCGCGACGCTCCCGGATGTAAAGCGGGAGCCTTCCCCTTTTTTACTCAATCGAGCCAGGCAATTGTCCTGCCTTTTGTCCGGGCAAAGGCTTATGCTTGGCTTGATGGGCCGGTGCCATCGCCGGATCCCCCGCAGCATTTTTTGCGGGCTTCCGGAATGCAGAGGAGCCATTTGTGCGAATTTTGACCCCGACGGACAACAAGCGATTGAACGAAATGGTGGGCTTCATTGGGCTGAGCCTGGCCGTCTTACTGGCTCTGAGCCTTCTGAGCTACTCGCCGCACGACGCGGCATTCAATGTTTCTGCGGCTCCGCCTCCGGATAGTCCGGCGCACAACTGGATCGGTCCTGTGGGGGCGCATCTTGCCGACCTGTTCTTCCAGTTCTGCGGCTATTCCGCGTTTCTTTTCCCAGCAGCAATGTTCCTTGTGGCCATGCGCTGGTTCCGGACGGAAGAGGTAGAGAATCCCGTCACGAAATCGGTCGGCTTGGGATTGCTGGTCGCTTCCCTTTCCTCCGAACTGGCACTGGTTCACGCGCCGCAAGTGCGAGGGGCTCTTCCGGCGGGTGGTTTGCTGGGCTCGTTGCTGGCGGGCGGATTGCGGGCCGCATTCAATCCTGTGGGCGCAAATTTAGTTTCGCTGGCGGCTCTTTTCACAGCGATGTTTCTGACTACTACGTTCTCCTTCCGCGCCGCGGTTCAATGGGTTAAGAAGCCGATAGCCGAAGAGGGCTTCCTCGGCCAGTGGCTTGGCCGAATGAGGGAATGGCGCGAAGCAAAGGAGGCGGAGCGGTTGCGCAAGCGCGTCGAGCAGATTAAGGTCTCGGGCCGGCCACCAGTTGCGCTTCAAAAGTCATCCACTCTGGAAATTGACGAAAAGCAGGAAGCAGAGACTGCAGAAGAAGAGAAGAAGCCGAGCCGCGCGTCCACGGTCATCAAAATCAGCGAGCGCGACGATTTTGCAAGCAGCTCCAAGCCTCCGAAAAGGGGGTCAGAGCCCAAGATTGGCGACGGGAACAGGAGCTTTCGCCTGCCCTCCCCTTCTTTGCTGCAGATGGTGGAGCGCAGCGAAAAGATGACCGAAGCGGAGCTCAAGGAATACGCACGCGCCATCGAGGGAAAATGCGGCGAATTTGACGTTGGCGGGCACGTCACGCAGATAAATCCCGGCCCTGTCGTCACCACTTTCGAATTCAAGCCTGAAGCGGGAATCAAGTACAGCCGCATCGCCGGACTTGGCGATGACCTCTGCCTTGCGTTGCAGGCTGAATCGATCCTGATCGAACGTATCCCGGGCAAATCAACCGTCGGCATCGAGGTCCCGAACCCGCACCGCGAAACGATCGCGCTCCGCGACGTGATCGAATCGCCCGAGTTCAGCCACCCAGCTTCCAAGCTGACGATTCCTCTCGGCAAGGATTTGACCGGCCGCATTCGCGCCGCTGACTTGACGCAGATGCCTCACCTTCTGATCGCAGGTTCCACCGGCACCGGAAAAAGCGTGTTCATCAATTCCCTTCTTATGGGCCTGCTCTTCAAGGCGACGCCGGATGAATTGAAACTCGTGCTTGTGGATCCGAAGCGGTTGGAACTCGGACTCTACGGCGATATTCCCCACTTATTTACGCCGGTCGTGACCGATCCGAAGATTGCGGCCAATGTTCTTCGCAACGCCGTGCGGGAAATGGAGCGCCGCTTGAAGGTGTTGGCACAGCGCGGCGTGCGCAATATCGACCAGTACAACCGCACATTCGAAAAGGCGCAGTCGCTGTCTCTCTTTGACCATGTCGAGGAAGTGGAGCACAAACCACTGCCGTACATCGTCATCATCATCGACGAGCTGGCCGACCTGATGATGGTCGATACGAACGGAGTGGAGGAATCAATCACGCGGCTCGCACAGATGGCCCGCGCCGTGGGCATTCACTTGATCCTCGCCACGCAGCGGCCTTCCGTCGACGTCATCACCGGCCTCATCAAGGCAAACTTTCCCGCGCGCATTTCATTCCGCGTGGCCACGAAAGTCGATTCGCGCACCATCCTGGATTCAAATGGCGCGGAGTCCTTGCTTGGCAAAGGCGACAGCCTTTACCTCCCCGCTGGCTCGTCGCGGCTTCACCGCATTCACGGGCCTTACGTGAACGAAAACGAAGTGACGGCCGTCTGCGAGTTCTGGCGCGAGCAGGCCAAGGCAATCTACAACGAGGAACTTCTTCGTCCGCCGAAAGAAGAAGGGGCTTCGGGAGATTCAGGGGGTGAAGCTGGAGTTGACGGCGGCGAGGATGTGGACGACGACCTCTACCAGGATGCGGTGCGCGTCGTGTGCGAAATGGGGCGGGCTTCGACTTCCACTTTGCAGCGCCGCTTGCGAATCGGCTACGGCCGCGCCGCGCGCTTGATCGACTTGATGGAGAAGGACGGCATTGTCGGGCCGCCGGATGGCGCGAAGCCTCGCGAGGTGCTCAAGAAGCGCGACTGGATGAGGGAATTCGACGAATCCGCCAAATAGATTCGCGCGTCGCGTGAGCGCGTGAATCGCGTTTCCTCTTTTCTGCTTGGCTCGATTTCCTTACAATAAGTAGCTGCTCGTGTGCCGAGGTAGCTCACTGGTAGAGCGCGGCCCTGAAAAGGCCGGCGTAGGCAGTTCGATTCTGCCCCTCGGCACCACTTCTCTTCAGGCGCGGTCTGTTTCCTTGCGAGCGCAATTCAGGACGGGAGCGCGCTCAGAATCTTCCGGATTTTCTCGCCATACGCGCTGCCCGCAGCCGCTTGTTTTTTCGGGTCATCGAGGTGCGGGTCCGAGAATGGCGCCCCGTTGTCGAGAATCAGCCGGTCTCCCCAGCCGACCAATCCGAACAAGCGCACAAGCTCTTGGGTCGGCTTCGACAGGGGAACCACGTAGGCAGGATTCAATTCCGTTTGGATCTTCTTGATCACTGTGGGCGCCACACGTCTCAGTGAGTTCTGAGGATCTATGAGATCCTCGAACGGACATTCCACCGCATTGAGCAAGAAGAATCCCTTGCGCGAGAATTCCGCCAAAGCCGCTTCTTCACTCCTTTCGGCTCCGGGAGCCTGCCCCGTCGCCTTCATTAATTCATCAAAATAGCCGCGCGACGCGGCAGAGCGAATGGAGCGGTCGGTGGCCACGGAGTAGAAGAAATCCTCTGCCCGGGCGGGAGGAGCGGAATCGAGAAACAATATGTGAACTTGCCCGGGTCGAAACTTACTAGCGAGCGCTAACCGCTCCGCACGCCTCTGAACGTGGAGTTCGTCGGAGCGGGTGCCACACCCCTCGCAGACAGGCATCCAGGCCCTCCGGTTGAATTAAAAGTAGAGTGATGTTACACGACGATGCCAGCAAAGGACAGGACGAACGCGCGAAGAGTGAGTCGGGACGTTGACTTGCAAGTGCGGGCATCTTAAGATGCGCCTGCTTCGCGTAAGCATTTTCCACACCCGCGGAGGCGCCCGTGTCCGATTGGCAGTACGCCCAGACTGATAAGGCGGAGGAACTCGCTCAGGTTCATCACTTCACGATGAAGAAGCGCGAGGGCGAAAAGACGATCGAGTTTCGCATCGTCGTGAAGGAATATGCGGCCCCGCCTCCCGGTCAGTCGCTCCGGTTCTTCGCTGAAGCGGATAAGCACGTGAACCAGAAATCAGTTCCTGTGCTCCCCTCCGGCTGGGGAGATTCGCTGCTCAAAGCCCTGGCCGATTGCCTGCGAATGATTCGCCAGTTTCCCTACGAAGCCTGACGCGAGGTTCTCCATGGCTCAACCCATCAACACTCGAAAGGACTGGGAAAACGTGGAAATACGGACTCTCTCTCCCAAGCCCGGCATCATCGTGCTGGATATGTCTGGAAGCATTCATATGGGGCCGGACTGCCGGCGCATCGATCAGGAAGTCGAGGCGCATTTGGCAAAAGGAGCGAAGAACATTGTCTTCGACCTCTCACGCGTCACCCACGTGGAAAGCGCCGCCATCGGCTTGATTGTGCGCACTCACACGCACCTCTTGAAAGCAGGCGGTGGTTTGCGGCTTGCCGGTGCAAAAGGAATGGTTCGTTCGGTTCTGGAAATGACGCAAGTGGACAAGGTCATCGGCGTCTTGCCCAGCGCGGCTGAAGCGGTCGAAAGTTTCAGCGGCGCCTCTTAGCCTTTATATCCCCGCTGCAAGATTCTTTTCTCTATCGCTCTTCCAAGCTGTCTCCCGGTCATTTTCTGTGTCCATCCCTTCAGGGTTCCCGTCTATTGGGCGCTCTTTCGCTTGCCCAACCCGTGTAGAATGCCGGGCTCATAGGGGGCCCGAAATGAAAATCAAACTAACCGCTTTTTTGTTCTTCTTGTTGTTTTTCTGTCCTTTCACAGCAAAGGCACAGACAGACTCGGCCCAGAATGTCGATTCGCCCGTAACCGCGATTCGCGCGGGTAAGTTGATTGACACCGACGCGGGCAAAACTCTGACCGATCAAATCATCTTGATCCGGGGCGAGCGCATCGAAGCCGTCGGGAAAGACGTTCAAATTCCCGCAGGGGCCAAAGTCATTGACCTGTCCAACATGACTGTCCTTCCGGGACTCATCGATTGCCACACACACCTGGCCGACGGCGCGCGCGATCCCTCCGGCGATCCGCTTACCTACCTGAAGAAGACCGCCGCCGAAGTAGCCTTCGAATCCGTGCCGAATGGATGGGCCATGCTCTATTCCGGATTTACGACAGTTCGCGACGTCGGCGTTTACCGCGCCCTCAACGACATTGCCATGCGCGATGCAATCGCCCGCGGAGACATCATCGGGCCGCGCATGTTCGTCGCCGGCGCTTACGTCACCATCACGGGTGGTGCAGGAGCGCTCACAGGGCCGGCGCCGGACATCACGTTGCCCTGGAATCTCCATTACGGGCAGGCCGACGGCCCTTGGGAGGTTCGGGCCGTTATCCGCAAACTTGCCAACGACGGCGTCGACCATATCAAAATCCTCTCTTCGGGCGCTGTTCTCGAGCATGGCAGCAATCCCAGCTCGCAGGAGTTCACGATGGAGGAGCTGGAGGCAGCGGTTGACGAAGCTCACCATTTTGGATTGCGTGTCGCATGCCATGCTCATTCGACCCAGGGAATCAAAAACGCCATCCTTGCCGGGGTAACCTCCGTCGAACACGCCACGATGATTGACGACGAGGGAATCGCGCTTGCCAAAGCGCATGGAACCTATCTTGTCATGGATATTTATGATGAGGAGTGCATCGAGGCTGACGGCAGGGCCAACGCCATTCCGCCCGACTTTCTCCAGCACGATGCGAAGCTCGGCCAAATCCAGCGCGACAATTTCCGCAAAGCCGTGCAGGCCGGCGTCAAATTGGCCTTCGGAACAGACGCGGGCGTCTGCGCCTACGGGACCAGCGGAAAGCAGTTTGCATACATGGTGAAATACGGGATGACGCCGATGCAGGCGATTCAGTCCGCCACCAGCTCCGCCGCCGATCTGCTCGGGCACAGCGATGAGTTCGGCTCGATCCGCACTGGGAAGTATGCTGACATCGTTGCCGTCGAAGGTGACCCGACGCAAAACGTGCGCCTTCTCGAAAACATTCCGTTCGTCATGAAGGCTGGGAAAGTCTACAAGCAGCAGCCGGACGCTTCGCACCGGATGGCTCGCGGCGCACCGAGCGGTGTTTCCATCACTGATTCAAGCGCCGCGGGCCGCTGACCGCCGGATTTCCGCGTTCGAAAAATCGCAACGGGCGATGAACTTCCTTCGTGATGCCAATTCGCACGCTCGTCGCGATTTCTCCCAATGGCCGTAGCGGCGCCGCGAGCCAGAGCGGGCCGGGCTCCGTCAGATCGAGTCCGTCGAGGCTTCGCGTCACCCGCAGCGCACGCGCAAGCCTCCCGGGGCCGCTGGCAATGCTCCGCAGGTCCGCGGCCTTTCCATATCCGTGCGTCCACTGCGCTCCTTCCAGCGGTTCCACCGCCCGGAAGAGAACTCCCGCCCCAACTCCTTCAGACTCCGCGGAGATATTCAGCATGAAGTGCATTCCATAGCAAAAATAGACGTACGCGTGCCCGCGCTCAAGAAATAGCGAACGGTTCCGTGCTGTCTGCCCGATAAACGAATGCGCTGCGGCGTCTCCGGGCTCGTACGCCTCTGTTTCGACAATGCGCGCGAGAATCCGCCGTTGCTTGCCATCACGGCGCAGCTCGCGCACCAGCGTCTTCCCTATAAGGAAACTCGCGAGTTCTGCGGCATTGTATGGCAGTTCAGACCGCTTGATTGGACGGAGACTCCGGCGCCCCGGCATGGCGCCGATTTTAACAGGAAGGCGAATTCCACGTCTTCGCCGAGACGCCTACGGATGAACGGTGGGAATTGGCGCCTTTACTCGCGATAGGCAAATTCCAGGTGGACGCCTGCCACCTCAATCACATCTCCTGAAGACAACTTTGTCGCGTGCGTAGCGGCGTTTCCGTTCACGGATGGAATCTGGTCGGCCGGGCCGATGTAGTAGGAATTGTCATCCCGGCGCGTAATCTGCGCCGCCACCTTCGGCTTGAACCAACCTTTTAGCTTTACTGTAGCCATGGCTGACTTCCCGATGACGACGAGCTTGTCGCTCAAGATGTATTCGCGCTGGTCCGTCTTTCCGGACTGAACCACGAGCCATGCCACCTTGACTCGCGTTGGCGAAACCTGCGCGCTCTCGCCGATAGCCGCGGCCTGCTGCAGGAAATTCCTGCGATCCTTCGTGTCGAGCATTACAGTCTCGTTGATCTTCGGGGCAAAAGGCTTCTGTTGGGCGTTCCAATCGGCAAATCCGTCCGGCTCTCGCGATTCTGTGACGACAATGCTGTGCTTCCCTACGAGGACCGAATCTCCGGGCTTGATGGTCACCATCTTGATTCGCTGTCCATTCACAAATGTTCCGTTAAGACTGCCAAAATCCTCCAGCATCAGCCGCCCTTCTTCGTTGAAAACGCGCGCGTGATAGTTCGACACGGCCGGATTGTCGATCACCAGGCCATTGTCCGGAGCGCGCCCGATGCTCACTTCCTTCGTGCCCACCGGCACTTCTTTCAGGACCGACTGCTCGAATTTCAGCACCAGCTTTGGCATTGCTCTACCCTCCCGCCGCAATTCCCGCGGCGACTCTGCCTCGAATTCAATTTCTGCCTCTAAGATTCCCTGAACCACCGCCCGAGCTTTTGGACCAATGCACCTACCAGCTTCGGAGCAAACCGGACGATGACTACCGTGATGTTGTCTTCTCCACCCGCGTCATTCGCCATCTGGATCAATCGCGTCGCGATTTCCTCAGTGCCATCCGTCCTGCCAAGAGTCGCTCCAATTTGCGTGCTTCTCAACTCCTTGCTCAAGCCGTCGGAGCACAAAAGGAAAGTGTCGCCATCCAGGACCACTTCCTCGCTGATATCGACAATCACTTCCGGCTCGGGCCCAAGCGCGCGCATCAGCACATTCTGGAACTTGCTCGTTTCCGCTTCCGCCTGCGTCATTTTCCCGCGCCGCACCTGGTCCGCAACGAACGAATGATCGTCCGTGAGCTGTTCAAGCGTTCCATTGCGCAGCCGGTAGGCTCGGCTGTCTCCTACGTGCGCGATGCTCACGCGTTGTTCGTGAAACTGCATCGCGACAATGGTTGCGCCCATTCCACGCCGCGCGGAATTCTTCTCCGCTTCATCACGGATGGCCTGGTTGGCAATCGCCACAGCCGATGCAAGCCTCTGCGCAACGCTCGACGCTCCCGGATGCGGCGTCCCAAGAAGCGGAAGGGACGCGTTTTTCTCCGACGCTCGAACATGATCGAGAACTGAATTCACGGCAATCTTGCTGGCCACCTCCCCGGACGCGTAGCCTCCCATTCCGTCGGAGAGCACGAAGAGCTCAATCTCTTCCGCCACGCCGAAGCAGTCCTCGTTGTTGCCCCGCACACGCCCTGTATCTGTTATTGCCGCAAACTCCATCGGAATCCCGCCTATGGATTCTTCTCTTGCTTTGGTACTGGCCACTTGAATTCGTGAACGTCGCGGAAGCCTTGTTCCCGCAACCACTCCGTCACGCTCGACAGCCGTTTATCCTCGAAGGGGCCTGAAAGCACGATATAAAACTGTTCGAAAAGACCTCGCCGCGGCACCACGAGCGCGGGAAGCCCCAAGTCCTCGATCTGTTTGGCCGCATCCTCCGCGCCTTCTTTCCTTTCATACCGCCCCACCCATAAATATGCCCCGGTGTGGAATGCCGCGACAGGCGCAGATGCTTCCTTGGAAGCGCCCGTCGCTCGGTGACTTTCTTCGCTGCGCCCACTCGGGGGATTTGCAGCAGTGCCGGCCTTCGTTGACGTACCAGCGGGACTGGACGTTGCCTCACCCGGGTCGGTCTTCGAGTCGTCTGCGGCCTGCTGTGCAGGCGCTGTCGGGTTCGCCGCAGAAGGCTGCTGTCCAGATGGGCTGTTTGTTGCTGGCGAACCGTCGGTCGACGCCGAAGAAGGCTCAGCGTTAAGCGCAAAGCCAGGCGGTACCGGCACAAGTGCGCGGGGCAACGCCGGAGGCGGAATGTGCTCGGCCAATCTCGCCTGTGCAATCCACTCTTGCCCTCCCAGTGCCACCAGTGCCACTGCGGCTCCCAGGAGCAGCCAAACCAGCGGCGACGTTCCGTGTTTCGGCTTCGGCGGAACAGCGGAGGGGGAATAAAAGGGATTTGTCACGGCGCTTGCAGGGGGAGCTGCCATATGCCCGCTCTCGGCTGAGACCGCAGAACTCCGCAACGGCGGATGTGGCATCATGGCAGGAGCAACGGCCCGCATCGCGCTCGGCTGTACGCCAGAGGGGCTGAGCGCTTGCGCCAATTCCGCAACCGAAGCGAAGCGCTTTGCCGGCTCCTTCTCGAGGCAGCGAAGAATCACGCGCTCGATTGGCGCGGGAAAAGACGGGTCTATGGTGTGCGGCGGCGGGGCAGCCTCATTCATCTGCTTCAGCGCCACCGCGACAGCCGTGTCTGCATGAAAGGCAGGCACACCGGTAAACACTTCGTAGAGAACCAAGCCGAGCGAGTAGATATCCGTGCGGTAGTCCACCGGCTTGCCCGCCACTTGCTCGGGTGCCATGTAGGCAGGCGTTCCGACCATGCTTCCCGTAAGGCGAGTGGCCATGTCCATCGACCGCGCGATCCCGAAGTCCATGATCTTCACGTTGCCCTGCCCATCGACCATCACGTTTTCAGGCTTCAGGTCGCGGTGGACGATTCCCTGCGCATGAGCTTCCTTCAGCCCCGAGCAGATTTGCAGAGCGATGTCCACGCCTTTGCGCGTGGGAAGACCGCCAAACCGGGTGAGGACCGAGCGCAGGCTTTCGCCCTCGACGAATTCCATTGAGGTATAGGCAACGCCGGCGATGCGGTTGAAGTCGTAGACGCGGCAAACATTCTTGTGTGTGATCTTCCGTGCGAACAGCAACTCGTTCTTGAATCGCTCCATCATCGCCTGATCCGAGGCGATTTCCGGCTTCAGGAGTTTGAGCGCAACAATTTCGCCGGTCTCCCGGTCCCGAGCCTTATAGACATTCCCCATGCTGCCGTGCCCGGCCTCTGCCAGGATGTCGTAGCGCTGCCCGAGAGCAGCAAGTGCGGCCGGGCTGATGTTGCTAACCAAGACCGTCCCTTGCACGTCCGGCGAGTTTGCGGGCTGTTGCTGCCCGGATAAGCGTGAGTCCGTGGAAGAGGGCGTCAAGAGTACGGTGTCGCGGGCGGCGATGGGCCGTGGCTCACCAGGACGCGGCGGATTGGAGCTTTCACTCATAGAAAATAGCTGGAAGCCGATACCCCAAGAATAGAGGCAAACGGGACCGTGCGGCGCGGCGTAAACCGCACTTGTAGAGAAAGAGTATCTGGTACTTTTTCAAACTTCGGGCCGTGGCTTTGGCAACTCTTGCCTTCGTTTGGCCCTCAAAACAGAAAATGCCCTATTTAGCTTCTGCACGCATTCGCTTGGAGATTGGTTGCGCGAGGGTCCGTAAAGCGAGAAGATTTTCAAGGAGAGATCATGTCTGAGACGAAAATCCCGACCCAGCCGCAGCTTCCCGAACCCTACGAAAAGAAGCGGCGGACTCAACGCGTGCAGATCATGATGCCCGTCATTGTGAAGGGAACCTACAAAGGCCAGGTTTTCGAGGAAAAAACTCATACGGTCACGGTCAACGCCCACGGCTGCCTCGTCCTCATGAAAAGCGCTCTGGAACGAGCCCAGGAGGTAATGCTCATTAATTCGAAAACAGCCGAGGAGCTTCCCTGCCAGGTTATGTTCCTCGGGCAGAAAGAGGGTGACCGCATCCAGGTCGGACTCCAGTTTGCCGAGCGCTCGCCCCTATTTTGGCGCATCATGTTCCCACCCGAAGATTGGGACCCCTCACAGAGGAAGCGGCACACAGGAAGCGCAAGTGTTTTGCCTAAACCCACCACGCAGGACTCGTCGAAGAAGTAGCCCTTCCTGAAAACACCCCCTCGATATTTGTGATTCTTTGGTTGCAAGCCTGCATGACCTGCTCTATGATTTAAGCCATGGCACTGAGTTTTCGTCTGAACGGCACGATGGCTTGTTGTTGTACTTGTTGGGACAACGTGTCTTCTGGCGAAGGGAGGCTCACGGCCTAAGAATCCTGGACTAGTCGAGTCGCAATTCATCCAGCCCATCGCCAGAATCTCTGGCGATGGGTTTTTTGTTTTCACGCCTTCTTTGGAGACCAAGAACCATGGCAAGTGCAACGACGGAACATTTTCAAGGGCAAAGCCCAAGGACAGTTGGCAGAAAAGAGAAAGGCTTCCCTTCCCCTAGGCGCCTGAATCATCTCCAGTGGCTTGAGGCCGAGAGCATTTACATTCTCCGCGAGGCTGCTTCGGAATTTGCTCATCCCGTAATGCTTTATTCGATCGGCAAGGATTCGTCGGTGATGTTGCGGCTCGCTCAGAAGGCCTTTTATCCCGGCAAAATTCCTTTTCCTTTATTGCATATCGACACAAGCTACAAATTCCCGGAAATGATCGAATTTCGCGACCGGTATACCAAGGAAATCGGCGCCGAATTGATCGTCCACCAGAATCGCCAGGCGCTCGACCAGGGGGCGAATCCTTTCAAGCTTGGCACCCAGAAATGCTGCGGCCTGCTCAAGACCAAGTCCCTTCTCGACGCTCTCAACGCTGGCGGATTTGACGCTGCTTTTGGCGGCGCGCGGCGTGACGAAGAAAAATCGCGCGCGAAAGAGCGCATCTATTCCTTCCGTGATGTGCACGGCCAATGGGACCCCAAAAACCAGAGGCCCGAGCTCTGGAATATCTTCAACGCGCGCATCAACAAGGGCGAAAGCATCCGCGTATTTCCCCTCTCGAATTGGACGGAATTGGATATCTGGCTCTATATCCATGTCGAACGCATTCCGATTGTCCCTCTCTATTTTGCGAAGTTGCGTGAAGTGGTGAATCGCAATGGTTCCCTGATCGTGACAACTCCCTCCGATCGCCTTTTGCCAGGCGAACACATCGAGCAAGTCGTTTGCAGGATGCGTTCTCTCGGCTGCGTGCCCTGCACCGGCGCCATCCGCTCCGAAGCCGACACGGTTCCCAAAATCATCGAGGAAATGATTTCATTCCGCAGGTCAGAGCGCGAAAACCGGGCCATCGATCATGACGAAGAAGGCTCGATGGAAATCAAGAAGCGAGAGGGCTACTTCTGATGCTTGCTGCCGAAAAGTTCGCGGCTACCCCGGACTTCGCTGCATTCCTTGAGAATGACCTAAACAAGGAACTCCTCCGCTTCACCACAGCAGGCAGCGTGGACGACGGCAAATCCACGCTCATCGGCAGGTTGCTCCATGATTCCAAATCCGTCTATGAAGACCAATTGGCCTCCGTGAAGAACAGCCGCGTCAATCGCTCCGGCCGCGCGATCGATCTTTCGCTTCTCACCGACGGACTGCGCGCCGAGCGCGAACAAGGCATCACCATTGATGTCGCCTATCGTTACTTCAGCACTTCCCGTCGAAGATTCATCATCGCCGACACGCCTGGGCATGAGGAATACACACGCAACATGGCGACAGGAGCCTCCACGGCCGACCTTGCGGTGATCCTTGTCGACGCGGCCAAGGGACTCCTGCCGCAGACGCACCGTCATCTGTACATCGCCAGCCTACTCGGCATTCCGCATGTCCTGGCCGCCATCAATAAAATGGACCTTGTTGGCTTCGAACAGAAAGCGTTTCAGAACCTTCAGCAGGATTTCATCGCCTTGGCGCGGCGCATCGGGATTCCACATGTCCATTGCGCGCCGGTGAGCGCTCTGGACGGGGACAACGTCGTATCCGCCAGCGGTCGGATGCCCTGGTATTCCGGCCCATCGATGCTTGAGTTTCTGGAAACCGTGGAAATCCCTTCTCGCACGGAAATGGAAGCAGTCCGCTTTCCCGTTCAGACAGTCATTCGTCCCCATGCGGGCTTTCGCGGTTTTGCGGGGCGGGTCGCAAGCGGGGTCATACACCCGGGCGACTCGCTAATTGCACTTCCTTCAAGGCGCCAGGCCGTTGTCGAAGCGATTGTAAGTTATGACGGCGAATTGGATTCCGCGTCTCTTTCTCAATCGGTCGTTCTGAAGCTGCAGAACGAAATCGACCTGAGCCGTGGAGACATGCTGGTGTCCTCTCACGCCTTGCCGCGAATTTCCAACCATTTTTTGGCCATGGTCGTGTGGCTGCACCCGGCGCCTTTGGAAGTGGGAACGAAGTATCTCGCCAAACATGCCGGCCGGCACGTGAAGGCGACTCCCGGGAAAATCCGCTTCTTCGTCGACCCGAACGCCGCGGGAACCCGCGCGGCCGATGCACTCGAAATGAACGGGATCGCCGCCATCGAATTCGAAACAAGCAGTCCGCTCTTTTTCGATCCCTACGAGCGCAACCGGACGACCGGCAGCTTCATTTTGATCGATCCAGTCTCCAACGCCACGCTCGGTGCGGGCATGATTCGCGAGGATCTTTCGGTTTCGTTTCTCAGTGAGGGTGAAACGGTCGCCCTGCACCCGGACGGGTCTCCCGACGAACTCTCTGTCGAGCGGCGTCACGAGCGGCATGGTCATCGTCCAGCCGTGTTTTCTATCGTCGGAGAATTGGAAGATGCAAAACGCACGGAAGCTCTTCTTTTTTCAGAAGGCTTTGAATCCATTCTCATTGGACATGACGAGTTCAGCCCCAACTCTCTTTCTCGCCTTCTCGAAAAGCTGTTGTCCGCCGGCTTCTTGATTGTCTTTTGGGCGGGACCCGACTCTTCGTCCCGCACCTATTTGCCTGATGCACTGTCGGCAAGGTTCCTCGTCCACAATTTCCCGCCTGGCCCTCAACCCTCAACCATAGACTCGACTGAAGTGATGGCGGTTGCGGAATCGCTTCGAACTCCCGCAGTCCAAAATTAGAGGAAGGCCAGGTGGATTATGTCCGATAGCGCCGAATTTCACGAACTAGAGAACCACACCGCAGAGGAAATTGTACGCATCGTCTTGAGTTCTCATCCGGAAGCAAGTCCCTGCGCCACTTGCAGCTTCCAGGCGGAGGACATCATCGTCCTCGAGCTTCTCCGGAAACTTCGACCGGATGTTCCTGTCCTGTTTCTCGACACGGGTTATCACTTCGCGCAGACCTACGCGTTTCGTGACAAATACGCCCGCGAAACAAATATCCGCCTGATGAACGTACTTCCCAAGAAAACGGTCGCCCAGCAGGAATCTGAGTTTGGAATCCTCTATGGCACCGACCCCACGAAGTGCTGCCAACTGCGCAAAGTGGAACCGCTCATGGAATCGCTTGAGCCTTTCGGCATTTGGTTTACGGGCTTGCGGCGCGAACAGTCGCCGACGCGGAAAAACCTGAAGAAAGTCGAGCATCACCGCCTGCCTAGTGGAAAGGTGCTCTTGAAAATCAGTCCTCTGGCCGATTGGACGTGGAAGCAAGTCTGGAGATTCACGGCGGAAAACGGTCTCAGTTACTTGCCTCAGTACGACGATGGATACTTGAGCATTGGCTGCCAGCCCTGCACCGCTCTTCCCGCGGACCCCAATAATCCGCGATCCGGTCGTTGGGGCGGCAAGAAATTGGAGTGCGGCATTCACACAGTCTCAGAGAACCTCCAATGATGCAGGCTCTCCTGGGCTTTGCGATTGCCTTGGTGGTCGGGCTCACCGGCATTGGTGGCGGCAGCTTCACCGTTCCCGCGCTCCTGGTCTTTGTCGGCCTGCCTGCGCCGGAAGCTGTAGGTACTGCCTTCGTTTTTGCCGGCGTGCTTAGACTTCTCGCTGCTCCTTTTTACTTGGCCGAGCGCCGCGTCCATGCGCGTTACTCTCTGCTGCTTCTACAAGGCGCAATTCCTGGATTGATCCTGGGAATGCTCGCGCTGCGCTTGCTCGGAAATTATGGGCATGATTTGGCGATCGTTTTTCTGCTTGGCTTTCTGCTCGCTGTCACGGCCAGCATCAGCTTCATCCCGCGCGCGCAGAATCCGACTTTTGCGCGGAAAAATTCGCGCTGGCTGCCGTGGCTTGCGTTCCCGCTGGGAATCGAGGCTGGATTTTCCTCGGCAGGAGCTGGCGCGCTTGGAACTGTCCTGCTCCTCAATTATTCGGAAATGTCGCCGGGTCAGGTTGTGGGCACCGATCTCTTGTTCGGGCTTGTCCTGGCGCTCATAGGCAGCGTCGTCCATTGGACTCTCGGAACGATTAGCACGGCCAGCTTGTGGCATCTCCTCGCCGGGGGAATTCCCGGAGTGCTCGCAGGCTGCCTACTCAACAGAAGAATTCCAGCGCAGAAGTTGAAAGCTGCCGTAGCTCTGATCGCTCTCGCCGCGGGGTTACAGCTGATGTGGTCTGGGGCAAGCACGTTTTTCGAAGGGGGCTCTAACGCAGCCGCAAATTGGAGAATCGCTCATCACAAACCACGGCTTTCGCTCGGCACTGTCGATCTCTCAAGTCCGCCCGAGACCCGTGCCGCGTCGCTCCCCTGATCGATCCGTACTAGGTTTCTTTACCTGGAACTGACCCCAGGGATGCATGTTCCGGGTGCATGTGGGATCCTCATACCTTCCCTTCTGTAGCTAATCCATGGCGGATAAGTTAGTTACACCCCCTTGGCACATCGGCCGGTGCCTCAATGATATGCCGCACAGCTACGCACCTGCTTTCCGGGGACTGCTGGCAGATTGAACACCCGTTTCCCCCAACTAGTACCCTCGGCCTATTGGGGCAGCCGATTTGCCTTCATAGACTTAGCTTGCATGAGGGGCAATGCCGCCTAGAGCGGCGGGCGCGGAGGATTCTTGTGACGACGGCTATTCTCGAACCCAAGCAATCATCGGGTGAAAAGCGCCACTCCAAAGGAGTCGAGGCGAGGAAGAGGCGAAGGCTTCGCGTCTCCCTGCCTGTGCAGGTGCAGCCCTTCGACGCCCGTTTCGCGGAGATCATGGACGTTGGTGAGGTCACGGACTTCTCCCGAGAAGGCCTCTATTTCCTCTCCTGCATGCCGCACTACTTCACCGGCATGAGGTTGATCCTGAAATTCCCGTTCGGTGAAAAGGTGTCGGCTCACAAAAAATTTCTTGGCACCGTTGTTCGCCTGGAAGAGCGCACGGACGGCACGCAGGGTGTGGCGGTGCAATTCTTACTCTAGAGATTTGTTGGAGTGACGGTCCGGTGCTGCAACAGAATGCAAGCGCTACGGGCCGGAACGACATTTACGCGGCGCACTTGTGAATTGCAGCCCGCGAGCCAGGACCGAGGACAAATGACTCACCAGCACAAGACTCATCCTTCTACAGAGGCGGGAAAATCGGCGGCGGTGAAGGAAGCCGAACGGCGAACATCAGACCGTCAGTTATTTGCCGCAACTGCCGAGGTCATCGAAGAGGTGACCGGCGCACGCTTTGCAACCAGAACGATGGATTTGGGCCCCGGCGGATGTTTCATCGACACCACCAACCCTCTTCCCGTCGGAACTCGCGTCCATGTCCGGATCTCGAAAGGAAAGAGCGAGTTTCGCACGGACGGGATGATCGTCTACTCGCAGAGCGGAATGGGTATGGGCGTCTCGTTCGTTAACCTCAGCGATAGCCAGCAATCGGATTTGCAAGCTTGGCTCTCAGACGGTATCGCAGAGAAGCCAGCATCGATTGAGCACCACCCGGTCGTTCGGCACGCGGAGGCTCCAGACGCAAAGTCGATGCGCGCGATCACTCGCCTACTGCGACTGCTCGTCACCAAGGGTATGCTTACAGAGGGTGAAGCCTCTTCCATCCTGCTCGACCACATCGTGTAGCAGTCCAATAAAGCTCTGCTCCGGGTTGGTACTAGAAGTCCTAATACTATCTTGGGAAGCGTTTCCCGGACTTGGGCAGGATTGCCTCCCCTAAGCCTCACCGCTGCAGCAATTTCCCACACCAGGAAAAAATTCCACAGAGACGCACAAATTTCACATACCATCAACAGATAACTCCTTTGATTTCAATGTAAACAAACCTAAACAGTTGGAATCGACAATGCATACGAAGGCGTGGGGGTGTCACATGGGAGAACGCCGGAAAGCAAGGAGATACGAGGTTTTTCTTCCGCTACAGGTTTGTCTGTCTCGCAAGAAGAATCCCGAGTTTTACACAGCGCAACTCCGCGACGTCTCCCGCACGGGCATCTTCTTTCACTCCGCAGTGGAGATCGGCACAGGTACCGGCGTCGAACTCACCTTCGCGCTTCCAACCGAGAAAGATCGCGGTTCCTCGGTGCTTGTCCGCGCCAGCGCTCGGGCAGTCCGGGTCTCTTCGATTCCGGGCGAGCTCACCCCGATTTATGGCGTGGCTGCCGCAATTGACCGGATCGACTTCGTTCGCCCAGTGGTTTCCACCGCCGCATAAACGTCGCATTCAGCAGCCGTCTAGTCTCCAGTCTCGAACGGGCAGACCATAGTGTTGTCACTCGTTCCATTCACCCCCCCTTTACATCCCCTCTGAAATTTTTGAACTCATCACAGACGGAGTACAACCTCGCCTTTGACGGGACTAAAATAGTCAGCCATGGATCCGGCATCACACAGCCACGCTCCGACGGCATTCGAGCGGGAATTGATCGAGCGCTCCGTCCTTCGCGGGATCGCCGAGATGCGCCTCGGCTCTACCCGGCCTACCGACGCCTTGCGTTCGCTCTCGGCATATCAATGGAAGCTCCCCGACCATCGCGTGATTTACGGCCTGCTCCTGCAAAGCAGAGCGTCAACACCGGAAGCGATTCGCGAGGAATTCCCTGCAGCGGCCGCAAGGCTGGGCTTTCCAGAGATAGATTGGAATGCCTTCTTTTCTGCCGACGCGCAGACCTATCCAGAGCTCAATTCCCTTGACGAGAAAATAAGCCTCTTGCTGCAAGTCAACGCGGCGGCAGCAAAATGATCTCTTCCCGTCTTCGGGTAGCCTCTCTGGCCGATGTAACTCTTCTCCCTGCGTTCATTCTATGGTTCATCTGGCAATTGCAATTTACGGCTCGCTGGACCTGGGTCATCTTTATCGTTTGGATGGTGGTCAGCTTTTTCGTTCATCGCGATACCCCAAAATCCCTTGGATGGACGGCCGGCAATCTGGCGGAAGCATCGAAGAGGGCTCTCGGAATCTTCGCCCTGATGGCTCTCGGATTGATTCTCGTCGGCATTATCCTCCACGCGCCGAGCGCGATTCCTTCGCACTTGATTGAGTGGCGCAGGCTCGAAGGATACTTTGCCTTTTGCCTTCTTCAGCAAGTCGCTCTCAATTCCCTGCTCCACAATCGAATGCTTTCGTTGATTCGCAAAGACTGGCTCGCAGCCGTTCTCACTGGCTCCATCTTCGCCGCCTGCCATTGGCCGAATCCTGTGCTTGTTCCGCTGACGTTCATTGCCGGAACGGCAATGGCCTGGATGTTCGGGAAGGCCAGAAATATCATTCCTCTTGCGATCGGGCAGGCGATTCTCGGCACGCTCGTCTTTTGGGCTTTCCCGCTGGCTTGGCAACACCACATGCGCGTCGGCCCCGGCTATTACTCGCCACTCGACTAATTCAATTCGCGGAGATAAATCCAAGCGGCGGAAAGGCGGCCGTGCGTGCGACGCCCTCGAATTTCAGATCAGGTTATAGGTTCAGGTCTTCGTAGCGAGCCGCGATTTCGCGAGCCCGTATGTGATCGTCGGGAAGAATTTGTTTCGTGCGGTTCTGGTCGTCCCAGCGTCCGGGAATCGCCCAGTCGCATTCGAGGCAGCGCCCCTCCTTCAGCTTGTTTTCGCGGACATCGTGCCAGGAGCGTCTTATCAGTGTCGTCTTGCAGGAGGGGCAATACGTATTCGCGGCGTCGCTGAAAATATTCCCTTCGTAGACGTAGCGCAACCCCGCCTGCAAAGCCAGGGCCCGCGCTCGATGCAGCGTTTCCGCAGGCGTGCGTGGCTTGTCGCGAAGTTTGAAATCCGGGTGAAATGCCGTGAAGTGCAACGGCACATCCGGGCCCAGGTTTTCCAGGATCCAGTCGCAAAGTCGCTGTGTTTCGTCCAAAGAGTCGTTCAAGCTGGGGATCATAAGGTTCGTGATCTCGAACCACACTTCCGTTTCCTGCTTCAGCCGCATCAGCGTCTCCAATACCGGCGCCAAATGCGTCAGCGTCACTCGCCCGTAGAACTCTTCCGTAAACGCTTTCAGGTCGATATTCGCGGCGTCGATGTGGTCGTAGACGTCATGAAACGCTTCCCTCGTAATGTAGCCGTTGCTCACCATCACGGTGCGGATCCCGCAGCTCTTCGCCGCGGCGGCGATGTCGAGGGCGTACTCGGCCCAAATCGTCGGCTCGTTGTATGTAAACGCAATAGAAGGGCAACCATTGGCCATGGCAATCGCCACGACGTCCTCCGCAGGAACGTAGGAGGACCGCACTTGGTCCGCATCGGATTTCGAGATGTCCCAGTTCTGGCAAAAGAAGCAGCCCATGTTGCATCCGGCTGTACCCATCGAGAGCACGCGCGTCCCGGGCAAAAAATGATTGAGCGGCTTTTTCTCGATCGGGTCGATTTGAATCGCGGCCGGGCGGGCGTACCCGAGGCTGAAAAGTCTTCCGCCCTCGTTTACGCGAATATAACAAAAGCCCGACTGCCCATCATGGATGTGGCAGTGGCGGGGACAGAGAAAGCAATGCACCTTTCCGCCCGGCTCCGGCTCCCACCAACGAGCCTCCTGCACGGTGCGCGGCCGCTGAAGAATTTTCAGCTCTTGCATAATTGATGCCAACTCCGCCAATTATACTCCTGCAAAACCGGGAACCTACGGCTTCCGCTCAATGCCGGGTTCGCCTTCTCGAATCCTCCACCCAGTCCAAAAAATGTTCCATTCTGTCCCTGTTCCGCCACATGAGTCCGAAGAATTTGCTCGCCGTCAATCCCGCGGCCTCATTGCCGAAGAATGTTTCCAGCCGCCATTGGATGTAAGGCGAAGTCCACGGCCTCAATCGATGCCCTTTCGCGATAATCCAGTAATAGCGAAGAGCGTTCAGCATACGCGTGATGTGGCTCGGGCCGTCTCCGGTCGTGATGATAGAATTTCCACATCGGAGACGAATCCGCCATGACCTCTCCCGCAAGCGCGGAAGATCACTACTACTCGGGAATCGACTTCTTCGGTGAAGGAAAACTCGACGAGGCCATCGCCGAATACGAGCGGGCTCTCGCCATCGAGCCTCGTTTTGTCGATGCATTGCATGGTCTCGCGCAAGCGTACCATGCGAAAGGCGAATTTGACCGGGCGATTGAAACAGCTCGCAAAATCCTCGAAATCGATGCCGACGACATCCTTGCCTGGACCGCCATTTCCCGCGCCTTTCAGCGCAAAGGGATGGTTCCCGAAGCGGAAGAGGCTGGAAACAAGGCGCGGATCCTCGGCTGGAAGCAACAATTGAAGGAACAAAAATCCAAGCAGGGGCAGTAGTCGGCGGCCCCAACAAATGAGAGAGCCCCCAGAATCTTCCTGGGGGCTCTCGCTCTCCGATTGATTCACCGCCCTTACAGCGCGGCGCAGACCGATTTCACTTCCGTGTAATTCTTCAGCACTTCGTGCCCCATTTCGCGGCCCCATCCTGACTGCTTGTACCCGCCAAATGGAAGCGCCGCGTCGAACACATTGAAGCAATTGATCCATACGGTTCCCGCCCGCAGCTTGGACGCAATCGCATGAGCCTTCTTGATATCCCGCGTCCAAATGCCCGCGGCAAGCCCGTAGATCGTGTCGTTTGCCTTGGGCATCAGTTCATTCGGATCGCTGAACGGTATCGCTGTCACCACAGGCCCGAAGATCTCTTCCCGCACAACCTTCATTCTTTCGTTGGTATTCACGAGCACCGTCGGCTTGACGAAATACCCCTTGTCGCCGACCCGCGCACCGCCCGCCACCGCCTTCGCCCCTTCCTGCTTGCCGGAGTCGATGTAGCCGCACACGCGGTTCAACTGCTCTTCGGAAACAAGCGGCCCCATGTCGCTCTCCGGATCGAATCCCGGGCGAAGGCGAATTTTGTCTGCCTGTTGTGCCACGCCGTCCACAACCTTGTCGAAAATGTCTTTCTCGACGTAGAGTCGCGAGCCCGCGCAGCACGTCTGTCCCTGATTGAAGAAAATTGCGCTCGCTGCGCCGGGTACCGCCCTGTCAATATCGGCGTCATCCAAAACGATGTTGGGCGATTTCCCCCCCAATTCGAGCGACACTTTCTTCAAGTTCCCGGCAGCAGCTTGAATGATCAATTTCCCCACTTCCGTTGAACCCGTAAACGCAATTTTGTCCACGTCGGGATGCGCGGCCAGCGGTGCGCCCGCTTCCTCTCCAAATCCGGTGACAATGTTGATCACTCCATCCGGGATTCCGGCCTCCTGAACCAGCTCGCCCAGCCGCAATGCGGTCAGCGGCGTTTGCTCCGCGGGCTTGAGGATGATGGTGCATCCGCAAGCTAGCGCAGGCGCCAGCTTCCAGGCAGCCATCAGCAGCGGGAAATTCCACGGGATGATCTGCCCCACCACGCCCACAGGCTCCCGCACGGTATACGCGTGAAACTTTCCTTGCGGTGCCAGCCCCAAAGAGATTGTGTTTCCCTCTAGCTTTGTCGCCCACCCCGCGTAATACCGGAAATGATCCGCGGCAAGAGGGATATCCGCCACGCGTGCCACTTTCAATGGCTTTCCGTTGTCGAGTGATTCCAGTTGGGCGAATTCTTCCGCGTGCTTTTCGATCAGGTCGCCCAGCTTCCAAATGGCGCGTCCGCGTTCGGAAGGTGACATTTTCGACCACGGACCGGTCTCGAATGCCGCTCGTGCGGCCTTCACCGCCCGGTCGATATCCTCCGCATTGCCGGCCGCTAGTTCTGACAACACTTCGCCAGTAGCCGGGTTATAGGTAGAGAAGGTCTTTCGGGACGCTGTGTCCACCCACTTCCCATTAATCAAAAGCTTGTGTTTGCGAGCGACGAAGCTCGCGACGTTTTGGTCAATCTGCGGTGTCGCAACGGCAGTTGCCATAAATTCCTCCTTGATGCCCGAAATTCGACTGTCCCTTTGGGAAAATCGTCTTGGATTCGATCTGGCAGAAGCGACCGGGGCCGAATAACCAGGCGCCGTGTGGGTGCGCAAGAGCCATTTGCCAGTGGAACCTCGCGGCAAACCAAAAATTACACCCGTGCGGTGCCAAATTCAAGAACTACAACCTTTTGACCAAAACCTTCGTAATGGAACGCATCGGGAATATGAATCCCCCCGCCGCGTTCGCCCAGCATCTAATGGATAAACCATAAAGAACCAAGCAACGATTCCAGAGAGGTTCGAGGTAAGCTTATGCATATGAACGAGAACCTGATCAAAAACTACCTTTTCGCGAGCGACTTTGACCAGACCCTCACCTTCAACGACAGCGGCTATGTCCTCAGCGAAATCGTCGGCATTCCCACGCAGGAGTTCGAGCGGAAGTCGACCGGAATGGCCAAGCTGAACCTTGTTCAGCAGGGAGCCGAGCTGGCATATCTGCTCCTGCACGATCCCGAATTCCGCGCCAAAGTCCGCAAGAGCCATCTCCACGAGACGGGCAAGCGAATTCGCCTGAAGGCCGATATCCGCCGCCTCTACGAGATTCTCGACCGCGAAATTCCCGGCTACCACTTCGATTTCTACGTCACCTCGGCCGCTCCGGTCGAGGTCATCCAATCGGCTCTCGAGGGCATCCTTCCCGAGGACCATATTTTCGGTACGGAATTCCGTTACAGCGCTTCCGGGGAAATCGAGTCCATCGTTCGCGCGACCGCGGGCTACGGCAAAGTCGCCGTCCTTGACCAACTCGAAGCCGCGCTGCAAGTCGGCCCGGACCATGTCGTGTATTCCGGAGACGGGAGCTCGGATGTCCACGTCATGCTTCACGTCAATGCTCGCGACGGCTTCACCATCGCCGTTTCCGAATCGAAGCACGTCGCTCCGATCGCTCAGCAGACCATTCTCAGTTCCACGTCTCTTGCGGTTCTCGTGCCGATCCTTGAAAAGATCGTCGGCTGGACCCGTCCGCGCGTCCGTGAATTTTTGGAATCGCAGGGTTTTCTGATTCAGGAATGGGACCGCGTCCGCACCGACTGGCTCACCATTCGCCCTGTCGATACTGTCGTAGAAAACCCGGTGGCCGCGCCTGAGTAAGGCCTTTTTGCGGTCATCGGAACGTGCCGACGACAGGCCTCTTGCTGTTTATTGGTCTGTCCTCCGAACGCATGGATGGGAAATTCTTCACGCTTCGCGGGGAATCATCGGAAAAACCTGTGGTATCAATGAGGTATGACGGAATCCCCTCTATGGGCTGCCGCCGACCAGGCTGGCCGTCTCACTGAACTGACTGCCTCGCGCGCCAGCGCGGATAAGGAGCTGCCTCTTCGCCGTGATGTCCGCTCTCTCGGCCGTCTTCTCGGCCGCGTCCTCCTCGAACAGTCGGGTGAACCTCTGCTTGAGAAGGTCGAGACTCTTCGTCGTCTCATGATCCAGCATCGCGATCAGTTCGTTGCTGGCTCGCAATCCTCCGCAGGCGATGATTCACTTCTTCAGCGCGCCAAAGAAACCGTTGCCAGAATGGATTTGTCCGCCTCGTATCACGTCACAAAGGCCTTCGCCATCTACTTCGAGTTGACGAACCTCGCGGAGACCAATCATCGCAAGCGCCGCCGCCGCGCTCATCAGGTGCAGTCCGCCGCCACACCTCTCGAGGGCTCTTTCCGAGGCACCCTAATCCGCCTCCGCGACGCGGGTGTCACCGCCGATCAAGCCCTGCAAGCCTTGCGCGGCATCACCGCAGAGCCAGTTTTTACCGCGCATCCCACCGAGGTTGCTCGCCGTACGGTCCTCCTCAAGCGTATGCGCGTCGCCGAGTGCCTCGAAAAACTCGACCGTCTTCCACTCCCGGATGCCGCCGCCACCGAATATGAGTTGGCCATCCTTGCCGAGGTCACCGCTCTCTGGCAGACCGACGAAGTCCGCTTGATGAAGCCCACTGTGAGCGACGAAATCTTCATGGGCGTCTCGTATTACTCGATGTCCTTGTTTGAAGCGCTTCCGCATCTTTATCGGGAGTTGCGCGACTCTTTCTCCGAGATATTCGGCCGCCCCCAGGACGAGATGGAGTTTCCTACCGTCGTCCGTTTTGGCTCTTGGGTTGGCGGCGACCGCGATGGAAATCCCTTTGTCACGGCGCGTTCCACCGAAGAAGCGTTGCGCTCCGCCCGCGCGGCGATCTTGCAGGAGTATCTGCGCGATCTTGCGAAGCTGACCGAGCGTCTCAGCAGTTCGCTTCACCAAATTGGAGCCTCGGATTCCCTTCTGGAAAGAATCAAGCTCTACGAAGATCAGATGGAAGACGTTCACTTTGAGTGGGCGACGCGTTCTCCGGAAGAAATCTATCGCCGTTTTCTCGGCTACGTGTCGCACCGCTTGCGCGCCGCGGAAAATAATTCCAAATCGCTCGAGGCTTACGAATCTCCGAAGGATTTCCTCGACGACCTGTTGCTGATTCGCGAAAGTCTGGCTGACAACCGCGCCCTTCGCCTCGCTGCGCTCGAGGTCGATCCGCTCATCCGCAAAGTCCGCACGTTCGGCTTTCACCTCCACACGCTCGACGTCCGCCAGCACGCCCGCGTTCACGAGCGCGCTCTCGCCGAGCTCGCTGCTGCCGCGACCGTCGGCCGCAACGTCTCGGAGCTCCGTGGGGGCCTTTCCGACGCAACCCTCGAAGTCCTGGACACCTTTCGCACCATCGCGCGCCTGAAGGCTGCATACCCTCCGGAGAGCCTGCGCAGCTACATAATCAGTGCCACCGAAAACGAGCAGGACTATTTCACGGTCCTCCGCCTCGCTGAAATTGGCGGCGTCTCCGCCGCCGGTACGAAGTCCGATCCCGGTCTGATGCCCGTTCCTCTGTTTGAATCCATCGCTTCCCTGCGTGGGGCCGCGGGCGTCATGCGCCGCATCTGGCAACGCCCCGGGTTCCAGCCTCTTCTCGACTCCTGGGGACGCTGGCAAGAAGTCATGCTCGGTTATTCGGATTCAAATAAAGACGGTGGAATGTTGACCAGCACGTGGGAACTCTACAAAGCCCACGCCGCTCTTCACGAGGCCGCCCGCGAAACGCGCGTCAAGCTGCGGTTGTTTCATGGTCGCGGAGGCACCGTCGGCCGCGGTGGCGGGCCGACTCACGCCGCCATTCTGGCGCAGCCGCCCGGCGATTTCGCTGGCTGGATTCGCATCACCGAACAGGGTGAAGTCTTGAACTGGAAATATGCCGACCCGCTCCTCGCCGAGTGGAATCTCGAGCTGATGATCTCTTCGAGTCTCGAAGCTCTCTTGCATCCGCAGCTTCCGCGCAAGGAGGACTCCGACAGATGGTCGGCAGCCATGGAGGAAATGTCGCAGGCCGCCTACGATTTCTATCGCCGCCAGATTGCCGAAAATCCCGAAGTTCTCGAATACTTCGAACAGGCGACGCCTGTAAACGAGCTCGATAATCTGCGCATCGGCTCTCGCCCCTCGCGCCGCAGCTCCAGCCGCCGCCTCGAAGATCTCCGCGCAATTCCCTGGGTGTTTGGTTGGATGCAAAGCAGGCATGCCGTTCCCGCGTGGTTCGGCGTCGGACGCGCTCTCGAACGCTTTCGCAATTCGTCCGTGGCGAACGAACGCCTGTTGCAGGAAATGGTCGGCCAATTTCCTCTTTTCTTCACCATGCTGCGCAACGTGGAGCTGGCCATGGCTAAGGCCGATATGGGCATTGCACGCCTCTACGCCGGCCTTGTCCAGGACGAAAGTCTCCGCGAGCGCGTTTTCTCAATGCTTTCGGAAGAGTTTCTCCGGACTCGCTCCGAACTTCTGCGCGTGAAAAATCAGAAGGAGCTTCTCGAAAAGAACGCAGTTCTTTCGCGCTCCATCAAGTTGCGCAATCCCTACGTCGATCCGATGAGTTTGATTCAGGTGGAACTTCTGAAGCGCAAGCGGTCGGGAGAAGACTCCGACGAACTCAATTACTGTCTTGGCGCCACAATGAACGGCATTGCTGCCGGTCTCCATAACACCGGCTGATCCCCGCGCTTCTCTTGCCCCACGATCTCACGCCTCAGCCAGCGCCGCGCGGAAACGCTCGGCCAGCAGCTTCACGCGGTCGCGGATTTCCGAAAAGATCCGCCTGTGGGTTTCTTCGCTTTCGCCGAACGGGTCCTGCACCTGCCAATCTTCATACACCTTGCCGTGGAATAGCCCTTTCCCCGGCAACCCGCTCATATTGACGATCAGGTCGGGCGTCTCCACGTGCGAGTTCCGGAGTCCTTTGGAATACTGGCCGTCGCACGAGATTCCCTCTTCCTTCAACACCTCAAGCGTCGTCGGGTCGATAAACCCGAGCGGGTGAATCCCCGCGCTCTCCGCAAGAATCACATCCGCTGCAAGGTGCCGCGCCAGCGCCTCCGCCATTTGGCTGCGGACGCAGTTGCCCATGCACACAAACAGCACCCGCTTTCGCATGTATGCAATTTCAGTGGCCATTGCCCGCTATTCTACAGAAGTACCCGTGGATTGTCGTATCCGAAGTCAATTCGGGATGAAACGTCGAAGCCAAAATTTTTCCCTGCCGCACGAGCACCGGGTGCCTTTCGTCTTCCGCAAGAATCTCCACTCCCGCGCCGCTCGATTCGATGATCGGCGCGCGGATGAACACCATCTCCAGCGGCTCCTCTCGAAGCGTTGTCTTTGCTTTATGCACGTCGCTCGCAAGCTGCCTTCCGTATCCGTTCCGCAGCACCGAAACGTCGAGCAGCCCAAGAGAATCCTGCGCCGGGTTGTGCACCTCACGCGCCAGCAAAATTACGCCCGCGCAAGTGCCGTAGATGGCTCCGCCCTTCCCGGCAAAATTCTTCAAGGCGTCAAACAACCCTTCTTCCTTCATCACCTTCAGGTGCGTCGAACTCTCGCCGCCCGGCAGGATTACGCCGTCAAGTCCTTCCAGGTCCTTCGGCGTCCGCACGTAGGGATGCTCCACGCCCAATTTCTCGAGCATCGCCGCATGCGCCTCAAAATCGCCCTGAATTGCCACAATGCCGATTTTCATAGTCTTCCGGGCCGCACCGCGCGTTCAGCCTCCGCGATGGAGCAAAGCTCTTTGTGTCGACAGGACTCTTCCGGAGGCTGCCGCTTTACGCCTACCAGCCGCGGGTCTGCAGCAGGTCCTTCTCATCGAGCTGCCGGACGTCGATTCCCTTCATCGCCTCGCCCAGCTCCTCCGATGCTTCGAGGACAATCTTCGCATCCTTGTAATGCGTCGTCGCTTTCACAATCGCCCGCGCGCGCTGCGCCGGATCGCTCGACTTGAAAATCCCCGAGCCTACAAACACCGCTTCCGCGCCCAATTGCATCACCAGCGCCGCATCGGCCGGAGTCGCTACGCCGCCCGCCGAAAAATTCGGCACCGGCAGCTTCCCGTGCTTCGCCACCCACGCCACCAGTTCCAGCGGCGCGCCCAATTCCTTCGCCTCATGAACCAATTCTTCCTCGCCCAGCGTCGTCAGCCTCTTCATTTGCCCGATAATCGCGCGCAGATGCCGCACGGCCTCGACGATGTTTCCCGACCCCGCCTCGCCCTTCGTGCGAATCATCGCCGCGCCTTCCGCAATCCGCCGCAACGCCTCGCCCAGATTGCGCGCGCCGCAAACGAACGGCACCTTGAACCCGTGCTTCCACACGTGATGCTCCTCATCCGCCGGCGTCAGCACTTCGCTTTCGTCGATGTAATCCACTTCGAGCGCTTCCAGCACTTGCGCTTCGGCAAAATGTCCGATCCGCACCTTAGCCATCACGGGAATCGACACGGCGTTCTCGATCTCGCGGATAATCCGCGGCGCCGCCATCCGCGCCACCCCGCCTTCCTTGCGAATGTCGGAGGGGACGCGTTCCAGCGCCATCACTGCGCAGGCGCCCGCTTCCTCGGCGATCTTCGCCTGCTCTGCTGTCGTGACGTCCATGATGACGCCGCCCTTTAGCATTTCCGCCAGTCCGACCTTCACGCGCCACAGGTTGTTGTTCATCAAATCCATTTTCCGTCTCCCTTGAACTTCAAAATTTCGTGCCGCCTATCGGCCAGGCTCGTCCCCGTCCGCTCTTACACCAGCGCCACGCGCGACATTGCTTCATGCCTTGCTCCTCGCTGCCGCTTGCGCAATTCGATCCGCAGTTGCTCGCCAAGGATTTGCACCCCGCGCCTCAGCACTTTCTCCTCGAGATTCGCGAACCCCAGCCGCAAAGTATTTGGCTGCGGATTCTGTGCGTAGAAAACTCTTCCCGGAATGAAGTATACGCCCCGCTCTCTCACGTGAATCAGCAGTTCCGCCGCGTCAAATCCGGCGGGCAGCGTGACCCACACGGCCATCCCGCCTTCCGGCTTCGTCCAAATCGTCCCTTCCGGCATGTATTTCGCGAGCGCCTCTTCCATCGCTTCCAGCCGGCGAAGATAAAGCTTCTTCATCTTCGCGGCGTGCCGCGTCAAGCAGCCACGCCTCATAAATTCCGCCAGCGTCGCCTGCGCCAGTTGGTCGGTATGCAAATCCGTCGCCAGCTTCACCAGCCGCAGCCGCTCAATCGCGCTCTCCGCTCCAATGCACCATCCGACGCGCAACCCCGGAAACGCGATCTTCGAGAAGCTGTCCACCTGGATCACATTGCCCATCCGGTCGAGCGCCTTCAGCGTCGGCAGCGCGCTGCCGCGCAACCGGATTCGCGAATAAATCGCGTCCTCGATCACCGGTGTTTGATAGTGGGCGGCAATTTCCAGAAGCGCCCGCCGTTGTTCGAGCGGCAACGCCGTCCCCGTGGGATTCTGAAAATCCGGCGTCGCGAAAATGAATTTCACGCGATTCTGCAACAGGACGGATTCCAGTTCGTCGAGCGACATGCCCGTATGTCCCGACCGCCGCGCATCCGTCTCGACGCCTACGGGGAGAATTCGCACCCGCGCGCCCGAAAAAATCGCCAGCGCCCCCGGATAGGCGGGATTTTCCACAGCCACCGAATCGCCCGGCCGCAGGAAAGCTTTGCAGATCAAATCCAGCGCCTGCTGGCACCCATCCGTGATCAGGAGTTGCTCGCTGCGGAAGTTCAGCCCCTCGCGCTGCAGCATCTTCAGCAGTTCGCTCTTCAGAGCTTCAAATCCGTCCGTCGACCCGAGTTGGAGAATCTTCCTCCCTTCGCTGCGCAACATGGCGTTGCAGCAGCGCCGGAATTCCTCCACGGGATAGTGCGCCTCCGGCGGCCGCACGCACGTGAACGCAATCGCCCCTTCCGGCACATCCGGCATCAGGCGCGAGAGACCCTCGTC
This sequence comes from Candidatus Acidiferrum sp., assembly GCA_035524135.1. Lineage (GTDB taxonomy): Bacteria > Acidobacteriota > Terriglobia > Acidiferrales > UBA7541 > Palsa-295. The sequence continues at coordinate 45,864 of DATKPM010000104.1, read as the reverse complement.
GCCCCGCTCATCCGCAAACAGAGATTCCCATCGCGTCGCCCCGCCGTTGCCGTTCGTCCGCGGCGGAGGCGAAAACTGCTTTCCCAATTTCCCGCAGATGAACGTCCCGCGTCCCACGTGCCCGCGAATCAGGCCCTCGGATTCGAGCTCCGCATACGCGTTGGCCACCGTTGTCCGATGGATGCCCAGTTGACCCGCCAATTCGCGGCTCGCCGGGATTCGGTCGCCGTCACGCAATTCCCCCGTGTGTACTAGCGCGCGCAGTTGATCGCGCAGTTGCACGTACAGCGGGATGTGGCTTTCCGGTTGCAAATGAAGTGGAAGCATTGGTCGGTTCTCGCAGGCCAATATACTCAGCCAATTCTACCTGTAAAGAGCCAATTTGTCTTTGTAGAAGAACCTTGGCTCGAGCCCGGTTTCTGACTCGCCGCCCTGTCGGGGGTTAAGAGTCACGTCAACTCGTACAATGTGACGCTCGGAACCATTGTCGCATCTTGGTAGCCTTCCCAAGGAAACCTGCTGCTGAACCACCCGAGAACCTCTTTGAAGGGGAACGTTAGGAGCGTGAGGATGCTCGAGAAGTTTGTTTTATGTGCTGTGTTGTCCTTATCGGGGGTAAGGGCGCAAACGCCCACCTGGCAACCCTCGCCAGAGCACGCGCAAATTCCTATCTGGCCAGGCATACCTCCTGATTCGCAGCCGGTCTCCGGGCCAGAAACCTCCGCCAAGGCCGAGAATCTAGTCGCTGGAAAGCCCTGGGTTTATATCAGCAACGTTTCCCAGCCAACAATGACGGTCTATTCGCCGACGGGCAATAATACAGGCGCCGCGGTTGTCGTATTCCCCGGCGGGGGTTACCAGATTCTCGCCATTGATCTGGAGGGGACAGAAGTTTGCGACTGGCTGACTTCTAAGGGAATAACGTGCGTGCTGTTGAAATATCGCGTGCCCGATTCAGGAATGCATTGGGATGAGCGATGCCAGTGCCAGAAGTCTCCGAAAGCACCGACGGCGCTCGAAGACGCACAGCGAACGATGGGCTTGGTGCGCCTCCACGCCGCTGAGTGGCGCATCGACCCGCACAAGATTGGAGTGCTGGGGTTTTCAGCGGGTGGTCACTTGGCCGCAGAGATAAGCACGCACTTTGAAAAGCGCTTCTATTTGCCTGTCGACGCCGCCGACAAAGAAAGCTGCCGTCCCGATTTTGCCGTGGCCCTTTATCCCGGGCATCTGTGGATTAACGAAAAAAGTTTTGTGCTGAACCCGGACATCCGCGTCACTCGTAGTACGCCGCCAACATTTTTATTGCACGCAGAGGATGACGACGAGGACAGTATAAACAACTCGCTCGTCTACTACATCGCTCTCAAGAACGCCGGAGCACCCGTGGAAATGCACTTGTATGCGAACGGCGGGCACGCATTTGGGCTGCGGCGGACGAAATTCCCCATCACAGGATGGCCTCGGCTTGTAGAAGCATGGTTGCGGTCCATCGGCATGACCTCCAACTAGCCGCACCTATCTAGGTCTCCCTAAACGGTTAAACCGGAAACTGACCAACTAGCGAATCTTACGTCAAGGCCTTGATTGTAAGAAGCCTCCAAGAACACATCAGGCATCGTTTTCGCTATGCCCCACTTCTTCTGGCCCCTCGCCACAAATCCCGTTGAGCGGCCTGATGTAGAATTTGCGCTGCTGCCAGCGTTCGCTCTGCCAGCAACTCAGAACTAGTCACCCATCGGACCTCATGACAGAAGATTTGCTGACGTTCGTCTCCGGACGCCGGGGCCATTTCCAATTGGAGTCAGGTCATCACGGCGATCTATGGTTTCAACTGGAAACCCTGTGCCTCCGCCCCCGCGAACTCAAGCCGTTTGCAGCCCGGCTTGCCGCACAGCTCGCCCCTTACAAGATCGACGCGGTCTGCGGCCCGTTCGTCGAGGGCGCCTTCATCGCCCTGCTCGTCTCTCTTGAGCTGGATTGCGAGTTTACCTATGCAGAGCGGATTGCTGATACGGCGCGGGAGGGTTTATTTCCCGTCGATTATCACATCCCCAAGGCACTGTGGCCGGCGGTCAAGGGCAAGCGAGTCGCCATCGTAAACGACTTTATCAACGCTGGCTCCGCTGTTCGCGGAGCTTTCTATCACATGCAAGCCCTCGACGCGTCCGTCGTAGCGATCGGCGCACTTCTCGCGCTGGGCGACGCAATCATCCGATTCACGGCTGAGCATCACATCCCTCTCGAACTCCTGGATCGAATGGCGAACACCATTTGGACGCCTTCTCAATGTCCGCTTTGTGCCTCCGGTGTGCCGCTCGAAATTGTGGGCAACTCGTAGGCGCTCCGCACCTCTAAATACGGTGCTTTCCGAAGGCACTTTGGGCGCGACAAAGCGCTTCCCGCGATTTCAGGGGTTGGACTTGTCCGGAGAGGCTTATTGCGTGGCGGTTTTTTCGCCCAGCCGCCGCATCCGCTCCTGTAGCTTCTTTCGCAGCGGCGCAGGTGCATTCGGATTGAATGCTACCAGATACCACAGCGGCTGTGTGCGGTCGCGGCTCAGGCGTGAGAGTGTCGATGCATCGGTATTCGGGTGCCTTGCGATATTTTCGCGAATTGCGGAATACGGATGATGCGAAAGCCGCGCCAGCGTCTTCGCCATCACTTTCGGATGTTCGCTGATCAGCCGCAGCAGATAGTAATCTTCCTTTGGCGCCTGTCGCGACAACGATTCGAGCGTTTCCGCCTTCACTTCCGCGCTCAGCACTGTGCCTACCTTCTCATCCCATCCTTGGTTGATGCGGTTCAGCTCCTGCGTGCGCGCATGGATCAACTGCTCGATCATTCGCCGCTCTTGTTCGAGACGCGGCGCCGGCAGCGCGCTCCGCTCCACCGAATCCAAAACGCGCAGCAAATGCTGCCGCTCTCCGAAAACGATCTGCGATGTCCGAGGGCTCTTGTTCTTGCTGGGATTCCGTACCAAGTCAGAGCGTCTCATATCTCTTCACCCCGCGAAATTTCTTCCTCCGGAGCCTCCCCGGCTTAGTATTGTCCGGGATTGTGGCGGTCCCGCCTCACAAGGGATATGTCGCCAGGCGCTGGATAGCCACGTGATTATCGTGTTTCATTTCGGGTGAGTAAAGCAAGCCAGGGAACACTTGTTCCGAAGGGAGCAATAGATAGTCCTAGGACTACCCTGCCCCCGTTGACATCCTCTCCCTTCCGTGGCTCTCAATATTGGCATTCCGAGGAGGAGCGCCCCGATCTTCGCGCCGACTTTCTGTGATTGCGCGAAAATCGTGCGCCTGTGCAAGATAGGGCTCCCGGGTGGACGGTTAGTCGAGCTCGGGAGATCAGTCGAGGAATCTCGGCGCCTGCCTGCCGGACAGGCCGGAACGGCGGATACCTCGCAGCAAGCGTTTCGAGATTATACGAACGGAGCCAACTCCCCTCCACGCGATTCCCGGCTCTATCGATTCGTTCGCAGCCGCGCCACAGATTCCTCGCTCGAAACCCATGGTTTTTCCTCTTGTAGCTCATCTGCAAATGGTGCGCAAAACCTCCCCTGGCGGAATGCCCCGGATTTTGCTACAAAAAATTGAAGGCTGGACGCCGTCTGGTATCCCCTCGCGGGAGTGGGTCTTCATCCCGTCTCTTAAACCCTGAAATGGATTCTGAAACTGTGGCCGAAAACTCGAAGATCAGCCTTCGCCGCTTCCCGCGCATCGCCACGCCGCATGGCCTTTGGGTCGCGTGGCAACGCGAGGGCGTGCCCGGCGCCGACCAGACCGTCTCTCGCGTCCGCGATCTAAACTTGGGCGGCCTCTACATCCTTACCAACCAGCCACTGCTCGCAGGCGACGCGGTTTCCCTTCTCTTCTCAGTGGCCGAAGGCGAAATTCGCGGAACCGCCGTAGTCAGAAACCTGAATCCCGGTGAGGGCATGGGGGTCCAATTTTCCGATCTGAGCGAAGACAACAGGGTGCGTTTTGAATCGCTGGTGGCGCGTCTTCTGAAAACTCACGACGCGCGGGAAAATGACGAATGAGCGCGCGCGACGATCACGCCGAAGAGTTGGAACACTACGAGACCATGATGGGCCCGCACCGCGGGCGTCTTGCGGTCACGCTCGATCTTGTCACCAACGCTATGGTTCTCGTCGGCCAACACGGCGTCTATTGCCAGAGCGCAAATCGCCCCGGCGTCCCGGCGATGGACATCCGCCTGATTACGCGCGAGCTTCAAAATGCCAAGGAACTGATTCAGAGCGTGATGGAAGAGATCAGGACTGCAAAGTAGCCCGTCGCTAGCATCTTTTATTTCGCCGCTGCTCGCAGGTCGAGTTCCCACGTTTCGGCAATCAGGTCTTTCCCAAAGCTGTGGTGCCGTTCCTGGTGAACGATACGGAATCCCATTTGTTTGTAAATGTGGCGCGCTGCGAAGAGAATGCTCTGCGTCCATAGCGTCATCTTTCGGTACCCAGCCTGGCGGCTAAACCGGACACATTCTTCCACCAGCCGCTTGCCGATCCCTAGCCCTCGCGCACTCGATTCCACATGTAGCAAGCGCAGCTTGGCGACTTCGCTCGACGCCTTTGCAACGAAGACGCCGCCGACCCTCTCGCCGTCTTTTTCTGCTATCCAGCAGCGCTCGCGCCTCGGATCATAATTCTTGATGAAGTGCGCGACGACTTCCGCGGCAAGGCGCTCGTAGGTTCCATCCCAACCATATTCTTCGACATAGAGAACGGCTTGCCGCTGGACAATCCAACCCAGATCTCCCGGCTGGTGCTCCCGGAGCAAATAGGGAGTCTTCGGCGCAGACTTGTCACTGAGAAGCCGGACGATGGTCTGAGAAGCCGCGATCATCTGCCTACGCTCCGGCGGCGAAAGCCTTCGAAGGGTCGCCTCTACGGCATGATTGGAACGCTGGTCAAGCGGCGCGAAGGTCCGCCGGCCTTTGGTTGTCAGTGAAAGAAACTTTTGCCGCTCGTCCGTTTTAGACGGTTCTCGCTTCACAAGCTTGCGACGCTCGAACTCGCGAAGGATTCGACTCATGTATCCGGCGTCCAGATCCAGCTCTTTGCGGATTTCGGTGGCCGTGGCTCGTTCGCGGTGCGCGAGTTCGAAGAGCACGCGGGCCTCGGCGAGGGAAAACGGACTGCTCGCGCTTCCGTCGATCACACCGATTTGGCGGGTATAGAAGCGGTTGAACGCGCGAACGTCGCTTACCATTGCCTGCATTTCAGGGTTGGGCATGGCAGCCTCCTACACATTGACGATAGCACATAGATAGTTGCTTCCGTCAAGTATGAGAAAGCCGGCGAGTTGCGGAAGAGGCTGCAATCAACGAACGAAGGGATTAAACTCGCGCTCGGCGCCGATGGTCGTCGTATCTCCGTGCCCCGGATAAACGACGAGGCTTTCGGGGAGCGTCAGTAACTTTTCGTGGACCGAGCGGAGAATCTGAGGTGTCGAGCCGCCGGGCAAATCCGTCCTTCCAATGCTTCGGTAGAAAAGCGTGTCGCCGGAAATCAGCCGATCCGGAGGTGAAGCAATCAACGTGGGTGAAGCTTTTACCGGCCTCCCTTTCGCGTCCGGCTCTTCTTCTCCTCGCCGAATAACCAAGCTGATGCTTCCCGGCGTGTGTCCCGGCGTATGCAGCACCTCCGCAATGTAAGGCCCCCAGCGGATACGGTCGCCCTCGACCACAAAATCTTTCAGCGCCATCGTTTCCGGCGTAGGAATCCCGATCCACTGCGCCTGCACATCGAGATGGCGATAGAGTTCCAGGTCCGCCTCATGAATCAGCACCGGCGCTCCCGTCGCACGATGCAGCGCCGCAAGCCCGCCCACATGATCGATGTGTGTGTGCGTGCTGATAATCGCGCGCACCTTGAGCTGATGCCGCCGCAAAATCTCCAGAATGCGCTCGCTTTCGTCTCCTGGGTCAATGACCACCGCTTCGTGGCTCGCAGGATCGCCCAAAATCATGCAGTTGCACTGCAGCAATCCTACGGGAAGAATTTCGTGAATGAGCGTTTCCGCCATCGCTTCGTCTCGCATTATATCAACGCCTGCTCTCGGTCCATCAAAAGCTCCCTCTCGAATCCAAGCCAGATCAATCTCATCTGATAAGATGGAATCAACGTATGGAAACCTTTCTGCAGGCCGAGGAACGCGCTGCTGGCGCCGCGTTTGCCGTCAGTGACGGTTGCACTCTTCCGGAATCCTTTGCTGGATTCCTCGAAGAATACCGCGCCGCGCGAGACTCCGCTGCAATCTTCGACACGAGTTGGCACGCCACATACGTTCTCAAAGGCCAGGACCACGTCCGCTTTCTGAACGCCGTCGTGAGCAACAACATCCAAGCCTTGGGCGAAGGCCGCGGAGCCGCCGCTCTGCTGCTCAATCCGCAGGGACGCATTCTCGCCGAATTTGAAATCTTCCGGCTTCCCGATAGCCTCTTGGTTCGCACTCATGCGTCTGTCCGCGCGCGCACGCGAGAGACACTCGAAAAATACATCATCATGGACGACGTCGAGCTTGAAGATATTTCCGATTCGCTAGGCAGCTTCGCCGTCGAAGGGCCGCATGCCGCGCCAATCCTCCGCGAGGCCTGCGGAATCGTCATCACCGATCTTCCTCCGCTTTCAATTTTCGATTCCGTCGTCGGCGGAGTTCCTTGCCAAATCATCGTCAAGTCGCACTTCGATTCTCCTGGCGCCGAATTTCTCGCCTCGCGCGACTCTTTAGTCCGTCTTTGGCCGAAGCTTCTTGCTGCAGTTCAGGCAGATGGCGGCGCGCCCATCGGCATGCAGGCTCTCAATGCTTTGCGTCTCGAGGCCGGCGTTCCTTGGTTTCCGGCAGACTTCAACGAAAACGTAATTCCCCACGAAGCGGCTCTCGAAGAATCCCACATCAGCTACTCGAAAGGCTGCTACACCGGTCAGGAAATCGTCGAACGCGTGCGTTCGCGCGGGCAAGTGAATCGCCGCCGCGTCCGCCTTCAATTCTCCGCTCCCATGCCGCCCGAGTTCGGCGCGCACCTTTTTTCTGCAGGCAAAGAAGTCGGCCTCGTCACCAGCGCCGCGTTTTCGCCGCAGGCCCGGGCAGCGGTCGGCATGGGCTACCTTCGTCGCGAACACATCGCCCCGGGCAGCGTCGTCGATTTCGATGGCGGCACGGCCACCGTCCTCTAGCACCTACTTCCGCCCTTCAATTTCTGCTGCTTCGTTTTCGTGTGCTCCCATTTTGGCCTCTCCTCTCTCCAAAATGGCGGTCTGCACCCCGCTCCCCCGCTTCATTTTTTCTTTGAACCGCGCGCCGAACTCTGCTCATCTATCTCGCAACGCTGAACCTGGCGTTCCAAATCTCATGAGCACCGGCGCCGCCAAATCGCTTTCCCCCGCAACCCGCGAACCTGCTGCGCCCGTGGAAAAATCCGCAGGTCATCGCCTCGGCGTCATTCTGTCGTTCGGCGCCACATGGTTCATCTGGGGCTCCACTTATCTCGCCATCCGCTATGCCGTCGAGACCATCCCTCCGCTCTACGCTGCGGGCTTTCGCCATCTTTGCGCCGGACTCATTCTCATTTCTTGGTGCGCTTATAGACGGCTTCGCCCCACTTGGGCGCAGGTCCGCGCCAGTTTCGTGATTGGCGCTCTCTTTTTTGTCGGAGGCCACGGCTCTCTCCACTGGGCTGAGACGCGCATTCCCTCCGGCCTCGCTTCCCTGTTGATCGCCACCGAGCCTATTTGGGTCTATCTCTTGATCTGCGCCGTCACGCGCAGCTGGCGGATGACTCCGGCTCTCATCGGCGGAATCCTGCTCGGCTTCACCGGTGTGGCCGTCCTGCTTCGCGGCAGTGTCTTCTCCGCCGGTCCCGTCATGATCACCGGCGCGATTGCCACTCTCTTCAGCGCCATCTCCTGGGCTTCCGGCGTCGTCTACTCTCGCCGTTCACATCTTTCCGGACATCCGCTACTGCTCTCCGCCATGTCCCTGCTCGCCGGGTCCGTCCAATTACTTCTCGTTGCCACTCTCCTCGGTGAATGGCGCGGTTTCTCGCTCTCGCATGTCACAACGCGCTCCTGGCTCGGGTTCGGCTTTCTCGTCATCTTCGGCTCGGTGATTACCTTCACCGCCTACAACTGGCTCCTCGAGCACTATTCACCCACTCTCGTGACCACGCACACCTTCATCAATCCCGTTGTCGCGGTGTTGATAGGATGGCTCGTCGCTGGCGAACGGCTTTCCCTGGCGACAGGAATCGCGACGGCCATGATTGTGGGAGCAGTCGTGCTGGTGCAGAGAGGTTCGCCAGCCGTCAGCGAACTTGCGGAAGAAGCCTAGCGAAAGGCGGAAATTTTCACGCGAAATTGTCCGTTCGAAGGAAGCGGCGCTTCAGCTTTTGGGCAGGTTCAGCGAACGGAGGAAGCTGCCGCGATCGTTGTCGATCTTTTTTTGCAGTTGGAGAATTCCGTAGAGCAATCCTTCGGGCCGCGGAGGGCAGCCGGGGACGTAGACGTCGACGGGAATCACCTGGTTCACCCCCTGCACGATCGCGTAGTTGTTGAAGACTCCGCCCGACGTGGCGCACGCGCCCATCGAAATCACCCACTTCGGCTCGGGCATCTGATCGTAGAGCAGCTTGATGACCGGCGCCATTTTTACGGAGACGCGTCCGGCAACAATCATCAGGTCGGACTGGCGGGGCGAGCTGCGGAAAACCTCGGCGCCGAACCGCGCGACGTCGTAGCGGGACGCGGCCATCGACATCATCTCGATCGCGCAGCAGGCCAGACCGAATCCCATGGGCCAAATGGAGCTGCGGCGCGCCCAGTTCACCACCTTGTCGAGAGTCGCAAAGAAAATTCCTTCATCGCGCAGGAAATTCGCCGCATCTTCGGGAGTTTCCAGAGTCACGCCGTGGGAAATCTCTTGTGCCATGGGCCGTTCGCTCCTTACAACGCCATTTTCCCTCTTTGAAGCATCCTTTGCAACGCTTGAAAAATGCGATTTTTTCGGCTCAATCCACTTTCAGCACCACTTTCCCAAACTGTTCCCGCCGCTCGATTCTCCGGTGCGCTTCGGCGCATTTTTCAAGAGGCATCACCACGTCGATGACCGGCTTCACGATACCTCGCGCAAATAGTTCGAGCGAAGGAAACAACTCCGCCTTGCCGCCCATGAACGATCCGAGCACCGAAAGCTGCTTGACGAACAAGTGCCGGATGTCGATTTGCCCTTCGTGTCCGGTGGTGGCGCCGCAGGTGACCAGGCGTCCCGCCGTCGCGAGGCTTCGCAGGCTTTCTTCCCAAGTGGCCTGGCCGACGTGCTCGAATACAACGTCCACGCCCTTCCCGCCGGTCAGCCTTTTCACTTCCTTCGAAATCTGCTGCGCTGAATGGTCGATCGTTTCATCGGCTCCCAATTCTTTCGCCTTGGCTAGCTTGGCCGCAGAACCCGCTGTTGCGATCACACGCGCCCCGGCCGCCTTGGCCAGTTGAATTGCAGCCGTTCCCACGCCGCTGCCCGCGCCGAGAATCAGAACCGTCTCGGCGGGAGCGAGCCGCGCCCGGGTGAAGAGCATGTGCCACGCCGTGAGAAAGACCAGCGGAAATGCGGCGGCTTCCTCGAAGCTGACACCGTGAGGAATCGGCACGGCATTCGAGGCCGGCGCGGCAACGTACTCTGCGCATCCTCCATCGATTCCCTGCCCCAGCAGCGTATATTGGCGGCACTGGCTATCGTTGCCCGCCAGGCATTTGGGGCAATGCCCGCAGGAGACACCGGGCTGGAGCAGTACCTTTTCGCCGATGCGCATGTTGGTGACGGCCTCACCAACGCGGACAACTTCTCCGGCAATATCGCTACCAGGAATGTGCGGCAGCGGAATCCCCGGCAGGCCTTTGCGGACCCAAAGATCGAGATGGTTCAGGGCGCAGGCGCGGACGCGGACCAAAATCCAATTCACTCCGACGACCGGCTCCGGCACGTCCGTGTATTGCAGGACTTCCGGGCCGCCGTGGCGTTCAAAAACGATGGCTTTCATGAGGGCACCTGCCGGGAGGCCGAGGGCGAAAAGGACAGAACGGAAACGCGCGAAGAAAAAGAAGAGCAGCGGCCGGCAAAAACGGGAGCGAAGCGCACAAAAAGCGAAAGGCCACTCCCCCGAAGAGTGTTGCGAACCGGAAAGAGGCCGATCGTGTGTTTTCTTGAAGTTACAGCGAATCCGGTTTCCGCGTGTGTTCCGAACCGGCGGACGGCGGAAGGCAGAGGTTTGAGGTCAGAGGTTGGAGGAAGTGCAGATGGGAGGGCAAGCCGCGGGGCGAGTGATTTGAAGACGATCAGAGAAAATGGCGTATGGAAACTATTGGAACGAAAGACGCTGCCCTGGGGGGATTCTTCGAAACGCCGCGGCGGCGACATGGAAATTTTTCATGCCTCTGGCCATTCTAGCATTCGCGTCAAATCACCGTGGGTGTGGACTAAAGTGGCTAGTGGTGAGTGACGAGAGAGGACGAGATTGGTGATTCGTGACTCGTGAAGGAGCCAGCCTTGGGAAGTGAGCGGCGGTGGAAGGGCAGAAATTCCGAAGGCGATTTCAAAGTTGAAATTTCAGATTTCAAGGAGAGGTGAAAGGCACTGCGCGAAGGGATAGTCGGAGGAAACGACTGAAGTGAAGAAGGCATCCTGCCGGCCGAGGAAAGCCTGCAGGCAGGGGCCTGCAAGCTAACAAGAGAGGCACCTGTTTGCGGCGGGCACTCGGCAAGCAGGGAGAGCCGCAGAAGATGGGGGATCCGGCGCCTCCGGCTTGAAGAGCAAAGCGGCGTCGAGCCACCGCACTCCAAAAAAAACACGGCAAAAGCGGAAGAGCAAAAGCCACGCCGGGCAGCCGCAGCTGCCTTCGGCAGGCGGGCTGCGCAAAAGACAACAGCAAAAGCGAGAAACAAAGCGGCGATGACTCGCCGCACTCCATAAAAAGCAAAGGCAAAGCGGCACCAGGGCGCAGCACAAGCACGGGGAGCGGAGCAGAGACGAAGATCGGGCAGTACTGCGAAAGCTGGACTTTCGTCCGTTTCGCTGCACCTCTGTACAGTAGATTTTCGAGGGCGGCGATTGTTAGGCTGTTTGGAACGAGAGAACGAGCGCTGGAGGAACAGAATCATGTTCTGCGAGCGTTGCGGTCGAAAATTCCCTTCGCGAAAATCGTCGTGCGAGCGGTGCGGGCAGCTCTCCTCGCGGCATTGGCTGCAACTGCTGAGCCTGTGCACACTGCTGGTGGTGGTGGCGTTCAACGCAGTGGTGGCGATTTACCTGCTGCCACGGCATGCGAGCGGACAGGACACACGGCTGCTCTACCGCGCGTGGCTGTGGACGGACTACAAGATCGCCTTCTATGGCTGGATTCCGATTGCCGCCGCGCTGCTGGCGTGGGATTTTCTGCTGTGGCAATCGCGGCCGAAGGTCAAGGCGTGGGTGACGCGGAAGCTGCTGACGTTCACGCTGCTGGCGAGCGTCGCGCCGTTCCTGCCGAGCTGGGTTCCCGCAGGGCAGCCGTCACCGGGCTTCCTGACGACAATCGAGCGTTATCCCGGCTTGCCGGCAGCGCTGGCGTGGGGCGCGGTGGTGGTGGTGACGATCCTGCTGTGCATCAATCGAGAGACACGCGATTCGTTGCTGGGACACGGGCGGGCGCTGAGCCTGATCAGCCTGGGATTATTGGCGCTGGTTCTGGTGATGACGATTGCGGGCTGGGTAATCGCGTAGCCAAATCCGTCCGAGTTGAGATGCCATAAGGGAAATTTGTCGCTGCGGAATGCCCCGGCTAGCGGCCAAACCCTGCGACAAAAGCCCATTTTTTCTCCCATCCAGAATGCTTATTACGCCGATAAACAGCGTTCTCTGCGGTTGACACACCCTCATAGCGGACTTAGTCTTTGGGCAGAGGCTGCGGCGGGGCCAAGATGGACATTTTCGAAGAGATCGTGCGAATGAGGCGAGCGGGGGAGCGAGGCGCGCTGGCGACGATTGTGCACACGAACGGCTCGATCCCGAGCTACGAATCGTCGCGGATGCTGGTGCGGGAAGACGGGACCGTCGTGGGCACGATCGGTGGAGGCTGCGTCGAGGCGGAAGTGTGGGCCGCGGCCAAAGAAGTCATGCATGCCGAGCAGCCCCGCAAGATGACGTTCAGCCTGAATAATGATGCGACGTACGATTCGGGATTGATCTGCGGCGGGACGCTGGAGATTTTTGTTGAGCCGATTCTGCCGCAGCCCGTTCTTTGCATATTTGGCGGGGGGCATATTTCGGTTTCTCTGGCTCGCGCGGCCTCGGCCGCCGGATTTCTCATTACGGTTGTGGACGACCGCGAATCGTTTGCCAACGCGACGCGGTTCCCGATGGCGGCAGAAATTTTCACCTCTTACGAGGAAAGTTTTGCAAAGCTCCAGCCCAATTCCTCCACCTACATCGTCATCGTCACGCGCGGGCATAAAGACGACATGCGCGTGCTGGCGTGGGCCGTTCGCACCCAAGCGAGATACGTGGGGATGATCGGCAGCCGGCGGAAAGTGCTCTCCGTCTATCACGCGCTCGAAAAAGAAGGCTACACGCACGAAGAGTTTGGGCTGGTGCATGCGCCGATCGGGCTCGACATCGGCGCGCTGACGCCCGAAGAAATCGCCGTGAGCATTGCCGCGGAGCTGGTGGCCGTGCGGCGCGGCGCCACGCGCATTCCGCATAAGTCCCTCCGCCATCCCGAAATCACGATTACGACGAACGAGTAGCGCCGTGCTTGCCGCCGCGATTCTCTCTGCCGGGGAATCCCGCCGAATGGGCCAGCCAAAAGCGCTGCTTCCCTATCGAGGCATCACATTTCTCGAACACCTGATCGAAGTGACGCGCCATCCGCGCGTGGGAATGCAGATTGTTGTGCTGGGCGCGGGCGCCGACGAAATTCAGGCGCACCTTGCCCTGCCTGCCGCGCAAATCGTGATCAATCCGGACTGGAGGCGGGGGCAACTCTCGTCGATCCAATCGGCGATTCGCAGCCTGCCGCCGAACGAGACAGAAGGAATAATCATAACTCCCGTGGACCATCCGCTCATTTCCGTGCATCTCATTGATGAGCTTATCCAAGCTTTCACCGGAACGCGAAAGGCGATCGTGGTTCCGACGCATGGGGGACGCCGCGGGCACCCTGTGATATTCCGAGCCAGCTTGTACGAACAGTTGCTCGGGGCGTCGGATTCCGTCGGGGCCCGCCAAGTCGTGCGCGCGCATCCTGATGAGGTTGAGGAAGTTGTGACGGACGAGGAAGGCGTGCTGCTTAACCTCAACGATCCTGAAGCGCTTCGCAAAGCGCTCGGGGAGCTGTAAGAGGCTGGCAATCCTCACGACATAAGATCGAATCAAGCGTTAGCCAAGTGTAAGTTCGGGACCATTCCGGGCGCTCGCCGGATAATCAAGACCCATCCTAATTCTCAACTCTCAAAGGAGGAATTCCATCATGCCGACAATCACGACGAAAGACGGGACGCATATTTTCTACAAGGATTGGGGCAAGGGACAGCCGATCGTCTTTAGCCACGGCTGGCCGCTCTCGGCGGACGACTGGGACGGACAAATGCTGTACTTCGGACAGCGCGGCTATCGTGTAATCGCTCACGACCGGCGCGGCCATGGCCGTTCCGACCAGACCTGGGACGGAAACGATATGAACACTTACGCGGACGATCTTGCGGTGTTGTTTGAAACACTCGATCTCAAGGACGCCATCTTGGTGGGCCACTCGACGGGCGGTGGCGAAGTGGCGCGCTATCTGGGACGCCACGGCACAAAGCGCGTTGCCAAGGCCGCGCTTATCAGCGCCATCACGCCGTTCATGTTGAAGACGGAAAAGAACCCACTGGGCACGCCCGTTGAAGTCTTCGACGGCCTTCGGGCAGCCCTCGCGGCGAACCGCCCGCAGTTCTACATTGATATCACGCTCCCGTTCTACGGATACAACCGGCCGGGCGCCAAGATTTCGGAAGGCATCCGGGAGCACTGGTGGCTTCAGGGCATGCTGGGAAGCGTCAAAGCCCACTACGACTGCATCGAGGTGTTCTCGGAGACCGACACTTCGGAGGACCTGAAGAAGATCGAAATTCCCGTGCTGGTCTTGCATAGCAACGACGACCAGATCGTGCCGATTGCAGCCGCGGGGCCGGCGGCCGCGAAGCTGCTCAAGCATGCAACCCTCAAGGTCTATTCCGGCCTCCCGCACGGAATGCCCACAACCCATGCGGACATAATCAACGCCGATTTGCTGGCCTTCTTCCAAGGCAACGCCTTATCGGCGACTGCATAAACCATCAATCATTCAACGCTGGTCCGTGCCTGGGGAGACCTCTCATCTCCCCAGGCATGGAAGGGCGCAACCCCATTCACCAAAGGCCGGGCCGCTTCGGCCATTACCCTCAATCTAAAATCCGCATAGAACTTTCACCGATTTGGGAACATCAAAGGGATGCGTGCGTGAGCGCGATGCCTTCGCGTCTGCGTTCACCGTTCCATGGCAAAGAGACAGGACTAACGCTACCAGCTCTTTTACGCCGTCCATCTCGGGCAAGGGCTCGAAGGGTCCCAGTTCTCTTTCCAACGTGATTTCAGGATAAGGATGAATCTCAGGATTAAGGACAAAAATCTTCTCACAAATTTTGGAGGTGCCAGATGGCAAGAAACGTTGCGGATGTGCTTTGGGAAATGCTCGAGAAGGCAGGAGTGAAACGCTGCTACGGAATAGTCGGAGATGCCCTAAATCCAGTGATAGACGCGCTCCGTCGAAACGGAAAAATCGATTTCGTTCATGTCCGGAATGAGGAGTACGGTGTCTTCGCCGCGGTTGCCGAGGCCTACCTCACGGGAAACCCAGTTGCCGTTTGCGGCACGGCTGGCCCTGGTGTGACTCACCTATTCAACGGTCTGATGGACGCAAAGAAAGAACGTGCCTCGGTCATCGCCATTGCGGGTGACGTCGAAACGAGTCTGATCGACACGGCTGCTCTTGAGGAGCTGAATCCTTACAAGTTTTTCGACGCTGCGGCGCTCTATATCGGGCGCCTCATCAATCCGGAGCAGGCACGTGCAGTGATCAACACCGCCATCACAACCGCCGTCGCCGATCGAGGTCCCACGGTTATCTCGCTTCCCGGAGATGTCGCGGCGTCCGAGGCGCCGGGGGAAATGCATGCCGTCGCGATTCCTGCCAAGCCCGTCTTGCGTCCTGCCGACGCGGAATTGGAAAAGCTCGCACGCTTAATCAACGATGCAAAGACCGTCGCCATCTTCGGCGGCGATGGATGCCGGGAGGCACGCAACGAAGTCCTGGCTCTCGCCACCAAGTTGAAAGCTCCCATCGGCTACTCCTTTCGCGGCAAGCAGTGGCTCGAGCACGATAATCCATACGCTACGGGTATGACCGGCCTAATCGGGTACGGCGGTACGTACAGCGCGATTCAGGGCGCCGATGTTCTTATGCTGCTCGGGACAGATTTTCCGTTCTCCGAGTTTTTGCCGAACGGCAGAGTGAAAAAAGTCCAAATTGATGTGAACCCGAAGCATCTCGGCCGCAGGACAGCGCTGGATCTGAGTCTCGTCGGAGACGTGCAGGCGACTCTCGCGGCCGTCCTGCCAAAGGTGAGCGAGAAAAAGGACGCAAGCTTCCTCGAAAAGCACCTTGCCCAAACGCGCGAGTTCGAGGATTTGCTGAGTCATTATGTAGGCAAAGGTCCGGGCATCAAACCGATTCGTCCCGAGTACCTCGCCGCGACATTAAGCGCGCTGGCTTCCGACGACGCCATGTTTTTTGCCGACACTGGAACAGCTTGCATCTGGATGGCGCGGCATATCAAGGGCGGCGCCAACCGCCGCCTTTTCGGGTCGTTCTCCTGGGCATCGATGGCCAATGCCGTGCCTAACGCCTTCGGCGCACAGTTAGCCTACCCCGGTCGGCAGGCGATTGCTCTTTGCGGCGACGGCGGTTTTACGATGCTTGCGCTCGGCGACCTGCCGACGCTGGTCCAGCGCAAGGCGCGAGTTGTGCACATCATCCTCAACAACGAATCACTCGGTTTCGTGAACATCGAACAGCAAGAAGCAGGCTTCGTACCTTTTGGAGTGGATTTCAAGAACCCGAATTTCGCTCGTGTGGCCGAAGCGATTGGCGCCAAAGGCATTCGCCTCGAAGAGCCCGGCGACGTGAAGGAAGGTCTCACGGAAGCTCTGGCCTACAAGGACGGACCGGTTGTCGTCGATGCCGTTGTGGACCCTTATGCCCTTTCGTTGCCGTCGCACGTGCCCTTCCACACGGCGAAAGGCTACACGCTCAGTCTCGCCAAGCAGGTGCTCTCCGGCCGTCTCGATGAAGTCATCAAGACCGCTGAGCGCAACATTCACTTGGTCTGAACGCGACGGGACAAAGACCAGCTTCTCCGCCTCCCGGCAACCCGCGCGGCACTTCACCACTCGCGCGGGTCCGGCCTGGCCCTCCCGCGCACGCAGCGCTCATTTCGATTTTCCTTTTCCTAATCTCCCCCACGAGGCTCCGCGCCCGCACTTCCCGGTTGAAACTTTTTTTGTCTTGCTTCACAGTGTGCCACGCCGTTGTTGGAGGCTCCGCTGTGAGTCAGGACAAGAAACCTGTTCTTCGTTCCACCGCTTGGTTTGGCCGGCAGGATAAAGACGGGTTCATCCACCGCAGTTGGATGCGCAATCAGGGATTTCCCGAAGATGTCTTCGACGGCCGTCCGGTCATCGGTATCTGCAACACCTGGTCCGAACTCACCCCCTGCAACGCGCATTTCCGCGGGCTCGCCGAGCGAGTGAAGCGGGGCGTGTGGGAAGCGGGCGGCTTCCCGCTCGAATTTCCGGTGATGTCGCTCGGCGAATCGAACATTCGGCCCACGGCGATGCTCTTCCGCAACCTGGTCAGCATGGACGTGGAAGAATCGATTCGCGGAAATCCGATCGACGGCGTGGTGCTGCTGTGCGGCTGCGACAAGACTACGCCCGCGCTGGTGATGGGCGCGACGAGCTGCGACGTGCCGGCGATTGTGGTTTCCGGCGGGCCGATGCTCAACGGCAAATACCACGGGCGCGACATCGGCTCGGGGACGGATGTGTGGCGGTTCAGCGAAGAATTGAAGACGGGCGCGATTACCTATTCGGAGTTTCGCGACGCGGAATCGTGCATGTCCCGCTCGGCAGGACACTGCATGACGATGGGGACGGCGTCGACGATGGCGTCGATGATGGAAGCGCTCGGCCTCGGGCTGCCGCAGAACGCGGCGACTCCGGCCGTCGATTCTCGCCGTTCGGTCCTCGCCCATCTCGCAGGACGCCGCATCGTGGAAATGGTCCGCGAGGATATGCGTATTTCGAAAATCCTCACGCGCAAGGCATTTGAAAATGCCATCCGCGTCAACGGCGCCATCGGCGGCTCGACGAACGCCGTCATCCATCTGATCGCGATTGCCGGGCGCGTCGGAGTGCCGCTCACTTTGGACGATTGGGACCGCCTGGGCCGCGATGTCCGCACGATTCTAGACATCATGCCTTCCGGCCGCTTCCTGATGGAGGATTTCTTCTACGCCGGAGGTCTCCCTGCGGTCATCCGCACGCTCGGCGAACACGGGCTGATTCATCGCGACGCCGTCACGGTGAATGGCCGTACTCTCTGGGACAATTCGCGTGAGGCGCCGAATTGGAACGAAGAGGTTATTCGCCCGCACGATCGCCCTCTGGTTGAACACGGCGGGATTGCGATTCTTCGCGGCAACCTCGCGCCCGACGGCGCTCTCATCAAGCCGTCGGCTGCGACTCCGGCGCTTATGAAGCATCGCGGCCGCGCGGTGGTTTTTGAAAACATCGAGCACTATCACCAGCGCGTGGACGATCCGGCGCTCGATATAGACGAAACCTGCGCGCTCGTGCTGAAAAATTGCGGCCCGCGCGGGTATCCCGGCATGGCGGAAGTCGGGAACATGGCCTTGCCTGCGAAAATCCTTCGCAAGGGGGTCACGGATATGGTCCGCATCTCGGATGCCCGGATGAGCGGAACGGCCTTCGGCACCGTCGTTCTTCACGCTTGCCCGGAGGCTGCCGTCGGCGGTCCGCTGGCGCTGGTACGCGACGGCGATTTCATCGAGCTGGATGTCGAAGCGCGCCGCCTGCATCTGGCGGTCTCTGACGAAGAGCTCGCGCGGCGCCGCTCGGCTTGGCGCCCTCCGGACCTTGGGCTCACCGGCGGTTATCAGAAACTTTATGTCGATCACGTCCTGCAAGCCGACAAAGGAGCCGACCTGGATTTTCTGGTTGGCTGCCGCGGCAACGCCGTGCCGCGCGAATCCCACTGAGCGGAGCTTTGATGCACGCGGGACGGCACACTAAGTTTGCTTCAAAAATTCAATAACCCGCGAGAAACTTCGATCATGACCTCTTCGAACCGTTTTGCCCGTTATCCCAGCCTGGAAGACCGCGTCGTATTCATCACGGGAGGAGGCTCCGGCATCGGCGCCGTCATGGTGGAGGAGTTCGCTCGTCAGGGCTCGCGCGTTGGATTTCTCGACCGCGCGGTGGAGGCCTCGCGCGCGCTCGCCGCGCGCCTCCAGGAGTCGGTGAAGCATGCACCTCACTTCCTCGAATGCGACCTCACCGACATCGCCGGTCTGCAGCGCGCGTTTCGCGAGCTCGCGTCCGCGCTCGGCGCCGCGCAGGTGCTGGTGAACAATGCGGCCAACGACGACCGGCATCGGTGGGAAGATGTGACGCCGGCATATTGGGACGAACGCATGGCCGTCAATCTTCGCCACCAGTTTTTCGCAATTCAGGCTGTCGCGCCGGGCATGAAGGCCGCCCGCTCTGGCAGCATCATCAACATGAGTTCGATCTCATGGATGATTCCGGCTACCAATATGCCGGTCTACGTCACCGCGAAATCGGCGGTGATTGGTCTCACGCGCACCATGGCGCGCGAACTCGGCCCGGACAACATTCGCGTCAACAGCCTCGTTCCCGGCGCCATCGTCACGGAACGCCAGACGCGCCTTTGGCGCACACCCGAGTACGAACGGATTATTATCGACAGCCAATGCCTGAAGCGTGCGATTCAAGCCGATGAAGTCGCCCGTATGGCCCTCTTCCTTGCGGCAGACGATTCGAGCGCCGTCACGGAACAGGCCTACATTGTCGATGGCGGATGGGTCTAAGGCTTCGAAGATCGGCCCCCGGAAAATCTTTGGATAGAGAGCGGTGTTCTCTTTGGGCAGGCAGACTTCTTGAACTGATTAGTAATCCTTCTCCCTGAATCGTGGCATGCGGACCTTCACGCCCCGGAGACAAAATCCGAGTCTTGGCGGAATCACTTTCGATTCTTCAGCACGGCGGCAACAGCATCCACGCAGAGTTGTGCAGCATGGAACGATGCCTGCGGCAATTCTCCCAGTGCGTCCGAAACCTCTTTCGCGGAGAGTTTCCGCGCCTCCTGCACCGTTTTTCCCTCCAGCAGCCCCGTCAGCACTGACCCGGCCGCAATCGACGCAACGCATCCCTGGGTCTTAAACCTTGCTTCGCGGATTTTCCCGCCTTCCATCTTCACCGCCAGGCGCATGATATCCCCGCAGACCGGGTTCGACACGTCCGCCACAGATGTGGCATCGGCCATTTCGCCCGCATGATAGGGCTCGCGAAAATGCAGCAAAATCCGCTCACTGAGCATCACAGGAATTATAGGATGGTGCTATCCTTCATGCGCGCCATCTTTCCCCGGCCCGGGGGAGCGGCTTATACAAAATCTTCGCCTCTTCCTCGAATCTGATTGACAGGCGGGGGGTTGCGAATATAACGTTAGCAGTCCTAGCCATGCGTTTTCCCGTCAGGGCGCGGGGAAACGATTCATCAACAAACTCCGCCTACAGCAAATTTAGGAGATAAGCAGATGCGAAGATCGTTACACCTCCTCGGCCTGACGCTTGCGCTTGCGTTGCTCGCCACATCGAGCTTTGGCCAAACGGGCAAATTGAAAATCAAAGTCTCCCCCTCGCAAGCCTATGTTTTTGTCGACGGCAAGGCCGTGAACCACGGAAGCCGCACGATCGCTCTTTCCCCTGGAAAGCACTCCGTGGCCGTCGTCAACTACGGCTATAAGATTTCCACACAGGACGTGAATATTGACGCCGGCAAAAGCACGGACCTCAATGTGACCCTCGAGCCTTATGGCGACAAAGTCCCCGGTCCTTGGGGCCGTGTTTACATTGGCGGTTCCGGCGGCGACACGCGCGCCGCGGTGCTTTCCGACGGCACTACACCGGGTTATTTCGTCGGCCATGTTGATGAATTCAACAACGATTTCTGGATCTGGAAGCAGGAACTCCTTCTACCTCCCGGGAAGCACCACCTGACCATCACCCGTGATGGCAAGACTCTCTGGGAAGGCGATGTGAACGTCGTTGCCGGAAAGAAAGTCTCCATCAATTTCCCCAAGAACCAGCAGACGGAAGCCGACTGGAGCAAGCGCCAGGCCGACCTTGAGAAGCACGCTCCGCTTCCCCGCTTCAAGGCAGGTATCGCGAGCGCCACGATCGTCGTGGCTCCGACGAAGGCGTCTTTCTCCAATTCCACCGCCAATATTGATTGCGGCCAGACCGCCAACTTGGCGTGGACTTCGTCCGACGCGGTTGACACCTCGATCGACAACGGCGTGGGCACGGTTGCTTCCAGCGGCCAGCAGGGCGTTTCGCCGCACCAGACAACCACCTACACTATGACCGCCGCGGGTCCTGGCGGCGTTGTCACAAACGCAGAGACCGTCAACGTGAATACCGCGGTCCAAGCCAGCATCGACGCGAATCCGTCCGACGTGAAGTATCACCAGATCGGCGACAAGGTGGTCTCGCAGGACAGCACCACGCTTACCTGGAAGACCTCCAATGCGGACAACGTGCAGCTCGATGGCTCGAAGGTTGACACCAACGGCTCGCAAACTGTGAAGGTTGCCCCGAAAGACACGACGCCTGTGGCTGAAGGCGGCGAGGCCCGCACGGTCGACGAGCAGGTCCCCTATACGCTGACGGCGACGAACGTTTGCGGCGGTTCTTCGACGCAAACTGCCAATGTTCACGTCACGGGCTCTGTTGAGCCGATCCCGGCCGTGCTTCTGCAGAGCGTCTTTTATCCAACAAATTATCCGGATAAGCAGCACCCGCAGGTCGGCCTGGTCCGCAGCCAGCAGCTTGTTCTTGCGACTCTGGCCAGCGGCTTCAAGAAGTATCTGGAATACGATCCCGACGCCAAGCTCTCGATTGACGCCTATGCCGACGTCCGCGGCGGCAAGGAGTTCAACCAGGACCTCAGCGAGCGCCGCGTCGAGCGCGTGAAGCAGTACTTGGTCGACCAGGGCGTCCCGGCGGACAAGATTCAAACCGCCGCCTATGGCAAGGAGCGCCCACTCGAGAAGAGCACGGTCAAGGACCTCGAAGCCACTAACCCGAACAAGGCTCCCAAAGGACGCGAGAAGAACTTCACCGGCAACTGGTATGCCTACAATCGCCGCGTGGACGTTGTGCTTCTCCCCGCGGACAAGAAGTCGTCGCAGTTCTTCCCCCACAATGCCGACGATTCGGAGTTGATCTGGCAGATTCCGATGCCGTCTCTAAAGAAGGTCGAAAAGGACCAGTAGTTCTTTCTTTTTCGCATCGAATCCGCGCCGGAGAACTTCGCGTCCTCCGGCGCGTTTTCTTTTCAGGTATCGCGCGACTGCCATGCATATTCTTCCAGGCTCGCATCAGCCGTTCCGTTCCTTTCCCCTCCGCATCGTTTCCCTTGCGCCCAGCGTCACATCGATCCTTCTTTCCATCGGCGCGGGCCGCCATCTCGTCGGCGTCAGCAAGTGGTGCCATGACGTTGCAAATGTCGGGCGGCGCCCCACGGTTGGCGATTGCTGGAAACTTGATGTGGACGAGGTCGCGCGCCTTCATCCCACGCACGTGATTGGCTCCGTCCCCTTCGCCACGGAAGCCGTCGAAAAAATCCTCCGCCAGCCATTCATTTTTATCGCCCTAAATCCTCGCAGCCTCGCAGACATGGAGACCGACATCCTCACGCTCGGCAGGCTCACGGGGAAAATACCTCAATCCCGCCTTCTCGTAGCGCGGATGCGAGGCTCTTTTCTCCGCATCGCGGATCGCGCGCGAAAGCTGCTGGGCCGCTCTCTCCCCTGTCGTGTTTATTCCGAAGCGTGGCCCAATCCGCGCATCAGTTCCCCTCCCTGGGTCGCCGAGTTGATCGCCCTCACGTGCGGAAAGATGTGCGTACCTCCCGGCTCTCGCGTCACGGATTCCGATGTCGCAGCCTCTTCGCCGGACGTCATCCTCCTTGCCTGGACGGCCACCGGCCCCCGCTCGCGCGTCTCTACGGTCCTCGATAACCCTCGCTGGCGCGGCGTTCCGGCCGTGGTGCATCGCCGCGTCTTCGCGATTCGCGACGAATGGCTGAATACGCCCGGGCCGCCTCTGGTCTTCGGCGCCCGAGCGATTCTTCGCGCGCTGGCCGCTTCCAAGGGAAGGACCTGACCGTGCGCACAGTTGTCGCCGCTCTGCTCTGGGACAATGAAAAAATCCTCGTCTGCCAGCGCCGCAAGTGGGACACTTTCGGCCTGCTCTGGGAATTTCCCGGCGGCAAACTCGAGCCCGGCGAGTCTCCCGCCGACGGGCTCGTTCGCGAGCTTCGGGAAGAATTGGCCGTCGAAGCACAAATCGGCGAAGAGGTGTACCGCACGCGCCACACCTACGCGAAAACGTCCGAGCCGCTCGAATTGATCTTTTTCCGCGCAGAGGCCGACGCCCGCTCGATGAAGCAGCTCGCCTTCGAGCAGATGCGCTGGCTCGCGCCCGCCGACCTTTCCTCGCTTGAATTTCTTCCCGCCGACCGCGAAATCGTCCGCCGCATCGCCCAAGGCGAGATTTCTCCTCCCTCGGACCGCCGCTAAATGTGTATACAGTCCTGTCGCGCAAATTTGCGCGTAGGTGTATTCTTAAATTGGCCGCGTCGCGCGGTCCGACTTTTTCTGTGCCGCGCGCGGCAAATCGTTTCGTAGAAATCTTTGTATTGAGGGACACCGCAAAGGCCATGGACCAGGAAACCATTACGTCTCTGCACGGCTTGGATAGCTCGGAAATTCAGGAGTGGCTCGAATCTCTCGATTCGGTTCTCCAGTCCAGCGGCCCCGAGGTCGCCTCCTACATCCTCGAGCGCCTACAGGCGCACGCGAAGGTCGTCGGCATCAATATTCCCTTCACCGCAAAGACGCCCTACGTGAATACGATTCCCCACCATCTCCAGCCTGATTTCCCCGGAGATCAGCAACTCGAACGGCGCATCAAGAGCCTTGTCCGCTGGAATGCCATTGCCATGGTCGTCCGCGCCAATCGCGAAGAGCACAATATCGGCGGCCACATTTCCACGTTTGCATCCGCGGCAACTTTGTACGAAGTCGGCTTCAACCATTTCTTCCGGGCGCGCACGCCCGAATTCGAAGGCGACACCATCTATTTCCAGGGCCACGCCTCGCCGGGCATTTATTCCCGCGCGTTCCTCGAAGGGCGCCTTTCCGCGCAGAAGCTCGAAAATTTCCGGCGTGAACTGAAGCCCGGCGGCGGCCTCTCGTCCTATCCGCATCCCTGGCTTATGCCCGATTTTTGGGAATACCCGACCGTCTCGATGGGCCTCAGCCCGCTCATGTCGATTTATCAAGCGCGTTTCAATCGCTATCTCGAAGACCGCGGCCTCAAGCCGGTGACCGACGCGAAGGTCTGGGCGTTTCTTGGCGACGGCGAAACGGACGAGCCGGAATCGCTCGGCGCGATCAATCTGGCGTCGCGCGAGAAGCTGGACAATCTCATCTTCGTGATTAACTGCAATCTGCAGCGCCTGGACGGCCCGGTGCGCGGGAACGGGCAGATCATTCAGGAGCTCGAATCGGCGTTCCGCGGCGCGGGATGGAACGTCATCAAGGTGCTTTGGGGCAGTGAGTGGGATCCGATTCTCGATCAGGACACCGAAGGACTTCTGGTCAAGCGGATGGGAGAAATGGTCGACGGCGAATACCAGAAGCTCGTCGTCTCTTCCGGCGCTTACGTCCGCGAGCATTTCTTCGGTTCCGACGACCGGCTTCTGAAACTCGTCGAGCCGATTTCGGACGAACATTTGCGCCGCCTGCGACTCGGCGGGCACGATCCGATCAAGGTCTATGCCGCCTATAAAGCCGCGGTCGAGCATAAAGGCTCGCCCACTGTGATTCTGGCGCGCACGATCAAGGGCTACGGCCTCGGTGAAGCCGGCGAAGGCAAGAACGTCACTCACCAGCAGAAAAAACTGAACGAAGACGAACTCGCCGAATTTCGCACCCGCTTCGATATTCCGCTCACCGATGAACAGGTGCGCGACGTTACGTTCTATCGCCCGCCGGAAGATAGCGAAGAGATTCACTACCTTCGCGCGCGCCGCGAGGCGCTCGGAGGCTACACGCCGCAGCGCCGCGTGCGCTCGAAGCCCATCGTCGCCGATCACGACGAGCTGTTCCGCGAATTTCACGCCGGGAGCGAGGGCCGCGACGTCTCCACAACGATGGCCTTCGTCAGCATGTTGCGCAAAATGATGCGCGACCCGGAAATCGGCAAGCTGGTGGTTCCCATTGTTCCCGATGAAGCGCGCACGTTCGGCATGGAGTCGCTCTTCCGCACCGTCGGCATTTATTCGAGCGTCGGCCAGCGCTACGAGCCCGTGGACGTGAATACGCTTCTCTATTATAAGGAAGCGAAGGACGGACAGATTCTCGAGGAAGGCATCACCGAAGCCGGTTCGATGGCTTCCTTCATCGCCGCGGGAACGGCCTATGCCTCGTTCGGCATCAATACGATTCCGTTTTTCATTTACTACTCGATGTTCGGTTTCCAGCGCATCGCCGATTTCATCTGGGCCGCCGCCGATATGCGCGTGCGAGGATTTCTCCTCGGTGGCACGGCGGGACGCACGACGCTGAACGGCGAAGGGCTGCAGCACCAGGACGGAAATAGCCACGTCCTCGCCCTCCCGGTTCCGAATCTGCTTGCCTACGACCCCGCCTACGCCTACGAAATTGCGGTGATCATTCAGGACGGCATTCGCCGCATGTATAAAGACGGCGAAAGCGTTTTTTATTACATCACGGTGATGAACGAGCCTTACGCGATGCCGGAAATGCCGGGCGACGTCCGCGAGGGAATTCTCAAAGGCCTCTACTGCTTCCGCAAATCGCCAAACACGCAGTCGAAACTCCGCGCGCAGCTTTTCGGCAGCGGCTCCATTCTGAACGAAGCCCTCAAGGCGCAGGAAACTCTGGAAGAGAAATTCGGCGTGGCGGCGGACGTGTGGAGCGTCACGAGCTACAAAGCTCTATACACCGACGGCAACGAAGTGGAGCGCTGGAACCGGCTGCATCCCGGGGAAAAGCCGCGCGTCCCTTACGTGTCGCAGGCGCTTGCCGACGCTCCAGGAGTCCTGGTCGCCGCCAGCGACTATTTAAAAACTCTTCCGCAGATAGTGGCGCCATGGATGCCGCGGCGCCTTGCATCGCTCGGCACGGACGGCTTCGGCCGCAGCGAGAGCCGCGCGTCGTTGCGCGATTTCTTCGAGGTCGATTCGCGCTTCATCGCGCTCGCCGCGCTGGATGAGCTCTATCAAGAGGGTCAGATCGAGCGCGACGTCCTCGAGCGCGCCTTTGCAGAGCTGAAAATCAACTCCTGCAAGCCGAACCCGGTGATTTCCTAGCGTTACACCACATTCTTGTCGTTTCGGGGCCGCTGCCGGCGAGGGTCGATGAACCCGTCCTTTTTACAGGCGCAATGGTCGTTCAGGCCAGAATGTACCCACCATCCACGGCCATAATTTGCCCGGTCACAAAATCCGTCTTGCAGAAAAAGACGACCGCCTCGGCAATATCCTCTCCCGTGCCGGTCTTGTGCAGCGGCGCGCGGCGAATGTATTCCTCGTTCGGCGTGTCTCCTTCGAACTGAATCGTGCCTGGCGCGATGCTGTTTACGAGTATCTCTGGGGCCAGCGCCCGCGCCAGGCAGCGCGTCAAGTGGATCACGCCCGCTTTCGAAACGCAGTAGTGCGTGTACTTCGGCCATGCCTGCAATCCGCCGAGCGAAGAAATATTTACGATCCGCCCTCGCCCGGCGCGCTTCATCAACCGCGCCGCCGCCTGCGCGCACAGAAATTGCGATTTCAGGTTCGTATTCAAAATCAAATCCCATTGCTCTTCGGTCAGCTCCATAAAATCCGCCGCGAAAAACATTCCTGCGTTGTTCACCAGAATGTCCAGCCGTCCAAACGCCGAGTCCGTGGCCGCAAACAGCCTCTCCACATCCGCTTTTCGCGACACATCCGCCTGCGCCACCAGCGCCCGCCGCCCCAGCGCCTGAATCTCTTTCGCCGTTTCCTCCGCACCGTCTTTCGACTGCGCGTAATTCACCACCACGTCCGCGCCTTCCAGCGCCAGTCGCAGCGCAATCGCCCGCCCCATTCTCTTTCCCGCTCCCGTCACCAGCGCCACCTGCCCCAGAAACGGCTCTTGAAACGGCAATTTATCCGCCATGCCTCACCCTCTCGCGGAATTCGCGCGTCCTGCAAAGCTGCGAAACACAAACGCGCGCAGAAACGGAATCGAATGCCAACAAACGCCCAAGAGCAGCCCCTTCGCAACCGTCGCCCCAGTCAAATTCCAGCTCCGCGCCATCGCGTACATCGCATATCCCCCGATCGGCCAATACAGCAGTACCGCCGTCACCACCCCCGGCGAATACCGCCGCGTCGCAATCGTTCCGCCGGCGTGCAGAAACGCGTTGATCACCAAAATTGCGGGAATCGACAGCGCCACAATCGGCGTCGCGCTCACATTGCTAACCAGCGGCAGCGCCACAAATCCCACGAACAGCGCGTTGATCACCACCGCGTCCGCCACCGTCAATCGCGCCGACGGAAACCAGGTCCGGATCCAACCTAGAAATCCTCCCGGAAACACAAACTCCTCGAACAGGTGCAGCCACGAAGCGATCGCCATCATCCAGTAGATTCGGTGCACGCGCTCACCTTATCACACCCGCCCCAGCGCCATCTCCGCCGACTCTTTTCTCCCGCAGCTTCCTTGCTTGAGTTTTCCTTTGTTAGAATCTCTCTTGCATTCAACCTCGGAGACCTCATGAAAGTCGACCTTCTCGTCATCGCGGCGCATCCCGACGACGCCGAACTTACCAGCGGCGGCACACTCCTAAAGATGCGCGACGCCGGCTATCGCACCGGCATTCTCGATCTTACGCGCGGAGAGACCGGCACGCGCGGCACTCCTGAAACCCGTCTTCGCGAAGCCGCGCGCGCCGCAACGATTCTCGGCCTCAAGGTTCGCCGCAATCTCGGCCTGCCCGACGCGCGTCTGGCCGTGTGCGAGGAGTACAAGGTCGCCATTGCCGAGCTCATCCGCGAATTGCAGCCGCGCACGGTGATTCTCCCTTACTGGGAAGGCCGCCACCCGGATCATTACACGGCTGCCACCCTGGGCTATGAGGCTTGCTTCCTCGCCGGATTGAAAAACTTCACCCTTGCCGGCGAAGCATTTCGTCCATTCAAGATTCTCTACGCCGCCGCCTATGCGGACGTGAAGCCCACTTTCGCCGTGGACATCACGCCATATTACGAACGCCGCCGGCGCGCCATTCTCGCCTATGCTTCGCAATTCCGGCCTGCGCGCCGCGACCGCAGCCCACGCGTCCATATTCCTCTCGACGACCTCGAAGACCGCATGAGCCTGCAGGCGCGCTCCTACGGGCGCCTCATCGGAGTAAAATACGCCGAAGGCTACGTGGTCCGGGAAATCCTTCAGGTGGACGATGTCATCCAAATGCCTGTTCGTTCGCTCTAGGAGCCGTTCGATGAATCGGTTTGGATTTCTCCGCCTGTTTTGCCTCGCGGTCTTGCTTGTCTGCGGCATCGTGCTTCTCTCATCTGCCGCTCTCGCCCAACAATCGTCCTCGCCGAGCGCTTCCCCTCAAGCAATCGCTCCGGCCGCACCTGCCTCCGGCGCTCCCGCCGAAGCCGGAAAGACGTATAGCTTCACCTTAAAATCAACCGATCAATGGATGGACACGAAAATTGACTTCCACGCCGGGGCGCAGATTGAAATCAGCGCCACGGGAACCGTCACGTATCCCGCAACCGACAAAAAGCCCGCGCAGGATTTCGGCCCCGCCGGTCTTACTCGCAATTGGCTCGATCTCATCCATCAATATCCGGTCCCTGACGCCGGTCACGGCGAAGTCATCGGCCGTCTCGGCTCCGCCGACTACGCGCAGCCCTTTGCTGTCGGCGAATCGCTCACATACTCCACGCCCGTCGCCGGACGCCTGTATCTCGGAATCAACCAGAGAATGAACGAAGCTTCCTCGGCCACGGGAAGCTTCACTGTAAAAGTTTCGGTGAAAGACATCGGTCTGGCGACCGCTTCTGCGGCCGTCTCTGGCGGCCCCGCCGACGCTCCCATCGCCGGAGTCACTCCCGCGCTGCTGGCGAAAATTCCGCGCCGCGTGAGCGACCAACAGGGCAATCCCGGCGACATGGTCAATGTCCTGCTGATTGGCACTCAAGATCAGGTATTGAAGACGTTCGCAGCGAGCGGCTGGGTGCAGGTGGATCGCTCGGTCAGCGACGCAATTCTTGCCGGCCTCGTCGATTCGCTCGAGAAAAAAGACTATCTGACGATGCCGATGAGCACGCTCTACCTGTTCAATCGCCCGCAGGACTACGGCTTCGCTCATGCCGAGCCCGTCAAAGTCGTCATGTCGCGCAATCACCTTCGCGTTTGGAAATCACCGTATGAAATCAATGGCGTGCCTGTCTGGTGCATTGCGGCGACGCACGATATCGGCTTCGAACGCGACCAGCGCAATAACAGCGTCACCCACAAAATCGATCCGGCCATTGACGGCGAGCGCGAGTTCGTCGACAACACCTTATCCGCCACTGGCCTCGTTGCCGAACGCGACCACGTAACACCTGCGGATCCACTCACCACTGCCAAGACCGCTACAGGCGGAGAATTTCATTCCGATGGCCGGATCGTGGTCCTTTTCCTTCGCGATGCTCCTCCGTCCGGCGCGCCTGCCACAACCGCCGCTTCCAGCGCGACCTCTTCGTCCAACTGACTCTCCGCCACCCGAACGCTCCCGCGCCATCCTCGAGCCGGCATGCTGCCCCCGGAGCACACCACGACCAACTGCCCTCGTAACTTTCCGCACTCGATTGTTCGCTGAAAAAACTTCTCGGAAGGAAATCTGCTCTCACCGCGGGCGCGCCCGACTCCTAAAAATCCTCCGCCTGCGCGTTCGAAAACCCGGGAATCGTCTGCAAACCGCCCTGCCTCACCACTCGCGCTTTGATCGCCTTTTCGGACTCCGCTCCCGTTTTTCGCAGAACGGCAAACGTGGTCAAAGCCTCGTTGTAAATCTTTGTAACCAGGTATGTTTCACCTGTGTCGTCCTTCTTCCACACTTGACCGACTTGGATTCGCGCTTCCGCCACACTAAAACTGTAGTCAGAATCGCCGGGAGCGTCAATACGTCTCCCCAGGACGTGTTTCTGTCCGTATGCGCCCGGCCAGTACGCTCTGCCGCGCTTCTTTGTGAAATTCTCTCTCCCATATGCCGCAGCTGTGCTAGCCTCTCCTTCAGGCCCTTCGGTTCCTCCAAGCCGCCTGCCACAGACTCTGACCGAGGGGAAAGGAAACTCTTTTGCTCATCTCGACATCCCATCAGATGGGCAAGGGGTGGGCCTGAGCGGAGTCGCTCGTTCGGCCCTTCCGGGAGGAGCAAAATGAAGAAATCCTGGTTGTATCAATCGACTTCGGCTCTCCTCGTCGGCTTGCTCGCTTCTCCCGCCGGATTCTCCCTGCCTGCTCAGCAGGCACAGCAAGGCCAGACATCATCGTCTCAATCTTCTTCGCAGTCCTCGTCATCCACGCAGCAGTCGTCGGGTGAAGCTCCTTCCGACTCTACGGTTCAGCAGGGCCCGGCAGACACGCACATCAAGCCCGGCAGCGAAGCCGACGTCAATGCCATCGGCAATCGTAACGTCGGCAAAGGCCTCGACTTCTACTCGCTCGAAAAAGAGATTGCCATCGGCAAGCAGCTCTCGCAGGAAGTCGACAAGAGCGCGAAATTCATCGACGATCCGGTCGTCACCGAGTATGTCAACCGCGTCGGCCAGAACCTCGTCCGCAACTCCGACGCCCGCGTTCCCTTCACGATCAAGGTGATTGACTCTGACCAAGTCAACGCCTTCGCGCTTCCCGGCGGCTTCTTCTACGTGAACAGCGGCCTGATCCTCCACGCCGATGAAGAATCGGAGCTCGCCGGTGTCATGGCTCACGAAATCGCCCACGTCTGCGCGCGCCACGGCACCAAGCAGCAGACCAAAGGCGACATCATTCAGCTTGCCTCGATCCCTGCGATGATCTTCATCCCGTACAGCTGGGCCGGCTACGCCCTGTACGAGGGCATCAACCTTGCGATTCCGATGACTTTCCTGAAATTCTCCCGCGACGATGAGCGCGAGGCCGATTACCTCGGGCTGCAATATATGTACAAGGCGGGCTACGACCCGAACTCCTTCGTCACTTTCTTTGAAAAGGTCGAGGCTCTCGAAAAGAAGCAGCCGGGGACGATTCCAAAATACTTCTCGACGCATCCTCCCACGCCCGACCGCATTGCTGCTGCGCAAAAGGAAATTGCCGATATTCTTCCGCCACGCGATGAATACATCGTCACCACTTCCGAGTTCGATACGGTGAAGCGCCGTCTCCAGATGATCGAAATGAACGAGAAAGTCACCAACGGCAAAAGGGGCGGGCCCTCGCTCCGCAAGAAAACTCGCAATCCCTCGGCCGATGGCGGCTCTTCAGGCGACGACAGCGACGACTCTGACCGCCCGACTCTCAAGCGCCGCCCCGACGATCAGAATTTCCGTCCCTGATCCCTCGCGCCGACTGGCAATGCAGTTAGGGCCTTTGGACCTGAGATTTCCCTGGACTATGCGCTTTGATTTGCTGCGTCCGTAGCGGCACGGCGCGTCCTGGTTTTTTGCATCTTCGGAGAGTCCGCGACCGTAGCCACCCCTAATTTGTCTTATATTTCGCCGCCAAAGGCTAAAGACAGGAGGGGAATGCAAGCAACCTTGTCCGACAAGGAAAAATCAATTGCCCGCTATGTATGCGCCGGCACTTCTCCCACACCCAGGCGCTTCATCTTTTCCTGATAATACTTTCTGTACAGCACATCCCACTCTTCGCTGCCTTCCAGAATCTCTTTCTTCTGCGACGTGATCTTTGTGCGCACTTCCGCGTCCATCTGCTCTTCGAATTTCAGCAGCGCCGTGAGGATGTCCATCACTTCCTTGCGGATCGTGTCGCGATCTTCGATGAAGTCCACTTCCGGGGCGGAAACCAGGTAATCGACAATTCGGTGGGAAATTCGTACGGTCTTTTCTCGGCTCAATCGCATTAGCGAAGTATCAATTTCCTTTCCCGGGCGATTTGTCCCTTCACCTTCTTGAACATCTCCTGGTACGACACTCCCATGCGCTTCATTTCGTCCGAGTGCTTCGCCAATATCTCGCGCGCCTCTTCATTCACGCGGTCTTCCACCGTCACCTCGTCCGCCAGCACCTGCCGCAGGGACGACGTCACTCTTTCCATGTTTTTCGTTTCGATCATCTTCGCGGCCACCAGGCGCTTCACCACCTCTTTCGCCATGTAGCTCACGTACTCCCGCGAAAGCAGCATTCTCATCCTTTCTCAAAATGTCTTTGTGCATTCAGTTTATCGGCTGCCCATGCTTTGGTCAAGGAACCCCGACGCCCCCAATTCTCTCGTTCGCGAAGAAAATTCATCAGGACTCGGCGACCCGTCGGTTTGTCTCTCGAGCCCACTTTTATCTCCCGGAACTCCCCGCGCGCATTCTTTGCATCCTAATTAGTGTGGCTTCAAGGGCGTTGAAATTCCTTTAGGAGGTACAGGAAATGCGCGCCATGAAAGGAGCCGCGGCGGGCCTCGGCGTTCTGCTTGCTTGCCTGCTCGCAGCTCCCGTTTCTCGTGCAAATCGTTGGAATGAAGCGACCAAATTCACCTTCAGCGGCCCTGTCGAAATCCCCGGCCGCGTGCTTCCCGCCGGCACTTATCTGTTCCAACTGCTCGATTCCCCTTCGGATCGCTTCATCGTTCAAATATTTAATGGCGACCGGACTCATCTCTACCAGACCGTAATGGCTATTCCTGACTATCGTCTCCAACCGACCGCCAAAACCGTCCTCACTTTCGAAGAGCGCGCCGCCAATTCTCCGCCGGCCATCCGCGCGTGGTTCTATCCCGGCGATCTCTACGGCTCGGAGTTTGTGTATCCGCACCATCGCGCCGTGGAGCTGGCTTCTCTCAACAAGGTATCTGTTCCGGCCATGCCTGAATCCGCCGTGAAAAGTTCTCCGAAGGAGTTGGCAAAGACGCCGATTACGGCCATCACACCGGAGAAACAGGAAGTCGAAGTCTCCAAGGCAATCCAGACAACGCCGCATCCTCTGGTCGCCGAAAACAAGACGCTGCCGAAAACGGCAAGTTTGACGCCGCTCATCGCACTGCTCGGCAGCCTCTCCCTTGCGCTCGGCCTTGGCTGCGGCTTCATCCTGAAGCGTTACGACGGCGCATCAAGCACGGCGTAGCTTGCTCATCACTTATGCGGTGTGGAAGAGGAGGTCCGTTGGTCAATCGGCTATGCAAACAAGGGATGACGCTGCTCGCAACGGCATGTCTCCTGTTTGCCGGCGTTTGCTTCGGACGCTCCTCTTCCCCTCCCGTTCTTCAGCAAACAACTCCGACCCATGACATCCGTGTAAAAACCGAATTGGTCGCTCTCGCCGTCAGCGCCACCGACCGTCATGGCAACTTCGTCTCCGGACTCCCCGAATCCGACTTCCGCGTCTACGAAGACTCGCACCTCCAACACATCGCTCTCTTTGCCCCCGGCGATGTCCCCGTCACCGTTGGAATTTTGGTCGACCACAGCGGCAGCATGGCCCCGCGGCTCGACCAGGTGGTCGCCGCCGCCGCTGCTTTTGTCAAGTCCAGCAATCCCCAGGACGAAATTTTCGTCGAGAATTTCAACGAGAACGTCCGGCCGGGCCTTCCACCAGGCATCGAGTTTTCCTCCGACATCAATCTTCTGGCCTCCGCCATTTTGGGCCAGCCCGCCGAAGGAGAAACCGCTCTCTACGACGCCATCTCTGCCGGCCTTCGCACTCTCCGTGACGGCCACGGCCGCCGCCAGGCGCTTCTGATCGTCACCGACGGCGGCGACAATGCCAGCAGCATCTCCCTGCGGGACATCACCACGCTCGCCGGCCGCTCCAATGCCCCGATGTATTTCATCGGCATCTCTGACCCCAACGACGAGGACAGCAGGCCCCGCATCCTCAAGCGCCTCGCAAAAATTACCGGCGGCCGCGCCTACTTCCCCCAATTTGCCGACCAAGTCGGCCCTCTCTGCCGGCAGATCGCCCGCGATATTCGCGAGCAATACACTATCGGCTATGTCCCTTCGGCCTCGAACTCTTCAGGCGCTTTTCATAAGATTCGCGTTGCCGTTTCCGCGCCGGGCCATGGCAAGCTGCAAGTTCACACACGCGCCGGCTATTTCTCCGATGCCGGTTCTATCCCCCAGCCCACTCTCGCGAGTGAAAAGCCATGATCCCCGCCGCCCACCGCGGCTCCCGCAGCATTCGCATCCTGTTGCTTTCGCTTCGCTGGGTGTTTCTCTTGTTCGGGATTCTTGCCATTGCATATTGCATTTCGGTGTTCCTGATTTCCCACACCTTTCAGGCCGTCGAGCGGCCGCAGTTTGACAATGGCCCGCCTGCCCCTTCTCTTCCCGCGCAGAACTCACGGCCGCTCCATCCCGTTCTCTTCGCTCCCGGCTCGCCGATTGGCGAGATCGTGATTCCCCGTCTGGCGATGAAAGACGTCATCATTCAAGGGGTCTCGGCCGGCGATCTTCGCATCGCCGTCGGCCACATCCCCGGCACCGCCTTTCCCTGGGACAACGGCAACGTTGTCCTCTCGGCTCATCGCAACACGTTCTTTCTTCCTCTTCGCCGCATCCGCACTGGCGACCTCATCTCCCTCCGCACCCGTGCCGGCATTTTTTCCTACCGGGTGAAATTCACCCAAATCGTAAAGCCCACCGACGTCGCAGTCCTCAACTCGCGCGGCTATCCCACGCTCACTCTCACCACCTGCTATCCGTTCGACTATATCGGCTCCGCCCCGCTCCGCTTCATCGTCGTCGCCGCTCGCGTCAGCCCTCAAAATCCCCGCGCGTGATGCCCCGGTCTGAGCATCGACTGAGGCACTCAGCCGTGGATTCCTTGTTTGTCGAAAGATTCCTTGCCATCCTCCGCGCCCTTTCCGGTACTCTAGCGCTGCCTCTTTCGACCGCGCGGTAACATTCCTCGAGGCTCTCGCTATGGAGGTGCGCCCTATGAACCGTTCGCTGACTGCAATTCTGGCACTCGCCCTTCTTCCCTGCTCCTCTGCTTTCGCCCAGGAAGGACCAGGTTCTCTCGCCAAGCGCCCTCCCTCCGCCGCTGCTTCCAGCCGCGCCATTACTCTCGATGTCGCGGTGACCGATAAATCCGGGGCTCCCATCCGCGGCCTGCAAGCGAATGATTTCACTCTTCTCGACGACAAGCACCCGCAACCTATCACGTCCTTTTACGTCGTCACCAGCCATCCGCCTTCGCCCTCGGATCCGCCCGTCCAGGTTGTTCTGTTGGTCGACAATGTCAACATCGGCCAGCAAACCGTCGCCTTCGAGCGCAACCAAATCCGGCAGTATCTTCTTCAGAACGGCGGCGAACTTCCTCATCCGGTTTCGCTCATTGTCTTCACCGACTACGGCACGCAGGTTCAGAGGACTCCTTCGCAGGACGGCAAAGCACTTGCCACTGAGTACGACCAATACCAGACCGGCCTGCGCTCCATCAATCGCTCGCAGGGCTTCTACGGTGCCGCCGAGCGTTTCGACCTTTCCTTGAAAACGCTCACTTCCATCATCGCGTACGAAAAACAGCAGCCCGGCCGCAAGCTCCTGATTTGGATCAGTCCCGGCTGGCCGCTGCTCACCGGCCCCGCCGTGGAACTCACCACCAAGCAGGAGGAGCAGATCTTCCGCTCCATCGTGAACTATTCCACTTCGCTCCGCGACGCGCGCATCACGCTTTACAACGTGGACCCTCTCGGCCTCGCCGATGCCGCCACCACGCGCATCACCTACTATCAAGAATTTCTAAAGGGCGTCACTTCCCCCTCCCGCGTCGACGCTGCCGACCTTTCGCTGCAGGTCCTCAGCGTTCAGAGCGGCGGCGCCGTTTACAATTCCACCAACGACCTCGCCACTTCCATCGCCAAATGCGTCTCCGACGCCGCTTCCTACTATGTCCTCACGTTCGATGCCGCGCCCACCGACCGTCCCGATGAATACCACTCGCTCCAAGTGAAGGTGGAACAGCACGGTGCCATCGTGCGCACTCGTACCGGCTACTACGCCCAGCCTTGATCCCCTTCGTGTTTGTAGAAGGCACTGCTTGACGTCAGGCAGGACTCATTCAATACTCTGGCAGCTCAATGCGGTCCGCAAAATCTCCGCGCACCGACCAATCCGCAATCCACGGCACGTTCAGCAACCGGAACAATTGGTTTCGTGCAAACAGCGCGGCTCGCGACTTCGGCGCAAACCACCCCGCGAATCGTAGCGCCGCCTTCTGCTTCCCCGCCACAAACGGCCCGAACCGCTCTTCGTACTTCCTAAACGCTTCGGGATAATTCCCTGCCGCAGTTTTCAACTCACCCGCGAGAATGTACGCCGCCACCATCGCCAGCGCCGATCCCTGCCCCGCCAGCAGAGACACACACGACGCCGCATCGCCTGCGAGCGCCACTCTTCCCCGGCTCCACGCGCCTCCACCTGCGCCATCCGCATTCATGCGTATCTGGCTCACGCGGTCGAAGTACAGCTCCTCGCACCTATCGAGCGCTTCAAGCATCCGCTCGCCTTCTCCGCCGCTTTTGCCGAATTTCTGGCGCAGTTCTGCCTTCTGCCCCTCGAGGCTCTCTGGCACCACGCCCGCCTCGTCCAGAAACGTGATGAAAAACACCGTCCGGTCGCCGCGCATCGCGAACCGCACCACCTGCTGCCCCACTTCCGTGAACATCACGTAGACGAGCTCGTCTCTCCGCTGATAACCCCGCGCCTGAAATGCCGCCGCCTTGATGCCCAGATATTTTTCGAACTGCCGCTCTTCCCCGAACACCAGTTGGCGCACGCGCGAATGCAGCCCGTCCGCGCCGACCACCAGATCGAACTCGCGCTCCACACCGCTCCTGAATTTCACGCGCACGCCGCGCGCGTCTTGCTCGATCGCTGCAATCGTGTCGCCGAAAATCGTCTCCGCTTTCCCTTCGATGCTGCGAAAAATCGTTGCCGCCAGATCCCCGCGCGGAATGCTCGTGAACCTCCCTTGTGTAATCCTCGCGAAGGAATGGGCGGAAAATTCCACCACTCGCCCGCTGTCCTTCCCTACCACGCGAATCCTTTTCACGCGGTATCCCGCCTGCTCGATCTCCGACAGCAACCCCATCCGCCCCGCAACTTCGTATCCCGCTCCCCAGAAGTCGATGATGTAGCCGCCGGTGCGCAGTCGCGGCGCCATTTCGACAATCGTCGGCGTCATCCCGCAGCGCAGCAGCCAATACGCCAGCGCAGGCCCCGCAATCCCCGCTCCTGAAATCAGGATTCGCATCGCGCCAAATATACTCCGCCGGGAACACGATCGCCTCAGTCAACCGAAGCACATTTCGGGCTCACGCAAATATGAGGAAAAGGAACAGGTCAGACAGTTCAGGGACGATAGGCCCGCGCCGGCAGCGGGATCACTCCGAAAAACACCAGCACTGCAAAAATCCCGATGCACAGCAGGACGATCGTTGGCGCCCAATAGTTGAAAGGACTCTCATCGCGGTCGTATCCGCCCGGCGGGCACCCTTTGTAATAGCCCTTTCCGGTTGCGAGGCTGTAGCCCGCCCATCCAACCGCGCCCAATCCCATCAGCAGCAGAAGTATCATCCAGTGCCTCAAGTCCAATCTAGCACTTCCTCAGCAATTCGCCTTTGCCGCGCGTCTCCTTGGTTACTATTCGCCCAGCGCACCGCTGTTCGCGCCGTCACATTTCGCTTCTCCAGCGGGCAATCCCGTTGTATATATCCGTCAATTCTGAACGTAAGAACCAATTCGCCGTTCCAAGTGTCGCCGCCGAGATGCAACCCAACCCACACCACGCTTTTCAA
Source organism: Candidatus Acidiferrum sp. (assembly GCA_035524135.1). Lineage (GTDB taxonomy): Bacteria > Acidobacteriota > Terriglobia > Acidiferrales > UBA7541 > Palsa-295. Next base: position 8,343 of record DATKPM010000104.1, on the reverse strand, counting down.
CTCGTGATTCTTCTTCTGGTCCTTCTCAGTCTGCTCTCTGCGACTTTCTCTTATGCTCTCCTCTACTTCAAATACCGAAAGTGGGCAAAGAAGCATCTTCCGCCACTGGACCACTTCCGCCCGCCCGCGGCTCTCTATGTTTCACTCGGGGCGTCGATCTGCCTTCTCGGCGGCGTCATCGTGATCTTGCAAATTCTCTCGAGCCCCGCTCCGCCAAACAATCGTCGCGACGACAAAATCGTCGCCGCAATCCAAGACCTCAAGCAAGCAACATCCGCGGGCGACGCAAACATCGAGCAGGCCATCGGGCAGATCGGGGCCGGCCCTTCCGCTCCGCCAAATCACGTCCCCGATCCGAATCTCGCGCGGATTGCGGACGCAGTTGAAAGCATCGCAAGCTCAGATCGGGCCAGCCTCGTCTTCTTGCAGCAAATCGCCGAAAAACCGTCGCCAGCCGGCCCGCCCGCGGCGCCCTTTGCGGGCCCTCTCTTCGCTTTCTCCGCGGTAGCCTCCATCGGGCTTTGTGTCCTGGGCGTTCTCCTCTTCGCATCTCGTTTCATGTTCGGCTCTTGGTCCTTTCGCAGCCTTGGCCCGCCAGCTTTGATCGCTCTCTCCGCCGCATCGCTTGCCCTTTTTCAATGGAAGTCAGAGTTTAAGAACGAAATCAACTTCCAGCCTCGGGAAGAGCCGAAAACCGCCAGCCAAGCCATCAACGAGGAATGGACAAATGTGCTGGCCGTCACTGGGTTTACCCCGGGCTGTATTTCGCGAAACACCCCAGCGATTCCATCGTGCGGCGACGATAAAACCTGGCGCGAAATTGAGGGCAATGTCAAGTCCCTGGCTGAGCAGATGTGTAACAAGGACTTAAAACCGCACGAATTGGTCCTGGTGGTCGGCTCGGCGGATAAGCAGCGCCTGAGTTCGCGCTTGAAGCACCTGGTTGGCTACAACGATGCTCTGGCTATGGGCCGGGCCATATATGTTCGCAACGCCATCAGCGGCTACAACTTATCATGTGAAAACCTCCTGTTAGTTCCCCTCAGCTCCGGTCCCAGCTCTCCCGGCGACACAAACGCTAACTCCTCTACCGATAGGGGCGTGACCGTTTTCATCCGGAAAAGCCAGCCCCCCGCCAGCCAGCCCGAAAAAACATCCCTTGGCTGGATGCAGCCTCTCTTCATGTTTCTCGTATTGGTCTCGATGGTTCTTGAGATCGTATCGAAAGGCAAAGAAGCCCTGAAGCCTGCGCACGCGGCGCGGACAGGCACGGAGGACTCTTAAGATCTGCTGCTTTTTGGAGAGCGCCCTTCTCTGCAGGAATGGCTGCTCTTGCACCCATCATTTTGCCTTGCACTCAACCTGTTCCCCGCCTGGCGCGCACTCCCAGGCCTTCGCGTGCAGCGACCCTCGAAACTCGACGCGCACCTTTCGCTCCTCCGCTCCCTGGTCGCACACTAACTCCGGCGCACGCAAATCTCCCAGCACCGTGCACGATTTCTCCTCGCCTGCCGGCCAATCCTTCACTGCCCTCACGGTCGCTTCGCGCGGGTGCACAATCCATCCCATGTGGTCCGCCAACTCCATTGCTCCCGCTACAATTCCCAGCGCGATCCCGACGGCAATCGCCACCGAAACCACCAAACTTACCGCCCGGAAGGCTTTCTCCCGCATTCCTGCGCGTTGCAGCATTGACTTGTCCACGTCGTGAATCTAACATGTCCGCGCATTGACAGACGCCCTCACCCTCGTTGGCCAGACAATTTCGCAATATCGCGTGCTGGAAAGGCTCGGCGGCGGCGGCATGGGCGTCGTCTACAAAGCCGAAGACACCACGCTAGGCCGCCTGGTCGCGCTGAAATTCCTTCCGGACGAGGTCTCGCAAGACAAGCTGGCCCTGGAGCGATTTCTCCGTGAAGCGCGCGCCGCTGCCGCTCTGAGCCATCCCAATATCTGCACGATCTTTGAAATCGGCAGCTATCAGGGCCGCAGCTATATCGCCATGGAGCTGCTCAAGGGCGCGACGCTGAAGCATCGCATTGCCGGCGGCGCCATGCCGCTCGAGCAGTTGCTCGAATCCGGCATCCAGTCCGCCGACGCCCTCGACGCCGCGCATTCTGAAGACATCATCCATCGCGACATCAAGCCCGCGAATATCTTCGTCACCGACCGGGGCCAAACCAAGATTCTCGATTTCGGCCTCGCCAAGATGATGGCCGCTCCGGGCAACGACGGGCGCACCCAGTCCGTCCATGGCGTCCCCGATAGCGACTCCCCCAATCTCACCAGCCCTGGGATTACGGTCGGCACCGTGGCTTACATGTCGCCCGAACAAACACTAGGCAAAGAACTCGACCCGCGCACCGACATTTTTTCTCTCGGTGTAGTTCTCTACGAGATGTCCACCGGACGCCAGGCTTTCTCCGGCTCCACTTCCGCCGCAATTTTCGATGCCATCCTGAATCGCGCTCCCGTCGCGCCCGTGCGCCTCAATCCCGAGGTTCCCCAGGAACTCGAGCGCATTATCAACAAGTCCCTCGAAAAAGACCGCGACATGCGCTACCAGACGGCTGCGGACCTGCGCACCGATCTGAAGCGCCTCCAACGCGATTCGAGTTCCGGCCGCACGCCGGTCAGTGCAGGCGTCGCCTCTGGAGGAGCCGAGCCGCCCGGTCCCGGGTCTTCGAGTTCAAATGCTGCTGCAGGCGTTCCGCCGGGGCCCTCCATCAGTTCTTCAGCAGCAACATCTGCTTCCAGCGGCTCGGGCAGCGCCGCCATCGTTCTCGGCGAAGCCAAGAAACACAAAGGACTGTTGACGATCGTGGCGGTGGCAATCGTTCTGATTCTGGCGGCCATCGGTTTCACGATCTTCAAATCCCGTACCCACTTCGTTGCTCTCAACCCGCAGAACATGGGCATCGAAAAGCTCACCGAAAGCGGCAAAGCTGCCGGAGTGGCCATTTCGCCGAACGGCCAATATGTCGTCTACGTCTTGCGCGACGGTGAGCAGCAGAGCCTGATGGTGCGCCAAGTCGCCACGGGGAGCGATGTGCAAATTCTGCCTCCCGCCGTCGCCGTTTTCTACGGCCTCACGTTTTCCCCGGACGGAAACTACGTCTATTTCACCGAATCATCCAAGGAAAATCAGCTCTATAGCTCGCTTTATAAAATGCCGGCGCTGGGCGGCAATCCGCAGCTGGTCGTGCGCGACATTGACACATCGATTAGCTTCTCTCCGGACGGCAAACAATTCGCGTTCACTCGGGGTGTGCCGGACAAAGGAGAGGTCCACTTGATGATCGCCAACGCCGACGGTTCCGGCGAACATCTCCTCGCCAAGAAACTTGGCAATGTCACGCTGTCAGGATTGCTCGCTCCAGCCTGGTCCCCGGACGGGCAGACGATCGTCCTCGCATCGCTGCTTCCGGCCGTCGGCGGCGAGCTCACGGCGGTAACGGTTGCGACCGGCGCCCAGCGGACTCTTTACTCAACGCACGGCGATGTCGGCCGTCCCCATTGGTTGCCGGACGGCAGCGGCCTGGTGTTCCCACTTCGTGAAACAGGAGGGGGCGCGCAAGGTCAGCTCTGGACCGTCTCCTATCCTTCCGGCGAAGCGCAGCGGCTCACCAACGACCTCACCGATTACGACCTCGCCTGGCTCGACTTGACTCGTGACGGCTCCACAGTCGTCACTGTTGAAAACACATTTCTCATGGACGCCTGGGCGGTTCCAGACGGCGATTCCGCCCGCGCCAGGCAGATCACGTCCGGCGGGCCTTCTATCACCGCCGTTATGCCGCTGAGCAAAGACCGGGTACTAATTGCGAATCGTAATCGTGAACTCTATTCCGCCAATTTTGACGGCAGCAATCAGACTCTGGTGGCGGGCAGCGATCGGAATATTCAATTCGCCGACAGTTGCGGAGACGGGAAGCACATTGTTTACTCCACAACGAATGGCTCCGAGTCTGACATTTGGCGCATGGATGCAGACGGCTCAAATCCGGTCCAGTTGACGCATACGAAATCCTCGCTCTTTCCGATCTGCGCCCCCGATGGACAGTCGGTCCTCTATGCAGACGCCGACACATTGAAATCCTTGCGCGTGGGCATCAACGGCGAAAATCCCACGGGGCTGAATTTGCCCGGCCAGCTCAGCCCCATCGTTTTTCTGTCGCCAGACAATAAACTGATTCTTTACCAGAGCGGCAATCCCAGCGCCCCGCAAGAGCGGACCAAGGTCATGGCCGTTCCGGTTCAGGGCGGTCCTCCTGTTTTTTCTTTTGAAATGCCCATCGGCCATATCGTGGGAGAGGGCGCGCCGGAATGGTCACCCGACGGCCGCGCCGTGGATTTCGTCCTCTTGCGTGGCGGCGCGAGCAACCTCTGGCAGTGGGCGCCTCCCAAAGGCCCCTTCAAGCAAATTACAAATTTTTCCTCTGGAATCATCCGCGAGTACACGTGGTCGCCAGACGGTAAGACGCTCTTCCTCACCCGCGGCTCCCGCTCCAGCGATATCGTCCTCCTGAAGAACGCCAAGCCCTAACCTCATATTTCCCTGCCGCCTCTCGCCCTAACCACCTGTCATTCCGTACAGATAACGGATACGCCTCCACCCTCCGGTATTACAGAACTATTACAGTGGCGGCTCACGCCCCCTGCTATTCTGTCGATTCGGGCTGATAGCAAACTCCGTTTCTGTGCTGATGCCCGCAAAGGAGCCGCGGCCACGATGCCCACCGAAATCGAAGCTTTACGGAAAGACGCTTCCGAAAAGGGCGAGATCAACTGGGTAACCACAATCTTCATGACCCTGTTTCATCTCGGCGCCGTCGCCGCTCTGTTTTTCTTCACCTGGAAGGCCTTCTTCGTCGCTCTGTTTCTCTGGTGGATTTCCGGCAGCCTTGGCATCGGCATGGGCTATCACCGCCTCCTCACGCATCGCGGCTTCAAGACTCCCAAGTGGCTCGAATATTTCCTCACCATCTGCGCCACGATCGCCCTCGAAGGCGGGCCGATCTTCTGGGTCGCCACGCACCGTATCCATCACCAGCATTCCGACAAAGAAGGCGATCCGCACTCTCCCATCGACGGCACTTGGTGGGCCCACATGGGCTGGATTCTCACCGGCAAGGCCATGCATCACGACACCAAGACGCTCTCGAAATATGTCCCCGATCTCGCCAAGGATCCTTTCCACGTCTGGATCACCAAATATCATTACGTTCCGATGATCGTTCTCGGCCTGATCCTGCTCGCCGTTGGCGGCATTCCGATGGTTCTTTGGGGAATTTTCCTGCGCACCAGCGTCCTGCTGCAGACCACCTGGCTCGTCAACTCCGCGACGCACATGGTCGGCTCGCGCCGCTTTGAGACGCGCGACCTTTCGACGAATTGCTGGTGGGTGGCTCTGCTCACCTGGGGCGAAGGCTGGCACAACAATCATCACGCGCACCCAACGTCTTCCGCGCACGGCCTCCGCTGGTATGAAATCGATTTGAACTGGTACGGCATCTGGCTGCTTGAAAAAATTGGCCTCGCGAAGCAGGTCTATCGCGTCCATCTCGACGCGCTCGAGAAAAAAGCCTCGGCGATTACGCAGGCCGCCGCCGAAGCTTTGCCCGCCGCTCCCTCGCCTGCCGCTCAGCCTCAAACCGAGGCCGTTTCCCTCTAACGTTTTCTCGGCGCCGCGGGTTTGGAAGTCCGGATTTGGGGAGGGAGCTTTCGTCCCGACACTACTCCACCTGGGCTTCAGGGTTTTAACCCCGGAAGCGCCTCCCGCGCTACAATCTAGGGCAAGGCCTCCATGCAACTCGCCACTCGCCGCAAAGCCATCGCCTTCTTCGTCGTTTTCGGAATTTGCCTCGTCGCCCTCGCCATCACCCTCAACGTCAGTTGGATCATCCTCAACTGGCGCGAGACCGTTCTTCTCGTGCTCGGCGTCATTTTTTTCGCCGCGCTCATTTTCGGCGTCATTCTCAACACGGCGTTTCTCGTCCGCGAAGTTCGCCGCGGTGAGCAGCACGACAGCTTCATCAACGGCGTCACGCACGAGCTGAAAACTCCGATCACTTCCATTCGCCTCTACCTCGAGACGCTCCAGCGCCGCGATGTCGATGAAGCGCAGCGCCAGAAATTCTACGAGCGCATGCTCGCCGACACCGATCGCCTTCTCGGCACCGTCGAGCAGGTTCTCCGCGCCGGCAAGGCCAGCCATCGCCCCACGCGCCGCCATCGCGTTCCCGTCGATTTCGGCGCGCTCGTGCGCGAATGCGTCGATGTTGCCCGCTCGCGCCACCATCTCGCCGCCGGCGCCATGCAGTTCACCGAAACCGCTTCCGGCGGCGTCGCGCAGGTGAACGGCGATCCCGAAGACCTCCGCACCGCCGTCACGAACATCCTCGACAACGCCATCAAATATTCGGGCGACAAAATCGCCGTCACCGTGCAGGTGGAAGCGCCGGACGAAAAACACGTTCTGCTGCGTGTCCGCGATCGCGGCGTCGGCATTCCGCACGATGAATTGAAGCGCATCTTCAAGCGCTTCTATCGCGTGCGCGCGCGCAATCGCGCCACGTTCAAAGGCACCGGGCTCGGCCTCTTCATCGTCCGCTCCATCGCCAAATCGCACGGCGGGCGCGTTTTTGCCGAAAGCGGCGGCGAAGGCCGCGGCGCCACCATTACCATCGAACTCCCGAGGCTTGCTGCATGACGCGCGTGCTCGTCGTCGAAGACGAAGCCCACCTCGCCCAGGGCCTGCGTTTTAATCTCGAAGCGGAAGGCTATCAAGTCGATGTCGCCGCCGACGGCGAAACCGCCCTCGTTCTTCTCAGCGGCGAGAAAAAACATTTTGATTTGGTCGTTCTCGACGTGATGCTCCCCGGCCGCGACGGCTTCCAAGTCGCCTCCACGCTTCGCTCTCAGAAAAATTACGTGCCCGTTCTCATGCTCACCGCGCGGGGCCGCGCCGAAGATGTCTTGAAGGGCTTTGCCGCCGGCGCCGACGATTACCTGCCGAAGCCCTTCGACCTCCCGATTTTCCTCGCCCGCCTGCAGGGACTGCTGCGCCGCCGCGAATGGCTGCGCGATCAGCACGCTTCGTCCGGCTCCAAGTCGCGTGAGAGCTCGCGCGCAAATAGCGGCGCGGGCAGCGTGCCCGCCGATACATTTTCCATCGACGGCAAGACCATCGACCTCGCCAACCTCGAAATTCGCGCCGACGGCTCGTCGATCCGCCTCACTCTGATGGAGGCGAAGCTCCTGCGCCACCTCATCCGCAACGCCGGAAAAAACATCTCGCGCAAATCCATCCTCGAAGACGTCTGGGGCCTTGCTGAAGACACCGACACGCGCGCCATCGACAATTTCATCGTTCGCCTCCGCCGCTACATCGAAAAAGACCCCGCGCATCCGAAACATCTCCTCACCGTCCGCGGCGTCGGCTACAAATTCATCCCCGCATCTACGAGTTAGCGGGCCGTATCGCACAGGCGCGAATGCCCCATCCCTCCGATCGGCACCCACCCAATCCTCGACCAATCGATTGACGCCCCTTCCGTGATCTGATAAAGCCATCAGGACGGGGCTTCGATCTCAAAGCCAGGGTTCCCATATCGGAAGTAAGTAGCGGAGGGTTCTATGCAAAAGATGACGATCCGCTTCCTCGCCGCGGCTTTCCTCGCGCAATTTCTCTTGCCGGGCGCAACCTTGCAAGCAGGAGCGCGCTCGGAGAAGTCTTCCTATCCCGCCATGGCTCCTCTCGGGCAGTACTTGATGCCCGATCAGAATTCCGAAATCGCGCTGGCTCGCAGCGCGGCTCCAAAATCCGTTTCCGAAGCCGCCGCTGCGATGGTGCTGGGACGCGAGGGATACACCCCCGCGGCAAACGGCACGAATGGTTTTGTATGTGTCGTCGAACGATCCTGGGGCGCCGCCACCGATAGCCAGGAGTTCTGGAATCCCAAGGTCCGCTCTCCGATTTGCTTTAATCCGGCGGCCGCGAGGACCTTTCTGCCCATCTACTTGATGAAGACAAAACTGGTTCTGGCGGGAAAATCGAAGGCGGAGATCGCTGAGGCCACCGCGTCGGCCCTGGATACGAAGCAACTCCCCGCGCTCGAGCCTGGCGCGATGTGCTACATGATGTCGAAGAGCCAGTACCTGAACGACGAGGGCAAGAGCTGGCATCCACATCTGATGTTTTATGTTTCGGGCGACGTGGCAGCAACCTGGGGAGCCAATCTGGCGAGCTCGCCCGTAATCGCGGCGGATGACCCGGAAGAACGCGTAACGACTTTCATGGTCTTGGTCGGCCAATGGTCCGATGGCTCGCCCGCTCCGCCA